>NZ_JBZXYR010000002.1:0-767919 GCF_058895805.1 Paenibacillus sp. NMA1017 | reverse complement strand
TAACACCCCGTTTTTCCAGATACCAGACCATTATGGTGCAAGGAAAAAGAAACCCACGTCTCAAAAAGACGGGGTTTCTCGACAATCTGAAACTCCCATAATGGGAGTTTTTTATTTATTTCTTATTCATTTCCACATCATGCTCTTTGGCAAGTGTTTTGACTTGTTCTTCAAAATCTCTGAATAGTTTTCTACCCTCGCTAAGCTTGGCGTTACTTTCATTGACTAAGTTCAGATCCTGTTTATCCAGCGCATCTACCAACTTAATGAAGGCTTCATTTTGGGTATTAACGGCCTTGATATAGATTTCGTGAACAGCTCTTACCTCAGGCGTTTCCGTCTTTACAGCTTCTACTTTATCGACAAATTTAGTGTATTCCGGGATGATTTCATCATTTAAAGTATTATATAGTGTTAGATCATCTGTGTAATTATCTCCGGTCGCGGCTTCATACTTTTCAGTTACTGCTTTTTCATCCTGTCCCAAGGGAAGCATTCCATCATTGATATAAGTAATTAAATCTTTTTTAACCGGATCTGTAGAGCAGGCGGCCAAAATGGAGAAGCAACATAATACTAACATAAACACGCTAAGTTTTTTCATCTGTATTCCCCTTTTTTATGTATTTTATGGGTAATCCGATTCATATAATAGTCAGAAAGAACTATCCATATTGTTTAATTATATCGTATAAATAAGAGAATGGTAGGAATTTTGTGGTAAAATAGTGTCGAAATTAAGTTGATTGATCTGCTCTTTAACATAAGTACAACAGGAAAGTTAATCTGGTGCGAACCCCAAGCGCACATAAAAACCCCGGATCATTCGCACCTTAAGTAGGGCGCGGGATTTTAGAAATTCACGCCTATTTGCTTCCGTTTTTTGAGTTAAAAAATGAGATTCGCACTTTATGCGGTGAGAAGTCTTATGTAGTAAGGCTTCTTCTTTGTCATGTAAAGATAGAAATATAGATGTGGGGAACAAAGCATAGGGGTGATGTACGATTGGAATTGCGTGAAATGAAAAAGAGAAGCTAATTTCTCGCCTCTTATCCTGATTGCGTCACTCGCTTCATCACTGGTAGCTGATTTTGTATCCAAAGAGTTTTTTGGAATGAGTTCCGTTTTTCAGTTTATGAATGTGGGGCCTGCTCCATATAGACCCATTCTCCTTTTGTAATGTCTGGAGTGCTTGGACTAAGCATGCCATTACTGCTTGGGGGCGGAAATGGCCTGGTGAACGATTTGATAACAGATTGTTTTTCGTTGAAATTTCTTCTTGTTATTTTAATACTTAAGTTTTTATTCACGATGTTCAGTTACGGTTCTGCTGCTCCTGGTGGAATATTTTTACCTATGCTCGTGATCGGGGCCTTAATTGGTGTGATGTATAGCAAGTTCATAAATGGATTATGGGGGATGCCTGTGCTTAGCGAAAGTAGTTTCTTGATTTTGGCAATGGCAGGCTATCTTACAGCGAGCTTGAAGGCCCCTATTACTGGAATCATATTGATTACTGAAATGACAGGGAATTTCACTAATCTGCAATCTACAGGTGTTGTCTGCCTCGTTGCCTACATGACGGCCGAGCTGTTTCGCTCTCATCCCGTGTATGAAGTTCTGCTGGAGCGCTTTTTGCATCAAAGAAAGGCAAGTGGTGAAACGGAGCAATTATCAAGCAAAGTTATACTTGAAGTATCTATTCTTCAGGGATCGCGTTTGGACGGTACACAAATCAAGGATTTTCAGTGGCCTGCTCACTGTCTCATTGTTTCTGTCAAGCGCGGGTCGGATGAAAAAATCCCTGATGGACAGATGCTTTTACGGGCAGGAGATTATTTGAATATACTTACAAGCGGTCGACACGCTGCCTATGTCCATGATTGTTTGAGGGAACCCGCAGGTCAAAGCACCGACTGGATACAAGGGATTCCAATTGAAAAACTTTAAAGAAATATCTTCCATTGAAACCAGAATTACTTTATGATAAAGATAGACATCCTAGATTTTTCCTGTATATATTTGGGGAATAGCTGAATATCTTTAATACATTTGAGAGGAGATTTCAGTATGAAAAGGTTTAAAAAGGTGGTTTCAGTTACACTAAGCTCGATGCTTCTGCTTTCTTTCGGCATGACGGCGAACGCGAGCGCAAGCGCAAGTACAGGGGAGAGGACGGATCAAGCGATTCAGGAAGTTTCTAATGTGCAGCTAACAACTGATAAGGAAAGTGTTATTGAACAATTAACACGCGCGGACAAGCCTGCCAGTACCGCAGATTCGGTGTACACCATTACAGAAAATATTAACTTGGCGACACCACAGAAATCTGTATTGAAAAAGAGAGTGACCCCTTCGCTCAAAGCCAGCACAAAATCAGTATCAGCTAAAGCCGCAGCGACCGTAGCGTCGGCGTCCACTGCTACATATTCCGGTACGATTACAGAAGAAGGAGGCACACAGTTTTTATATCCGATCTATTTACAGCCAGGTGAATTGTTACAGGCTCAGTTGGAAGGTCCATTTTCAGCCCAGCTTGACTATGACTTATACCTGTATGAGTTTGATATGGCGACAGGCGATATTAATTCCAATCCAATAGACGTTTCCAACTACGGGACTTATGTTAACAATTATGAGCAAGGAGCTGCTTCTCTTCCTGAAAACGTAGGAGCTCGCAACTCAATCGGAGCCGAGAAGGCTTATGCGCTTGCAGTTCATGCCAAGAAGGGGTCTAGTATTAATGATCTTTTCTATTTAACTGTAGCAGTAAGCTCCAACTATGATGCCTATGAGCCGGATGATAGTGCCTTCCATGCTTATAATTTTACTGTTAACGACAAAGGCTCCTCGATTAACTTCCGTACCATCCATTCCGCTATAGACAACGATTGGTATCAAGTTACAGTACCAGCCAGCCGTAATTATGATGCATTAAATGTGAAGCTGGACAGCACTTCGGAAAGCTATGGGTACAAAGCGGAAGTCTATGCAGCTCTTACGGGCAACCAAATGGTGCTTCTACCACAAATCAATCATAATGTTACCCTAAACACAGGGACTTACTATGTACGAGTGTACAGCACAAGTCAGTATTCAGCCGACCATTTGTATACACTATCGATTAAACCGGTGCTTCGGGCTGGCAAAATTGAAATTACCGGCTATAACTCCAATGGCTATTATGATTATCCAACGTATTCTTACGGGCGTCATTATCGTATTAACGGAGGCAGCAGTCTGATCGTGAACGGTGTTGTGAAAACAACAGATGGTCAACTGGTTCCCAATGCGCCTGTCACGGTCGTTTGGCTGGATAAGAACTGGAGCGAAGGCAGTGGTAACCGTACGAGAACGGCTTCTACGTATACCGATGATAGCGGTAAATTCAATGTGACCCTTTCTCTTCCGCAATCGACAGGAAAAAATGTAGATTATATAAGTGAAATTGGTTCCACACACTATTATGATCTTACAGGAGTAGCGGCTCAGGTCGATGGAACTTCGATTAGTGCGACGGACATTATTTATCTATTTGCTTACAGCTTGAGAAACTAAGAAATGCTTTAATGTCATTTTGATCATGAGAGAGTCGCTTTTTTTGAATGGTTAGCTGAGGCTTTCCATTTCTGAAAGAGCGACTTTTCATGTTTATTCACCAAGAATAAGAAAATGGTCTTGTTTTCATAGATTACAAATAGAAAATGTTTTGCATAATATATTCCAATAGAACCAAAGATGATTTATGATAGAGCCATACAGCCTAGAAATCACCCTGGTTTATCCGGGGATAGCGGGAATTCCTTAAACTATTTGAGAGGGGATTTCAGTATGAAGAGGTTCAAAAAGGCTATTGCAGTGATGTTAAGCATGATGCTTCTGTTTGCTTTCGGAGTGACTGCGAACGCGAGTGAAAGTAAGGAGGCTGCATCGGATCAAGCAATTAAGGTAGAATCCAAGATTCAGCTAACAACTGAAAATGAAGACGTAATTAAGCGTTTAACACGGGCAGACAAGCCAGACAGCGTTACGTCTTCGGTTTATGTCACGCAAGAAAATCTCAACTTCAAGACACCAGAGACAACCTCATTGAAAAGGGAATCCATTTCTTCGCTGAAAGAAAGCCCAATGGCTGCTTCAGCCACAGCTTCCTCTGCTACGTATTCCGGTACGATTACGCAAGAGGGAGGCACACAATTTTTATATCCGATCTATTTGCAGCCAGGTGAATTGTTGCAGTCCCAGTTGGATGGTCCATTTTCAGCCCAGCTTGACTATGACTTATACTTATATGAGTTTGATATGACGACAGGTGACATTAATCCTAATGCCATTGACGCATCCACCTATGGTACTTATTTTAACAATTATGAACAGGGAGCTGCTTCACTTCCTGAAAACGTAGGAACCCGCAACGCTGCCGGATATGAAAAGGCATATGCGATTGCTGTCCATGCCAAAAAGGGTTCCAGCATCAATGATCCTTTCTATCTAACGGTCGATACAAGTTCCAGCTACGATGCATATGAACCAGATGAGAGTGCTTTCCATGCCTATAACTTCACCTTTAGTACGGGCGGATCATCGCTTAATTCACGCTCCATTCATTCAGGCATTGATAACGACTGGTACCAAGTTACGATCCCTGCCAGCCGCAATTATGACGCTTTGAACGTAAAGCTTGACAATGTTTCGGACGGCTATGGCTACAAAGCGGAAGTCTACGGAGCTCTTACCGGAAACCAAATGGTGCTTTTACCACAAACGAATCATAATGTTACCTTAAATACAGGAACGTACTATGTGCGAGTGTACACAACCAATCAGTATTCACCCAATCATTTGTACACACTTACACTGAAGCCGGTGCTTCGGGCTGGCAAAATTGAAATTACCGGCTATGATTCTGCTAATGGCCCTAATGATTATCCGAACTACTCATATGGTCGTCATTATCGGGTTAATCAACGCAGTAACCTTACCGTGAAGGGTGTAGTTAAGACAACTGATGGTTATCCAGTGGCAAATGCACCTGTTGATGTGACATGGTTGAATCAGAACTGGACTGAAGGCAGCGGGAATCGTACTCGTACAGGCACAGCTTATACGGACCAGAATGGAGCCTTTAGTGTGACTCTTTCCCTGCCATCTTCCACTGGAAGTATAGCGGAATACCTGTCTGGAGCCATCAGTTTTACACACTACTATGATCTATCAGGGGTAGCGGCTCAGGTGTCAGGTACTTCGATTATAGACACGGATATTGTATATCACTTTGCCTATAGTATTTATGGTGGTTGATGGACGGGGTATTAAACTAAAACTTTAGGTAACTTGTTGCTTGAATATTTTATATTTGAAACAAAAGTAGTTCGTTTCAATATTTGTTCATTTTTGGGACAAAGCATATATTCATTCCATATATGCTTTGTCCGATATATATAGAAACAGGGTCACATTACACTATACATACGCCTTAGATTGCCTGTTACAAACATGACAGGAGGAAATAGGATGAATTTTGGGCCTCTTAGAGCACAGCAAGCGATTCTTAATGCGAGTAGCTTACGGATCAATCCGACAAGCAAGCAAGTTCCATCATCCCAGTTTCATGAAGAAAAGGTCTCCGGATTTGTAGTTCAAGACTCCGTGGAGATCAGTGAAGCTGGTAGACAGTTGGCCGAAGGGGCTATTGTATCACAGGCTGCCACGTATTTCGGTACAACACAGATCAATGATTCATTAAACCGGGTTCTGGAAGGTCAGCCAGAAGAAGTGTCTAATGCAGTGTACAGTATGATTCAATCTAATTTTATCGTCGACGGAACAGTAACGGATGAGAGTCAGCGAGCTGTGCTGCTGGAGATGGGAGTTACTCAATCCAAGTATATTGCTGATCATTACATGGAAGGCGACAAGGCCAAAGAATTTCTGGAAACCATGAACCAGATCGCTGGTATTGCTTTAACACGATCCACTGATCCAAAGACCGGAGATATTAGCTACACGACTCCAATAGATCGTCCGTCAGGTGCTCCTGAGGATTATGTCAAGCTGTCGGAAGTGATGAAGCAGGTCGATCCTCAAAAATATACAGCGTACATGAATGATATTAAAGGTGGAGGAAATGGGCTGAGCCAACTGTTAAATTTTGCGCAAAAGGTTCCTCAACATCCCGATTGGATTGAGAAATACAAGGAGCGCACGGGACAGAACGCAGAGTTGCTAAATAACACACCGTTAAACAATCGGTTTGACAAAGCGGATACGACATCTGCTTCTGCTTTTATGAACAGTATGCAAAATCTTCTTAAGGAATCTTCCGCTACTCAGGATTCTTACATGCAGAATATGCGAGGATTTTTTCGGAACTTGGGCGTTCAGATTCATTAATATCCTCAAAATAATTTGTCAGTTCTGTTTACATCCTGCTTGGAACGAAGTATAATAGCTTCAAAACATACTCGTGATATAGAGGAAGCACCTCAAACCTAGGCATTAACGCCTTCGTTTGAGGTGCTTTTTCTATTTTACCCGAAGCGAGTTTGTAAAACTCTTTGAAAATAAAATAAAGTAAGGAGAAGTGTATGTATCGAAAAAATAAACGAAGGGTAAGGAAGTATAGGAAGTGGGTGTATGGATTTTTGGCTGTAGTCCTACTATTAACGATGATTCCCATATTTCCGGAAAGGGTATCAGCTGCTGCTCAGGAGATCATTGGGGGCCCTTTTTGCCAAAACAATTTGCCGGGTGGAGGTGATAGTTGGGGTTCTTGGTCAGGAAATGGGATAGGAGCAACGGAAGTATATACTGGCATGGGTTCGGCCAGGTATAAATGTGATGGTACTACGCAGCCGACAAATCGTTTTATTGATATTGGAAGATCCATTAAGACTTCGGATTACAGGATTTTTGTTTACATTGAAGGGTCTTATCATACTGATATATATGCATCTAATAACGCAGCAGGCGACAGTTGGAGGCCTAATGGGACGAATTTATATACATGGACTAATGTAACGAAATTCTATGCGGATAGATATTATCAGGGAAAATGGTTAGATATCACCGACTCCATTACATTAAGAGATGTTCGATATTTTAGAGCGGTGGGAGATAGCCAACAGACAAGTGCTGAAATATCCAAGTTTGGAATCCGGGTTATTCCCAAATCGGACCTAATGCCTAAACCACCTCAGATCCATGCAGGTACAGAGGGACAAGCGATCACAGGATGGACCAAAGAACCTGTAACCGTGTGGATAAATGGGGACGTGGCTCCTGAAGGACTAAAATACTATGAATATAGCCTAAATGGAGGAGCGTTTCAGCAATACACCGGGCCTTTCACTGTCTATGACCATGGTGTAAATACAATTTATGCCCGGACAGTGGACGTAAATAATCAGTATAGTGGTCTTTCTTCCGGGAATGTCCGAATAGACAAGATGCCTCCAACTCCACCCACCCTAAGCGCAACGGGAAATAGTAATGACTACACCATTTCATTACAGCCGGGAACAGACGATTATTCTGGACTAGCCCATACTCAATTTCGTTTGACAGGCGTTGTGAATCAAGATTGGCAGGACTATGTTGGAGTGTTTCATGTGAATAAAGATGGCAAAAGCACGGTTTATGCACGCTCCATTGACAGCGTGGGTAATCTGAGCCAAGAAGTAAGCAAAGAAATCACGATTGATAAAAAGGGACCGACTGCTCCTGTCATCCGGGCTAGTGAAACAGGTCCAACGAACCGTGATGTGAATGTTACCATTGATTCAGGAAGTGACTCTACAAATGGAATTAAGATGACACAGTATCGCTTGGGTCCATTAGAGAAGTGGCAGACATACAATGGCACTTTTACATTAAACGCAGAAGGGACTTACGAATTAGCAGCACGGACGATCAATAATCTCGACGTGTCTAGTCCAATCGTGACTCAATCGGTTATGATTGATCGAACCCAGCCAACGCCTCCAAAAATTACGTTTTCCGAGGTAACGACACCTACCCGATATACCAATAAGCCAGTGCAGTTTGCTCTATCGGGTGCGACGGATACTACAGCAGTACATTTTGAATATCAATTGGGTTCTGGCGCCTATGTGCCTGGTTCGTTGGGAATATTAAAGGATTCGGGTATCATAAAAGTGACTGCCCAAGCTGTAGATGCAGCTGGGAATCGAAGTGATCCAGTATCCGTAATGTCTTATATTGATTTGGAACCACCAACGATCCGACTAACGCCGGATTCGCGTGAATGGAAAGATACCCCTATTCATGTGAGGATACGATATGCCGATCAGCATTCGGGGATTGACTCGTCGACAATGCAGTATAAAATCACGAACAGCCCTGATTCACCTGAAAACTGGGATACTGCAGCCGATACAACAATCCAGATGGATCTTTCAAATGAAGGTGAATGGTATGTTCATGCCAAGGTCAAAGACAAGGTGGGTAATATTTATGAAACGGCCAGCAGTGCACTTCGCATTCAAAAGCAGCCCCAGTCGGTTGTGCTCTTTGCGACATCCGTACGAAATACGGAAGCTGATTTGCAGTGGACTCTCCCGTCGGGCCTTGATGATGGTTACGTTTATACAGTCCGAAATCTAACAACTAATGAGGTTTGGGATGTTACGCATCCGGCAAATTCTTTTACAGATAGAGGGCTACAAGGAGGACGGCAATACGAATATGAAGTCCGTTCTAGTAATCATGTAGGAGGCAATGCGTATTCCAATCGAGTCCATGTATTAACGTTACCTGATGCTCCTGATCATATCCAGTTACGACCTGTCTCTCGTCATTCTGCAGAAATCTTGGCTGACTTTACGCCAGTTTCATCAGCTAACAAATATAATATTACAGCAGCAGACGTAAGTACGGGAGAAATCATATTTAAGGATACGGTTACACAGGATGTGTATAATCCAATTACGGGAATGAAGCCTGGTCAATATTACGATGTTTCTGTATCAGCTATTAATGACACTGGAGAGGGTGCAGCAAAGCATGTATCTTTTCTAAGTCTACCAGACAGCCCGAACGGATTCCGGAATGTAACTGTAAGAGAAGATGGAATCGACTTGAAGTGGAATTCTGTAATCACTGCCACCTACTACGCCCTAGAACGTGACGAAGTATCGGTTTATAACGATGTGTATACAGAATTCACCGATACTGATCTTCAGGCGGGAACAGAGTATGGTTATAACGTTTCCGCTGAAAATGCAACAGGATTCGGAGACTATGCTCATCTGGGAGTCATCACTTTACCTGATCGAGTAACTACATTATCCAGTGTAACGAAGGATGTGTATGCTATCGGTGTTGCGTGGCAGGATGTGCAGGGGGCTGAAGGATACATCTTGAATGTTAACGATGAACCGAAGGTGCGGGTTGCGCGTGGTATCCACTCTTATACTTTTGAGGGCTTGCCAGCGGGTAGGTCTGCCAATATTAAAATACGAGCTTACAATCGAAGTGGCACGGGTAGAGATACATCTATCAACGAATTAACACTACCTGATTCGGCTGTGCAACTGGCAACTGAAGATGTTCGCGAGCACGATGCCACGTTGATATGGGCCCCGGTTGATGGGGCAACTCAATATAAGGTAACGATCAACGGTCAAAATTTTTATAGTACGGAATCACGTGTGGTTGTATCTGGTTTAACAGGTGGGAGAAACTATGACTTTCAAGTGAGCAGTGGGAACAGTAGTGGTTTCAGCCAGCCAGCGTTGGGTGAACTGCTGACACTTCCTCCTGAAGTACAAAATGTTAATGTTACAGAACTTGAGGATGGCCAGATTTCACTGAGCTGGGAAGAAATCAAGAGCGCTTATCAATACACTGTAACCCGTAAAGATACGGGGGAAGTTTTTAACACCAGAGATGCTCATATTAAGCTTTCAGATATCCAGCCTGGTATGATTTACTCGTTTGGTATACAGGCCGTGAATACAACGGGGGTAGGTAATATAGCTCCCTTTACGCATCGCGCTTTGCCAAGTCAAATACCGGACAATGGATTGACTGTGAAAGAAGTAACAGATACCGATTTGGTTGTTACGTGGAAAGAAGCTCCGGGTGCAGATGCTTACAATGTCTACCAAAACGGGGTGCTTATCGGTCATACGACCTCCCATGAATTTAAAGTAGATGAATTGGATAGTTCTACATTGTATCGTATTACCGTCAAGCCATTGAACACAAGTGGTGAAGGTAAGCAGACAGAAGGTCAGGTCGAGACGCTGCCGTCTCCAGCGTTTGCGTTTTCAAAGACAGAAACAACGAATAGTGAGTTTATCATCCATTGGGAGTCAGAACATAGAAATGATATTTTCGTTCTCGCTAGGGAAGGAGGAACAGAGCTATATCGTGGTAAGGATCGAAGCTATATCTGGAGACAACTTAAAGAGAAGCAGTTGTATGCCGTTCAACTTTGGGCAGAAAATAGTCAAGGAAACGCACAGAAGCAAAACAAGCGAATGGAAAAACAACGGGTAATACTGTGGACGTAGGTGGCGGAGCAGGAGGGGTGGAGAGTGTAAAACCGATTCAGCCTGTTATAAAGGAACCGATAGAAACAGAGCACATTCAAGATTCAATCGTTGAGAAGAAGCCAAATCGTTTTAGGGACATTGATCGGATATTTAATAAAGAAAAAATAAATATGCTTGCCGATTTGGGTGTAGTAAAGGGAACAACCCACACGCTATTTGAGCCGAACAGACCTGTAACACGTATGGAGTTCACTTCTATGCTGGTCCGTTCCTTGAAATTACCGCTCGAAACGGATGTGAATTTAGGCTTCGAGGATATCAATCCATCGGCGTGGTACGTTGATCTGCTCAAAACGGCGATTAAAGATCAGGTCGCTCGCGGGTTTAGTAATAGAGAATTTGGCCCAGATCGGGTCATTAACCGTGAGCAGGCGGCTAAAATGGTGAATAACATTATTAAGGCTACGCCACAGCAAGAAAGCAGTGCATACTCAGATTCCTCTCAAATTGTAGAGTGGGCCAGAAAGGATGTACTTGGTCTAACCGAGATTAATTTAGTACAAGGATATCCAGATGGTAGCTTTCGTGCCAAACAGGAGGTCACACGTGCGGAAGCGGCTGAGATGATTTATAACATGCTTCAAATGAAATAGAATGAATCAAGGGGCGGCGTTGGCCAGCCCCCTTTTTTTTGTGTACTAACTTAACTTATTCCGCAATAGCGGGGTTTAGATTGGATGCTCTGTAGGCAGGAACGCCATTAATGAGTGCGGTTCTTAGCTGAATATATCGTATACCATAATAGGAGGTTGTACTACTCATCCCGGATGAAAGTACAATTATTTTATAATATGAAAAAGGAATCTCATTACTAAATTGATAGGTTGTTTTTGCAATGGTTGGCAAAGTTTCGACTTCACCTAACCTAAACCAATTTTCTCCGTCATTAGAGCCCTGAAAAGAAAATGAAAGTATAAAAGCTCGAGAAGATGGCTGAGCTAAAAGAATATCATTGATCGTCTTACCTGTATCTAATTTGAAGATGATTTCTCCACCTTTACCGCTTAAGCTGCTTTCCCAATAGAGATTATTATCGATTAAAACATTTTTCGGAAAAGTATTTTTGGAATCCCCGTTGGTTGAAACATTTTCCTCCGCTATAACAACAGGATCCACGGAAAAAGTATAGTTGTCTGGATTTTGACTGAATTTTGCCATGTTGAAGTTCCTCCTTAAGTTTAATTTTTGAATGTGTTGAAAAGGTTGTGTATATCATTTATATGAAACTATCTATGAATATATTCCTTGATGATGGAATGCATACTAGTTATACACTATTCCCCACTCCCATTGTCATATTTAGAAAGAAGTTAATACTCTGTTGAAAGAAAATGGGGAAACCAAGTGGTGAATAATGTAAAGCTATCCCGGGTTTCCCTCTGGCTATATGGAGGCGTTGATTTGTGTCGAAGAGATCTCTACGCTTCGAATTAAGTATTGGAGGTTGCTCCAGAAAGATATCTGGCAAATTGTAACGGAGCAGTTTTCGGAGTACAGGCACGGATAGGCACCTGCCTACATACAATAAACAGACCGCAAGCCCGGTAAGTAACAAAGGCCGGTAAGTTCGCAACTACCTCAGGAGGTGTCATCCGTGCCCGGACTATTTAGCGCTATAGCTCTGTTCATCAAGGAATTGACGCTACTCGTTTCCTACGTGAAAAACAACGCCTTTCCGCAGCCATTGACTGAGAAAGAGGAAGCTCGACACCTAAAGCTGTTTGCCGAAGGCAATGCACACTCCCGTAATACACTCATTGAACATAACCTACGGCTGGTGGCCCATATTGTGAAAAAATTCGATAACACCGGCGAAGATTTGGAGGACCTTATATCCATCGGTACCATCGGACTGATCAAGGCTATCGAAAGCTTTCAGACCGGGAAAGGCACCAAGCTGGCAACATTTGCAGCCCGTTGTATAGAAAATGAAATTCTGATGCATTTACGATCCCTGAAAAAAACACGCAAAGACGTATCACTCCACGATCCTATTGGGACTGATAAGGAAGGCAACGAGATTACTTTGATTGATATCCTCGGCACCGAGGCGGACGATATTGTAGATAAAGTACAGCTCAAAATCGAGAAGAGTAAAATCTATCGCAATCTGGATATTTTAGATGAGCGTGAAAAAGAAGTGGTGATTGGCCGTTTCGGCCTGGAAGCCGGAGGAGAAGAACGAACACAGCGGGAAATTGCACGAGAACTGGGAATTTCGCGATCGTATGTGTCCCGCATTGAAAAGCGTGCATTAATGAAGCTGTACCATGAATTTTACAAGCAGAAGGGGTAATGGATAAGGAGATATATGAAGCCGCTTGAGACCCTTAACAGGGCTGAACTATTCTTTGTTGCTCTTGTAGAGAACGTGTTGTTTTCTAGTTCATTAATTCGATTCCAGGTCTTTGTTCAAATAATCTCCAAAAAGGATCTTCTCCTAACCAGTGAACAGCATGCGCTTGTCTTTTTGTCTTTATCAACATGCTCTGTACTCGTACACCGTTTTTTTTTCGCTTAAATAATAACTATTTTGCTATGTATTTTCATTTAAAACGCCAATAAAAGCCTGTAGTGATTTTCTACACTACAGGCTAAAAATGCTTGATATTATTGGGTATTTTTACTTGGTCAGGACAAGCTCCTTCACTAGTTGGCTCTTTTGGATTGAATTTATTTTCCTACATACTCATCCAAAAAGCGATCTACTCTTTTGAAATACTCAGTGGGGTAATGGTTGATGGCATCGATGTGCTCCGTATTTTGTGGATACCATACTTCTGCTTTTGGGTTATCTTTTAAGGACTCGTAAATAATTTCTGTATTTTTATAACTAATTTGCTGATCTCCAGTACCATGAATGAGCATAACTGGCTTGTCTTGCATCTTTTTTACCGCATCCATAGGAGATATGGAATCAAGATCAACCTTAAAGACCCAATTTGCCATCCATGTCGATGTATAACTGAATGGAAACGCAGGTAAACCTGAAAAGAAGGGCAAACCCTCTTTCAGAAATAGACCAGCATTACGAAAAGGACTATCCGCAATTACGGCTTTGATGTCATCACTTTCACTTGCGGCTAGCAAAGAAGTAGCAGCACCCATTGAAAAGCCGATAACTCCAATGTTATCACCCGTATGGTCTCTCGATTTTAAATAGCTTACAGCTCCTAGCAAATCGTATTTTTCATTGAGGCCCAGTGTAATCAAATCACCATCGGATTTACCTTGTGAACTGAGGTCAAATGCCAAGACATTGTAGCCTTTCGGAACGAAATGCTCTACTAACTTTTGGGTCCGCCCTTTGACTAAACGATTGCTCGTATATCCATGGACGACAATAATCGTCTTATTACTTGCTTTACCAGAAAGACCACTTGCAGGAAAGAAGGAACCTCTAATCGTATTATCATTTTTCAAACTCTTGAACTCGACCTCTTCGTAGGGAGTTTTATCGATATTCAATCCGTAGCTGACATTAGTGTCTCTAGGATGGTGCAACAAGGTGTCTACTACTTTATAAGATATAAAAAATACAAGAGCCGTCACAAGCAAAAGCACGATCCCCAGACTCCATAAAATTTTCTTTCGTTTTTTCACGCGAACTTTAAATGTCAGATCGGGTTGTAATGATGCTTGACTCATTCAGACTCCTCCAGTTTTTCTTTAGGTTGTATGGGTGCGAACAAATAAAAGGCATGCCCCTTCAGATTTTCCCACTCGGGATGATGAATAATACTTTCTCCAAGAGTTAACCCCACTCCATTTAAGAAAGAGATATAGGCACGAGAGATCATTGCTGGAGAAAAGCTTTTGTTGAATTCTCCCATTAATTGTCCCTTGGCATAGACGCATTCGATCGCATCTGTCATCACCTTTATACTTTCAAGGACCTTCTGTGTAAGTTCGGGGAATCTTACTCGTTGTCCTAAGACAGATTGAACAAGCCGCAATTCATTTATATAGGAGTAGATATGGTTGAATTGTTCTGCCACCATGCTCTTAATCAATACGCCCGGCGTCCCCTCTTGTTGTAGACAAGCAAGCGATTTCTCCTGAATATCAGCAAGCGGCTCAAGGACAGCGGCGTAGTATAAAGCTTCTTTGCTGGGGAAATATTGAAAAATGGTTCCAGGAGTCACTCCCACACTCTGCGCTATGATCGCCGTTGTGGTGTTAGAATATCCACTTTCTGCGAACAGGACAACAGCTTCTTCTAGGATACGTTTACGCCGCTCCAGTCTTTTTTCTTCATTGATGGGTCTTGCCAAATGTATTCCCCTCTCTTTAAACTTAACTTTTATTAATTAAATGATTGATTATTTAATTAATAATATATCTTAAATTATGACATATAGCAAGAGTAACTTCTCTTACTTACGAGCAGGATGAACCTCAATATATAAAATAAGCCGGAGGCTACTCAACGTGCGCCTCAGGCTTGTTTTTATCAAGTTATTTTGGATGAGTACACGTTCCGCCTTTCTTAAATTGATAAAACAATGAATATTTGGAGGATCTCATATCCTTCGGTACCATCAGCCTGATGAAGGCCATTGAAAGCTTTCAGACCGGGAAAGGCACCAAGCTAGCAACATTTGCAGCCTGTTGTATAGAAAATGAAATCCTGATGCATTTGCGATCCCTGAAAAAACACGCAAAGACGTATCACTCTTACGGAACGCGGACGTAGAAGCGAGTTAAAATTTTCGTACAATGACTCTACGAGAAAATTTGTTTATACTTTAACTACTTAATAGGAATGCAATGGATATGAGGTGGAACTAATGATTCTGGTAAGTTCGTGTTTGGCGGGCATGAAGGTACGATATAACGGGACGGATAGCCTGGATGTACATATTCAGAAGTTGGTAGAGGAAAAGAAAGCTGTGACGATCTGTCCTGAGCTTTTGGGGGGCTTTGTGACTCCGAGAGAGCCTGCTGAGATTGTTGGAGGGACAGGCGAGGATGTGCTGAACGGCACAGCCAAGGTGGTCGAGTTCTCAGGCAACGATGTCAGCGATATGTACATTAGGGGTGCGTATGAAGCCTTGAATCTTGCCAGAGAGGTTAACGCAACACTTGTTGTTTTAAAAGAAAACAGCCCGTCCTGCGGATCAACAGCAATATATAATGGGTCATTCGAAAATCGTAAAATAGCTGGTAACGGGGTAACCTCGGCTTTGTTAAAAAAGGAAGGATTTAAGGTCATATCGGAAGAACAAATTTCGGATATTTTCTTGGATTAGAATATGTAAGGGTAGATCAAGCGCCTTGCTAGCTTACAGGCTTATACCTGCGAGCGCAAGACGCTTGTTTGTGTTGCGTGCCGTTATACGATATAGATATTACATTATTTAAGCTTTAATGCAAGAATTCCTAGGTGTTCCTTGAGGGCTGTTCCGGTTGTAGACATGGCCCCAGCAGACGGCGAGAGCTTGCCAGCATACAGTGACAGCTTTTCACTTGCCAGATAGTCGGTAGGATAAGCTATGACCTGCATGCCTGCACGCTGAAATTCCAGTGCAGCACGTGGCATATGGAAAGCGGAGGTCACCAGAACAGGTCTATTGAGTTGATGTTTTTTTAAAATTTGCGATGTATATACGGCATTTTGCTGTGTGTTCAAAGAACGGTTTTCGATCAGAATGTCCTTTGCCGGAATACCGAGTCCCAGCAACTGCCTTTGTGCAATATTCGCCTCATTACCACTGTCTCCAAACACTTGCCCGCCGGAGAAAAGAATGGGTAAGCCTGTTGCTTCATGCAATCTGGCCGCAGTGAGCAGTCGATTGGCCGCAGATCCTAGCAGATTGCCTTGTCCATTGATGTCAGGGGTTCCTTCTGTGGCTCCGCCCCCAAGTACGACAATGACATCACCTTGAATGGTACGGGGCTGTGGGTACTGTTTTTCCAGGCTACTGATTAACAAATCTCCAGCCAAATTGGTCGAGGAAACATACAGCAGTAATGTGACAAGAAGCAGTACGACCGCAGGTATACGTGCCCTTTTCCATAGCCAAATCACGAGCCCTGCCATCACGAGGATGAACAAACCGGGAGGGAGCACAAAGCTGTACAAAAATTTGATGATATAAATCAAGTGCAGACAACCTCCTATCCTTATAAGCTTTATCTGTCTTTTTGGTATATTGTAACATAGGCAAATGACTGAATTCCTCTGTTGATAAAGTTGTTCTGTAGGCGTAGTATATAAAGTCTAGTGATTTTTTTCATAGAGGAGCGAGAGCGTCATGGGAGAGTTAACGACAGCCAAGCGGATGATGATGATCGCGCTACTGGTTGTATTATGGGGCATTTCTTGGCCCATTTATAAAGTCGCATTGGAATTCACACCTCCACTGTTGTTTGCAGGACTACGTACACTGCTGGGCGGTCTACTATTGGGAGCGATTTTAGTACCGAGATGGAATCGCATTCGTTGGAAAGAAAATTGGCGGGTGTATGCTATTTCAGGTATTTTTAACGTCGTACTGTTTTATGGTCTGCAAACGGTGGGACTGATGTACGTCCCCTCTGGCTTGTTTTCTGTGCTGGTTTATCTCCAGCCTGTACTGGTCGGTATTTTTGCATGGTTGTGGCTGGGAGAAGCGATGTCCAGACTCAAGGTGGTTGGATTGATCATCGGATTTTTGGGCGTTGCAGCTGTCAGTGTCGGCGGCTTTTCAGGACATGTGGCTGTGGCAGGTGTAATCATCGCCATTATTACAGCCGTGAGCTGGGCATTGGGAACGGTATATGTGAAAAAGGTAAACCAGCGTGTGGATTCGCTGTGGCTGGTTGCATTTCAATGTACACTGGGAGGCATTGTGCTGACGGGGGCTGGAACGGTTACGGAAAGCTGGTCAGATATCGTATGGAATGTCCCGTATGTGTCAGGGCTGATATTCGGCACGGTGCTGGGAATTTCACTCTCCTGGTTGCTGTATTTCACACTTGTTAATTCAGGGGATGCGAGTAAGGTTGCGTCTTATACGTTTTTGGTGCCTGTGATCTCGGTGTTTGTCAGCTCGTTGGTGCTGGGCGAAGCGATTACGGCTTTCCTGCTTATCGGGTTGATCTTAATCGGGCTTAGCATTTATTTGGTTAATCGCAGAGCGAGAGTAGTACGACAAGCTTGAGCGTAGTAGTTGAAACCAAGAGATTGAAAGATAGAACTTGAAACATAGAATTTGAAACAAAGTAACAACAAGGGACTCTTGCACAATAGCAGGGTCCCTTTTTCTATGCCGACAGGTGATACAGTTAAGTGGGTTATGACCTACCGAATTCGAGAGTTTAAGGGGTTTCCTCCCTGGGGAGTTGGTTAAAATTATGATATGGATGACAGCATACAACCAAGCTAAGAAGGGAGATGCGGACGATGGTACGAAAATTATTGATTACAGGTGCGGCAGGTACAATTGGGAAAGTATTGTATGAAGGGCTACAAGCGGAAGGTAAATATGAAATAACCGCTGCTGATGTGAAGAGCGATGAAGAGGCAGGGATTGTGGAAATGGATATACATGATGCTGCACGACTGGATGAGCTCACGCGTGGAGTGGATACGGTACTGCATTTTGCATGGATTAAGGATGAAGGGGATTTTCTCGGCAAAGTGCTGTCTGGCAATGTTAGCGGAGCCTACAAGCTGTATGAAGCTGCGGTCAAAAATGGGGTAAAGCGCATTGTTTTTGCCAGTTCCAATCATGCCACAGGGTTTTATAAAGTAGGCGAAAACATAGATGTAGAAGATCCCTACCGACCAGACAGTTTTTATGGATTGAGTAAGTGCTACATTGAACTATTGGGACGGATGTATGCCGATCAGGGCAAAATATCTTCCATTAATATCCGTATCGGAAATTTTCCTGGGGATGATCGGCCTCATTCGGAGCGCGCCGCTCATATTTGGATCTCCGAGCGCGATATGATCCGTCTGACCGTCTGCTGTATCGAAGCTCGTCCAGAGATAAGCTATCTTAATTTATACGGTACGTCGGCCAATACGGATAATTATTATGACATTGGCTACTTGGAAGAACAAATCGGATATAAGCCGCAGGATAATGCCGCTGAGCTGCTGGAGCAGGCCAAGAAAATCGGATTTCGGGTGAAACAGGATGAAACCACTTTTCAGGGTGGACAAAAGGAATAGAGTAGATCGTTCAAATATGCTTTGTGAATGGGCTCAAGGCGTCGATCAGGCGCCTCATATTATATAAAACTTCACAAATATCCGAATTGTTCACTCCTCAGGACACTCCTTTGTTCATGAAGCATAAGAGGCTTCACTTTTCATTTTGAATGCGCTTACATAAAATATAGTTATACGGCGGCGGTGCTACAAACCTTGCTGTCGGCAACGTATACAGAGGGGGAGTGACTCACATTGAATCAGCCTATGCCCAAAAATTCTGCAATGCTTACAACGGATTCCCGCCTGAACGGTAAGAGGCTGGGAACGGGTAGGAAACACGGTTTTTTCTATGAGCTGTTCCGCAATCGGGTATTATTTCTGATGTTGTTGCCCACTTTAATTTTTTTCTTCATTAATTCCTACATTCCTATGGTAGGTATTTATTATGCATTTACCCAGTTCGACTTTAATACCAGCCTGTTTGATGCCAAGTTCGTCGGACTCCAAAATTTTCGCTTTCTATGGCAATCCGGCACGCTGACAAAACTGACATTGAATACGGTCGGATACAACGCAGCGTTTATTTTACTCGGTAACGTGCTAGCGATTGTTCTCGCTATTTTGCTGAATGAGCTGCGAGGACGCTATTTTAAAAAGATTGCTCAATCCGTGATGTTCCTGCCTTATTTTGTTTCTTTCGTTATTCTAAGTGTCATCGTGTATAACATATTTAATTATGATAATGGTTTCCTGAATACGCTGCTGCTGCAATTTGGTGGTGAACGCGTGGATGTATACAACAAACCATGGGTATGGATTTTCCTGATTATCCTGTTCTATTTATGGAAAAATCTTGGCTACAGTATGGTGATCTATCTGGCAGCGATTACAGGTATCAGTGACGAATATTATGAGGCAGCTAAAATGGATGGGGCCAACATTTTTCAACGAATCTGGTACATTACCGTTCCTATGCTTAAATCGACCTTCGTTGTGCTGCTGTTGTTTGCGCTTGGCAGTATTATGAAAGGACAATTTGATCTTTTCTATCAGTTAATCGGCAACAATGGGGTGCTGTACAATACGACGGATATTTTGGACACTTATGTGTACCGTTCGCTGAAAGTGACTTTTGATGTGGGTATGGCTTCGGCGGCAGGTGTATACCAATCATTATTCGGCTTTGTACTGATCATGACTGTGAACTATATCATCCGCAAGTTGAACGACGAGTATGCCTTATTCTAGAAAGGAGGACCCAAACGGATGGCGATCAAAGAAGATGTATACACTCGAATTTTTAAAATTATCTCTTATGTGATTATCATTATTGCTTCCATTGCTTGTTTACTCCCGTTCCTACTTATTATTTCGGCTTCACTAACCAGTAATGAATCGATTATCAGGGATGGATATCACTTTATACCACAGCAATTCTCACTGGAAGGTTACCGGACGGTGTTCACCTTTCCTGAAGAGGTGTTAAGGGCGTACGGGGTGACGATTTTTACTACGGTTGTAGGTACGACGTTGGGCCTGTTCCTGATGACAATGGCAGGATATGTGCTGGCACGCAAAGATTTTAAATACCGTAATGCGTTTTCATTTTATATTTACTTTACGACGCTGTTCGGAGGCGGGTTGGTACCTTGGTACATTATGCTGACGAAGTATTTAGGTTTGCTCGATACGTATACAGTGCTTATTTTTCCGGGATTGATGACTCCGTTTCTGATCATTTTGATGAAAAACTTCATTCGTTCCTCCATGCCGGAAGAACTGTTCGAGTCCGCTAAAATAGATGGTGCGGGTGATTTTAAAATTTACTATCGAATTGTACTGCCTTTATCTACACCGGGTATTGCCACTGTAGGGCTGTTTCTGGCCTTGGCTTACTGGAATGACTGGTTCTCCTCCTCACTCTTTATTAACGATCCACATAAATACCAGTTGCAATATTATCTGTATAATGTAATTAACTCCATGCAATTTATCGCTCAAATGGGTGCAGGTACTGGTGTGTCCCTTTCCAATGATATGCCGACAGAATCGACCAAAATGGCAATGGCGATCGTGGTTACTGGACCCATTTTGCTGCTCTACCCGTTCATTCAGCGTTACTTTGTCAAGGGGCTGACCATTGGCGCGGTAAAAGGATGAGATGGCATAACGTGCTGACGGTATGCCATCTCAGCAACACTTTTTGTAAGCGTTTTATTTAAACAGACTACCATTTCAAAGGGAGGATTCACATGACATTCACAAAGAAAAGAAAACAACGCATGTCCATCCTAGTTGCAGTAATGGTCATCATGGCGCTATTAGCCGGATGTGGGGGCGGTAGCGGAAACAGCGCACAAAAAGCAAATGGAGACGATGATAAATCCCAGAAAGTGCAGCTGCAATTCTATATGCTGGGGGATGCTCCTAAGGACCTGCCTACCATTGAGGCAGAGATTAATAAGTTAGCTGAAAAAGATCTGAATGCCACCGTCAAATTTAACTATACGACGTGGACAGACTGGGATCAGAAATATAAGCTGTTGTTGTCTTCTGGTCAGCCTATTGACCTGATATTCACTGCAGATTGGACGCAGTATCAGGCCTATGCCAAGAAGGGTGCATTCCTGCCGCTAGACGATCTGCTGCCTAAGGCTGCACCTGCCTTGCAAAAATTTGTGCCTCAGGACATGTGGGATGGAGTTAAAATCGGAGGCAAAATTTATACCGTGCCTGGCACATATAAAGAATATGTCACAAACGGTTTTGTATGGCGTGAGGATTTACGTGAGAAGTACAATTTGCCTAAACCGACAGATATGAAAAGTTATGAGGCTTATATGGATGGGATACGTCAGCATGAGCCAAATATGAAAACCGTATCGCTGAACAGCGATATCAAGGGAAATCTGCATGACCGATATACTGAGTTAGTAACGAAGAGCGTGGGCACACTGCCTTACGGTATCGGTATTAAATACGAAAAACCAACAGAGGTATATAAATTTTGGGGCTCGGATGAACAAAAGGAAGAGCTGAACACTTACAAACGCTGGGCCGATAAAGGATTCATTCCCAAAAACGTATTAAACGTAAAAGATACGCTTCAGGATCAAGTGACTTCTGGTAAAGCAGCGAGTATTTTCGGTGACAATCCAACCCGGTTTAATGATATGGTCATTAAGCTCAAAGCATCTCACCCGGACTGGAAGCTTGAGTATTACCCATTCCCTTTGACGACAGGTTATGCAACTCCAGTGCATCCGATTCATAACGGCTTTGCGATTCCAAAAAGCAGCCCCAATCCGGCGCGTGCATTAGCTTTTTATGAAAAGCTTGTGACGGACAAACGCTATAACTTGCTCACGCAATATGGTATTGAGGGCAAAAACTACGAAGTCAAAGATGGTTACTACCAAATGATAGGTAGTGGCAGTACGAATGGATTTTCACGCGAAGGTATGAACAGCTGGGCTTGGCGTAATCCAGAATACATGCTGTTTGATTCTGGCTTTGACCGTGTGAAGAAAATTTTTGCCGAGCTGGATAAAATTCAGAAGCCTGACCTGTTTACCGGCTTTGCAGAGGACTACACGACCTACCAAGCAGAAAAAGCAGCTCTAGAACAGGTTGAGAAGCAATATCTGTATCCGCTCCAAGCTGGACTGATCGACAATGTAGATCAAGGCTTACAGACCTTCTTGCAAAAGGCAAACCAAGCTGGTCTGGAAAAAATTCAAACCGAATATACAAAACAATGGGAAGCCTATGTAAAGGAGAAGGGTATTAAATAAAACATAAAGAATTGTGATAAAGAAAAAAGCAAGTCTCCAGAAAGTTGGAGGCTTGCCTTTTTAATGTCAGTTTACTTATTGCGCATTCGCTTTAGAACGGCGAAAATCTGTCGGTGTTACGCCCAAGCTACGCTTGAACATACGATGGAAATAAGAGCTGCTCGCAAATCCGGTTTGTTCTGCTACATCAGCCACGGACCAGTCGGTCTGTTCCAGCAGCTCACAGGCCTTGCGAATACGGAGTTGTTGGATGACGTCCACGATGGTGGACATAGTCTGTTGCTTATATAGCCTGCTGACATAGATCGGCGACATATCCAGCTCTTCCGCAATCTGATTGAGACAAAAATTGGAATCTGTATAGGCTTGCTCCATTCGTTCATTAATTTGCCGCACTAATCGTTCCTGTTTCGTGTTTCGTTTTTCCGATAGACTGGAGCGAATATGATCAAAGACCAATTGATAATGATCAATAAGATTCTTAGCAGTCTCTAACTGATCTGCGGATGGTAATTCAGGTTTAGATTCTACAGCAAATCCATTGAGCTCACTGATATGCCGAACAGCATTATTCACACTCATGATGAGCCGGGATATTGCCACTTGAACAGAGGGAAACGGATATTTTTCCATATGCATCAATAATTCTTTGAACATACTGTGTGCATCCTCCGTATGACCAGACAGTAGCGTATCCAGCATTTTTTTCTCTTTATCGGCTGGATATACGTAAGTATTTTGGATATCTTCGTCTGTAGTGTTTTGCGCATTAATAATGCAACCATGCCCCTGAAAAAATCGGTGCATAGATGCGTCTTGTACCTGGCGGTACAGCAGATGCAGCTTTTCTGGTTGACTCGTGATGGCACTGTAAGTCAGTGAAACGCTCAGCTTCAAATATTCAAAGCAAGCTTCACGTATTTGGCGTAATAAGGTTTCTAACAGTACAGTGTCTGTATGCTCTGCGGGATCGAGAATGTTAAGCATCAGCAGTACGCTATCCTCATCCATATCAACGGTCTCGACCCGGTACGCCTGTCCGCATATTTCAGAAGCAATGTTCATAATTGCAAACTTATAGGGTAGCAGGTCAGGTCCACGTTCGCTTTGCCATCGGGCATATTCATCTATACGCAGCAGCACTAGGCGGTAGTCTTTGTCGAACTGGAACGTAATCTCAAGCTCGCGTAATCGTTCTGGTTCTTCTCCGGCAGGAAGATTTCGGATTCCTCGGATCACATTCCGTAAAATGTTTTGCCGGATCGTGTACATGCTGTTTCGTTTCTCCGATTCCAGTGAATTCATATGCACAACAATTTGGCCAATAGGCGTATACAACATTTTGGACAGCAGCCACGAAGCCACGAATCCTGCCAATGCAATGATAGCGGCTATCAGTAACATCGCATTACGAATAACACTTGCCATTTTGATAACGCTTTCATACGGTGTGACACTAATATACTGCCAACCTAGTCCATCCGGGGAGGTGTAGGAAATGAGTGATCTTTTACCATGAAAGTCCTCTACAAAATAGCCTGTTTCTTGTTTTTTGACTCTCGTGTGCAACCATAGTTGTTCTTTTTCGTTCAAAGTTTCGTTTGTCAATGTTGTACCAGACAACAGTCTGCCCTGATCGTCTAAAATATAAGCGGTCCCGCCTGAGATTGGATTCGAAGCCATTTCCTTGTTCATCCAGGCCGCCGACACATTCACAATCACAGCCGAATTTATCGCTTCGTTCGAGTTAATTGCGTCATAACATAAATACGTATAGGCTGCGATATCTGGGCTTGATTGCTCTACTCCAGCTCCGGAGTCTGAGGCAGTCAGCAGCGGATACGTGCGTGGAATAGGCGTAAAGGGTTTATAGTCCTGATAATGATCCAGCACGCGAATGATATCTGTATCAGCCAGTTCATGTTTGCTGAATAACCCGTTTTGACCTTGTGAGGACGCAATGTAGAAGGTGCCGCTTTTAGGATTAAACACGTAGATGGATTCGATATACGGCATGGAGTTAAGATAATTGTTCAATTCAGTCATGGCAGCGGTTACATCATATACATTAGGTTTGGGATAATACAACAACTTGGATAGGGTACTGCTGCGATACATTTGGAATGCCAAAGATTGAGCAATAGATGTCATGTTAATCACTTCTTTACTTCTTAACGTCAAGCTGTTGTGATTGGCCTCGAATGCCTGCTCCTTTTCCACGCGAATATAGTAAAAATAATACACAGTGGTGGATACCAGCAACGTTAGCGTAATACATAACGTAATGCTGACCAGCAATTTGCTGTGAAGCTTGTGATGCTTTTTGAAATTGCTCATATGAACAGGCCTCCTGTCTGTGTGCACGTAGCTATAAAGTACACCCTATTTATGTATTCATTATACGTGTGATCTTGTGAACAGGACAGTGAACAAACCGATTCTTTGTGAAAAATAATGATTATTTCGTAAAAAGGCCAAGAACACTTATACGCATTGGATTGCGTCGGTTCCCGGCCGGGTTTGTCTATTTAAATAAAAGAAGAAAAGAAGACGGTACTACAATTAGTCAGGAAATTGAACGTTACCTTTAACGATATAGGCTCCGCCTATACCATTTTCCGCTAGAGCTGGGATGGTATCGTTCAGCACGACACCACGAATGTCCGTAATCCGTATTTTCAGGGGTTGTTTTCCTAAGTTAGTACCTAGAAAGTGGTTGTAATCCTGTTTTTCGAGATTGAGCCATTGTCCGTTTTGTTGAACTTCCATTTTCAAGACCGGATATTTATGATTGCGTACTTGAATGGCTGCCCACCATTGGCTGCTGCCTTCTTTAATACGGTAGGAGACATTACCGTTAACCGGAGCTTTGACAACTTTCCATGAAATATTGATTTTTCCATCAATTTGATTGCCAATCAGGTTGAACGCGTTTGGGGAAAGATCGAGCGCACCACTTGGACCTTCAGGGTAAAGATCAGTTACATACACGGTTGTTTTCCCTTTTGGACCTTGAACTTCCAAATAGGCTCCAGCTAATGCAGCTTTGATTCCGTTATAATTCAGTTGTGTGCGGTTAAGCGCTGTAATTTTGGCATCCGAAGGGATGGGATCAAGCAATAATGCCCCTCCAGAGTAACCTGATCCTGTATATGTGGCGTACCCTGTGTATGTATCATTCCAAGCAGCAGAAGCGGGAAGGGCGAATAATACAAGACTTAGCAACGATGTCAGACCGATAGTTTTGAACTTTCGGAACGCCGATTTTTTTTGCATAATCATTTCCTCCTTATTCATTTAATAGATTCATATAGTAAATATAAACACTATATTACCTAATATTTCAAATTGTACAATAGGACTTTGAGGCAAAAAGAAAATATTGAAGATGTTTGTCAACTTACTCATAGGCCATATGTCTTGTTTTTTGGGAAATGGTTGAGGGTAGGGCTGACTAGAGAGTAAGCACAATAGGAGGGGGATAATAGTGAGGGATGAATGTCTTTTATGTACCGCCAGTAAATTTGATGGGAAGCGGATGCCTGTTAGCAGACAATGCCATGAAATTTAGAGCGATTAAACTAGGACTTTTGAATGAAGTCTTTTAAATAGAATAAGCGAACTATTGTTCTCCTTTTGTTTGTCGTATACAATCGAATCATGCTGATTCAAATGGAGTGATGTTGAACTCTGTTGTATGCTGCAACGAAAGGATGTTTTGCACCATGATGGGAAGAGCCCATTTGATTATTGGAACCGGGGTCTCCTTGTCGGTGTTAGCTTTAAGTGGATACGAAGTGACCCCGGCTGCCGTGGCAGCTGCTGTGGTCGGCTCACTGTTGCCGGATATTGACGAGCCTAACTCCATGCTCGTGAGCCGTGCGCTGCCAACCAAAATGCTTAGGCTTGTACAGCTTCTAATGATTGGGGCTGCTGGTTGGGTATTTTTCACCCGTTTGGCTCCGCCGCCATGGAATCTTGTGTTGGCTTTGCTGATGATCAGTGCTTCTTTTATGCCTTCACGATCCATGCGCAAGGTTATTATCTTTCTAATTGGTATCGGCCTGGCCTGGTATGGAGAATCATATGCACCGTGGAATTATATCGCCGGGTGTCTGCTGATCATTTGTACGCTAGTCCCACACCGGGGGTTAACTCATACGGTATACGGGACAGTCACATGGACCGCGCTGCTTTATGGTACGACACGTTTGCACGGTGACAGCATATGGCTGGCTGGAGGTATGGCGTACTTGCTGCATTTACTGGCAGATTCCTTGACGAATAATGGAATTAAACCTTTGCCACCGTTCAAATGGAAGCTGCGATTTAAATTGATGAGTACCGGAACCCGGAAGGGAGCGAAGGTAGAAAACGTCTGCATTGCTCTAACTACTGTACTTGTAGTGATTGCTTTGCTTCGTTATAAGCATTTGATTTGAAATGTTCTATCTTTTGTTTCTATTAAATTAAAAAAACAGTCAATGCACGTTGTACGTGTCTTGACTGTTTTTTATAGATTGCGATTCTCTATTACACCTTAAACTCGTTCTAGAATGGTATTCAGCGTTGTACGATCCAGGTTTTGAACCAGCTTGATGATCAGCTCTTTGGCTGCATCATAATCATCAGTGTGAATAATGGATGAGGAAGTATGGATGTATCGTCCACAGATGCCTATGACAGTGGATGGCACGCCAATTCCGCTCAAGTGCACTTGACCTGCATCGGTTCCCCCTGTGGAGATGAAATATTGATACTTGATTTTGTGAGTTTCCGCCATGTCTTGCACGTATTCCACAATCCCGCGATGTGTGATCATACCCGGATCAAATACCCGCAGCAGTGCCCCTTTACCGAGGTGCCCGTAAGCATTCGGGTCGCCGCCCATATCGTTGGCTGCACTGCAATCCAGTGCAAAGAATATATCCGGCTGAATCAGATTGGCCGCTGTGCGTGCACCACGCAGTCCCACTTCTTCTTGAACAGTTGCCCCCGCATATAATGTATTGGGAAGCTTGTCTTTTTCTTTATGTAACGCTTCAAGTAGTTCAATAGCCAAGCCTACACCGTAGCGGTTATCCCACGCTTTAGCCATGATTTTTTTAGGATTTGCCAGTGGAGTGAAATCACAAATCGGCGCAATGGCTGTTCCTGGTACGATCCCCAGATCTTGCGCTTCTTGTCTGCTGTCTACGCCGATATCCAGATACATATGCTTGATGTCCATAGGTTTGCTGCGTTGCGATTCATCCAGCAAATGAGGCGAGACAGAGCCAACTACACCGATAACTGGTCCCTTTGGAGACAATACTTGAAGACGTTGTGACATAATGGCTTGGCTCCACCAGCCTCCAACCGGCTGAAAACGAATCATTCCATTTTCTGTAATACCATTCACGATAAAACCGACTTCATCCAGATGGCCTGCCACCATTACACGTGGCCCATTCTCTTGACCGCGTAGCACCCCAAAAAGACTGCCCAATCGATCTTGCACGATTTCATCGGTATAGCCGGATATCCGTTCTTTAACCCATGCCCGCAACTCTCGTTCATGCCCAGGAATGGAAGGAAACTCCGTTAAGGTTTTAAACAATTCCAATGTTTTTGATTCCATGATGTATACCTCACTCCTTATTAATTAACCAGTGGTCGTCATGTATTTAGTATGAATGGATTTGTACGGAATGTCCACGATATCATTTTCCTGACATAACATTTCTCCAAAAAGCTCATAATGAAAAAGACCCAAGCAATTCGAACCGCCAAGCGCGAAAACTTACAGATAAGGGGTGGTGAATGATGCCAGCTAAATCCGGGCAGCGCGGTTTTCGTACCAATACGTCGCCGCTGTCCATAAATGAGAAGGACTATCAGAATATTTCACAAAAGCATGAGCCCACGAGAAAAGTATTTGCCAATTGTGTACGCGCTTTTCTGGTTGGAGGCGGGATCTGTGTGATTGGACAGGCGATTCAGGAGGCTTTTATGGCAGGAATGCACATATCAGCCAAGGAGGCCGCCCCGCCGACCTCATCCATGATGATCTTGCTGGCGGTCATATTAACCTGTATTGGGGTTTACGATAAGGTTGCCCAATGGGCGGGAGCCGGAACCGCAGTGCCCATTACAGGCTTTGCTAACTCGATGTGTTCGGCTGCATTGGAATATCGTTCTGAGGGACTGGTGCTCGGGGTGGGCGCGAATATGTTCAAGCTGGCAGGCTCGGTTATCGTATTCGGGGTGGTGGCCGCATTTATCGTAGGCGTTATATATGCCATCCTTGGTGTGGGAGGCAATCACTTATGAGAAGACAGGGAGGACAAACCTGGAAGTTTGAATCAAGACCGCGCATCATTGGAAGTGCCACCGTTGTGGGCCCGGATGAAGGAGAGGGGCCGTTGTCCACAGATTTTGATTATATTTATGACAATATAGAAATCAACGAGAAAACGTGGGAAAAAGCGGAACGTAGATTGATTGAGCATTCTACAGAGCTGGCGCTAATTAATGCCAATTTGAACAAAGAAGAAGTGCAGTTTTTTATTAGTGGTGATCTGATGAATCAGATTATCAGTAGCTCCTTCTCGGCTAGCAAGCTTGCCATTCCCTATTTGGGTGTTTTTGGAGCCTGCTCAACATCAATGGAAAGCTTAGCCTTAGCCGCACTTATTGTGGACTCAGAGGCCGGTGACTACGTGATGGCGGGTACGACTAGCCATAACTGTACTGTGGAAAAACAATTCCGCTATCCTAATGAATACGGATCACAGAAGCCCCCTACGGCTCAGTATACTGTTACCGGTTCCGGCGCCGCAATTGTAGGACATGCTAAGTCAGGGACGGTGGTGGATTGTGCTACCATTGGACGTGTAATGGACATGGGCATTAAAGATCCTTTTAATATGGGTGGAGCCATGGCTCCCGCGGCTGCGGATACGCTGTTGTCTCATTTTCGAGATACTGGTCGTGATCCTGGTTACTATGATCTCATTGTAACGGGCGATTTAGCTTCAGTGGGGCTACCTATTGCCAAGGAACTGCTCAAAAAAGATGGGTTCGATATGAATCAGACGGAATTTAATGATTGCGGTTTACTGATTTACGATATTAATAAGCAAAAGAAAGTCATTGCAGGAGGCAGTGGTTGTGGCTGCTCGGCTGTTGTAACCTACGGGCATTTGTTGAAGCGAATCGAAAAAGGAGAGCTGCAAAAGGTACTGGTCGTGGCGACCGGAGCGTTATTATCTCCTTTGACTACACAGCAGGGTGAAAGCATTCCTTGTGTTGCACATGCTGTAGCTTTTGAAGCGGGAGGAACAGTATGATATTTCTATGGGCTTTTTTAGTGGGTGGTGCCATTTGTGTCGTGGGCCAGTTGATGATGGATGTGTTCAAAATGACGCCGGCACATACGATGAGTACGTTGGTGGTTGCAGGTGCAATTGCTGATGCTGTTGGGATATACGATCCGCTTATTAAATTTGCAGGGGCGGGTGCGACCATTCCAATTACCAGTTTTGGTAACTCACTTGTACACGGCGCATTAACCGAATTGGAGAAGGACGGATGGCTGGGTGTCATTACAGGGATTTTTAGTCTGACAAGTGCAGGAATTTCCTCTGCGATTATTTTCTCTTTTCTGGCATGCTTGTTTGTACGTCCAAAAGGAAGCATATAAAAACAGCGTACTTTAGATTTGACATAGTAGAATAAATAACTGTATACATGTACCCTTCGGATCTAATGACCGAAGGGTTTTTAATTGTTCTGCACATGAAAGATCGAAAGAAGGATGGAGCTTGAATAATATGGGCAGGGGGTTAAGTGTACTCTGTGCCCACCTTCATGTACAATAATAGGAAACATGTTGCTATCTAGGAGGTTTACAGAGCTATGCCCGTACGTCAAGAATCTGTGCAGATTGTATCTGCAATCCGTTCTAATCTGGAATCATGTATATTAGGTAAATCCTTTGAAATAAAATTACTGCTTACGGCTATGCTGGCGGGTGGACACATTCTGATCGAGGACGTTCCGGGTACGGGAAAAACGCAAATGATCAAGGCTCTTGCCAAATCCATGCGCGGTGATTACCGCCGTGTTCAATGTAATCCTGATATTCTCCCGAGTGATATTACAGGGGTATCCATATTTCATCCACGGGACGAGCGTTTTTATTTCCGTCCGGGTCCTGTGATGACTAATATTTTGCTGGCGGACGAAATTAACCGAGCGACGACGAAAACCCAGTCGGCTCTGCTGGAGGTTATGGAGGAACGCAGTGTGACGGTGGATGGGGACACGCATATGTTACCTCATCCTTTTATGCTGTGTGCGACCCAAAATCCAATTGATTTTGAAGGCACTTATATGCTGCCGGAAGCACAGCTAGATCGTTTTATGCTCAAAATCAGCTTGGGTTATCCTGACATAGAGACGGAGCGAAACATGCTGCTTCATCATCAGGCAGGCCAGCCAGCAGACCGTCTGGAGGCTGTAGCTCATATGGAGCAGATTGCTGACATTCAGCAGGAAATTAGAGGAATTTATATGGACGAAGCAGTGACGTCCTATTTACTTGATATCGTTCGTGCGACAAGAGAACATCCATCTGTGCTGTTGGGAGCTAGCCCTCGGGCTGCGCTTGCTTTTGTAATGGCTGCGAAGGCATACGCTTTTCTGGACAACCGTGACTATGTGCTGCCTGATGATGTGAAGGCGCTGGCACCTTATGTGCTAACGCATCGTTTGTTGCTGCGTCCCGAGGCGCGTCTGGATAGTTCCAATGCCCAGTCCGTGCTGCAGGCTGTCCTTCGGCAGGTACATGTACCCGTACGAATGGAGCGTCCTTAGGGAATGAATATGGTCAAAAGGAAGCGCAGGCTTCCCCGGCTGTCAGGCCGCATCTGGCTTCTGATGGTCATATGGGTGGTGTGCCTGCTATATTTGTTGTTTCAGGGCGGCAAGACGTCGGTCATGCTGTTGTCTATGGTTTCGCTGTTAATCGTTTATTTATGGATCGTTGGCCTGAACGGAGTTCGCCGTGTGCAAGGCTCCCGGCAGCTTTCGCAAGGCTCGGAGTTTGGAGAACTGCTGCATGCGGGAGATCAGGTGCATGTAAAGCTGAGCCTCAGCATTCCTGGTTTTCTTCCGTTACCCTATGTCATTGTCCGTGAGGTCCTCAAGCGACATACAGGTGAATCCTGGTCATTTGAGGACAGTGTCATTCCCAGTCTAAAAGGGGGCGGTCAGCTTACATTTCAGACTCCCGCTTTAGAGCGAGGGAGCTACCACTTTGAGGAAACTGAATGTGTGAGTGAGGACATCTTCGGTCTGTTGGAGCACAAAGGCAGATTGAACGCACGCGGTGAATTTCGGGTGCTGCCCCGAACGGTATTCATTCCGTATTGGCAGATGAATGACCGTCGCTCAAGGATGTCTGGACCGCAGACCGTTCAAACTCGAACGCGGCGTGAAACGACACAAATTAACGGTGTACGGGACTATGTATATGGGGATCGGTTTTCGCGCATCCACTGGAATGCGACGGCTCGTACAGGTAGCTGGAAATCTAAGGAATTTGAGCATGAGACAGTTCCTAAAACGATGCTTGTACTGGACGTACACATGAAGCATTATCTGAACGCCGAACAGTTTGAGCTAGCTGTATCCTCTACTGCTTCATTGCTGGAATATGGTGGACGGGAGCGAATGGGGGTTGGATTGTGCACAGCTGGAGAGAAAGGTACCGTCTTTCAGCCAAGTGAGCAGACAATGGAACGACAACGAATGATGCATCACTTGGTAGACATACACACCACTTCACAAGGTAGCTTGAATGCCGCTGTAGAAAGCAGTGTGCGCCAGTTTCCGCAAGGCTGTTATTTTATACTGATTAGTCCGCTGAAGGATTATCAGGCGATGGAGCTTCTTCGCTGGGCCGATACCCGGGGGATGACTCCGTGCCACGTCTATATCGGAGAAGGTTCTGCTGAGGGAAAAGCTGAAGAATGGATGAGCATGCTTCGTGCACGGGGAATCAAGGGCTACGATGTTGAGAGCCTTGAAGAGCTCCCGGCTGTAATGGGGGGAGGGACGCTATGAAGAGCTGGTTACAATCGTTAAAGGGTTCATGGGCCCCCGCTTTTACATTTTTATGGATTATTATTATTGCCATGCAATGGGTTTCTTTTGCCTCCGAATTATGGCTGGAAGAGACAAGAGCACTTGTATTGATGACCATTACAATGCTGGCTCTGGTGAAGATTGTACTACCATTTCGTCCTTGGATTGAATTTATTGTTAAGGCGGCGGCACTGTTTTTTATTTTGTATCGGACATTGGTGTCTTACTCCATTATTTTTCCCTTCGGAGGGGTAGCCAATCGCCTGGACCAATTTATTTCCAATATGTCTCCTTATATTTGGTTTTCCCTCATCGCTTGGCTAGTTATTGAAATGGTGCCGCTCATCGTTACAACGAAGCAGCGGATTCTTGTTTTTGTGGGTATTAATATTGCCGCGCTGGCAGTGCTTGATTCCTTCACGCCAACTGTACTGTGGGAGGAGGTTGCTTGGATCGTCTTTGCTGGTATGGGTTGGCTGGTGACACAACATCTGCAGTATTTTCGGCAGCATTATCCTCAAGGATGGAAGCATATTCGACGCTATCCATATAAAATAGCAGCCAATATTGCGGTCATTTTTGCGCTCATTATTATGGCTGGTGTCAATATGCCCGAGGTACAGCCAGCTTTGACGGATCCCTATACAGCGTGGACCCATAGAAATAGCCCAACCACCACCGGGATCAGCAATGGGTCTGGGGCACTGAATCAGCGGATGAACACCGCATCGGGTTATAGTCGCCAGGATAATCGGTTGGGTGGAGGTTTTAATTTCGATTATTCTCCTGTCATGACCATCACGACCACTCAGCGAAGCTATTGGCGGGGGGAAACAAAACGAACGTATTCCGGTACAGGCTGGAGTGACGGGGGCAACGATGATCAAACGCTAAATGATGTGTCAATGACCGCAGAGCTTGAAAACACACAAGAAACACGGCATTCGACTGAGCAGGTCGTTCAGACCATTACGATGCAAAACGACCAGAGCTATCCTGTTCTGTTTGGCGCTTATTCGGTGCAGCGTGTTCAATCGGTGGACAGAGATTCACGGGCAGACGGGTTACGTTGGAACCCGGAACAGGCGGAACTGCTTTGGAATCCATCCTCCCGAAGAACTGCTTATCCTAAAACGTATACTCTGGTATCGCATGTCCCTGTGATCCCTGAGAAAGAGCTACGCACAAAAACTTTTAATGAGTTGTACGGAAAAAACAAACAGGAAGCCTATCTACAAATTCCAGATGAGTTGCCACAGCGGGTTCGTGATTTGGCTCAGAACGTAACGTCAACGGCGAAAACGCCATATGAAAAAGTCGGATTACTACAGCAGTATTTGCAGCAAAATTATGCATATACGAACAATCCGGACCTCTCACGGAAAAGAAGCAGAGATTTTGTGGATGCCTTTCTGTTTGAGATTCGGGAGGGCTATTGCGATTATTATTCCACCTCATTAGTTATGATGGCTCGCTCCGTTGGGGTTCCAGCCCGTTGGGTCAAAGGGTATGCACCTGGTCAGCAGACGTTTTCAGATGATGCAACAACGCGTGAAGGTGACGAAAATATGTCCTCTTACTCCGTGACAAATGCGGATGCTCATTCCTGGGCGGAAGTATATTTAGGTGAATATGGTTGGGTTCCTGTAGAAGCTACGCCTGGCTTTGATATGCCGCTGCTTACGGAACAGGAGGATTCAAAGACTCCAGAAGCCCCAGAGGTTAAAGATCCGTCTGAACCGGAACAGCCTGAGCAGACCCCACAGATTAATCCGGAGGAAGGTTCAAAGATTCATCCTGTAATTATAGTTTCTGCTGCTGTAATTCTGCTGCTGTGGGCTGCTTATATCGTCTGGCGTAATCGGGCAGACATTCACTTTTTGCTGCTGCGTTTACGCAGAGGGAAGCCGCTGACCCCGGATGAAAAGGTGGTCGTCGAAACTGAACACTGGTTAAGGTACATGCGAAGAAAGGGATTTGTCCGCGCCAGTCACGAGACGCTGAGGGAATCAGTTGATAGATGGTCGCTAGAAGTACCGGAACACGCTTCAATTTTACATCAGCTGCTTGGACGATTTGAACAAGCGCGTTATAGTCCCTCCTCCGTAACCGCAGAAGATTGGCATATGGTTCGCCAGCAAGCCTCTCTGTTACACAAAGAAGGATGGATAAAACGATGGGCGGGACGAAAAGCTGCGTTGGATCAGAAGGATCAAGACTAGTCTAATTTTGATTAGGTTCAAATGCCGTCTATTTTAATCTTTAGCTATATATTAGTGAAAAAGCTGTCCGTTTGTTGCGGATAGCTTTTTACTAAGCCATAGTAATATGGTATAGTTTGTCGTATGAAACTGAGGTGACCGACGTTGTTTGAAATGCTGATGCCCAAATTACGGGTGAATACCGTCTTTGATATTGATCTTGAAGGTTTGTATGCTCAAGGATATCGCGGCATTATTACGGATCTGGATAACACGCTGGTCGGCGCAAAAGCGCCGAATGCAACTCCCGAGCTGGTGGCCTGGTTTGAGAAGGTCAAACAGGCGGGTTTTAAGCTTGTCATCGTGTCTAACAACAATATGGACCGTGTATCCGTGTTTGCTACGCCTTTGGACATTGAATTTATACATGCCGCACGGAAGCCCTCCAACTCGTCTTTTCGTAGAGCCATCCGTATGATGGGGCTGACTCCGGAAGAGACTATTATGGTCGGAGACCAAATGTTGACGGACGTATTGGGAGGTAACCGACTGGGATTGCATACGGTGTTGGTGCTACCGATATCCATTCATGATGAAGGAGTCATGACCCGCTTTAATCGGCGGCTGGAGCGAATCGCGCTCACAAGGTTACGTAAGAAAGGCTTATGGCTTGAGGAGGAAAAGAAGAATGACTGAAAGACCTGACGGCGGCACTGCCGTCAAATGTAGTGGTTGCGGTATCACCGTGCAGACCACTAGCCCGGAGCTTCCGGGATATATTCCTGAAAAATTGCTTACTCGCGAACCTGTCATCTGTCAGCGTTGCTTCCGGATCAAAAACTATAATGAGACGTCTTCAGTGACAGTGGATCAAGATGAGTTCTTGAAGCTGCTCAGCCAGATTGGCGACAAGGATGCACTCGTTATCCACATTGTAGATATTTTTGATTTTGAAGGTAGCTTGATTTCCGGTCTGCAACGCTTTGTAGGCTCTAATCCGGTTATACTGGCTGTAAACAAGACCGATTTGCTGCCTAAGGTAACGAATTGGAACAAGGTACGTAACTGGGTACAAAAGCAAGCGAAGGAGCAAGGACTACGCACGGAAGAAATCGTACTGTGCTCAGCTAAAAAAAATCAGGGCTTTGACCGTCTTTTGGATGTGGTATCTGAGCTCCGTGGTAACCGCGATGTATATGTGGTTGGAGCGACAAATGTGGGTAAATCCACGCTCATTAACCGTTTGATTCGTGATTATAGCGATATGGAGCAGGAACTCACAACGTCCCGTTACCCGGGAACTACACTCGATATGGTGAATATTCCGCTCGACGACGGCAAGCATATTATTGATACTCCGGGGATTGTATACCCTTGGCGATTCAGTGAAATCGTCTCCCGTCAGGACTTGAGCGCTATTATGCCGGACAAGCCGCTGAAGCCTGCTGCATATCAGCTTGATGCTGGACAAACATTGTTTTTCGGCGGTATGGCCCGATTTGATTTTGTGGAGGGTCAGCATCAATCATTTACCTGCTACATTAACGGTGGTCTTAAGATACATCGCACGAAGCTGGAGCGGGCTGATCAGTTGTTCGCTGATCATGCCGGGGAATTGTTATCTCCGCCAACACGCGATCAATTGGCAGAGATGCCGGAATGGACAAGACATGAGTTCCGCGTTCCACGCAAATCTCCATCGGACATCTACATTTCCGGTTTGGGATGGATTAGGGTAAATAGCGAGAACGGAGCTCTGGTTGCGGTTCATGCTCCTCGGGGAGTCCGTGTGCTTTTGCGGCCTGCGTTAATATAACGTTGCTGTAACCATGTTATAGGGCGGCAAGGAACAGGTACTGGTTCCTGCCGCCATTCATGTATTTGTGCGGCCTAATATTTTGCAATATGGGGGAGAGCAACGATGAACAGCGGGGAGTCTGAAGCGACCGAACAAGGTCCTGTACTATTGGGTGTATTGGGTGATCCGATCAAGCACTCCAAATCGCCTCTTATGCATAAAATAGCTTTACAGGCAGCGGGGATTGAAGGAGATTTTGTACCTCTTCATGTCAAACCGGATCAATTGGAAGATGCCATGAAGGGGATTCGCGCTTTGCATTTCCGCGGAGTCAATGTGACGATTCCCCATAAAGTCAAGGTTATGAAATATCTGGATGAGATTGATGAAGGGGCCAGACTCATTGGCGCTGTCAATACGATAGTGAATGACAATGGACGGCTTAAGGGCTATAACACGGACGGAATTGGCTACGTTCGTTCCCTCAAAGAAGAGACTTCTGTCGATTTGAAGGGCGCAAGAATTGCTGTTCTTGGAGCCGGTGGGGCTGCTCGTGGTGTGATTCATGCTTTATTGGAAGAGCAACCCGATTCGGTCATTATTTTGAACCGAACACGTGGCAAAGCTGAGCAACTGGCATTAGAGTGGACGACGGAAGCGATCCCAGTGAGGGGTTATTCCAACGAGGATGCCAAGAGCGTGCTCGCCACAGTGAATGTGTTGATTAACACAACCTCAGTGGGAATGTCTCCTTTATCGGATGAACTTCCACTGGAAACGAGCTTGATTCCAGAGGGAATCATAGTGAGTGATTTGATCTACAACCCGCTGGAAACGAGACTTTTACAGGAAAGCCGTGAACAGCGCGGCTGCACTGTACATGGGGGCTTGGGCATGTTCGTGTACCAAGGGGCTGTGGCTTTTGAGTATTTTACAGGGGTTGTCCCTGCTGTAGAGCAAATGAGAGCGGCTGTGCTGAGTAGCCTGTCGTGAATAAGATTGAACATTAAAATTATGGAAATGCTGCATTGCATATGTAGCGACGAAGGGGTTAAATATACATGCTAACAGGTAAACAAAAAAGATATTTGCGTTCAATGGCGCATCATTTGGACCCGGTTTTTCAAGTAGGTAAAAACGGTACGAATGAGCATCTTATGCGTCACATCAACGATGCGATTGAAAAGCGTGAGCTGATGAAAGTGCAAATTTTGAACAACTGTTTGGACGACAAGCATGAAATTGCGGAAGAACTGGCCGCGGAGACAGGTTCTGAGCTTGTTCAGATCATTGGGAGCACTATTATTTTGTACAAAGAATCCCGTGATCATAAGGAAATCGAGTTGCCTAGAGGATAACACGCGGGGAGAAAATTATGAAAATCGGTATTATGGGTGGTACATTTGACCCGATTCATATTGGACATCTGCTGGCTGGAGAAGCGGCAAGAGATGCCTATGGGCTGGATCAAGTATGGTTTATGCCTTCTCATATTCCTCCGCACAAGCATCAGGCGGGGGCGAGCGGTAAAGAACGTCTGGAGATGACGAGTGAAGCGGTGGCGGGTCATCCTGCTTTTGAAGTGCTGGATATTGAAGTGCTTCGCGGGGGAGTATCCTATACCATTGACACGATCAAGGAGCTTCAGGAGTTGCATTCTGCTGTGGATTTTTATTTTATTATTGGTGCGGATATGGTGAACTACTTGCCTCATTGGCAGGGAATTGAGGAACTGGCGCAGCGAATTTGTTTTATTGGTGTTCGGCGTCCAGGGTTCCAGCTTGCGTTGGATGAGTTGCCGCATTATTTGCAGGACAAGGTACTGCTGGCGGATATGCCAGTGGTGGACATTTCGTCGACGGATATTCGAGAGCGTGCAGCGGAAGGGCGCACTATCCGCTATCTTGTGCCTGATCGTGTGCATGACTATATTACAAGGGGCGGTTTGTATGAAGTACAGCCGTGAGCAATTAATGGAAGCCGTATCTGTTCAAATGCCTGAAAAGCGCTGGAAGCACACACTAGGTGTTATGCATACCTCAGTCGAGCTTGCGAAGCGCTATGGAGCAGATTCGGATAAGGCAGAACTGGCGGCTATTTTGCATGATGTAGCGAAATATTGGCCTGTCCAGCAGATGGAAGAGGTGATTCGCAGTCATCCCGAATGTGATCAGGAGCTTTTGGAACATGACAAGCAGCTCTGGCATTCAGAGGTAGGATACTGCGTTGCAGCAAGAGATTACGGAGTGGATGATCCGGAAATAAGGAATGCGATCCGCTGGCATACGTCAGGGCGCGTAGGTATGAGCTTGCTGGACAAAGTCGTGTGTCTCGCTGATTACATCGAACCGGGACGGGATTTTCCGGGGGTTGAGCATATCCGTAAACAGGCAAAGAAAAGCTTGGAGCAGGGCCTTATTGCTGGATTTGACTCCACGATTTCATTGTTGCTGGAGAAGAAAAAGGTTATTTTTCCACTGACGGTCTTGTCGCGCAATGACTTGATTCAACAACTAAAACAGAGAAAAACGGAGGTTTATGAATGACCCTAACTAATGAGCAATTAATGCAAACAGCGGTTGATGCTGCAAATGATAAAAAGGCAATGAATATTGTCGCACTGGATTTGCGGGGAATATCACTAGTAGCGGATTATTTTGTAATCTGCCACGGTAATTCGGATACACAGGTACAGGCGATTGCAACAGAAATTCGCAAACGCGCTCATGATGAAGGTGTAACCATCAAAGGAATCGAAGGAATGGATTCTGCCCGTTGGGTTCTAATGGATTTGGGGGATGTCGTAGTGCATGTCTTCCATCGCGACGAGCGCGAATATTATAACATTGAACGACTCTGGTCGGATGCTAAGGTTGTGGAAAAGGTATGAGTTTGATCGCCGGTACTTATGTCACCATTATGGTGGATCGTGAGGTATCTCCTTTCGGCTATTTTCTCACTGTTGGGGAGCAGGATGTGCTGCTGCATTATACGGAGCTGACACGTGAAATTGAAGTTGGTGAACGGTTGGAGGTATTTATTTTTCACGATACAGAGGACCGCTTGGCCGCAACCATGAAAAAGCCGTTCTTGTCGTTGGGCGAAATGGCAAAGCTTGAGGTGGCCGATGTGCATCCGCGTTTGGGTTGTTTCCTGGAGATGGGATTGGGTCGTCAGCTTTTGCTGCCGATTCGTGAGTTGCCAGAAAATCGGGATTTGCATCCTCGGGTGGGCGACTACGTGTATGCCATTATGGAGCATGACAAGCAAGGCAGACTGCGGGCTAAGCTGGCAGGAGAACAGGAGCTGGCTCCGTTGTGCTTCCACGCCCCTGATTCATGGCTGAATACGTGGGTGCAGGCGACTGTGTACAAGCCGCTTCAAATGGGCACATTCGTTCTGGTGGACGGAGGTGTGCTTGGTTTTGGCGCGATTGGGATGATTCACTCCTCGGAACGCAACCGGATGCTTCGCTTGGGCGAAGAGGTTAAGGTACGGGTCACACTTGTTCGCGAAGACGGTCGGGTCAATCTGGCAATGTCGCCACGCAAGGAAGTAGGCCGTGATGAGGATGCGGATCGGTTGATTGCTTTTCTGAAGGAGCGTCCGGGTGGCGGAATGCCATACTCCGACGCAACGCCGCCGGATATTATCAAGCAACGGTTTGGTATTAGTAAATCCGCCTTCAAGCGTGCGATGGGCAAGCTGATGAAGGAAGGAATGGTTACACAAAAGGAAAACTGGACCTACCTGGTGGAGAAAATGCCGAAACCGAAGGACGGGAATGGGGAATAAAAAATGGCTTCTTACCGGAAGTTTGCCTATGTGTATGATGAGCTGATGCAGGACATGCCGTACCCGGACTGGTTGCGCTTTGCACGGCAGGCTTGGGATCAGTACGGTATGCCGCATACGGTGGCCGAGCTGGGCTGCGGAACGGGTTCGATTACGATTCCCCTAGTTAACTCGGGCTTTGAGGTGGCTGGAATCGACTTATCCTCTGACATGCTGGCAGTAGCCCGTCGCAAAATGGAGACCACTCCACAGGGACAGCGATTGTTTCGTGAGGGAAGCGTTCGCTGGATACAGCAGGATATGAGAGAATGGATTTTACCTGAACCTGTAGATTCTGTGATTTCTTTTTGCGATTGTCTGAATTACTTGTTGGAGGAAGAAGATATCATTTCTACTTTTCGTAGAACGCATGCTGGTCTGAAGCCTGGTGGAACCTTCTTGTTCGATGTACATCATCCGCAGACGTTTTTACGTTATGATGAAGAGCAGCCTTTCGTACTGGACGAACGCTCTATCTCGTATATCTGGACATGTGCGTTAGACACTCCCCGTTGTGAAATTGAGCATCATCTTAGTATCTTTGCGAAAGCAGAACATGAAGGACGCGATCTATACCAGCGTTTCGAGGAAATACATGTACAACGTGCCTATGACCCAGACTGGATGAAGGCAGAATTGTCCAAAGCGGGTTTTCGCGATGTGAAGGTATATGCGGATTTTGAATGGGTAGAAGCAGAAGATGACGCGGCGAGACTGTTTTATGTTGCTGTAAAATAGCAAAGATTCATTGAACGAATATGGGAAAAAAAGACGCTTTTCATGATGACATGAAGGGCGTCTTTTTGCACTTATATATTCACTTTATAGTTCAACTGAAGCTCATCACCCGGTACACCCCGAATGCCCCAGTTCTGTTTGGGTGTTTCAAATATAGTAATCTCAAGATCCTGTGGAGAAATACCCAAAAGATCGTTAATTCTTTGGAATAACAGGCTAATGAGTTGCTTCTTAGCTTCTGTCGTTCTGCCTTCAAAGATACTGATTTCAATAATGGTGTACGCCTCAGAGCGACCATCGGCATATATAAAATCTTCCTGATCCATAGGAAAAAAACGATGAAACCTCTTGTCAGGAGGATATTTGAACGCATCCACCACAGCAGAATGAATCACCTCTGAAAGTTGCTTTTTGATTGGATTTAGAGTCTCTTTTATTCCGTAAATTTTAATCTGTGCCATTTCTCAGCTCACCTTTCTTATCTCAACTCATCTCAACTTGAAGCGATTTAACTCGGAATTATTATAAAACATTCGTATGCATGTGTCATGAACAATTAGTATGGAGAGGGTTCTTAACACCAAAGGTAGTCCTTATTTGACTTTTTTCGCGGTTTTCAATATAATAGTGCCATTATTAACGGTTAAACAATCGCTGATGAGGAATAGTAGCTTTGTCTGGACATGTAGAGAGCCGGCGGGTGGTGCAAGCCGGTTGACAGCGCAAAGCGAACTCGCCTCGGAGATATGCGTCCAACGCAGGAACGCCCTATACTGGTGCTTGTATCCTGTTATTAACCCGCATCGGATCACCTCCGTTATCAGGTGCAAAGGGAGTAGAACGCGAAGAACGCTTTCTGCTAACTAGGGTGGTACCACGGGAATATAACCTCTCGTCCCTAGCGCTGACACGCTACGGGATGCAGAGGTTTTTTTGTTGCATACCGTTTGAGGAGGAAAAGACAATGACAGACACACAGCCGAAGCACGGCTATCAACCGCAAAGTATTGAACCAAAATGGCAGAAATATTGGGATGAGAACAAGACGTTCCGCACCGGGGAAGAGCCGGACAAACCGAAGTTTTATGCTTTGGATATGTTTCCGTACCCATCTGGAGCCGGCCTGCATGTAGGCCACCCGGAGGGCTACACAGCTACGGATATTGTTTCACGTTATAAAAGAATGCGCGGCTACAACGTACTGCATCCGATGGGTTGGGACGCCTTCGGTCTGCCTGCGGAGCAGCATGCGCTGGATACAGGGGAGCACCCACGCGAAATTACGGTGAAAAACGTAAATAACTTCCGCCGTCAAATCAAATCGCTCGGCTTCTCCTACGACTGGGATCGTGAAATCAGCACGACGGATCCTGATTATTACAAATGGACACAGTGGATCTTCATCCAGCTGTACAAGCGCGGCCTTGCATATGTAGCTGAAGTACCTGTGAACTGGTGCCCAGCGCTGGGAACGGTGCTGGCGAATGAAGAAGTTATTGACGGTAAGAGTGAGCGTGGCGGTCATCCGGTCGTCCGTAAACCAATGCGTCAATGGATGCTGAAAATTACGGAATACGCGGATCGTCTGCTGGATGATCTGGAGGAACTGGATTGGTCTGAGAGTATTAAGGATATGCAGCGGAACTGGATCGGTAAGTCTACCGGGGCAGAGGTTCGTTTTCCAATTGAAGGCTATGACGAGCAACTCACAGTATTTACAACTCGCCCAGATACACTGTTCGGCGCAAGCTACTGTGTGCTGGCACCAGAGCAGGAATTGGTGGATATTATCACTACGCCTGAGCAAAAGGATGCTGTACAACAGTACCGTGAACAAGCTGCTCGTAAAAGCGATCTGGAGCGTACGGATCTAGCCAAGGATAAAACAGGCGTATTCACAGGAGCTTATGCAGTGAACCCGGTGAACGGCGAAAAGCTGCCGATCTGGATTGCTGACTATGTACTGGCAGGCTACGGAACTGGAGCAATTATGGCTGTACCTGCTCACGATACGCGTGACTGGGAATTTGCCAAGCAATTCGGATTGAATATCATTGAGGTTGTCCAAGGTGGAGATGTGGCTAACGAGCCATATACTGAGGATGGACCGCACGTCAATTCAGGCCCACTGAATGGACTTACCAACGAGGAAGCGATTCCGAAGATGATTGAATGGCTGGAAGCCGAGGGCAAAGGACACGGCAAAGTCACCTATCGTCTGCGTGACTGGCTGTTCAGCCGTCAACGCTATTGGGGCGAGCCAATTCCGGTAATTCATCTGGAGGATGGAACAATCAAAACGGTTCCTGAGGACCAACTGCCGCTCGTGCTGCCGGAGATGGACAATATCAAGCCTTCAGGTACAGGTGAATCCCCGCTGGCGAACGCAACAGATTGGGTGGAAACCATTGATCCTGAGACAGGTATGAAAGCACGCCGCGAGACGAATACAATGCCGCAATGGGCAGGAAGTTGCTGGTATTACCTGCGCTTTATTGATCCGAAAAATGACAAAGAGCTTGTATCCAAAGAGAAACAGCGTGAATGGATGCCTGTTGACTTGTATATTGGCGGAGCGGAACATGCGGTTCTTCACTTGCTGTATGCCCGTTTTTGGCATAAGGTACTGTATGATATCGGTGTAGTGGAAACGAAAGAGCCTTTTTATAAGCTGGTCAACCAGGGCATGATTTTGGGCAACAACAATGAAAAAATGAGTAAATCACGCGGTAATGTTATTAATCCTGACGATATTGTCAATACGTTTGGCGCCGATACGCTGCGTATTTATGAGATGTTTATGGGGCCGCTGGAAGCGACCAAGCCATGGAATGAGAATGGGGTAGAGGGAGCACATCGTTTTCTGTCCCGCGTATGGCGCCTGTTTGTTTCCGAGGATGGTAGCCTGAACGATAAAATTACAAATGACGGCGGTAGCGATGAGTTCAATCGTACTTGGCATAAAACGCTGAAAAAAGTAACTGAAGATCTGGATGCGCTGCGCTTCAATACAGCGATCAGCCAGCTGATGATCTTCACCAACGATGCATACAAAGCAGACCTTCTGCCGCGTGCAGCAATGGAAAACTTCGTGCAAATGCTGTCGCCGCTTGCACCCCATTTGGCCGAGGAATTGTGGCAACTGCTGGGGCACAATGATAGCATTACCTACGCGGCTTGGCCTGCTTATGATGAAGCATGGACGGTGGACGCCGAAGTGGAAATTGTTGTGCAAGTGAATGGTAAAATCGTGCAGCGTGCAACGATTGCCAAGGACCTTGATGCTAAAGCGATGGAGGCATTCGCTGTGTCGTTGGACAATGTTCAGCAGGCACTGGCCGGCAAAACGATCCGCAAGGTAATTGCTGTTCCAGGTAAGCTGGTTAATATTGTTGCCGGTTAATTGGCTTTAAGCCGAAGGAGACATCTACCTTTTGCGTGTCCTCTTCATACTTGTTGTGCGTGGCCTGTATCAGCTCGGGAAAGACACTATGCAGGCTGATGTCCAACAGTGCGAGAGCTTCGGCGGTAATACCTCCGGGAACCGCTACTCTGGCCTGTAACTCGGCTGGTGTCATCCCGCCTTCCGTGAGCAGCTTTCCAGTGCCGATGATCATTTCACCGGCCAGGGCACATAGCTCCGTACGGTCTATACCTGTAGCTTGAACTGCTGCTTGAATCCACTGGTCCATAAAAAAGGCCAAGAAAGCAGGACCGCAACTCGAAAAATCCGATGTGATCCGAGTATGAGATTCTTTAACCCGAATTGGCCTGCTGATGTGGGACATAAGCTCTTCCAGAAGGGTGCGGTCCTCCTCTGTAATCCGGCTTCCATGGATGCATAGTGAGGCTCCGCTGCCCACTTGGTGGGTGATACTGGGGATAATTTTGGACACTTTGGCTTTCAGTGCATGCTCCAAAATACGAATCTGCACCGGGCTTGTGATAGATACGACGATTTGCTCTTCTGTAATAACGTTGCGTATTTCATCCGTTACGGCTTTTGATTCCAGCGGCTTCACACAGATAAACAGAACATCGCTTTCCGCTGCCGTTTCACGGTTGCTTTGGGCTGCATGCAAACCTGGATAACGACGGGCTAGCTCGGTTACCTTGGAATATGTTCGATTGCTTGCTGATATTTGCTGCGGCTTGAGTGCGTTAGAATTAATAAAAGACTCAATTAGCAGACTTCCCATGCTGCCAGTCCCGATAAATCCAACTTTCATTGTTCAACGTCCTCCTTTCATACTTTGCGGTATAGACGCTGTGCTGTCATTCTTCTTAGTGTATGCACCTGGTCTTGGCCGACATGACGAATTTTATGTCTGAGCATGTTAGATCGTGCCCGGGGTCGTACCACTTTTTTAAAAAAATGCTCACAGCGAGACCGTATGGAGGTTGTTTGCACCCTCCGGTTTAACGGGAATTGGACAGACTTGCTCTGTTTGATTGAGACGGTGTTTTCAGTCGGCTCACAATTTCCCGAAATCCATGTGGAGTAGGGGACGATATGGAAATGAAACGCGTATGGACAGGAACAGCGATAACGCTTGCTGTAATCGGGAGTGGACTTATTTTATTTGCCGGAGGACAGCGCACTGAGCCGCAAGAAGAGTGGACTTTACTTAACCATAAGGTGGAGCAGGCTATAGCAATGGATTCAGAGCCAAATGAGTCGCAGCGCAGTAGTGACTATGCTCATGAAAAGCCTGCTGTAAAAGAACCTTCAGACAAAGCTGAACGCAGTAGGAATGCCGAAGCCGCTGATAATGTGAAACGTGATACTGTGCAGATTTCTACTGGTGTATCTGCTGCTGTGAGCGAAAACTCTATTGCGGGAAATTCAAGTACCGTAAAGCAGTCAGGTGTTGCGGATCCGAGCTCAGACACAGGTACCGTCAGTTCGAGTGGTGCAACGACAAGTAGAACCAATACGGTAAGTGATTCGGTTACTGCACCCGTTTCCGGCGAAAAAAAGGTAAACATCAACACGGCGACTGCTGCCGAGTTAATGGAGCTGCCAGGGGTTGGGGCTAAAAAAGCCGAGGCTATACTGAACTACCGTAATCAGCACGGGGCGTTCAAACGTGTGAACGATTTGGATCATGTAAAGGGAATCGGAGCTAAAATGTTGGCGAAAATGAAGCCGTATGTCAGCTTGTGACTTATATAAGATTATAATGTACAGGCCCTGAGAACGGCGGTAGCGGATATGTTTTACGTTTTAACTTGTTTATACGGGAGAGATGGAAATGAGTGCAGATGTACGCAAGGACTGGGACACCTATTTCATGGATATCGCTTATATGGTATCCACCCGTTCGCGCTGTGCGCGGCGTCATGTTGGAGCCGTACTTGTACAAGGTAAAAAGCTCTTGGGGACGGCCTATAATGGAGCACCATCCGGGGTGCCTGACTGTTCTGAGGCAGGCTGTATGATCTCAGAGGAGTACGAGGTCGTTCACCATGATGGGCGCGAGGAAATGGTTAAAAAGCAGCGTTGTGTTCGCACTATTCATGCGGAGCAGAACCTGCTGCTGTTTACTGACCGAATTGATCGTGAAGGCTCTTCGGTATATGTCACCGACCAGCCATGCTGGACGTGTGCCAATATGTTGGCGAACAGCGGTATTGTGGAGATTGTATACCACCGACCTTATCCCAAAGATGCCGACAAGGTTCGTGCTATGATGGAGGAAAAGGGAATCGCCTTTCGTATGCTGAAGACCTATTATCCACCGAAAGAAACGCTGATGGATGTAATGAATTAAAAAGTAACGAGGAAGAACCTCTGACGAATGCTATTTTGTCAGAGGTTCTTTTTGTTTTGTGTTTTTTGGACAGAAAGCAATGTTTGCTACCGGAAGGTGATTGTATTCAAGCTAAATTTGTGTTAACTAGGCCTATATTGATCCTTACTGTTTGTTGGATTACAGGAAGTGCGGGAGCATGTCTCTATTCTGGACGGCTGCTTTTGTTGCTCTGGGCGGGGGTTACCCTGATCTTTCCGCTTATAGCTTTATTGATGAAAATCCCCATCCGCCATATGGTATTACTTTGGCTTGCATTCAGCGGTGGTGGATTTCATTGGTTTTGGCATGATACGCATAATGTTAGCAGTATTCCCGATGCTCTTCATGTATCGTCTTCTAAGGTGGAAGATATGCCTGTTGAAGTTGCAGGGCTTATCGCTTCTGAAGTACAGGTAGATGGTGATCGAACACAGTTTGAGATGAGAGTCACCTCAATCAATCACTACGGAAGTCATTCGAAAAAGGGCGAGAATCGTACACCAATTTCTGAACAGGTCATTGTTCATATCAAGTTAGCTGCCAAGCAGGAACAGCAACTTGCGGCAGCATGGCAGCGTGGAGATGCTGTCCTACTGCGTGGCACCTTAAAGGCTCCTGCAAAAGCGGGGAACTTTGGTGGCTTTGATTACAGTGAATACCTGCACACACAGGAAATTCACTGGCTTTTCAAAGGCGATGGGGTAGCCTCGTTACAGAAGCAGGAGGCATCACTGTGGAACCGCTACACTTTGTTCAGATGGAATGATCAGCTTAGGGAGCAGCTAGGGCAGAGAATGGAATCGGCATTTACATCACTTCATCACGCAGGATATATGAAAGGACTGGTACTTGGGGTAACAGATGAGTTGGACCCAGCAACCTATAACGAGTTTACGCAGCTTGGTTTAACGCATATTTTAGCAATATCGGGCATGCATGTGGCGGTATATGCAGCTACACTATTATATTTACTCAAGCTACTAAGAGTTAGCCGTGAGACATCTCTTACGATCGTGATGATACTCATTCCGGCATATGTCCTGCTGACAGGTGCTTCTCCCTCTGTTGTGAGGGCGGGAATTATGGCGATGATCGGCTTGTTTGCAGCCCGACGAGGGTTGCTCAAAGACGGACTTAATATTCTAAGTATATCTGCGTTGTTCATGCTGATTTGGAATCCGTATTATCTACTTAGCGTCAGCTTTCAGCTTTCCTTTTTGGTGACAGGTGGGTTGCTCATTTATATGCCGCTTATGAAGTCGTTTTTCGCCAAATGGCCTTTCTTAATCGGCGGTGAAGTTGCCATTACAATTACGGCACAACTTGTTTCGTTTCCAATGACGGTATTCTACTTTAATCAATTTTCGTTGTTATCATTTGCGGCTAATTTTGTGCTTGTACCCCTTATTACATATATCGTGCTTCCATTAGGTACGGTGGCGATGGGGATTTCCTTTTTGTGGGAGGATGGGGCTCGTATTCTTGCGTGGCCGGCAGAGCAATTGAACGATTTGACCTTTTTACTAGTAAAATGGCTGAATGTGGATGATGCTTATGTGAGTATTTGGCCGTCTTCCTCCATCCTGTGGGTCATGGCGTATTACGCAGCTCTGTACAGTGTTTTGTACTGGCTCACAACGTGGCTGACATCCCGCAGGCAAACGAACTACATTACCGTCTTGAATTCTACTCCCATTTCATCACCTATCTATACAGGATTAGCAGCTTCTCCAGAATGGGCGGCTATATTGCATACGGCTCCTGAACCTGAGGGAGCAGGGAAATTTGCTCGTCGACAGTGGAATGGCTATCGTCATCTGGCACTGGCCCTAAGTGTTATTGCTTGGCTTGGAATATTGTATACAGGTTATCAATCTCCTGGTGGGGGAAATACAGGAATTGTCCAATATCTGGACGTGGGCCAAGGTGACAGTATTTTAATTACAACGCCGGGCGGGAAACATATCTTGGTTGATGGCGGGGGTACAATGGATTTTGCGACAGGGAAAAATGCTTGGCGCAAGCGTGCAGATCCCTACGAGGTAGGTGAAGATACGATTGTACCCTTGCTAAAGCAACGAGGTGTGCATCGCCTCGACGCTGTCATTTTAACGCATGGAGATCATGATCATGCAGGAGGACTACAGGCTGTGCTTGACCAGATTCCCGTATCTACCTTGTTTTTTAATGGTACCCTGACAGATAAGGCCCCATTCCGTAAGCTGTTGAACACGGCTTTAGACAAGCAGATAAAGCTGTATGGCGCATATCATAGTATGGAATGGGAACCAGACCAGGCTACGAAAATCCGCTTTCTCTATCCGTTTACGCTACCGGAGAACGAACCTGAGCAGTTGCCTGTTATGAAGGAACAGAATCATTATTCCGTTGCCATGATATTGGAGATGGAGGGAGCCTCTTTTTTGTTCACAGGAGATATGGATGATGCAGCAGAGTCGTCGTTGCTCTCTGAATTAACTCGTTTTTCATCAAGTGTGAAAGATGAGGGAGCAACGGGGGCTGTAAGGAAAGCTATAGACGTCATAAAAATAGCACATCACGGCAGCAAGTACTCCACCTCGGAAGAGTGGTTATCCTACTGGCGACCGAAAGTATCCGTTATATCGGTCGGTGCGACCAATACTTACGGACATCCGAATGAAGCGGTATTGGAACGTTTATCGGCAGTTGATTCTGCTATATATCGAACAGATACGATGGGAGAGATACAGATTCGAGCGCAGCAAGGAAAACTGAGTGTGCGGTACCAACGCAAACAGTACAAAACAGATACTAATACAACAACACACTAAAACGGGTGCTCACTCTCAGGAGTGGGCTGTTTGCATTGAATCCAATCTGCATGGACAGTAGCTGTAAGCTTTGATAGAATCATATAAGTAATGAAAATGAGAATCATTATTAACGGGAGGAATATTGTGAGTTATTTTAAATTTAGAGTATCAGCTTGTTTGTTCATCATTTCGTTAATGCTGGTATTGAGCGCATGCGCTACAAGTGGGGGTGGGACTGTAACTGAAAGCGGTCAAACGACTGCTCCTAAGACAACATCAGCTGGAGATGAAGCTGCTACACGTACATATGAAAGTGATAAAGGTACAATTACTCTTCTTATTTAATGTTGGGTATTAGAGGCGACGGAACAGACCAAGGAAAAGATATTTTATCTAAAAGTGTGTGGAAGAACCTTTCTGCCGTTAAATCAGGTAGAGTATATCAATACTCAATCGACGATTTTTATTTTCAAGATCCGATTGCTCTGACTTATCAATTGGAACTCATATCGGATTTTTTGGTTTCCAAGAAGTAACAATATGATCTTGCAGCTCGATAGGCTAGCATTTAGATGTATGTAGGAGCTAGGGGAAGGTGACTACCTTCCCTTTTTCTGTTATTCTTAGGGAGGATACGCTGGGGATTCTGGGCTTTTTGGTATAATTTTTTTTGTTAAAAAAATAAAATTAGTGTCAGACGTCTATCTGCAACAATTTGCAAAATGGATACGTCTGTAATATTGCAGGGAGAGGGGGATCCTTTGTGGTAGAGCAGGGACTCATTCGAGCCGCTCAATCGGGCGATCGCGACGCTCTCATTACCCTATTAAGAGAGATAGAACAGCATGTGTACCGTACGGCATATTACATTCTAAACAATGAGCAGGACGCCATGGATGCTTCACAAGAAGCCCTCATACGGATCTATTCCAAAATTAACTCTTATGAGGAAAAAGCGCAGTTTAAAACCTGGGTCCAACGCATTGTAACGAATATATGCATCGACAAATTCAGAAGAACGAAACCCTCGGTTTCCATTGACGAGCACGACATGATATTCAACGATCCCCAAAATGTGGAGGTCGAGGTGTTGACCTCTTACATGGCACAGGATGTTCGTGAGGCTATACAACAGCTTCCGGAGCACCACCGGACGGTAATTGTCTTAAGATATTTGCAGGATTTCTCCTATAACGAGATTGCAGATTCTCTGGATTTGCCGCTAAATACGGTCAAGTCATACTTATATCGTGCAAGACAGCAATTGCAAGGGCTACTTCAGGAATATCAGAAAGGTGGTGTATCAGGATGAAGTGTGGGGAAGAGGTGATGGATTGGATGCAGCGTTATGTGGATCATGAGCTGGGCGAAGAAGAGACGTCCCAATTAATGAACCATATTGCGACTTGCCCGGACTGTGCGGAAAAATTTCTTATTCTTCAGACACTCTCTCGCGAGCTGGAGGAATTGCCTGCGGTTTCCCCGGCGTTCAGCCTGGTGGATTCCATCATGCCTCAGCTTGATGCCATTGACCGCGCACGCGAAGAGCAGGGAAGTGCGCTTCAGGAAATGCAGCCTGTGGCTGTAGAGCCTGGACCAGTGCCTAGACAACGTACCCAGCCTACACCTTGGTGGAATAGAATGGCTGGGCGTGCTGCTATGGGCGTGGCTGCCGCTGCTGTTGTACTGGGGATTGTAGTATTTAACTTCGAGCCTAAAACAGTGCAGGATGCGGAAGGCATACTTACAACCCAGTCGCCCGAAGTGACGAATCCGCAGAATCAGACGGAAATTACAGATACAGCCAATGGCAGTGGAGGCCGTGATGCAGCCATTGGTTCGGATTCTACACAGCAGCCGCCAGAGCAGGGGCAAGGAACAGATGCATCGCAGCCACCTGCGGATAAAGATCCTGATCTGAGCAAACAAGGTGCAACCAATGCAGACGATGAAAAGAACTCTTCCAAACGGGATGCTGGGAAACGTGACGATCAGCGAACTAGGGAGGAAGATTCGACGAAGTCTGCACCAGCTGAACATTCTTCTCGGCAGGATGAAGGACAGGGACGGCTACGTACGGATCGTCAGGTGACAAAGGAAAATCCGTCTGCTGAAGATGCTCCTAAATCTGAGGACAAACCGTTATATCAGGAAAAATCTGATCAACCCGCGATTGCTCCTGATGAACAGTTGGAACCGAAAATGGAAAAAGCACCCCTAGCGGGTACGGGTAACGCTCAGGACGATAATAATGGTAACACAAGTACGAATGATTCTTCTTCGTCGCTTAGTCAGGATTTGAAGGTACAGGATCGAATTGCATCAAATGAAACGTCGAAAGAAACGACTTCCAAAAGTATCACCAAGGATTCGGGCAATGCCTTGGGAACGGATAGCAGCAATGCAGCTTCTAATGATCAGCAATCATCCGTGTCACAAGACCCGGTTCGTAAAGAAGGCTTTGTATCTAATTCATTGGTCTCTCCGGACAATAATAATGCTTCCAGCTATAGTGCCCAATCCGCCTCTACAGATCAGCTTAACTCGCCCGATGGCAGCTATGCGGTGGCTATTGAGGGCAAAAAGCTGAAAGTGTATAAGCTTTCCGATAACGGTGTAGACCGAACAACACTGGAAGTCCGTACTTTAAAAGGTGCCTGGGTCAAGGGAAGCTGGTCAGAAGACAGCCAGACCTTTATGTATGAGACGGAGCAGGATGGGACAGCAAGTAAATATACGTACACCGTCCCGCGCAGCACTGGAAAATAGTTTCCGTAAGTTGACACACTTTTAAAAACAGAGAATAAACTATATGAACCGACGTCGTATCCCGACGGCGAAAGTTTCTAGAGCTTTCTGCTGCCGTGTTGATATAGATGGTGGTGAAGGGACCCTGCCTATAGGCAGGGTCCCTTCGTTTGTATCATGACTTGCCTTCCGGTCGGATGTCGGGTACGATCAGTGGGTGGGGGGAACGGAAAATGGATGTAAAAACAGCCTCTAAGGCTATTCGCAAAGGCGACATTTCGTCAGTGTATTTGCTATACGGCAGTGAAAAATATCAAATGAAGCAGTTTGTTGAGATGCTTAAAGAGAAAGTGGTGGAAGAGGAGCATCGTGACTTCGCCATCATTCCTTATGACTTAACCGAAACGCCAATTGAGGTGGTCGTGGAGGAGGCGGAAACAGCGCCTTTTCTGGTACCGAAGAAGCTGATTATTGTACGGGATACCAGTGTATTTGCAGCAGGCAAAGATAGCGGTAAGATAGAGCACCGGCTTGAGACTCTGTTGACTTATATGGATAACCCGACTGACTATAGCGTTATCGTTTTTACGGTTCAGGCTGAAAAGTTGGATGAACGGAAAAAGATTGTCAAAAAACTGAAAAGTGATGCTTCGGTTATTGCCTTTGCTCCAATGGGTGGAGATGATCTTGTGGCTTGGATTCATAAGCGTGCAGGAGAAAGAGAAGTGCAATTGGCTGCAGGAGCTGCTGAAAGCCTCATTCAATTCACAGGTACCGGGCTGCAATCCTTGGCTGCCGAGATAGACAAGCTCTGCTTGTACGCAGGAGCACAGGGAACGATCTCATCCGCTGATATAGAATCCCTGGTGCCTCGTAACACAGAGCAAAACGTATTTGCGATGGTTGAGGATCTGGCTAATTTGCGGCTGGATAAGGCGCTTAGTATTTTTTATGAATTGCTTAAGCAAAAAGAGGAACCGATTAAGATTGCCGCTTTGATCACGCGACAGTTCCGTATTATGTTACAGGTCAAAGAGCTGGCAGGTCAAAGCTATTCCCAGCAACAAATTGCGAGTCAGCTTAGTTTGCATCCTTATGGGGTGAAAGTTGCAGGGGACCAAGCGCGGAGGTTCCGTCCTGAGCAGTTGCGTCAGCTTCTCTACGATTTGGGCGAGCTGGATTATCATATGAAAACAGGTGTCGTTGACAAGGTACTGGGACTGGAACTATTTTTGATGAAAATGGGTGCGGGGGCTTCAATCTAATTCCACATATGCTGTTATAGAGTCAGCTAATGTAGCGTGGAAAGCTGGCTCTATAAATTAATAAAAGTTATAAACTAAAAAAACCTGATCAGCCAAGGCTGGTCAGGTTTTTTTCATTAACGTATGAAAGTAGCTCTTGCTTACGCTTGAGCTGTAAGAGCGTTAAGTTTTTTCGCCAAGCGAGATTTCTTGCGAGCAGCTGCATTTTTGTGGATCAGACCTTTAGTTACAGCCTTGTCCAGCTTTTGGGAAGCTACTTTGAAAGCAGCAGCAGCAGTTTCAGCTTCGTTACCTACCAACGCTGTATCGGCAGCTTTTACTGCTGTACGAAGCGCGGATTTTTGGGAAGCGTTCAACGCACGGCGTTTGTCGCTAGTTTTAACGCGTTTGATAGCGGATTTGATGTTTGGCATTACATTCACCTCCTGTAAAGGCATTACTTATGAACACAAACGTTTCACAACTTAAAATATTTTAGCATGCCACACCTCAAATTGCAATAAGAAAACATTCTGAGGCGATGCGAATTACAGGATGAAAATGGATGTGCATAAACCTGTTGGGTGTCTCGCACACTATAGTCAAAGATGGCATCCAAGGAGGCTTAAAAGATGGATCTGGATTTGCAGAAGTATGCGGTACGCACGGATTTGGCATTAGAGGCAAGAGAATTGGCCGAACGGGATCAGCCTGTACCCCTGGCGGGCATAAGTGAGAACGTGGAGGAAGATAACGGAATCAAAATCACACGGCTGGATGTACTGAATGAAGAAGGAGCCAACCGTATTGGGCGGGTACAAGGGCATTACGTCACGCTGGAAGTACCCGGCTTGCGTGAAGGCGATACGGGGCTCCAACAACGTGTAGCTATTGCATTTGCAAAAGAAATGGAGCATTTTATACAAAAAATAGGGATCTCTAATACGGCAAAGGTACTGGTGGTAGGTCTGGGCAACTGGAACGTCACTCCCGATTCGCTGGGTCCACTTGTCGTTGAAAATTTGATGGTAACTCGTCAATTTTTTGAACTGACACCTGATCAAATCAACCCGGGTTATCGAGATGTGAGCGCAATTGCGCCGGGCGTCCTGGGTATTACGGGGATTGAGTCCAGTGAAATCGTTCAAGGCATCGTGGATCGCACAAAGCCAGAACTGATTATTGCCATTGACGCTCTGGCGTCACGTTCACTAGAGCGTGTCAATACGACCATTCAGGTGGCCGATATCGGGATACATCCGGGTTCCGGCATTGGCAACAAGCGGCGAGGTATTACCAAGGATATTATGGGTGTTCCGTGTATCGCTATCGGCGTGCCAACGGTGTGCTACGCTTCGACCATTGTCAATAATGTAATTGAACTGATGAAAACACATTTTACCAAAGAAAAGGCTTCTACAAAAGCAATCCTGGGGATGTTGGACGATATTTCAGAACCTGAGAGACTTGGGTTGGTGAGAGAGGTACTACAACCGCTGGGGCATGATCTGATTGTGACTCCTAAAGAGATCGATGAATTTATTGAAGATATCGCGAATATCATTGCTACTGGATTGAACGCTGCTTTGCACGAAGCTGTGGATCCTGGCAATGTCGCCGCATATACGCATTAATCAAGGGTTGGTACAATCGTATTTCAATACACAAGAGTCTCTATTTAACAGGAATCTAATCTCTTTCAAAAAGGGAAGTGATATACCTGTGGTAGAGATTTTTTGTGTTCTAGCAATTGTTCTCCGTTCATAGAGTTGAAGTATAAGAGATTTCCGCAGCAGATAGGAACCCTATGTTCCGAATATAAAGCGGGTTTCGACGGGACGAAGGAGGACAAGGCTCACATGAAAAAAATTCAGACCTGGAACGTCGGAAGATGGAGAAGGAAAGGTATCGAAATTTTGGCGATGGGACATACGCTTGTGCTGCTGATCATGGGCTCGGCGCTTTTATTTGTCGTTTTGGGGCTAGGGGGATTGGCAGAAAATCGTTTACAAACCTCTCCTGTTTCTTCCATGAAAGGATTGGCAGGTTCGGTGTCCAGCGGTTTTTTTGCGGATATGCTAGGAATGGAAGTACCTCATTTGGCACAAAAGAAGCAGCAATCTTCGTTGTCGGGTGAACAATGGTCGCCCTTTGTTTTTCAGATGCTTACAGGTATTAATCCGCAGGACCCCAAAAGTCTCATTTCTCGTGAAATTCCTGGCATGTCTGCGGGAGCGCCTGTCTTGCTGCGCAAGGGTTCGGGGAACACCAAGGTAGAGGGTCCTACGGATTATCAGCCCGATCAGGGAACGACGGATGATCCTGGTGGTTCAGATGCATCTGAGAATCCACCGACTACTACACCGGATATTCCAACAACACCAGAAACAGATCCGGTACGTGAGGATCATCCAGGTGATGCGGCCAAAGGGGACAAGCGTATATTAATCTACCATTCTCACCCCAGAGAAGCATATAACCCACTACTCAGTAAAACCAGTTCCAATCCCAATTCAGGTTCTAAATCAGCCAATGTGTCAAGGGTAGGGGACTTTGTAAAGAAGAGGCTGGAAAAGCAAGGGATATCCACACTGCATGTAAACAAGGATTATGCCACTACAGTTCAAAATTACAATTGGAACTATTCCTATAAATATTCACGCGAAACAGTCAAGGAGGCTTTGGCTGGAAATAAAGGTTTAACTTATTTGCTTGATATCCATCGAGATTCACAACGTCACGGAAAAACAACAGCAACCATTAATGGGCTCTCTTATGCCAAGGTGTATTTTATTATCGGACATGACAACAAAAATTGGCGCGAAAATGAAGCTTTTGCTGCTCGTATTCATGAAAAACTGGAAAAATCGTATCACGGCGTATCACGTGGTGTATGGGGGAAAGATGGTGGCAAAGGCAACAACGGTGAATACAATCAAAGCTTGTCTTCGCATAGCATTTTAATTGAAATCGGGGGTATTGACAACACCGAGGAGGAGTTGAAACGTACCTCGGACGTTTTGGCGGACATGATCGGTGAAGTGTATTGGGAAGATCAGAAAGCTCAGAAAGCGGGCACTAACGTATCGGATACAAAAAAGAGCAACAGCGGCAATTAAATGAGGTAGCGGTAAGGGGGAAAGGTAATGTCTGGACATTTTCGTAAGAAAGCACTTGGATTTGTACTACTCATGGGGGCAGGCATTTTACTCGGTATGCAACTGGCAGGATCTGGCCTACGTTCAGTGTATGGACCGGAATGGAACGGTGATACGAGTCAATCGGTAAATCAACAGAAAATTGCATATGAACAGACGGTTATTGAAGATACACCCGCAGCTAACGCTCGTGCATATAGCGGTACGTATAGCACAAGTGGAGATGTTAAGGTTGAGCCGAAAACGGAAGCGGGTATAAATGAAGCTAGTGGAAGGGAAGAAAATGAGGAACAGACGGAGCTTGGGGCATCCAGGTGGTATTCGACGACTGCGCAGCATGTCAATACTCAGGGCCTGGAGACACCGCGTGAACTGCTAGCCGTCAAGGGACAGCAAGCCTCGGTGGATACCATGGCGGACAAAACAGCTGGGCTGCTTCAAAACCTGTCGAGACAGGGTATTCGATGGGTCGTATCTGTATTTGACGGAGTAACAGAATAGAAATATTGCTGACCCCCCTTACAACTGCTATAATAAGCTGATTGACACTAGGCATTGTGTGGGGGTAAGGCATGACTGACATTTTGGCAAGACAACGTAAAATTCGGAACTTTAGTATCATTGCACATATAGACCATGGTAAATCCACGCTGGCTGACCGGATTCTAGAATATACCGGTGCACTCACAACCCGTGAAATGCAGGAGCAAGTGCTTGATCAGATGGATCTGGAACGTGAGCGCGGGATTACAATCAAGCTCCAGGCAGTGCGACTCACTTATAAGGCCGATGACGGCGAAGAGTACATTTTAAATCTGATTGATACACCGGGACACGTCGATTTTACGTATGAGGTTTCCCGAAGCTTGGCGGCCTGTGAAGGGGCCTTACTAGTTGTAGACGCCGCGCAGGGAATCGAGGCACAGACGTTGGCTAACGTATATTTGGCGTTGGACAACAATCTAGAGATTTTGCCAGTGCTTAACAAGATTGACTTGCCAAGTGCTGATCCTGAGCGGGTAAAACAGGAAATCGAGGATGTTATCGGCTTGGATACGAGCGAGACCGTACATGCCTCAGCCAAAGCTGGAATCGGTATCAAGGAAATTTTGGAGCAGGTGGTCAGAAGTGTGCCTGCTCCGCAAGGTAATCCGGATAATCCGCTCAAGGCACTCATTTTCGATTCGCACTATGATCCTTATAAAGGCGTTATCGTATATGTTCGCGTTGTGGATGGTAGTATCCGAGCCGGTTCGAAAATTAAAATGATGGCGACTGACAAAACGTTTGAGGTTATTGAAGTTGGTGCCTTTATGCCACGTATGAACATCGTGGACGAGCTGAACATCGGTGATGTTGGGTTTATCGTTGCCGGTATTAAGCATGTGGGTGATACGCGTGTCGGGGATACGGTGACAGATGCAAAAAATCCAACATTAGAACCGATGCCAGGTTATCGGAAAATTAATCCGATGGTATATTGCGGTCTGTATCCAATCGAAACATCAGAGTATAACGATCTGCGAGAGGCGCTTGAAAAGCTACAACTGAACGATGCTTCGCTTAGTTTTGAGCCGGAAACATCAAGCGCGTTGGGTTTTGGCTTCCGTTGCGGATTCCTTGGTCTGCTTCATATGGACGTTATCCAGGAACGGATTGAACGTGAATTTAACATTCCGCTGATCACAACGGCACCAAGCGTTATTTACCGCATAAAGTTGACAAATGGGGAAACGATCCAGATCGATAATCCATCGAATTATCCTGAAATCGGACGGATTGAGCATGTGGAAGAGCCCTATGTAAAAGCAGGTATTATCGTCCCTAATGATTACGTAGGTACGGTGATGGAGCTTTGTCAAACCAAGCGTGGAGAATACGTAAATATGGAATACCTGGATACGACACGGGTAACCATTACGTATCAAATTCCGCTGTCTGAAATCGTATATGATTTCTTCGATCAGCTTAAATCAAGTACCAAAGGCTATGCTTCCTTTGATTATGAGATTTCAGGCTATCGCCAGTCCAACCTGGTGAAAATGGATATTTTGTTGAATGGCGAGCAGGTCGATGCGCTGTCGTTCATCGTGCATAGAGATCGGGCTTATCATCGCGGACGTATTATCTGTGAGAAGCTTCGCGAGCTAATCCCGCGTCAAATGTTCGAGGTGCCGATCCAGGCATCTGTGGGAACAAAGGTTGTGGCGCGTGAAACCGTTAAGGCGATGCGTAAAAACGTCTTGGCCAAATGTTACGGCGGCGATATTTCCCGTAAACGGAAGCTGCTTGAAAAGCAAAAAGAGGGCAAGAAGCGTATGAAGCAGGTCGGTAACGTAGAAGTACCACAGGAAGCATTTATGGCGGTACTGAAAATAGATGAGTAAAGCTGCTTGAAGTATTCGTCCATTCTTTCATGGGGCATTTGCCGTGCATGGAGAATGGACGTTATTTATTTAAGCAAGCTATCCAGAAATTGAGTATTTGTTATCTCGGTTGCAAAAATAGTATAACAACAGTATCTTTAGCGTATTTCTAAAGATGCTTTACTCTTACGGCAACACCTACATCACAAAAAAAATGACCGATGTTGGTACAGCAGCGGAGTGGTCCATTTGAATCTGGAGAAGCGTAGCGTTCGCCTTTACTCCCCAATTTTAACCGTAAAAGTGCTTATATAATAGAAGATTGGGGAGTAACAGCGATCAGAAGATCGAATGGAACACGAAGCGGTTGATCTCGACCTCGGCGCATTTTTTCACTATTCCCTGAATTGACAAGGAGGATCGGTATGACCGCATCCATACAAAAACATGAACATTCATCCGCGCCTCAAGCGGTTTACCTGCATATACCTTTTTGCACGAATAAATGCTTTTACTGTGATTTCAACTCTTATGTGCTCAAGGATCAACCTGTTATGGAATATCTGTATGCACTGGAACGGGAGATGGAACAAACAGTCAAGCTTCACCCGCCAGGAGAGATTAAAACCATTTTTGTCGGGGGCGGAACACCAACTACCCTAAATCCGAAAGAAATGGAATATTTCCTGAAGAGCGTCCGAACCTACTTCCCACATTGGGCGGAAGATATTGAGTTTTCCATGGAAGCCAATCCAGGCACCACTGATTTTGAAAAACTCTCTGTGATGAAAGAAGGCGGCGTCAATCGACTCAGCTTTGGTGTACAGGCTTTTCAGAATGAGCTACTCACAGGCATAGGTCGTATTCACAGTACAGATGACGTATATCGTAGTTTGGAAAACGCCCGTAAGGTCGGCTTGGACAACCTGTCGATTGACCTGATGTTCGGTTTGCCGAACCAAACGGTGGACATGCTGCATGAAAGCGTCAGTAGAGCGCTAGAGCTGGAGCTTCCTCATTACTCTATCTACAGCTTGAAGGTTGAAGAAAACACACTTTTCCATACGCTGTACCAGAAAAATCAGCTACCGCTTCCACATGAGGATGACGAACTGGAAATGTATTTACTCCTCATGCGTCGTATGAAAGAAGCGGGCTATGAACAGTATGAGATTAGCAATTTTGCAAAACCAGGCTTGGGGAGCAAGCACAACATGACCTATTGGCGAAATGAGGACTATTACGGTCTCGGCGCTGGGGCACATGGATATGTTGGCAGAGAGCGTCATATGAACATTAAGGGCATTAATCCCTATGTGGAGGCTAGTCGTAATGGTTTGCCACGTCTGGATAGCTTTGAGGTGCCAGCGGCGGAAGCCATGGAGGATTTTCTTATGGTCGGTTTGAGAATGCTAGAGGGCGTTTCCAAGTCCCGCTTTAAAGCTCAATTCGGTCAGGCGTTGGAGGATACGTTTACTGTTCCTCTCGGAAAAATGCTCAATGCGGGATTAATCGAATCGATTGAGGACGGTTATCGTTTGAGTGAACGTGGCATTTTATTCGGAAATGATGTATTTGCAGAGTTCATCGGTTCAATCACGGTAAATTCATAAGTCGTAGGCTTTAATACAGCACGTTTCAACTTCGTAAGCTGGGACAATCATTCTATAACACCATTCTGTCATAGCAGGGTAAATGGAGTATTGCGATTCTATGCGTTATGTTGTATATTTATTCATTATATGCGGCAAGCGGCAGGAGGAGAGCAAGATGGCTTCAGTGTGTAAAGATGTATTGTGCAGAAGTGCGGTTCCTGAGGATGTGGAGCCTTTATATCAAATGATTAGCGGCTATGCAGAGCGGGGGATTATGCTGCCACGTTCGAGGGAAGTGCTTACGCGCCAACTGGAGCTGTTTATTGTTGCAGAGGTGGACGGCGAGGTTGTTGGTTGTGGTTCTTTATGCAAATTAGGCGCTGATCTGGTAGAGATTCGCTCCCTTGGCATCTCTGAGGGACATAAAGGTATGGGGATTGGCTCCAAGCTCGTGGAGGGCCTTATTATAGAAGCACGGCGGCAACGTATTCCTAAAATTATGGCATTGACCTACGAGGTCTCCTTTTTTATAAAAAACGGTTTTGATGTAGTAAGCAAAGAGATTTTTCCTGAAAAGGTATGGACCGACTGCATTCACTGTAGTAAACAAAACAATTGTGATGAAATCGCAGTGTTGAAAGTACTGAACTGACCTGTCAATAATGAGGTCAGTTCTTTTTTATCAGGCCATAATCGTGCGTACGTTATACAGTCTATACATTGTTTCATCCTAGTTCATTTCTCATATGTTTTGAGCAGCCACCAAATGAATTGATGATGAGGCTCTAGTTCGGAGGGTATTCCATTCAGGCTTCTTATTGGATGGTCCTTATGATAATTAGTATCATTGTAAAAGTATGCAGTGCCGTCTAATGGAACTCGGTGTTTATATTTATACAAGGTGGCAACATATCTTTCAGACTCTCCGGTTCTGCTTGGACTATATGTATATCCTTCCCAATCGGCTAGTGTTAAATCATCGTAATGTTGTATGGCCGATATACTGTATTTTATTTGCTTAGGAATACTTGGATTGAATTCTTGAGGGTAAAATAAAATGGTATTCCACATGCTTAAAAGTATTGTAGGAACCATGATTAAGGCACAACACAGGTGGCTTAATTTTCGAATTAAATGGATGACTGAAATAATAAGGGCTGCATTCAGGATGAAAACCAATGGCAAAGCAACTATTCTTCCTAGTCCTGTATACGGAAACAACTCGATTAAAATCTGAAACATACAAATTGTAGGTAAAAGTGCGATCGATGCATGCAGAAACTTGCGGCGATTAGTTCTCAAATTTAATTCCTCCTCAAGGACAAAGAAGATGTAACGTTATAAAGATATAGTCTCGAGCGAATTTTCTGTTTTTTGAATCTCTATACATAAGATACGGTATTAATACGATAAATAATGAGATTTTCCGTAAAAAAGTGTAAACGGTTTGCATTCGCTACAGTAAACTAAACTGTTGTAATAAATCTTGTTTATTGAAAATACTGATCTGACTTGACAATGATCAGGTCGGTTTGGTATTTTTGTATTAACGGTTAGCACTCATCGCGAACGAGTGCTAATGATTCCATTTAACAATCATGCTATTATGGATAAACAACAAGGGGGGATTCGCTTGTTAACCGAACGTCAGAGACTCATTCTGAATGCGATTATTGATGACTACATTCGTTCGGCTGAGCCAGTGGGTTCCCGCAGCATATCCAAAAGGCAGGATGTCGGATTCAGCCCGGCCACGATCCGTAATGAAATGTCGGATTTGGAGGAACAGGGCTATCTGGAGCAACCCCATACTTCTGCGGGACGCATCCCGTCTCATAAAGGCTATCGTTATTATGTGGACCATCTGGTACCACTGAATACACTGAAGCCTATGGAAATGCGGGAACTGAAAGCCTTTTATGCCGAAAAGCTGAATGTAATGGAGCAAGTGATCCAGCATGCGTCAGGCATTTTGTCCCATATGACCAATTATACTTCCATCCTGCTTGGGCCGGAGGTTTTTCATACTTCATTGCGTCATTTTCAGCTACTGCCGCTCAACGAAACGACGGCTGTGGCGATAATCGTGACCAATACCGGTCAGGTGGAGAATAAAACGGTGGATATTCCACCGGGAATTTCGATTTCCGAGATGGAGAAGGTTGTGAATTTACTGAACAGCAAGCTGGTCGGTGTGCCGATTTATCAGCTTAAATCACGCCTTTACACCGCACTTGGTCAGGAGATGGAGAAGCATGTTTCTCATTTTGAGGACGCTATGAAGGTGCTGGATAAAGCACTGGATAATGATTCGGATCAGCGCTTGTATTTGAGCGGTGCGACAAACATGCTTAATCAACCTGAATTTAAAGATGTAGAAAAGGTTAAACATATTCTCGATCTGCTGGAGGAAACACCAACGCTGCTTAAACTAATGACACCAGTTGTCGGGGCACCTGAAATTCAAGTCCGCATTGGCACTGAAAATGATCATGAGGCGTTTGCCAATTGCAGCCTGATTACTGCTACGTATGCAGTAGACGGAGAAGCGTTGGGCACTATAGGCATACTGGGTCCGACACGGATGGAATATGCGAGAGTTATTAATATTTTGGGTATCCTGTCTAAGGATTTGACCGCAATGCTAACGCAGCGGTTTAAATAGAACAAGACCGCATAGGTTGCGGTACTATATGTTCCGCGCCGGGATACGGTTTGTATCCTGCGCGGGTGCATTGTTGCGTGTTTTTGTAGAGGTAGTTATGACTTGAAGGAGGTGAAACATTTTGAAGGAAGAACAAGCGTTCCAAGAAGAAAAACAACAAAATGTAAGCACAGAGGAAGCCGCCGAAACGAGCCAGCAGGAAGAGCCGATTAATGAAGCGGCGGCACTGGAAGACCAAGAAAGCGAAACAGAGCTGACTAAGCTTCGCGCTCAGGCGGAAGAGCATCAGCAACGGTTTTTACGCGCTCAGGCGGATTTTGATAATTTTCGCCGTCGTACGCTGAAAGAAAAAGAAGACCTTGCCAAATATGCATCTATGAAGCTGGTTACCGAGTTGGTGCCTGTTTTGGATAACTTCGAGCGTGCGCTGGCAACAGCACCGCAAGGAGCGGAGTCTGAGTCATTCAGCAAAGGCGTGGAAATGATTTTCCGCCAGTTTGAGAGTGTGCTTCAGGCAGAAGGAGTAACGGCCATGAATTCGGTGGGACAACCGTTTAATCCTGACTTCCACCAAGCTATTATGCAGGTGGAGAGCGAAGAGCATGAGGAAGGCATCGTCGTTGAAGAGGTACAAAAAGGATACATGCTGAAGGACAAGGTGCTTCGTCCAGCGATGGTAAAAGTGAGCATGTAGCTTTTTTAATATACATGAGGATTTTGCAAAAATCCCATAAGCGACTTTCAATGAACAATATATAGATCGAAATGATCTAATTCGTCTATATATTGCACTTTGGAGCGATTGGAATCGAATTTTGCAAAATTCTGACATTAGAAATACATCATTTTGATTTAACCATTCTGGCCTGCGGGCCTCGTATATACAGAAGGAGGAATTGTCCGATGAGCAAAGTAATCGGTATTGACTTAGGTACAACCAACTCTTGTGTGGCTGTTATGGAGGGCGGCGAAGCAGTCGTTATTCCAAATCCAGAAGGCGCACGCACAACCCCTTCCGTTGTTGGTTTCAAAAAAGATGGGGAACGTACTGTAGGGGAAACGGCAAAACGCCAAGCAATTACAAACCCGGATCGTACAATCATGTCCATCAAGCGTCACATGGGTACAAATCATAAAGAAAGCATTGACGGCAAGGAATATTCCGCACAGGAAATTTCCGCTATGATTTTGCAAAAACTGAAATCCGATGCTGAAGCTTACCTGGGACAAACAGTTTCTCAAGCTGTTATCACTGTTCCAGCTTACTTCAATGACGGTCAACGTCAAGCAACCAAGGATGCAGGTAAAATTGCCGGTCTGGAAGTTCTGCGGATTGTCAATGAGCCAACAGCAGCTGCATTGGCATACGGTATGGAAAAATCCGAAGACCAAACGATCCTCGTGTATGACCTGGGTGGGGGTACATTCGACGTATCCATTCTGGAACTGGGCGACGGTTTCTTCGAAGTTAAAGCAACAAGCGGCGATAACAAGCTGGGTGGCGATGACTTTGACCAAGTGATTATTGATTACCTTGTAAATGAGTTCAAAAAAGATCAAGGCATCGACCTGAGCAAAGATAAAGCTGCTGTACAACGTCTGAAAGACGCAGCGGAAAAAGCGAAAAAAGAACTGTCTGGCGTACTGACAACGACGATTTCTTTGCCGTTTATCACAGTAGCTGATGGCGTTCCACAGCATTTGGAGTTGAACCTGACTCGTGCGAAGTTTGAAGAATTGTCTGAAGGTCTGGTAGAACGTACTTTGGGTCCTACTCGTCAAGCGATGAAAGATGCAGGCATGAGTGCTAGCGACATCGACAAAATCGTTCTGGTCGGCGGTTCCACACGTATTCCGGCTGTACAAGAAGCAATCAAAAAGCTGACAGGTAAAGAGCCTCACAAAGGCGTAAACCCTGATGAAGTGGTAGCTTTGGGCGCGGCAGTTCAAGCGGGTGTACTGACTGGTGATGTGAAAGACGTCGTTCTCCTTGACGTAACTCCACTGTCCCTCGGTATTGAAACCGCAGGTGGCGTATTTACTAAAATGATTGATCGTAACACGACAATCCCTACGAGCAAATCGCAGGTATTCTCGACATATGCCGACAATCAGCCTAGCGTAGAAATTCACGTGCTGCAAGGTGAACGTGAAATGGCAGCAGGCAACAAAACACTGGGTCGTTTCCAATTGGGAGATATTCCTCCAGCACCACGTGGTGTACCACAAATCGAAGTTACCTTTGATCTGGATGCGAACGGTATCGTGAACGTATCCGCTACAGATAAAGGCACAGGCAAAAGCCAAAAAATTACGATCACATCTTCCAGCGGCTTGAGCGACGAGGAAGTAGAACGTATGATGAAGGATGCCGAGTTGCATGCGGAAGAAGATAAAAAACGCAAAGATTTGGTAGAAGCGAAAAACGCTGCGGATCAATTGATCTACTCTGTAGACAAAACGATTAAAGATCTGGGCGAAAAAGCGGATGCAGGCGAAGTCGAAAAAGCAAATGCAGCTAAAGAAAATCTGCAAAAAACGCTGGAAACCGACAACTTAGAAGATATCAAAAAAGCTACTGAAGAACTGACTGAAATCGTTCAGCAATTGTCTGTGAAGCTGTATGAGCAAGCTGCTCAAGAAGCACAGGCTCAACAAGGCCAAGACGGCGCAGCAGACAGCAAAGGCCGCGACAATGTGGTTGACGCGGACTATGAAGTTGTTGACGAAGACCAGAAGAAAGACTAAGCTACGGATCGGGTAGTGGTAGCTTTACGGTACACCGATGCGTTATGATATACTGAATAGTAATTGCAGCGTAGCTGCCTTGATAAATAACAATTAGCCGAAGGGTAACAGTTATTTCCAAGATAAATAAGCATATTACGGGTTGTACTGCCTTGAAATGATGGGAAGGTCAAAGCCGGGTCATCCCGTGCCTTTGGCTTTCCTTTTATATGTAGTGCAGACACGTTGTAGGCATGGGGGTGGAACATTGGCTGATAAGCGTGATTATTATGAGGTGCTGGGCGTTGCGAAGGGCGCTTCGGATGATGAAGTCAAAAAGGCTTACCGTAAGCTTGCGCGTCAGTATCATCCGGACGTGAACAAGGCTGCGGACGCGGAAACTAAATTTAAAGAAGTCAAAGAAGCTTACGATGTTCTCAGCGATGGTCAGAAGCGGGCAAGATATGACCAGTACGGTCATGTAGACCCGAACCAGGGCATGGGAGGCGGCTTTGGTGGTGGTGCCGACTTCGGTGGCGGGTTTGGCGATATTTTTGATATGTTCTTTGGTGGCGGTGGCAACGGTCGACGTGATCCAAATGCACCGCAGCGTGGGAACGATCTTCAATATACGATGACGATTGAGTTCAAGGAAGCGGTGTTCGGTAAAGAAACCGACATTCATATTGAACGTACGGAGACATGTGATACGTGTCACGGTACGGGAGCCAAAGCGGGCACTCAACCACAAACCTGCTCCGTCTGCCACGGCAGCGGACAGGAAGAAGTGGTGCAGAATACACCGTTTGGTCGTATGGTTAATCGACGTGCCTGTTCCAATTGCGGCGGTTCCGGTAAAATCATTAAAGAAAAATGTACGACTTGTAGCGGTTCCGGTCGGGTACGCAAGCAACGTAAAATTCATATTCGCATTCCAGCGGGTGTGGATGACGGCGCACAAATGCGTATTAACGGTGAAGGCGAAGGCGGTGTCAACGGAGGACCGGCAGGTGACTTGTACGTCGTGTTCCGTGTGAAATCGCACGACTTCTTTGAGCGTGAGGGAGACGATATCTACTGCGAAATTCCGCTGACGTTCTCACAGGCAGCATTAGGAGATGAAGTCGAGATCCCGACGTTGACCGAGAAAGTGAAGCTGAAAGTTCCAGCAGGTACGCAAACAGGTACTTACTTCCGTCTTAAAGGAAAAGGTGTGCCAAAACTGCGTGGCGTAGGTCAGGGTGACCAGCATATTAAGGTAGTTGTGGTGACGCCTAGCAAGCTGAGTGAGGAACAAAAGGATTTGCTGCGTCAGTTCTCTTCGCTTAGCGGAGAGCAGACACATGAGAATGAGCAGTCTTTTTTTGACCGTGTGAAGCGCGCCTTCCGAGGCGACTAAGCCCAATTAGAAATCGCGGAGCTTCAACCATGAATCAAAGGGAACTATTCCGCAATTGCGGGGTAGTTCCTTTTTTTATATTCACGTAAACACATACATAACCATTTTTGTATAGGCATGTTGAACTATTGAGACTTAATATCAAGTAGAAAGGGGTGAGTTCCATCGGAAATGTACAGCTCAAGCTGCGTCGGGGTAAACCGCTATTAAAGCTCAGAGGCCTAATTACACTGCTAGTATGTCTAGTTATGGCACTTGTGCTTCTGCCTGTAACCCTGTTATTTGCGGAGAGAGTGGAGCAGGAAACTGAGAAGGGGCTGGAAGAAAAGGCAATGTCCATCGCGCGTACACTCGCCCATACGCCGCTTATTGTCGAGCAATTGCAAGGGACGGGTTCGTCTCTTTCCATGCAGGAGTATGTGAAGAAGGTCTCAGCAGCAAATCACATCCAGTTCATCGTGGCTATGGATATGAAGGGAATTCGTAAAACGCACCCGGATGCTAGGATGATTGGCAAAGCCTTTGTCGGTGGAGACGAGTATACTGCACTTCATGGCCATGAGAGCGTGTCCGTTGCGAAGGGAACATTGGGCTTGTCCATGCGAGCCTTTTCCCCCGTATTCAGTTCAACGGGGAAACAGGTAGGGGCAATTGTCGTTGGTATATCCATGCAAGATGTACAGATGGCTCAGGAAGGCAACAACCGTCTTATTGCTATCGCCATTGGCATCGGAATGTTGATCGGCACTGGAGGTGCGATTGTGCTGGCTCGTAAAATCAAAAATATGCTAGTCGGTCTGGAGCCGCCGGAAATCGCACGCTTGCTGGAGGAACGCAGCGCTATGTTGCAATCCATCAAGGAAGGAGTTATTGCGGTAGATGAATTCGGTCGCGTCATGCTGATGAATGCAGAAGCGATTCGTCTACTTAGACAAGCGGGGATTGAAGATTTCTCATTCTCCGGACAGGAAATTACCGTTTATCTATCCGCTTTTCGATTGCAAGAGGTCTTGGAAGCGAGTACTCCACAGATGGATGAGGAAATGGAGCTGGGTGGAATAACTTTGCTGACCACCAGTGTTCCGATACGGGTCAAAGGGGAAATTGTGGGAGCAATTGTAACCTTTCGGGATAAAACGGAGATGAACCAGCTGGCGGAACGTTTGACAGGAGTGTCTCTGTACACGGAAGCACTACGTGCGCAGGCTCATGAATTTATGAACAAGCTGCATGTCATTATGGGGATGGTGCACTTGCGAATGTATGATAAACTGGAACATTACATTATGGATGCCGTCGAGCATCATCAAGTGGAAATTGGCTCTATTACTCGGCAGATCAGGGACCCGGTTATGGCAGGGTTTGTGTTGGGGAAATTAAGCCGGGCCAGAGAAGTAGGGGTAAATTTTGAACTGACTCCAGGTAGTTACTTACCCGAATCCAGTCAAACTCAAACGACGCATGAACTGATTACTATTCTTGGCAATCTGTTTGATAATGCGGTGGAGGCGATGGAATCTTTGGAGCACAAGCGGATTAAACTTTCACTTTATTATGAGGAAAGCCAGAAGAACGGCTATCTGACCTGTATCATGTGCGACAATGGTCCGGGTATACCGGAAGGGCTTGTGAAGGCTATATTTGAAAAAGGGTTTTCGACTAAGGGAGAGTCACGAGGGATGGGTCTTTATCTGGTGACGCAAAGCGTGAAAAGATTACAGGGAAGCATAAAGTTAATCCCAGCCGAGCAAGGGTGCTGTTTTCAGATTACGATTCCATACATTATAGCGGGGAATGATGAACATGATTAATGTCCTGATTGTAGAAGATGATCCGATGGTTGCGGAATTTAACCGCAAATATATGGAGCAGGTGGAAGGTTTTCGATGTGGGGGTTGGGCTTCTTCTGTGGAAGAGGCTAAGAAATATATAGCTGAACAAGCCATTGATTTGATATTGCTAGATGTGTATATGCAGGAAAGCAATGGCCTCGATTTACTGTCATTCATACGGGAGACAGGTGTAAATATAGATGTCATTGTCATCTCGGCTGCAAGTGACATGAACAGTGTCAAAAAAGCGATGAACTTCGGCGCGGTGGATTACTTGATTAAGCCGTTCCACTTTAACCGTTTTTTGGAGGCCCTCACGGGGTACCGAGAGCACATTAGCATCGTGCGTGAGCGCAGTCTACTTTCTCAGGAGGAACTGGACCGATTGATTTATCATAAAAGCTTGACTAAAGACTTGGCACGGTTGCCCAAAGGCATAACTAAATCCACGCTGGCTATGATATGGAATTGTATCCAGCGGCATAATAAGGTGCTATTTTCCACTGAGGATATTGCGGAGAGCGCAGGGATATCCAGGGTGTCTATGCGCAAGTACCTGGCTTTTATGACAGAGATTGAGGCTCTTTCCATGGAAACCATTTATGGTACTATAGGGCGCCCTGTTTACCAATACCGAATATTGCCACAGGCAGAAGGCATCATGAATAGTTTTATTTAAATCTTCTTTCCGATTACTTTAATTACAAAAGTGAATGATTAGTTTTAAAACCAAATAAAGCGTTTTCCAAGGTGTAGAATAGAAACATGATCATCATTCTTCACTTTATGGAGGGAGATTTATGGAAAATGCTACGAACCAGCCTGTCATTCAAAAGGGACAGAGATGGAGTAAAAATTTTGTAGATGGCATCAGAATGCTGGGCAGGGTAAAGGTGGGAGTTATTCCTCTTCCGCTCTATGCCGTGATCGCGCTGATTGTTTATGCAGCTGCAATTACAGAAAGACTTCCAAACGATATGTTGGGCGGGTTCGCCGTCATCATGATTTTGGGTATACTGCTCAGTGATCTGGGGGCCAAACTTCCGTTGCTTAAGCATATAGGTGGGCCGGCCATTTTATCTCTTATGGTTCCATCGTTAATGGTATTTTGGAATATGTTCAGTCCATCTGCGATGGGTGCTGTACACACGCTTATGAAAACCTCGAATTTTCTTTACTTCTACATCGCATGTCTAGTAACCGGGAGTATTCTTGGTATGGATCGGAAAATGCTGATGAACGGAATTGTCAAAATTTTTGCCCCCATTATTATAGGATCTATTGCAGCTGTTGGCGTGGGTATGGTGGTGGGTATGGCTTTTGGCTATAGTGCCTATCATACATTTTTTTTCATCATCATTCCGATTATCTCCGGTGGGATTGGGGAAGGCATTTTACCGTTGTCCATTTCGTATGGATTAGTGCTGGGCAAGGATTCCGCAGTATTCGTATCCCAGTTTATCCCCGCTGCAATTATCGGGAACATTGTTGCAATCATAGGTGCGGGTATTCTGAAGAGATTAGCGGAGAAAAATCCAAAAACTTCAGGTAACGGGAGGTTACTGAAACTGGAGAAAGATGCAGAAAAGTTAGCCCCGGCAAGTCTGGAACAATCGATTTCTTTTCCATTGATGGGAGGAGGTCTGCTGTTAGCTTGCACTTTCTTTATTGTGGGTAAGTTGCTGGAGCCGTATCTCCATATTCCAGGTCCGATCCTCATGATTCTGGCGGCGGCGTTAATTAAGTGCATTCAGATTATGCCGAACACATTGGAGCAGGGAGCTTTTCACTTATACAAATGTATAACGGCTAGTCTGACATGGCCCTTGATGGTGGGATTGGGTATTTTGTATGTACCTTTGGATAGTGTGGTTGGGATTTTAACGGTTCCTTATGCCGTCACCTGCGCATCTGTTGTAGTTGCATTGATTGTTACAGGATACTTCACAGGAAAATGGATTCACATGTATCCCGTAGAAGCTGCTTTGGTGACCAGTTGTCGCGGTGGATTAGGGGGCACGGGAGATGTAGCCATTCTGTCTGCATCCAATCGGATGGAACTGATGCCTTTTGCACAAATTGCAACACGTATTGGAGGGGCAGGCACGGTCATTTTAGCAACTTTGTTACTCCAATTATGGAGCTGATGAGTTTTGTACACAGGACTGAGATCCATATCCAAATAGAGACATGAAAGGACGGAGAAAAATATGAGCAGTTTAATAGATGAAATTAGAGAATTACACGCAGGTGGCAAAATGGAGACCTTACCCAAGAAGCCAATTGAAACGATGGAGGGGCTGTCCAAAGTTTATACGCCGGGTGTAGCTGAAATTTGTATGGAAATCGCCAATGACCCAGCCAAAGCGTATCAATTAACGATCAAAAAGAATACAGTAGCAGTCGTATCAGACGGAACAGCAGTACTTGGATTAGGGGATATCGGACCGGAGGCCGCTATGCCTGTGATGGAGGGTAAAGCAGTGTTGTTCAAGCAATTTGCAGGTGTCGATGCCTTTCCAATCTGTCTCAACACGAAGGACGCTGATGAAATTGTTCAAATTGTCAAAATGATTGCGCCTGCCTTTGGCGGCATTAATTTAGAAGATATATCTTCCCCACGCTGCTTCGAGATCGAAAGACGGTTGAAGCAGGAACTAGACATTCCAGTATTTCATGATGATCAGCATGGTACGGCAGTCGTTGTATTAGCGGGTCTGGTCAATGCATTAAAGGTATGTGGCAAAAAAATGGAGGATGTCAAAGTCGTATTTGCAGGGATCGGTGCAGCGGGTATGGCCTGCTCCCGTATGCTGCTTAAGGCAGGTGTGCGCAATCTGATTGGCGTTGATCGACAGGGAGCTATTCACCGTGACGTGGAGTACAGTAACCCGCATTGGACAGAGTATGCGAACATGACTAATCCGCACAATTTAAGTGGAAGCTTATCCGAGGTGATTGTGGGAGCTGATGTATTCATCGGTGTGTCAGGCCCGAACATACTGACTGTAGAGGATATACAGAGCATGGCAACTGATCCTATTGTGTTCGCCATGGCGAATCCGAAGCCGGAAATTGATCCGGCTGTAGCCGCACCTCATGTACGTGTGCTTGCTACCGGCCGCTCCGATTTTCCAAATCAGATTAACAATGTGCTGTGCTTCCCGGGAATTTTCCGGGGTGCTCTGGATTGCCATGCTACGACGATTAATGAGGAAATGAAACTAGCTGCCGGACTTGCCATCGCTGATGCGATCTGTCCTGAGGAGCTAAGTGAAACTTATATCATACCGAATGTTTTTAATCCGAAGGTGGTTCAAAAGGTACGGGATGCTGTTATTCGTGCTGCATGGGAGACAGGAGTAGCTAGGTCAGGTGAAGCTCCAGCAGCTATTTTACACCCGTAAAAGTTATGCTCTTCACAAACTATGCTTCACTGTTTTGGCCTACTGTTCTCAATATCGTCTGCATCCGTCTAGCCTTCGTAGGGAATATAAAATCGTGCCAATGAGCAGGATATAACAAAGCGTAACGCTCTATGCTCTTGAAGAGTAGTTGCGCTCAATACTACACAGGGAGATTTTGAGATGGGCGAAAAAAACATTTTGGCGTATTTCAAAAGTCCTGAGGAAGCACAGGGAGCCGCTAGAAAACTGGAAGCTCTCCGGGCAGCCGATGTGTCAATAGACCGATTTAGCCGGTATCCGCGGCAGTCTACTGGCAACGCCGGATTGCCTGTATTTTCAGGACAGATTAGCAGCTTGTCCTCACTGACACAGGGCGTGGACTTTACAGATGCAACTCCAGCAATACTGGCTGCGGCTGATCCGTCCGCCAGTGGCATGAGTGATGGAGGACAGGGTGGACCGACAGGCCGCGATATTTTGTTGACCGCTGTGGTGGATGAATCCATTCATCATCAGGCGATGTCCATCGTGGAACAAGCGGGTGGAATGCTGTGAAAAGTTTGGAAGGAGCAGTGACCGATGTCCAAAAACAAACGGTTTGATAAAGTGCTGACCAAAACGGAGAAAATCAAACGCATGCAATCTGCTAAAAATGAAGATGTTGAGTTCTCAGCAGATCAGGCAGATGCTGAGGATCTGGAAGCGATCCGGCGTAGCGAAGTAGCTGACCGTCGTCAGCAGCGTATCATAAACGACAATGAGTAGAATTTAATACGACGGGTTATTCCATCAATAGGATGATTTGTGGGATAGCCCGTCTTATTTGTGTTCGTTCCTTTTTCTATTCATTATCCGCTGTATGCTGTTCCACTAAAAACAAGAGGACCGACGACGAAAGCAGTAGTTGCAGGCGTTTGATTTTCAATAATCAGTTGGTAGTTTTGCACGCCCAGTGGTGCAACGTCTACCGTTTCGACATTAAGAATAATATTGTATGGTATGTACTAGAGCTAAGGGTGCTTAGACTAAAAGAGTGGACAACATATACAAGCTCTAAAAAAATATTTTGAATCCTGATAATACTAGCTTTTTTGAACTCCTGGGCATGTATATAGTACAATGTAATGTATGCATGTGAAATGAGGAGGAAATGAAAACCATGTTGTGGAATGAAATTACAATACATACAACCGAAGAAGCCATCGAAATGATTTCGAATTTTCTGCACGAAGCAGGTGCAGGAGGGGTTTCCATTGAAGAGTCCGGTTCGCTCAACAAACCGCGGGATACGTCCTATGGACAGTGGTATGATCGACCTTTGAACGACATACCTGAAGGACAAGCGATCATCAAAGGCTATTTTGCCGAAGAAGTGGACATGGATAGTATTCGTTCGCAAATTGAGCCGCGCGTCGAAGAATTGAGAACTTTCGATATCGACCCTGGTGAGGTTCAGTATGAGCTGAAAACAGTTGATGAGGATGACTGGGCAAATGCTTGGAAGCAATATTTCAAGCCTTTGCGTGTGTCGGACCGTCTGACGATTAAACCTACTTGGGAGGAATATGAGCCTGCGAGTGAAGAGGAAAAAATCATTGAGCTGGACCCTGGTATGGCCTTCGGGACTGGAACGCATCCTACGACATCCCTTTGTCTGAGAACGCTGGAGTCTGTGATTAAGGGCGGGGAAGAAGTCATTGATGTCGGCACGGGTTCCGGTATTTTGGCCATTGGAGCTGTAAAGCTGGGAGCGAAGCATGTACTTGCCTTGGATTTGGACCCGGTGGCAGTATCCAGTGCGCGGGAAAATACGCGTCTGAACGGGCTGGAGGAACGCATTACCATTAAAGAAAGTGATTTGCTATCTGTGCTTAATGCAAGCGATCCAACGCTGGGTATCCAGTTACCGGTCAAGCTGGTGGTAGCTAATATATTGGCAGAGATTATTTTGCTGTTCATTGATGATGTATATAAAGCCCTGGAACCAGGTGGTATTTATATTGCTTCAGGAATTTGGAAGAACAAAGAAGAAGTTGTCGAAACTGCTTTGAAAGCAGCTGGCTTTGAGATTGCCGAAATAAGCCGGGATGAAGATTGGCTGGCGTTTGTGGCGAGAAAGAGGTAAGTATGGATTTTCTACAAAATATTTTTCGTGTAAATTTAAATGTTCTTCCCTTTTATTTACTGGCTGTGATCATATCGTTCACGGTTCATGAGTTTGCACATGCGTATTATGCCAATAAATTTGGTGACCCTACAGCCAAGCTACTTGGGCGCGTGACTTTAAATCCGGCAGTGCATATTGACCTGCTGGGTACGCTGCTGCTGTTGATCGGAGGCTTTGGCTGGGCCAAGCCAGTTCCGGTTAATCGTGACAACTTTAGTCGTCCGCGCCTCATGGGCATTATCGTATCGGCTGCGGGTCCGCTTAGCAATCTGCTGCTTGCATTTGTTACTACTTTGATCTATGCCGTACTCCTTCATTTTCAAGTATTGCCGGGGATGGAGAACCAACGGGTGGCTCAAGCAATCTATTTGTTTATCAATGCGCTGATCAATTTAAATCTGTTTTTGTTTATTTTTAATTTGATCCCACTGCCTCCACTGGATGGATACCGGATTGTGGAAGATGTGGCCCCCACTCCTGTACGCCGCAAACTCCAGCAGTTTGAACAGTGGTCGATCTTTATTTTTCTGCTTATACTGGTCATTCCGCAGGTTCGAGCTGTAACGATTGAACCTCTTTACACGCTTGCCCAGATGATTTATATACAGTTTTTGCAGTTCTCTTTTTATATCACTGGATTATTCGGAGCCTAAGGGCTCCTTTTTTTACGAGAATAGGTAGGTATAGCCTGAACAGAAGAGGGAGCAGACTGGTCATACAGGCGCAAAAGATGATATGATGTTGCTTGGTGATTTATTCGGATTTTGTACGGAACGTTAGTGGATAACAGTTATTTTTAGAATGAGTATTTTGCAAAATCCAGGAATAGGTGTGAGAGAGAATGCAGCGTTATTTTATTCCGGCAGAGCAATTTCTAGAAGATCACGTGATTGTTGCGGGTGAGGACGCGCGGCACATCGCTAAAGTCATGCGGGGCCGTAGTGGTGACAAAATTATAGTTAGTGACGGGGTATCTAGGGAAGCGCTGGCTGCATTGGATACGATTGAGCAGGATCATGTCACAGCGAAGATTATTGAGCCGCTGAAGATGACCTCTGAACCGCATGTGCAGGTCACCATCGCTCAGAGTCTTCCTAAAGGAGACAAAATGGAGACGGTGATGCAAAAATGTACAGAAATCGGAGCAACCGGGTTTGTACCGTTTTTGTCCGAGCGTACGGTCGTGCAGTATGATGCCAAAAAAGAAGGCAAGCGACTGGAGCGTTGGCGCAAGATTGTGAAGGAAGCGGCTGAACAAAGCCACCGTAACCGGATTCCAGAAATTAGCGCGCCTATGACGTGGAAAGAACTTCTGGCTTCTTTTGCTGGGTATGATTTGATATGTTATTGTTATGAAAAAGAGCAGGGGCAGCAACTACGGGATGTAATCCAGCCTTTGGCAGGACAATGGGCGTCGACAGAAATGCCGCGTGTTCTGCTGGTGGTGGGCCCGGAAGGCGGCTTTACTGAAGCGGAAAGCCTAGAGGCCGAGCAGGCTGGAGCCCAGTCTACAGGACTGGGAAGACGGATTTTGCGTGCGGAGACCGCAGGAATGGCTGCATTGGCATGCATTTTATATGAGACAGGAGAAATGGGAGGGGTTTAATATGCCGTCAGTGGCATTTTACACATTGGGCTGTAAGGTAAACTTTTATGATACAGAAGCGATCTGGCAGCTGTTTAAAAATGAAGGTTATGAACAGGTGGACTTTGATGAGCAGACTGCTGACGTCTATCTTATTAATACATGTACCGTTACGAATACCGGTGATAAAAAGAGTCGTCAGATCATTCGCCGCGCGATTCGACGGAATCCAGATGCCATTGTGGCGGTGACGGGCTGCTACGCTCAAACTTCTCCTGCCGAAATTATGGATATTCCTGGCGTTGATCTCGTTATAGGGACTCAGGATCGGGACAAAATCATTCCGTTTGTGCAGGAAATTCAAGAGACGCGTCAACCGGTGAACGCTGTGCGCAATATTATGAAAACGCGTGTATTTGAGGAAATGGATGTGCCTGATTTTGCTAATCATACTCGGGCCTTTTTGAAAATTCAGGATGGTTGCAATAACTTCTGTACCTTCTGCATCATCCCGTGGTCGCGGGGGCTCTCCCGTAGCCGTGACGCTGCGAGTATTATTGCACAGGCGCGTCAACTGGTACACGCAGGCTACAAGGAAATCGTACTGACAGGTATACACACTGGCGGTTATGGTGACGACATGGATAATTATGACCTATCTGATCTGCTGTGGGATCTGGAGAAGGTGGAAGGGCTGGAGCGTATCCGTATCAGCTCAATTGAAGCCAGCCAGATTGATGAAAAAATGCTTGATGTACTGAACCGTTCCACCAAGCTGGTTCGTCATTTTCACATACCGCTTCAGGCGGGGGACGACACTGTGTTGAAACGGATGCGTCGCAAGTATACGACAGAAGAGTTTTATAATAAAATGCTTATGATTCGCAAAGCAATGCCAGATGTAGCGATTACAACAGACGTAATCGTCGGCTTCCCTGGGGAGACGGATGAAATGTTCCGCAATGGCTATGAGCTGATGAAAAAAATCGGTTTTTCGGAAATGCACGTGTTTCCGTACTCCAAGCGTAGTGGAACTCCTGCGGCGCGTATGGAGGATCAGGTGGACGAAGACGTGAAAAATGCACGAGTGCATGAGCTGATACAACTGTCAGAGCAAATGCAACTGGCGTATGCTGAGAAGTTTGTAGGTCAGGTGCTGGAGGTCATTCCGGAAGTTGCGCCGAAAGGTACCGAAGATAGCGGCATACTCCATGGATATAGTGACAATTATATTCAACTGGCGTTTGAAGGTACTGAGGATCTGGTTGGCAAGGTATGCCGTGTGAAGCTGACGAAGGCAGGCATCAATGAAAGTGAAGGCCAATTGGTTCGCGTACTGGAGAATGGGCTGCAAACAGCTCTGTAAGAACAAAAAAGGCCTGAACAGGCAATAGAGATGGCACACAAGGATTTCGCCTTTCCTTACAGAGAGGACGGAATCCTTGTTGCGCAAGGAAGGGAGATTACAGGATGGCAGCAAAAAAGGAAATTTCAGCAGGCGGTGTTGTGTTTCGCAAACAGGGGGAGCAGCTTGAAATTCAGCTCATTACTGACCGATATGGGAAGGTATCCTTGGCTAAAGGGAAAATGGAGTTGGGAGAAACAATCGAACAGACGGCTTTACGTGAAATTCGCGAGGAAACAGGGTTGAACGGGCGGATTATCCAGCATGTAGATATGATTGCTTATACGTATCAGCATCCAGAATTTGGGGAAGTAGATAAAGAAGTACACTATTATCTCGTAGAAGCACTGGATGGGGATTTACAGGCACAGATCGAAGAAATTAACGGAGTTGCGTGGCATACGCCTGAGGAAGCATGGCGTCTTCAGCGCCAGGGTGGATATGACAATAATGATGTCATTTTGATCAAGGCGCTGTCCATGCTAGGAATTAACGTTTGATTCTGTCGGGAGATATACGATCCTCTAAACGAGTCCATACAGGTAGATAGCAAATAGGCAAGACCAGCAGAGAGCTAATGACGTTAAACAGGGTTTGGGCATGGGCTACCTTGGCTCCGGGCTCGGTAGATATCCATGTGGCGGCCATTTCCAGCCCAGGGATCAACGGCATAAAGAGCAATGCTCCGCCTACGTTCAGCAGCACATGGGACCAGGCTACAAATTTGCCGGACACGCTGCCACCAACAGCGGCAATCAGGGCGGTTACGCAGGTGCCTACATTAGAGCCGATGACGATGGCGATCCCCACATCGGCTGGCAAGGCACCCGCAGCGGCAAGGCTGATCGCCATGCCAATGACGGCTGCGCTACTGTGAACCAGTGCGGTTAGGCAGGCACCTGCAGCAAAGGCCCACCACATGTTGGCCGCAGCGTGATCAAGAAACCAGCGGAATAGCCCGGCCTGCTCGATCCAGGGGCCGACCGTTTGCATTACGCGGATACCCGCCAGAATCAGCGAAAATCCAGCAAAGACGAGGCTGATATATTGTACAGCCTGCGGACGGCTAAGCCCATTGGAGCCGGGTGAAACTCCGGCAGAAGCGTACTGGCGAACGGAGACGGATTCTCCCCACAGTACGGCGGCGCTCCAGCAGAGCAGTGAGCCGCAGAGCAGCGGAACAGCCAGCTTGCCAAGCTGGAGCCCCATCAGCTCGGTGGTGAGACAGGTACCGATATTGGTGCCGAGAATGATGCCGAGCGTGCGGCCGTAGGTCAACAGCCCGGCGTTGACCAGTCCGATCGTCAGCACCGTTACGGCGGTGCTGCTTTGCAGCAGGGCGGTAATGCCTGAGCTGAACAGCATCCCCCGCCAAGGGGAAACTGTCGCGCGGTTCAGCCAGCGGGTGAGGAAGGGGCCAGCCAAATGCCGGAGGGCTGCTTCCATCAGCTTCATCCCGCCCAAAAAAATAAACAGCCCGCCGCACAGCGGGAGTATAACATGTATAAACACGGGCATAGCCCCCTTTTCTAGGTGGAAATACTTATGTAACAGCCTATGATCTGTCGAGGACAGCCATGACAAGCATGGCTGAGCTCTTTTTTACGGAACGATAATTTTGTAGTATCTTCACAAGCTTTAAAAGCGTGACGTCGATATACAGGCGGGCAGTAGCGAAGCGGTTCATTTGAATCTGGAGAAGCGAGAGTGATCGTAAGATCAAATGAATCGCCGAGCCGTGCCCCTATCGAACAAAACGTTTTAACACTTTGAGTAACTTTAAGAATAGGAGTGAAGGATTTTGCCTTCAGTAATATTAGAACGCAGCCGTAAAAAAAGGCTGGAGCACGCACACCCTTGGGTGTTTAAAAACGAAATAGCCAAGATTGAGGGTGATCCAGAGGCGGGCGATTTGGTCAGCATCGTTAACCATCAGGGGCGTTATTTGGCGACAGGTTACTATAATCCGGCTTCACAAATTACAGTGCGTGTGATGTCCTATGAGCCGCTGGAAGTAATGGATCAAAACTTTTTTGCCCAACGCTTTCGCAAATGTCTGGAGCATCGCGAACGTTTTGTGACCGGGGGAGACGCTTATCGGTTGGTGTACGGAGAGGCTGATTTTTTGCCTGGACTGATTGTAGACCGTTTTGGTGATGTGTTAGTCGTGCAGCTGTTAACGCTTGGCATGGATCGGCGCAGGGAGGAAATCAGGGATGCGCTCGTTGAAGTAGTGGGTCCTGTTGGTATATATGAGCGCAGTGATGTATCCATCCGTGAGCTAGAAGGATTGGAACAAACGAAGGGTCCTTTGTACGGTGATTGCCCGCGTCATGTGGTTGTGACGGAAAATGGCCTGCAAATCAAGGTTGATATCGTAGAGGGTCAGAAGACGGGTTATTTCTTTGACCAGCGTGAAAATCGTGCGGCCATAGCACCGTTGATGACAGGTTGGGGAGCACGTAGTGGAATTACGCTACAAGAAGTAGCTGCGGACTCAGGGGATGCTGGCACAACGGTCATGAAGCCAGTGAATAAAAGTGGTAAGGTTGTTGAATTCCCATTCTGGGACGGCGCAACCGTATTGGAATGTTTTTCGCACACGGGAAGCTTTACGCTCAATGCATGTAAACATGGTGCTAAAAAAGTAACTTGTCTTGATATTTCTGAGCATGCGATTGAAAGTGCGCGAGATAATGTCAAGCTGAACGGTTTTGAGGAACGCGTCGAGTTTGTCGTCGACGATGCTTTTCAATATTTGCGCAATCAGGTGAAAGGTGTGGAGGAACGCAATGCACGAGCCGGGGGCAAAGGAGATACATCCAAGCCGCTGACAGCAGGTGGCGGACGCACCTTTGACGTGGTTATTCTTGATCCGCCAGCCTTTGCCAAAACGAAGAACGCTGTCAAAGGGGCTACACGTGGATATAAGGATATCAACCTGCACGGGATGAAGCTCGTTAATGAGGGCGGCTATCTGGTGACAGCGAGTTGCTCGTTCCATATGCGGCCAGAGTTGTTTTTGGATACCATTAAGGAAGCGGCGGCAGATGCCGGTAAAATCCTTCGTCTGGTAGACTGGAGAGCGGCTGGTAAGGACCATCCTCAAATTTTGGGTGTGGAGGAAGGCCATTACTTGAAATTCGCCATCTTTGAGGTGCGCAGCCGGATACAGCTGTAGGTTTCATACAAAGTCAAAGTCAATCTCCTTTTTGGTGATTAAATAGGTAAAATAGACTCTTTTAGGTATAAATCAGTCCTGTAGAGAAGGCGTGCACCAAGCCAACCTGCGGGACTGATTTGTTTTTTAGGGGGAGGATGAATTGCTACAACATGGCAAACGTACGTTCTTTTCTCCCTTGCCTGATATGCTATACTGTTTAATAGAATGTTGTTCGTTGGAAAGGAGGCCGCATCATGTCGGTCCGCTTGTTGATTGGCCGCTCTGGTAGTGGTAAAAGTACGTTAATCCGCAATGAAATGACGTCCATGTTACGCGAGGAGCCGCTAGGTAAGCCTATGCTGTTACTTGTACCGGAGCAATCGTCATTTGCTTCCGAGCATGCGTTACTTACAGAAGTCGGAAACGGTATTCAGGGGTCGGTGCGCGCCCAAGTGATGGGATTTCATCGTCTTGCCTATTTAGTTATGCAGGAAACCGGGGGTTCAGCACTGGTGCCTGTAACGGAAGAAGGCAAGAAGATGCTTTTATATAAAATTATTCGTCGTCGCAAGGATGAACTGAGCTTGTTTAAGGATTCGGGAGACCAGCTCGGCTTTGTGGATCGGTTGAATACATTGTTTACGGAGCTAAAGCAGTATGGAAATGATACTCGGTCTGTACCCGAGCAACTGGAGCGAATGAACGCTATTGGAGAATCAACTCCGATTTTGCGCGGCAAGCTCAAAGATATCAGTCTAATCTACGAGGATTTTGAACGAGAGCTGACGCTTAAATATATAGACGGTGAAGATACACTGCGCATGCTGGCAGAACAGATTGCTGAGTCTTCCCTTGTGCGTGGAGCAGACATTTGGATGGATGGCTACCGCAGGTTTACACCACATGAATACAAGGTTGTGGAGCAACTTATGCTGCATGCCTCTTCGTTGACGGTGGCGCTGACTTGCAACCGCAGCTACGAGAGCGGACAGCTTCCGCATGAACTGGATTTGTTTCATCCTTCGGCGGCTACGTATGTAAAGCTCAAAGGAATGGCAGACGAGCTGATGATAGAGACGCAGACACAATTACTGCGCCCTGATCCGCTGCCGAGATTTAAGGAGCGTCCAGCGTTGGCGTATTTGGAGGCTAACTTTGAACATCGTACAGGGCTACGGAATCAGGAACAACGGATGCGGCTGCAGCAGCTACGAGGGCAGTGGACAGAAGAACAGCCGGAGGGCATAAAACTGTACACTGCGGCTAATCGCCGTGCAGAGCTGGAAGGGGCTGTACGCGAAATGCGCCGTCTGGCCCGAGATGAAGGCGCGCGTTACCGGGAGATGGCTCTGTTTGTACGTCATATTGAAGATTATGAGCCATGGGTGGAACCGATATTCAAACAATATGAGGTTCCAGTATTTTTGGATCAGCGGAGAAGTGTTTTGCATCATCCTTTGGTAGAATTGATTCGGGCTTCGCTAGATATCGTGCAGCGGCGTTGGCGATATGAGGATGTATTCCGTGCGGTCAAAACAGACCTTCTCTTGCCGCTGGATGGTCGGGTGAGCCGCGAGGAAATGGACCGTTTGGAAAACTATGTTCTGGCCTGCGGAATACAAGGCAGCCGTTGGACAGACGGTCGGCCGTGGCAGGCTGTGCCCAGCTTGTCACTGGAGCTGGAGGAGCAGGAACGGAACCGTAGGCGGGATGAAACGTTGGATTTGATGGAGCTGTGCCGGGATGTGATCGTGACGCCTTTACGTGCGTTTGAGAAACGTGTGGGCAAGGCACGAACTGCACTTGAGAAGTGTGAAGCGGTATATCTGTTACTGGAGGATGCAGAAATCGGCCACAAGCTGGACGCCTTCATTCATCAGGCAGAGGAAGCAGGAAATCCTGAGCAGGCGAAAGAGCATCGTCAGGTATGGGATGCAGTGCTTGAATTACTGGATCAAATTGTCGAAATGATGGGTGACGAGAGGCTGGATACCTCTTTGTTTGCGGGTGTGCTGGAAACGGGATTGGCTGAGTTCCGTATGGGACTTGTTCCGCCAGCTCTGGATCAGGTTCTAGTCGGAAACACGGACCGTACACGTGTGTCTGGTATTCAACATGCCTTTGTGCTAGGTATGAACGAAGGTGTGATGCCGGCTGTGTTCCATGAGGACGGTGTGCTGAATGAGCAGGAGCGTACGGCATTAAACGAACGAGGCGTAGAGCTGGCGCCGGATATGACAAGACGTCTGTTGGACGAACGTTTTCTCGCATATACGGCCCTTACCTCAGCAGGCAAAAGCCTGTGGATGAGCTATGCAGTGACCGATGAAGAAGGGAAGTCGTTGCTGCCGTCAGAGTTAGTACGACATGTGCGGCAACTGTTTCCTAGTCTGGACGAACGTCCGTTGGCTGGATACCCTTTGCCTGGGGATGCTTGGACGACGCAATGGGAGTATGCTTCTCATCCGTCCGAGGCTTTGCCACAGCTCATTGCGCAATTACGGCATTGGCGACGTGGCGGTGACATTTTATCTCCTTGGTGGGAGGTATATAACTGGTATGCAAGCCAGCAAGGGCGTGAGAAGGACAAGCTGCGTCAGCTGTTGACCTCACTTTTTTATGAGAACCATGCCGAAATGCAGAAGGAAACGAGCCGCCGTCTGTACGGTAGCAAGCTGCGTACCAGCGTATCTCGTATGGAAGGTTTTGTGGCATGTCCATTTTCGCACTTTGCCTCTCACGGTCTTCGTTTGAAGGAACGTCAAATGTATCGCCTGAAGGCCCCGGATATCGGACAATTATTCCATGCAGCGCTTGGAGAGATGGCGATCAATTTGCGTAAACGCAATGTTAGCTGGGGTAGTCTCAGCACGGAGGAATGCCGCCAAGAGGCGGAAAGTACAGTGGAGCGTTTGGCTCCTCGTCTGCAAGGCGAGATTTTAATGAGCTCCAAGCGGTATGGCTATATTTTGCGCAAATTGAAAGACATCGTGAGCCGTGCTTCGTTGATTTTAGGTGAACATGCGCGAAGAGGTAGTTTTGAGCCGATTGGGCTGGAGTTGGACTTTGGGCCGGGTCAGCAGCTTCCTCCGTTAAGCTTCCGGTTAGATAACGGCGTTGTGATGGAAATTGTCGGACGGATTGACCGTGTAGATGTGGCAGAGGGAGAAAAGGGGTTACTTTTGCGTGTCATCGATTACAAATCCAGCCAAAAGGATCTCAAGCTGCATGAAGTGTACTATGGCCTGTCCTTGCAAATGCTCACCTATCTGGATGTGCTGCTGAATGCGGCGGAAGAATGGTTGGGCGAGACAGCTTATCCAGCGGGTACACTGTATTTTCACGTCCACAATCCGATGTTGCAGTCGCCTAACGGTCTTAGTGCAGAACAGGCCCGTCAGGAGATTTTGAAACGTTTTAAGATGAAGGGATTATTGGTCGCGGATCGGGATGTAGTTGGGCAAATGGATACAGCATTGGACAAGGGATATTCCTCTATTTTACCCGTTGCGGTGAAAGCAGATGGCAGTTTTTATAGCAGTGCTTCGGTTGCTTCGCCGGAACAGTGGGACAGCCTGCTAGCTTCGGTGCGTCATAATATTCGGACGATTGGTACACGGATGACAGAGGGTGATGTGGCCATTGAACCTTATCGTATCCAGCAAGAGACGGCATGTACCTTCTGTTCTTTTAAGCCGGTTTGTCAATTTGACGACAGTCTGGAGGGCAGTAGCTACAATCAATGGGGTAAACCCGGTAAGGATCAAATCTGGAATCTGCTGGGTCATACACAGGAAGGGAAAGGAGGAATGGACCAATGATAGGCACGTCAAACACTAAAGGCATGCCGAAGCCGGAAGGCAGTATGTGGAGCGATGACCAGTGGCGTGCCATTTCGGAATCTGGTAACAACATGCTGGTCGCGGCAGCGGCAGGGTCTGGTAAAACTGCGGTGCTCGTAGAGCGTATTATTCGTAAAATTGTCGATCCTCAGCTTGGCTTCAGCGTGGATCGGTTGCTGGTTGCAACCTTTACAAAGGCTGCAGCCGCTGAAATGCGTCAACGGATACGTGAAGCATTGGAACGTGTGCTGGAGCAGGAACCGGAAAGTGAACATGTACGCCGTCAGCTATCGTTGCTGAATCGGGCCTCGATTACGACGCTTCATTCTTTTTGTATGGAGGTCATCCGCAGGCATTATCAGGCCATTCCCCTTGATCCTGGTTTTCGGATTATGAATGAGCATGAGACAGAATTGCTGCGCCAGGAGCTCCTGGAAGAACTGTTTGAGGAGAAATATGAGGCTCATGATGAAGGCAGTACATTCCGCAGACTGGTCGACTGGTTTAGTGGAGAACGTACCGATGATGCCATGTATGTGCTTGTTCAGCGGCTGTATGATTTTTCTCAAAGTCATCCTTGGCCAGAACATTGGCTGCGGGAGACAGCGGCAGCATTTCGTGTACAGGATGTAGCCGCTTTGGGAGAGACGCCCTGGGTTCGCAGCATTTTGGCGGATGCTGCACTTTCATTGCGCGGAGCAGCGAGCTTGCTGGAACAGGCGCATGAAACAGCTATGCAGCCCGGCGGTCCTGCACCTTATGCTGTGACGCTGCAAGAGGATGCGGCGATGGTGAAGGGATTGCTACAGGAGCTGGAGACACAGCCGTGGGCATCTCTATATGATTATTTTCAGACAGCTTCCTTCGGTAAGCTCAAGCCCGTCAAAAAAGATCAGACCGAGCCTGCATTGCAGGAACGGGTTAAAACGCTGCGCGAAGCAGCCAAAAAAATGATTACAGATATGAAGGCTTCCCTGTTTGGCAGGAGAGCAGAAGCCTATTGGGAGGAGCTGCACGCCGCGGCTCCGCTGATGGACGAATTGGTAGAAACCGTGATTGTATTCGGGGAACGATTTCAACAGCACAAGCAGTCAAAAGGGTTGGTGGATTTCGGGGATTTGGAACATTATTGTCTGAAAATATTACGACATCCCGATTCTACTCCGTACAAGCTACTACCTTCCGACGCTGCGCTCGAATACAAGGCGCAATTCGACGAGGTGCTGTTGGATGAGTATCAGGATACGAATACCGTACAGGAAGATATCGTTAGGCTGGTATCACGGGAGGAACCGGGTAACCGTTTTATGGTGGGCGACGTGAAACAGAGTATTTATCGGTTTCGGCTGGCGGAGCCGGGTCTGTTTTTGAATAAGTATCAACGGTACGGCATGCAGGAGCAGGAAGATGGCTTTTTAATTGATCTGGCGCGTAATTTCCGCAGTCGGGCGGAAGTTGTCGATGCGGTCAATTTGGTGTTCCGCCAGATTATGAGTGTGGATGTGGCGGAAATTGAGTACGATGAACGAGCGTGGTTGGTACACGGCGCATCCTATCCCGACCAGTCGGATCAAGACGTGACATCTGTATACGCACCTGAGCTGCTGTTAGTTGATAAAGGTGGACATGGTCTTTCCGAGGCTTCGGAGCTGTCCGAAACGGGGGACGAATCTGCTTTTCAGGAAAGTGAGCTGGCTGAGCTTGTGGAGCTGGAAACGGCACAGTTAGAGGCTCGTGCGATTGCGCAACGGATTAAAGAACTGACCGGAGATACTGGACAACCACTGTTGATTTACGACAGAGGATTAAAAGCGATACGTCCGGCAGTCTACGGCGATATCGTCATTTTGCTTCGTTCCGCAAGCGTGTGGGCCCCCCTGATTGTGGAGGAACTGCGGCTTGAGGGCATTCCGGCATCTGGGGAGCAGACGACAGGCTTTTTTAAAGCAACGGAAGTTGAGGTGATGTTGTCTCTGCTGCACATTATTGATAATCCGCAGCAGGACATCCCGCTTGCATCCGTGCTTCGTTCGCCGATTGTCGGCTTGACCGAAGATGAACTGGCACAAATTCGGTTGGAAAAACCGGATGGATTGTTTTATGGCGCATTGCTGGCGGCGGCTGAGGCTGACCCACTGGAAGAGAGCGTAAAAGGGACCTCTGCTGACATCATGGAGCTGGATCTTTTCACTGAGGATTCATTATCTTCATCTGACTTTGGTAATAGAAATGACGGGAATACGTTGTCTGCCCGACTACGTTCATTTTTGCGTAATTTGGAATCCTGGCGGCAGGAAGCCCGACAAGGCAGCTTAAGTGCATTGATTTGGAATGTGCTGGAGGAAACAGGATATCTGGATTGGGTCGGTGGACTGCCTGGTGGCTCACAGCGTCAAAGCAATTTGCGGGCGCTATATGACCGAGCGAGACAGTATGAGACTTCTACGTCTAACCGAGGATTGTTCCGATTTCTGACCTTCATTTCCCGTCTACGGGAGCGAGGCGGTGATTTAGGATCAATTAGCGGGGGGACTGAACCTGATCAGGCTGTCCGCATTATGACTATTCATAAAAGTAAAGGACTTGAATTCCCTATCGTGTTTGTTGCCGGGACGGCAAAAATGTTCAATCAACAGGATCTCAATGCACCGTTTCTTATGCACAAGGAGTTGGGGTTTGGTCCTAAATATGTGGAGGAACAAAATCGTGTCAGCTACCCTACGCTGCCCAATTTAGCGATCCGCCGACGCTCACAGCTGGAGCTATTGGCTGAGGAAATGCGGGTGTTATACGTGGCGCTTACACGTCCGCGTGAAAAGCTGATTATGACCGGAACCGTGAAGGATCTCGCTTCGCGCGCAGCGGGTTGGGCACGTGCCAAAGAGCATACGGAAACGGTCTTACCAGACTATATGCTGGCGGCAGGCCGCAGCTATCTGGACTGGGTAGGTCCCGCTTTGATTCGGCATCCTTCTGCTACTTTGTTGAGGCAAGCAGCAGGTGATCAAGATGGGTACTATCACAAGTTGGAACATATGCCAGGAACAGACTGGTTATTTAAAATCGTGGCTTCGGAAACACTTTCCGGCTCTCGTGTGAACTCAGATCATGAGGAAGAGGTGTCGGGCGAAGAGCGCCAAAAGAAGACAGAAGCACTGAGAAATGCGGAGCTAATCGACTTGAACGGAGAGAGTGAAACGGATATTGAAGCTGCTCTTTCCTGGACCTATCCGTATGAACGGGCCGGCAAGACGGCAGCCAATACATCGGTTACTGAGATGAAAAGATGGCTGGAAATGCAGGAGATGGGATCGGACGATTGGTTGAATCTACCTACCTCCGTACTAGCAGAGTTACCGGAGGATCGGGAGGATTCTCACACTGGGGGCAGTCAATTACACTTGCGCAGACCTAAGTTTATGGGGAATCAGCGACTGACTCCAACGGAACGAGGAACGGTCTATCATACGTTGATGCTGCATTTGCCACTAGATGGGGGAATGAGCGCCAAAGTTATTGAGGAAACCAAGGCTCGTTTGCTCAATCAGCGTATGTTACTGGATGTTCATGCAAAGGCGCTAGATACGGATAAAATATTACGCTTTTTCACTAGTGAGCTGGGTAGCAGAATGCTGAGGGCATCCCATGTTCAAAGAGAGCTTCCGTTTACTTATACCATGCGGGCAACCGATTACTGGAACCACAGCTTACCATCGATGTCACCAGGACAAGAAACAGATTCGGAAGGCGGACAGGACGGAGATAAAGTGCTGATGAACGGCATTATTGACTGTCTATTTGAAACTCCCGAAGGACTCGTGCTGGTGGATTATAAAACAGATCGGATATCTGAATATCGTACGCTGTCCCACTTAACAAACCAATATCGATTTCAATTGGAGCTGTATGCCCGTGTGATCGAAGAGATTACAGGCAAAAAGGTTGCTGAGAAGTGGCTGTATTTTTTAGAAGCTGGAGAGAGTGTACAGCTGTAGTTATATAGATAGGGAGAGGAGGAATAGCATGCGGATTTTGCATACAGGTGATTGGCATTTGGGCCGCACGTTGGAAGGACGCAGTCGTTTGAAGGAGCAGGAGGCGTTTTTGGAAGAATTGGCGAAAATGGCTGACGATCAGCAGGCCGATTTGATTATGATGGCTGGAGATGTATACGACTCAGTCAATCCTTCGGCCGCAGCAGAGCAATTGTTTTATGAAACGTCTGCCCGTCTTACGGCTGGAGGAAGACCACTAGTCGTCATTGCGGGCAATCATGATCAGCCGGAAAGGGTATCTTCGGTCACACCGCTGGTGAGCGGACGCGGAATTACATTGCTGGGACTGCCCCATGGGGAAGCGGTACGCGTTCGTACACCGCGAACGGGTGAAATGGCATGCATTGCAGCCTTGCCATATCCCTCCGAGTCTCGTCTAAACGAGCTATTGTCTGAAGACGGAGATGAAACAGTATTGCGCGAGGCATACAGCCGCCGTGTGGGCTTGCTGATGTCACAGCTGGGTACAGCATTTCGGCCTGACACCGTTAATTTGTCGATGAGCCATATTTATGTGCTCGGCGGGCTGGAGTCGGACTCGGAACGCCCGATTCAGGTCGGGGGGGCGTATACCGTAGATCCGTCTGCTTTGAGCATTGGGGCACAGTATACGGCTCTAGGACATTTGCATCGTCCCCAATATGTGAAGGGGGACGGGCTGATGCGTTACAGTGGCTCTCCGCTGGCTTATAGCTTTTCCGAAGCCGGACAAGCCAAGTCGGTTACGTTAATTGACGTGGTTGCTGGCAAGCCTGCTCAGGTTGAGGAACTGTATATTACCAGTGGACGCCCATTAGTGAGATGGCGCGCACGGGGAGGTCTGGAGGAAGTATATCGCTGGCTGGACGAAGGACTGGATGCCGATGCCTTTATTGATCTGGAAATTACGCTGGATGAAGCGATGTCGATGGGAGATATCCAGCGCCTGCGCAAAAGCCGTGAAGGTATCATTCATATTCGCCCCATGTATCCAGAAATGGCTGCCGCACAGCTGGAGCACCAACGATCAGAACTGCCAGTGCATGAGTTGTTCCGGGCATTCTATCAGCGGCAGACAGGTGGAGCACAGCCGGATGACGGATTAGTGCAGTTGTTTCTGGAACTGGTGGAACAGGATGATGCAAGAGACCACGCTGAGGAGGATGACGCATGAAACCAATCCTTCTAAAACTGTCGGGGTTGCAAAGCTACCGGGAGTCGCAGGAAATTCGCTTTGACGATTTGACCGAAACTGGACTGTTTGGAATTTTTGGCCCAACGGGTAGTGGAAAATCAACGCTGCTGGATGCCATTACGTTGGCTATGTACGGTAAAGTGGAGCGGGCAGTGAATGGTACACAAGGCATTATGAATCATGCTGAGGATACATTGTCTGTTGCATTTACGTTTGAATTAATGTCAGCTCAAGGGCCTCGTCGTTACCGTGTAGAACGACGTTTCAAACGTGCTGGAGGCGTATCGGTTAATAATACGCTTAGCCGTTTTATTGCGTTAACAGAGGATGGCGAGGAAGTGCTTGCCGATAAGGTGCAGGATGTGACGCGCTGTGTGGAGGAGTATATCGGCCTGAAAATGGACGATTTTACACGAGCTGTCGTATTGCCGCAGGGAAAGTTTGCGGAATTCTTGTCCTTAAAGGGCAGTGAACGCAGACAGATGCTACAGCGTTTGTTCCATCTGGAGAAGTACGGAGATCAACTTGCACAGAAGCTAAGCCGTCGTGTGAAAGATAACGATATCGCACTGAAAGCATTAGAGGCGGAGCAGCAAGGGCTGGGGGATGCGAGTGCTGAAGCGCTTGAACATGTAGAGTTGCGTCTCAAAGAGGCGATTGCCAATGCAGAAGCTTCGCGTCGCGAGCTAGAGCGTGTCTCGCGTGAATCGGAGGCGCTAAACAAAACCCGTGAGCTGGTCATCGAGCTCAGCCAAAGATTGAACGAGCTGGAGCAGTTGGCAGCACAGGAGCCGGGCATTGCTTTACTGGAGCGTAAGCTTCGACAAGCAACTGCAGCCGAGGCATTGCTGCCTGCACTGACGGATTGGAAGGAAGCCATTGCTGAAGCGGAAAAACGGCATAAGACTGCCGAAGAAGTGGCAGTCCTGGCCGCTACCGCGCAGGAGGCTGCGCTTTTGTCTGCGCAAGCAGATGAGCAGGCCCGGCAAGCACTCAGTGCCGAAGAACCGAAACTATTGCTTCGGATCGACCAACTAGAGCAGGCGCTTCAACTGGAGCGTGATACGGAAGCGTTGCGGACCGAACGGGACCGTCTGGCGGCCGAGCTTGTGCATAGCGAGCAAATCCTTGCTGAACATGCAGAAGGACTCGCAAAGGAACAAGAGCTACAGACGCGAGGCTTGAAGCGACAGCAAGAGCTTCAACAAGAGCTAAAGCAAAATGAAGTGCGAGCAGATGAGCGGCGTATGCTGCAAGAGGCTGTGCAACGGTTGCAACAGCTGGAAATCGCGAATGAGCAATTGCGTGAAGCTGAACTGGAGTACGTGACTCAGGAGAAACGGCTTGCGCAAGCAGACGAACGTCTAAAGCTGACGGACCAGGAGACACAGGAGACGGAGGCACGGCGTTCTGCCCTTGCTGCACAGGCAGCTGATGGCATTGAGGCATTGCTTACGCTGGAGGCAGAAATCACCGCCGATATGTCGTCACTGGCTGCCGAGGAAGAACAGCTGCGTCACGAGCTCCGTGCCGAGGAGCTGGGGCGTCTCGCTCAGCATCTCGCTACCGAGTTGCGCGAAGGCGAGCCGTGCGCAGTGTGCGGCTCGCTGCATCATCCCGCGCCTGCCATCGTCGCGGCGCATAGCGCGGATGCCGCTGCGCCAGATGAGCTGCACCGCCTGCGGCTCGGTTTGCAGGAGCTGCGCCTCACACTGCGCCAGCAGTTGCACGAGCAGCGCAGCTTGCTGGCGCAGCCCGCCACCGCAGACAGCGGCGCTGCCGCCACGGGCGAGCCTTTTACGCCTGCGGCAGCGCCAGCAGAGCCGCGCGGTGCCACAGCTTGGGCGGAGCGCTGCACCGCGCTGGAGCGTGCTGCGGCAGAGCTAGCCGCACGTGCGCATGCGCTGCCTGCCGAGGCACAGGCGCTGCGCGAGGCAGACGCCGCCGGACAGCAGCGGCGTATCCGTGCTGCCGCCGAGCAGGAGGCAGCAGCTGTAGCGTTGACGCAGGCACGCAGCAAGCACATAGCATGCACCATGCGCAGCGAGGGGCTGCGCGCCGAATGGGTCGCGCAGCTGCCAGATGTCGCTCCGGACGAAGCTGCGGAGCGTTACCGTGCCATGCAGGAGCGCGACGGGCGTGCGGAAGAGCTGCGGTCCCGGTTGGAGACGAGTGTGACCTTCCTCGAAGGAAAGGCGGAGCGTGTTCAGCAGATACAGCAGAGTATCATCGAGGAGGACAAAATCATTATTGCCCGCCGTACAGGGCTTCAAAGCAAAGATGATTCGCTTCGTGAAAAGCTAGTACAGCTCCGAAAGTGGGTTGGAGATGGCCAAGCGGCTTCATTGCTGGAAGAAGCGACCTCGCGACTGTTGGGACTGAAAAACGGAGCGGAAGCCGCGGCACGCCGCCGTACCGAAGCGGAAGAACGCAAGCAGCAAGCCGTTCATGCTTCACTGATTGCCCGGCAGGCCTCCGACTCGGCAGAAGAAAGACGTCAGATGGCAGAGTCCCGTTGGGGCAGCCGTCTGGAAGCCTCCTCCTTCGCTACGGAAGCAGAGGTCATGGAATGCTGCCTGGGACAGGAAGAAGCCGCACGCTATGAGCGTGAAGTGAGTTTCCATCGAGAACGGGAAAAAGAGCTGTCTTCCCGCTTAAAACATGTCGAAGAGCAGCTGAATGGAGCAACGGTAACAGAGGAACAGTGGGAAACGGCCACTGCACAGCTACGTGATTGCCGCGCACGCGACGAAGAGGCGCTTCAGAATCGCGCCAAGGCTGAGCGTGATTTAGAGGACTTGCAGCATCGGCACGTCCGCTGGATGGAACTGGAGTCCAATCGTATACATTTGCGTAGCGAAGCGGAAAAAATGTCCAAGCTCCAGTCTGTTTTTCGTGGCAATGCCTTTGTGGAATATATTGCCGAGGAGCAACTCATGCAGGTTAGTCAATCGGCTTCACGCCGCCTACGTTTTCTGACCAAGCAGCGTTACGCGCTAGAGGTAGATTCCAGCGGTGGTTTTGTCATTAGTGACGATGCCAACGGTGGGGTCAAACGTCCGGTATCGACCTTGTCTGGTGGCGAAACGTTTCTGACCTCCTTGTCGCTTGCGCTTGCGCTGTCGGCTCAAATTCAATTGCGGGGCCAATACCCTCTGCAATTTTTCTTTCTGGATGAAGGCTTTGGAACGTTGGACCCTGAGCTGCTTGACACAGTGATCACCTCACTGGAAAAGCTGCACCACGATCAATTGTCTGTTGGTGTGATTAGTCATGTGCCTGAACTACGGGCCCGTCTTCCGCGCAAGTTGGTTGTTCTTCCAGCAGAGCAGGCTGGAGGCGGCTCACGTGTGGTTATGGAAACTTTTTGAAGTAATGTGATACAGGTCACAGATACAGTTTCAAACTATTGTTATAATACAGCCAAGCCGACAAGTTAATCATACAGCACCCCGGCGGACGTATGCTGCGGAAGAAATCTTCCCGTCATACGTCCGTTCAGAGGGGCTCTGCCAAGAGCTCCCGGGGTGCTTCTTTTTTTGCAAGCCGGAATTCGCCCAATTTGATGTAGCAAATAGCCCGTTTTTGAATAACATACGGTATACATGCAAGAGCCTAGGAGGAAACAACCATGGAAAAAAGCATGACAACCGAAAAAGTTACAGCACCGGAACAGACGGATGCTAAAACACTATGTCAAAAGCATATGCATCGTTATGTATGCGTATGGGTGAAGGACGGGACAATGTATGACGGCATTGTAGAGCATGTGGATGATGAAAAGATATACTTAGCCGTTCCTATGGGGGGAGACGAGATGGAGAATGTCAATGTTAATCTCCCATATCCGCCTAATAATTGTGGTTGCGGCTCCCGTGCTTATGGTGGCTATGCGTCTTATCCTCCGTATCCGTACCCGTATCCAGTACCCGCTTATGCATATGGGTTCCCATACGGACGCCGTCGCTTTAATCGTTTGATTCTGCCACTTGCAGCGTTGACAGCGATTAGCTTACTGCCTTATTACTAATCCGATTTCCTTAGTCGCCAGAATATAGTGAATCCTCTGCTCTCTCCCGCCTACAGCTTTTGTACAGTACAAGTGGCTTTATAGGCGCATCCATACATCATTACCATGCAAGGCTGTTTCTTCCATCGTGAAGAAGCAGCCTCTTTTTCACATATACCATCTCCAATATGACCCAGTAATTGAAACTGTATCAGTACAGTTTAATGAAATGAGGTATCCTTTTTATCCATAAACCATGGTAACATCTAGCGTGTAAAGAAACATAAGACGGAATAAGCATGTAATGAAATGAGCATGTAATGAGTATGTAAAGAGCAGGTGGGAGGATATTGTGAAAAAATACGTTTCCATTTTATTGGATATAGAACTTAAAATTCGCGAGGGACAATATAAATCAGGTTATAAGCTGCCGTCGGTACGTGAGGCTTCAGAATTATATAGATGCAGCAAAAGCACGATTCTGCGGGCATATGCTGAACTTGAAAAGAAACACGCCATCTATTCCATACCGCAAAGTGGATACTATGTAGTGGAAAATTCAGGCGATTTGCACCATAGCCATATTCAAGACTCCATTGATTTTGCTTCGGCCTCCCCGGATTTAAATGTATTCCCGTATCTGGATTTCCAACATTGTTTAAATCAGGCTATTGACACCTACAAATATCATCTATTCACTTATGGCGATTCGCAAGGACTAGAAACATTGCGTCATACGTTGGTTTCCCATTTGGCTGATACTCAGGTGTTTGCAAAAATGGATCGGATTATCGTTACTTCGGGTATTCAGCAGGCATTGGAGATACTCGCTAAAATGCCGTTTCCCAATGGCAAAGAAAAGGTTTTGGTCGAGCAGCCAAGTTATGATATATATTTGCGTTTTCTAGAGGAAGAGAACATACCCGTCAGTACCATCGTGCGGACAGCGGAAGGTATGGATTTTCACGAATTGGAGAATCAATTTAAGAACGAGAGCATCAAGTTTTTTTATACCATGTCAAGATACCATAATCCATTAGGAATCTCATATAACACGGAGGAGCGAAAAGCGATAGCTGCCTTAGCCGCCAAATATGATGTGTACATCGTAGAAGATGACTATATGGCAGATTTGGGGGCCGATCATCTTTTTGATCCCATTTATGCATATGACCAGACGGATCATGTTATTTATTTGAAAAGCTTCTCGAAAATCATTTTCCCCGGCTTGCGATTAGGAGTTGCGGTATTGCCAGAAGTCCTATTGAAGACGTTTAACACTTATAAAAGATATGTAGACACATCTATTTTGTCTCAGGCGGCGCTTGATATTTATATTAAAAATGGAATGTATGAACGCCACAAGCACACGATATGTAAACTGTATTCGGATCGCGTTCGTACTCTTAACAAGGCCGTGGAACGATACAATCAGGCCGGATACGTTCAAACTTCAACTGTAACCTCAGGAGTTTACATGCAGTTTAAACTGCCTCGGACGGTGAATTTGGAACGCTTGGTACAGTGTCTTACTGCGAGGAACATCCAGGTTGTAGCTGGCAAAGGCTTTTATTTATCAGGCTATAGGGAACAAGAGAAGTTTTTGCGCATAAGTATTTCGCGCGCGCAGCTGGATCAAATTGATGGAGGGGTGAAAGCCATTATAGAGGAAGTTAGTAAGGGAAACTGGTATTAAGACCCTTTTTCCGTTATGATACATATAGAAACATAAGTATAACCAAACATGGATGTATATGTTTCTATTCAGTGTGGGAAGTACATAACTTTGAATGCCGAGAGCAAGGGGTGTTTGTGTCTATTTGCTTAGGATCGGCTCACTGCCAAAGGAGGGTTTTGAATGGACGATCTGTTTTTGAAAATTGTGGATGGAACCATCCCCAGCAAGAAGGTGTTGGAAACCGACAATGTGCTCGCATTTCATGACATCCAGCCTGCGGCGCCAGTACACGTGCTCATTATTCCAAAAAAATACATTCCTTCAATGAACGCTGTGACAGAGGAGGATCTTCCTCTTATCGCGGAGATTCATCGTGTTGCGGTTGAGGTTGCGAAAAAGTTAGGAATCGCCGAGTCTGGTTATCGGTTGATTAACAACTGTGGCCCGGATAGTGGACAAGCGGTGGGGCATCTGCATTATCACTTACTGGGCGGCGCCAAATTGGGTGCTTTGACAGGTATTTCGGACTCACATTCTTAAAAAATGACAGAGCTTGTCTTTTCAGTAATACGGAAGTGAATGGAGAAAAATGGCCCTTTATGTATTCATTTTTTCTTATAGGTTGACACCTGGTTTCCGTTTCACCTATAATAAAATTTGATGAACCGTGTTATTGCTCTTGGACGGTCTGGTCGGAGGGAGGGAAAACTGGTGTCTGAAACTAAAGTTCGCAAAAACGAGACAATTGATGCTGCACTTCGTCGCTTTAAACGTTCCATTGCTAAGGATGGCGTATTGGCTGAGGTGAAGAAACGCAAGCATTATGAAAAGCCAAGCGTAAAGCGCAAGAAAAAGTCCGAGGCTGCTCGTAAGAGAAAGTTCTAGGAGGATCTAAGCAATCATGAATTTGAGCGAACGATTGAACGAAGATATGAAGCAAGCAATGAAGAGTAAGGACAAGTTCAAACTCTCCACCATTCGAATGGTTCGTTCTACGATTAAAAATCTTGAAATAGATTTGAAACGGGATTTGGACGACAACGAAGTGCTTGATATTCTGAGTCGTGAGATCAAACAGCGAAAAGATGCCCTCCATGAATTTGAAAAAGCCGGTCGTGATGAACTTGCGACAAGCACTAAAGCAGAAATAGAGATCATCGCTCAGTACCTTCCCGAACAACTTTCTGAGGAAGAAATTAAAGTTATTGTACAGCAGACCATCCAGGAAACCGGTGCTTCTTCGAAAGCCGAGATGGGGAAAGTAATGACGGCCTTGATGCCTAAGGTAAAAGGCCGCGCTGACGGTAAGCTCGTGAACCAAGCGGTTCAGCAATTTCTGCAATAAACCTGCGACAAACAGGAAAACACAACACCCTCTGTTTACAGAGGGTGTTATTTCTATATATGCGATGCCTACCATAGGATGTAATGATGAGAAGTGCTTTGATGTAAGCGCTATAGTTAATTGTGTGAAACGTGATGTCCGTTGGGTGCGTAAAGTATCTGACAGCCGTCAGGATTAGCAATATACCCAATAATTTCACATTAAATCCTGAAAACTGTATAGTTTGTCTAACAAAGTTTGGTATGCTGTAACATAGAAAGATCGAAAGGGGGGAGAGAAATGCATAGAGAACATCACCACTCCAGTCGCAAATTGATCTTTTTAACGTTGTGGATTATGGTATCCGTTTTACTGTTACCTTTAGTTCATTCCGAATCAGCGGCGGCCCAAACTAAAGGTGGAGCTGTGTTTGTTATACCAGTTGATCAGGAAATTGAGCAAGGTCTGGGCAAATTTATGGAACGTGGATTTGCAGAAGCAGCAGATTCCAAAGCAGGTCTGATTTTACTGGATATTAACACTCCCGGTGGACGGGTAGATACAGCGGAGAAGCTGGGCAAACTGATTAAAGACAGTCCAATTCCGACCGTAGCCTATATAAGGGGCGAAGCGGCCTCAGCGGGTAGCTATATTGCGTTGAGCGCAAACAAGATTGTTATGAAACCAGGCAGTATTATCGGAGCAGCAGCGTTAGTAGACGGCAGGGGGCAGGCTATTACAGATCCAAAAACGGTAGCTTGGTGGAAGAGCAGCATGGCATCTGCCGCAGAAGCTGGTGGACGTAATCCGGATATTGCCAGAGGTATGGTTGACTCCAAGACGACCATATCTATTCCAGAGATGAACTTTAATAAGGAAAATGGTCAGATCATTTCTTTAACCAGTGAGGAAGCGCTGAAGTTGGGTTATGCGGATCACATCGCGTCTTCAGAACAAGAAGTTATCCAGTGGATGGGTTACAGCACGGATGATGTCATTCATGTGGAGCAAACATGGGCTGAAAAAGCAGCCGAGATATTGACCAACCCCATTGTGCAGACGTTGCTTTTATTTATCGGTATCGCAGGTGTCGTTATCGAGCTGCTCGTACCCGGTTTTGGTGTACCGGGAATTTTGGGTATACTCGGATTTGGTTTGTATTTTTTCGGCAATTATATCGCTGGTTTTGCAGGTTCGGAGACGTGGTTGTTGTTTATCATTGGTCTGGCTCTGCTTATACTTGAAATGTTCATCCCAAGCTTTGGTATTTTGGGCATTTTGGGTTCCGTCAGCCTTGTCGCCGGAGTTGTTCGGGCAGCATACAACATGCAGCATGCGTTTATATCTTTGGGTATTGCCTTTGCAGCTGCGGTTGCCGTGGTGGCGATCATCGCAGTTGTATTCAAGGACCGAGGGATATGGAACCGTTTTATACTTAAAGAAAGTTTAACGGCTGAACAAGGTTTTTCTTCAGTTGTGAACCGGGAAATGCTATTAGGTCAAAAGGGTGTCAGTCTGACACCACTTCGTCCAGCCGGAACGGTGCTGATCGCTGATGAGCGAGTCGATGTTGTAACGAACGGCGAGTTTATTGCTGCAGATATGCCGATTATAGTATCCAAAGTAGAAGGTGGGCGAATTGTGGTCAAGGCAGACACTAGCGTCTAAACAAGCAAACAACAAAGAATTAGATTAATGGAGGATGATGCGAGTGTTCGAATCGGGTATAGTCAGCGTTTTGCTGATTGCCGTTGTAGTGATTATTGTATTGAGCGTATTTTTCAGTTTCTTCCCGGTGATGCTGTGGATTTCAGCATTGGCTTCGGGTGTGCGCATTGGCATCATTACGCTGGTAGCTATGCGTTTACGGCGCGTCACGCCAAGCCGAATTGTTAATCCGCTGATTAAGGCAACCAAGGCGGGTCTGGGCTTGAACATCAACCAGCTGGAAAGCCATTTTCTCGCAGGAGGGAATGTAGACCGAGTGATCAATGCGTTGATTGCTGCGCAGCGAGCTAACATTCCGCTTGAGTTTGAACGTGCGGCAGCAATTGACCTTGCGGGTCGGGATGTTCTGCAAGCGGTCCAAATGAGCGTCAATCCGCGTGTTATTGAGACACCTATTGTGGCTGCGGTCGCCAAGGATGGTATCGAAGTAAAGGTTAAAGCTCGTGTTACGGTGCGTGCCAACATTGATCGACTTGTTGGGGGTGCCGGAGAAGAAACGATTATTGCACGGGTCGGTGAAGGTATTGTTACAACCGTAGGTTCCAGTAACTCGCACAAGGACGTATTGGAGAACCCAGATTCAATTTCAAGAACTGTATTGTCCAAAGGTTTGGATGCTGGGACAGCATTTGAAATCTTGTCCATTGATATTGCGGACGTTGATGTAGGTAAAAATATCGGTGCTTTTCTACAAACAGAACAGGCGGAAGCGGACAAACGTATTGCGCAGGCAAAAGCGGAAGAGCGGCGTGCGATGGCTGTAGCGCAGGAGCAGGAAATGAAGGCACGTGTTGTAGAAATGAGAGCACGCGTGGTGGAATCCGAGTCCGAAGTGCCGCTGGCAATGGCTGAAGCGCTGCGTGGCGGGAAGCTTGGCGTCATGGACTATATGAATTTGAAAAATATTGAGGCAGATACGCAAATGCGTAGCTCCTTAGGCAAACCGAATGAGAACTCGGGGAATGACAACAAGAACCGGGATTAATAACGGGACATAGCCGATGAATGACGGCAGCTAGGTGGTGAGTAATGAACTTTATCAGCTGGATCTTTGAACATTTGTATATCCTGATCGTGATTGGCTTTGCTTTGGTGTCCTTCTTGGGGAAAAGCATCCAAGGTACAGGGCGGAAATCACCGCCGCGAAAAGGTATGCCTACCTTTGGGGGTGATCATGGTACTCGCGGGCCCTCGACGTCATCCAGACCCTTCACAACGGAACATGGGCAAGAGCAGCGTCAGCAGGAGGTTGCTGGTGAGTTGCAACGTCAATTTCCTAATGAACGACGGGCGGTTATGGAAGCTCGTCGGATAGAAGAAGTGGGCGATCGGTCAGAAACGGAAGAACGGATGGACCGGGATTCATTAGATAACGGTTCGACTCTAGAGGATCGGATCCGTGCTATGGAAGAAGAACGCAGATTGGTTTTAGCCCGTCTCGATCGTATATCCAACGCGAGGGAGTCAGGGGAAATTACAGATGCGCCAGAGATAGCTTCGCAAGACCGTAATACGGTGGATACGGCTGATCTGCGCAGAGGTGTGGTTTGGGCGGAAATATTAGGTCCTCCGCGTTCCAAGCGCTACATGGGTGGAAGAAGACCATAAAATGATAGTGAATCCGTCACGGCTTTGGCTGTGGCGGATCTTTTTTTGTGATGCTTTAGGGATACATAGGCATGCTCAGAATAAAAAGTGAATTAACGACAAATGCTCTAATTACCTGACAACGAATGTGATAATCTCTTGTGTGCCCTAGGTTTCTCACATTTGCTGTCATTTAAAATGGTGGCATTTTGTCTAATTTAGGGTCTCATTTATGAAAATATTTTCGTGAAAAATGATCAAATGTAACAATATGAATGGAGCTTTCTAAAAGCAGTTTTCATTTTTTCTTTTTTATATATAATGTTCTCAATGATAGATACTTATGAAATTTACTCCAAATTTACCTAAAATTTTATTTATATCGAGGTGATAAAACAAGGTTATAAAAATGGCAAATTAATCTTTAGGAGGATGGGATCGATGGGGAATAGCTTGTTTAGAAAGAAGAGCATTGATCAGTTGATTGCCGCTACGCGAGGGGAAAAAGCACTGAAAAGGGAACTGGGTGCGTTTGATTTAACGATGCTTGGAATTGGAGCCATTATCGGAACGGGGATTTTTGTGTTGACAGGTACGGGAGCAGTTACGGCTGGTCCAGGCTTGGTTCTTTCTTTTGTGATTGCAGGACTCGCCTGTTTATTCGCAGCATTGGCTTATGCGGAGTTTGCATCCACCGTTCCAGTATCCGGTTCTGTTTACACTTTTACATATGCTACGATGGGGGAGCTATTGGCCTTTATTATTGGATGGGATTTAATTTTGGAATACATGCTGGCAGCCAGCGCCGTTTCCGCAGGTTGGTCGGGTTACTTTGTATCATTTTTGAATGGAATTGGCCTTCACATTCCGCTTGAATTCACTGCCGCACCGGGGGCTTTGAAAGACCAAACTACTTATTTTAATCTGCCAGCTTTTTTAATTTTGATGGGTATCACGTTCTTGCTTTATTTTGGGATAAAAGAATCAAAACGGATAAACAACATCATGGTAATTGTAAAGATTATTGTTATTTTATTATTTATCATCGTTGCTTTTAAATATGTGAAGCCAGATAATTGGACGCCATTTATGCCGTTTGGGTTCAGTGGGGTGTTTGGAGCCGCAGCTCTTGTGTTTTTTGCTTTTATTGGTTTTGATGCTGTTTCATCAGCGGCTGAAGAAACCAAAAATCCTGCTCGTGATTTACCGCGAGGCATTATTTTCTCACTCGTTATTTGTACGTTTTTGTATGTCATTGTTAGCGCGATTATGACTGGTATAGTGCCGTTTATGCAATTTGAAGGTATCTCTCACCCCGTGTCATTGGTATTGCAGATTGCTGGCCAGAACTGGGTTGCAGGTATTGTAGATATAGGAGCCATCTTAGGAATGACAACGGTCATGCTGGTAATGCTCTATGGTCAAACTCGAATTATGTTTGCTATGTCACGTGACGGTTTAGTCCCCAAAGTATTATCCAAAGTTCATTCCAAATATAAAACGCCCTACATTAACACGTTGTTTTTTGGTACTTTATCTGCATTAATGGGTGGGCTAATCCCACTGGATGAGTTAGCAAGTTTGGTAAACATTGGAACCTTGTCAGCATTTATTCTGATTTCGATCGCCGTCATCGTTATGAGAAAAACACAACCTGATTTGCCAAGGGCCTTCCGGTGTCCTGGGGTCCCATATATTCCGATCCTGGCTATCGTTTCATGCGGGGTGCTCATTCTTAATCTGAATGGTCAGACATTTATTCGCTTTATTATTTGGCTTGTCATTGGTATGGCTGTTTACTTCTTATACTCTAGAAAAAACTCTCTTTTGAATCAAGATACTGAAAAATAACCGTCGTGTCATAAGATAAAAATCAAAAAAAGACAACCTTGTTTTCGATATGAAAACGAGGTTGTCTTTTTTTGATGTGAATTTTGAAAGGATGCGTCTTTTTCCTCTGCAATATAGTAGCTGCTACGAATTGTAAGTTTAGCCTCATAAATGCGGTGACTGGATCATAAAATGTACAGTACAGATATCTGTAGCGCTGGTGTAATGGCGTTGACTGATAATAAGAATATAAGATGAAAAGCCAGCAGCGTAGCTGCCATGAAACATCTATGGGTACCGAATGGCAATAACAGAAGATGAAAAAATAGCAGCGTGCTGTCATCAAAACAACGATTAGCCGTTGGATAACAGATGTCTTGATGACAGGAAAGGAGATTTCGCCGTATGAGCCGGATGAGCCGCAAACTGCGAAAGTGGGCCAGCGAGACGCTGGAGCTTCCGCAGGACATTCTATTTGACCTGCCGCGGTTAACCCTCATCGGCAGCCGCCAGCTTTATGTGGAGAATCACCGGGGTGTGGTGGATTTCACGCCGGATCGGCTAGTGCTTGCACTTGCGCAAGGCAGGCTGAGGGTGTCCGGCCATGATTTAGTCATTACGTCTATTCTGCCGGAGCAGGTAAGTGTGGAGGGACATATAACGGATATCCAAATGGAAGGAACGGAGGAAGGCTCGTGAAACATCCTGCTTTAGCAAAGCTGCGTGGCACGGTTACCCTTGCTGTCAAGGGCGAAAGTGTGGAAGCTTTCATTAATTTACTCACTGATCACCATATACCTGTTTGGAACGTGCGGCCGATGGGTACTAGACATGCAGAAATGAACCTTCTGCTGCCGCACGTCTTCCTGCTACGTCCGCTTTTGAGAAGGACAGGCTGTAGAATGCATGTTCTGAAGCGGCGAGGGCTTCCCTTTACTGCTGCACGACTTGCCAAACGTAAATTTTTTCTGGCTGGATTGGCTTTGTTCTGGATAGGTCTCCTGCTGATGTCTTCGCTTATCTGGGACATTGAAGTAAAGGGGAATGATAAACTATCGACGGAATCCGTTCTCAAAGCCGCCCGACAGGAGGGCCTGTATCCATTTCAATGGAGCTTTCGTCTATCCAGTCAAGACAAGCTTTCACGTGCGCTCATGCAGAAGCTTCCAGAAGCATCCTGGATCGGTGTGGAAAAGCAGGGTACTTTGGTGACGATTCAGGTTGTTGAAGCTTCACAGCCTACCCCTGCGCCTCTCTACAGCCCTCGTCATATCATTAGTAAGGCAGATGCGGTAGTCACTGAAATTTTTGCCGAGCAGGGTCGTCCTGTCGTGCATAAAAATACACGTGTCAAAAAAGGAGCCATCCTCATCTCGGGAACGCTTGGTGATGAGGAGAATCAGCAGCAGGTCGTAGCCAAAGGAGAGGTTAAGGGTCTTGTATGGCATGAATACGAAATTAGCAGTCCCACGGTGCAACGCAGCAGCACGTATACAGGTACCAGTCACGACCGCTTGTATCTGGTATTAGGCAACCGTGCGATACAATTGTGGGGATATGGGAAAATACCTTATTCTACTCACAAAACAACAGTTGAACATGATCCGCTAACATGGCGTTCCTACAAACTTCCGATGGGTTGGATGACCGAAAGTGTGAGGGAGACAAAGATACAAGAGCAGAAGCTTACGGAATCAGAAGCGAAAATGTCAGGAATAGAAGGCGCGCGAGCGGATATTTTAGCTAAATACGGCAAAGGAACGAAAATAATGAGCCAAAAAATTTTGCATGAGAAGAGAGAGAATGGTAAAGTTTATATGAAAGTGCTTTTTGAAGTGGAGCAGGATATTGCGGAAGAACTTCCGTTAGTTCATAACCAAGGAGAATGAGGCTATTTGGCAGAACAACAACGCAGCATACAAATTGCATTGAACAATGCGGGAGAAGGACAGGCATTATTTGGCCCGCAGGATTCCTTTTTAAAATTAATCGAAGCGGCTATTCCAGCAAAAATAGCATCTCGTGAGGCAGAAGTTAATGTTTTTGGTAATGCTCACGAGGTGGAAGTGCTCGAACAATTGTTCGACGTATTACTCCAGTTAATTCGCAATGGGTATATACTGACCGAAAGGGACGTCCATTATGCGATTGAATTGGCAAAAGATTTGCGCGCTGATCAGCTGCTCGATTTGTTCAAGGGTGAGATTACGACGACGTTCCGGGGTAAACCGATACGCGTCAAAACGATTGGACAAAAGCACTATGTAACTACGATCAAGAAACGCGATATTGTATTTGGAATTGGCCCGGCGGGTACTGGTAAAACCTATCTGGCTGTAGTACTGGCCGTAGCTGCCCTGAAGGAAGGTTCAGTCAAGCGCATTGTACTGACTCGTCCTGCGGTGGAAGCAGGTGAAAATTTAGGATTTTTACCAGGGGATTTACAGGAAAAGGTTGACCCGTATTTACGCCCATTGTATGATGCCCTATACGATGTGATGGGCCCAGAGCAGACTGCAAAGGCACTGGAGCGTGGGTTAATAGAAATTGCACCTTTGGCTTATATGCGGGGACGTACGCTGGATGATTCATTTATTATTTTGGACGAAGCGCAAAACACCACACCCGAGCAAATGAAAATGTTTTTGACTCGACTTGGCTTCGGCTCCAAAATGGTTATTACCGGCGATGTCACGCAAATTGATTTGCCTCGTGGCAAAAAATCCGGTCTGATTGAAGCGAATGCGATTTTACAAGGGATTGAGGAAATAGGCTTTGTCCAGTTTGCAGAAGAGGATGTTGTCCGTCATTCCCTGGTTCAAAAAATCATTGTTGCTTATGACCGTGTTGCCGAGAATCAAGGATAGCCATTCAAGTACGAGTATGGTGTGTACGATCAGAAAAAGTAATAAAATAAGCAGTGTAGCTGCCTTGAAAAAGATGATGGAGAGGGATTGTTTTAGATGACCTCGAAGGAATTATCTAAAGGGAAAACGTTCCAGCATAGAATGAATGGATGGAAGTATAGCGTGGCGACACGCTATCTTCTGTTTTTATTTTTGGTGGTTCTTTTTTATGTAGCCTTTGCTTCCAAGCTACTTCCCGAGCGTTATGACATTCGGGTAAATCAACCGAGTGAAAAGGAAATTGTCGCCCCGATGCAGCTTCCTAACAGTAAGGCGACTTTGAAGGCTCAAGAGGAATCAGCTGAACGTGTACAGCCTATGTATACCATTGTGCCAGTTCGCAACGATAACCTGATTACTGGTATTTTGGATCGAATTGAACGGCTCAATCAGGATGATCAGGTCTCCAGAGCAGATAAAATTTCGATTTATAAGGATGAGATTCCGCAGCGTGCACGGGAATTTGTGCAAAATTTTGTGAATAACAGCCGTAATGCGGATGCCTACCCAGATAAGTTGCTGGATGAAGTGCTGGAAAAAACGAAAGAGCAAACGTACCGAATTCCAGAGGAGACATTCATTAAAATTCCGCGCCTTACATCTGAGGATATTGCCGAAATGCGGCCTGTTGCCCGTGAGATTGTGACAGGATTGATGAATGATCAAATTACGGATGCCCAGACAGCCCGAGCGAAGGTAGCTGAGCGGGTTAGTACAAGCTCGCTTACCAAGCGTACTTCACGGGAGGTTGTTCAGGAACTTGCAAGGCTTGTGATTACCGCCAACAAGTTTTATGATGATACAGCTACGAAGGACGCCAAGGTACAGGCTCGTGAAGATACACCGACAGTTTACATTAAACAGGGTGAAGTGCTCGTCAAGAAGGGTGAGATTATTACCCAGGAAATCTATACACTGCTTGATGAAAATGAATTGCTCAAGGATAAAATCAATTATTGGCCACAATTTGGTCTGCTGATGTTGTCTATGATGCTGGCATTGGGCCTGTTTATGTATATTCGTCAATTTCAATCACGAACACGAAACTTCAAGTACAATAATGCGCAGTTGCTCATGCTAGTATTAATCTTTGTGATTACAGTAGGAGCAATGATGTTAATCTCCATACTGCAGAACAGTGAACGTTCCTATCTTGGCTATCTGGCGCCTATCGCGCTTGGAGCTATGCTCGTAACGCTGTTGCTTGATATGTCGTTGGCTTTTGTATGTGCCGTTATATTCAGTATATTGGCAAGTGTTATTTTGAATGTCCGTCAGGGACAAATTTTTGACTTTAATTTTGGATTTTTTGCTATTGTGGTCTGTCTGGCAGCGATTTTCTCTACCCATCGAGCCAGCCAGCGTTCAACACTGTTCAAAGGGGCGATTATGGTATGCCTGTTCGGTGCCCTGTCTGTTTTTTCGCTGGCACTGATTGACCAAGGGAATTGGACTCAAACGACGACGCTCTATGGGGTAGCTTTTGCTTTTGCAGGCGGTCTGATAACAGCAATACTTGTTATTGGGCTAATGCCATTTTTTGAGTCTACTTTTGGTATCTTGTCGGCATTGAAGCTTGTTGAGTTGTCGAATCCCAACCATCCATTGCTCCGCAAGCTGCTTACGGAGACACCGGGAACGTATCATCATAGTGTAATGGTAGGTAATCTGTCAGAGGCCGCAGCGGAGGCTATAGGAGCAAACGGCTTGTTGTGCCGGGTTGGTTCGTATTATCATGATATTGGTAAAACCAAGAGGCCTTCGTACTTCATTGAAAATCAAAATGGGTTGGAAAATCCACATGATTCAATAGAGCCCAAGCTGAGCAAATCCATCATTATCGCCCATGCTCGTGACGGCGTGGAAATGCAATTGGATTACAAGCTACCCAAGCCCATTCGCGATATTGCCGAGCAGCACCACGGAACGACATTCTTACACTATTTTTATCACAAGGCGTTGCGCGAAGCTGAAGAGCGGGGGGTAGAACCTGACTTCACAGAGGATGATTTCCGTTATCCGGGACCGAAGGCTCAGTCTAAAGAGTCTGCTGTGGTGGGAATTGCTGATAGCGTGGAGGCAGCAGTTCGTTCCTTACGGAAGCCGACGGTGGAACAGGTAGAATCCATGATTGAGAAAATTATTAAGAGTCGTCTTGATGATCACCAGTTTAACGACTGTGAGCTGACCATGCGGGAGCTTGATATCGTGGCTCAAACCCTCAAGGAAACCGTAATGGGGATTTTTCATTCCCGTATTGAGTATCCGGAGGAAAGGCCCAAGTCTGAAAACGGTAAAGCTTAATATAACTTGTGCATGAAGCACGGTTAGAGCACTAGAATAAAAGGAGCGGTTGGCATGGGCCTTCAATTAGCTTGGAATAATGAACAAAACGATATGGTAATTAACGAATCCTTGATTACGCTGCTGAACACCTTATTAGAGGAGGCAGGCAAAGTGGAAGGAGTCACAGACGGTGAGGTAGCCCTTACCTTCGTTAATGATGAGCAAATTCATGAGCTGAACAGGGACTATCGGGGAATTGATCGTCCCACCGATGTGTTGTCTTTTGCTATGAAGGAAACACTGGATGAAGAGCTTGAAATTATTTACGAACCGACTGAAGAAAATCCATTGAATGATGTACCGGATGTTCTGGGGGATATTATAATTTCCGTACAGACAGCGCAAGCTCAAAGCGAAGAATACGGACATTCGATTGAACGTGAAATCGGTTTTTTATTTGTTCACGGCTTTCTGCATCTGTTAGGCTATGATCATCAGGATGATGTGAGTGAAGCTGAAATGATGGGCAAACAGGAAGCTGTGCTGGCTCAAGCGGGGTTGACAAGGTAATGAGACGTCAGCCTTGGAGGATGACCTTTCGCTATGCGGCAGAAGGCGTGATGTACGCTCTGCGTACGCAAGTAAATATGCGGATACATGTGGTCGTGGCGCTCCTTGTCATTGTAGCAGGCTTAACTCTGCACATCTCCCGGCTCGACTGGTTATTCGTCTGCGTGGCTATCGCTATAGTCATTGTAGCCGAACTGTTCAACACCGCTGTTGAAGCAGCGGTGGATCTCATCTCACCTGATATTCATCCGCTGGCCAAAGCGGCTAAAGACACCGCCGCCGGAGCCGTGCTCCTGGCAGCGGTTTTTGCTGTAATTATTGGTATATTTGTGTTTTATAGGCCTATGTTGATGTTAATTAGTTCGCTGTTTTAATGGAAAAACCAAAAATAAAATAGGCGCTTAATCGCGCTGGAGGAAATGAAATGGCTAAGAAACACTTTAAATCAGGTTTTGTTGCAATTGTTGGCAGACCCAATGTCGGAAAATCAACACTGATGAACCACGTCATTGGACAGAAGATCGCCATTATGTCAGACAAGCCACAAACTACACGCAACAAAATTCACGGCGTATTTACTACAGAGGACACACAAATTGTATTTTTGGATACACCGGGGATTCATAAGCGCCAGTCAAAATTAGGCGATTACATGAATCAGACCGCTTTTAATACGTTGGGTGAAGTAGAAGCGGTACTTTTTCTTATTGACGCTGCTGAAGGTCTAGGCGGTGGCGACCGTTTTATCGCCGAACAGCTTAAACAAGTAAAAACGCCAGTTATCTTGGTGCTAAATAAAATTGATCGCATTGAGCCGGAAGCGTTGTTGCCCTTGATTGAGCAGTATCGCAAGTTGTACGACTTTGCTGAAATCGTACCGATCTCGGCCAAAATGGGCAACAATGTAAACACCCTGCTGGAGCAGGTGCAAAAATACTTGCCAGAGGGTCCGCAATATTATCCTGATGATCAAATTACAGATCATCCAGAACAGTTTGTCATTGCCGAGCTGGTGCGGGAAAAAATTCTGCATATGACACGTGAGGAAGTACCCCATTCTATTGCGGTTATGATTGAAGACATGAAAGTGCAGGATAACGGTGTAGTGCATATTATGGCTGTTATTTTTGTAGAGCGTGACTCCCAGAAGGGGATTATTATCGGCAAACAGGGAGCCATGCTCAAAGAAGTGGGCAAACAGGCCCGCCAGGATATCCAAAACCTGCTAGGCTCCAAAATTTTCTTGGAACTGTGGGTTAAGGTCAAAAAAGACTGGCGCAACCAGGAACGTGTCCTCCGTGACCTTGGCTTCCATCGCGACGCTTAAAAACATAACTCGATTCTACGTCTCTTTAGTTCAAGGATTTATTGAGGCTAACATTAGTTAGAACCATATATGTACAGTCTTTTAAGCACCATTAAAAAGCCGTACCGACCTCAAACACAAGACTTAAAGTATAATGATGTCTTGTGGTCATTCCAAGCGCCGCGCATATGTGGCGCTTAACTTCTTGCCCTTTTTACCCCTTTCTTCCAGCGATGAAATAATGAGCGTTAAAAAAAAGGTTATCTGTATGCACGTTGCAGCGGAGCGAAGGATTTGAATCTGAAGAAGCGATAGCGTTCGCCTTTACCCCCGAATTTAACCCTTTGTATGTTTGTACATTTAAATAAATTCGGGGGTAACAGCGATTGTAAGATCAAATCATTCGCGAAGCGGTGTCCAGCCCGCATACAGTACCCTTTTTCAACCGCAATCCATTTATTTCATCGCATACTTCTTCCCTCTTCGCATCATCCTATTTTTGAGATGCAAACGTCATTTCCGAAGAAAGGATGAATACGATTGCGAGATTTTTCGTGGAAGTATTTTGCGATGACTGGAGATGTCGGTGCGTATCTGTTATACCGGGAGAGCGCCATGACAAGGGAGCAAGATACGGATGAAGGAGAGTCGGACGAGCATGAAGAAGCCCGTGAATAGTACAAACCACTGGCTTCTTCGCGAATGTTTGGGGGAAGAGGCATGCTTTACAGGGTGGAAGGAATCGTCATCCGCAGCATGGATTACGGTGAGGGGAACAAAATTATTACGCTTTGCACCGAAAGCGGAGGCAAAGCAGGCGTGCTGGTCAGAGGTGCAAAAAAGTCCAAAAGCCGTCACGCTGCTTTAACGCAGCCGTTTACGTACGGTGAATTCGTTTTTTTTCGAAACACAGGCTTAGGTACGTTGAATGCCGGTGAAATCATCCAATCCCACCATACATTACGAGAGGATATTACTAAGGCTGCTTATGCTTCTTATGCTTGTGAATTACTCGATCGGGTGTTACAGGATGAGGAAACAGGCGCGTTCTGGTTTAAGCAGCTTAAGGCATGTTTGGAGGCGCTGGAGAGTGGCAAAGATCCGCTGATCGTCATGAGTATTTATGAATTTAAAATATTGCAGGCGGCCGGATATGCTCCTCAGCTTGATGCATGTATTTCAAGTGGTCAACAATGTGCTGATGAGGATATGTTTGTCAGTCCGAGGCTGGGTGGGGTTTTGTGTCGGAGCTACAAGCATTTTGATCCAGCTGCATTGAGTGTGACTCCACGTACACTGAAGTTGCTGCGCTTGTTCGCCAGAATGGATTTGAATCGGCTCGGCAACATTGACGTGAAGGACGCCACTAAGCTGGAGATCAAACACGTGATGCGTCAGTTCATGGATATGCAGTTAGAGGTCAAGCTGAAATCCCGCAATTTCTTGGATCAGCTCGACAAGTACGATATGTGAAACGCCCTATTCTCTTGACTGTATTGCAGAAAACGTGTAAAATCCTACTATATATCTCCTTAGGGAGCAGATGCATTGAACGAGAAAGTAGCGGGATGTATTCTCTGTAATTAGCGAGTTGGGGACGGTGTAAGCCCAGCGGGAATTCTTCGTGAACAGGCACTCGGGAGCGTCTGAATGGACACGGAAAAGAGGATTACGGTCTGATTGGTGATGTAGGATCGCAATCAAGTAGGGTGGAACCGCGGGAGTCAGCTCTCGTCCCTACGTCTGTACAGGCGTAGAGGCGGGGGCTTTTTGCTGTCTCTAGCAAGGCTTTTGGGATAAAATTGCCCTGTACATACGAGCTTAAATGAGAAGAAATCACCAACATTTGAGGGAATTGGAAAGGGAGCGTGTACCAATGAATTTTCAGCAGATGATTTTAACGCTGCAACAATTTTGGGCTGAACACAACTGTATTATCGTACAGCCGTATGACACGGAAAAAGGGGCAGGCACGATGAACCCGATGACGTATTTACGTTCGATCGGACCTGAGCCGTGGAATGTAGCTTATGTTGAACCTTCTCGTCGTCCGTCAGACGGACGTTATGGTGAGAACCCCAATCGTCTGTATCAGCATCATCAGTTTCAAGTAGTTTTGAAGCCTTCACCGGATAACATTCAGGAATTGTATTTGGAGAGTTTGAGCCGTTTGGGCATTAACCCTCTGGAGCATGATATTCGTTTCGTTGAAGACAACTGGGAAGCACCAACGCTGGGAGCGTGGGGTTTAGGTTGGGAAGTATGGCTGGACGGTATGGAAATTACCCAATTTACCTATTTTCAGCAAGTGGGCGGTATTGATGCCAGTCCGGTTGCCGTAGAAATCACGTACGGTATGGAGCGTCTTGCTTCCTACATCCAGGACAAGGAGAATGTGTTCGATTTGGAGTGGGTCAATGGAATCACGTACGGTGATGTCTTCCACCAGCCTGAATTTGAGCATTCTAAGTATACGTTCGAAGTATCTGACGTCAAAATGCTCTTTACTCTTTTTAATATGTACGAAGAAGAAGCAAATAAAGCGATGGCGCAGCATCTTGTATTTCCAGCCTATGATTATGTGCTGAAATGTTCTCATGCGTTCAACTTGCTGGACGCTCGCGGAGCGATCAGTGTGACGGAACGGACTGGGTTTATTATACGAGTGCGTAATTTGGCGCGTCAGGTGGCTGCGACCTATCTGGAGGAGCGCGAGAAGCTGGGCTTCCCGCTGTTGAAGAAAGGAGGTGCGGCAAATGTCTAAGGATTTATTGTTTGAGATCGGGTTGGAAGAAGTCCCTGCACGTTTTATCCCGAATGCGATTCAGCAGTTGAAGCAGCGTATGACGGCATGGCTGGACAGCTCTCGTATTGCTTATGGTGCTGTAGAGGCTTATGCTACACCTCGCCGTTTGGCAGTACTTGTAAAGGAAGTAGCGGAGAAGCAAGAAGATATTAACGAAGAAGTTAAAGGTCCTTCCCGCAAAATTGCACTCGACGAAGCTGGTAACTGGAGCAAGGCTGCACTGGGCTTTGCTCGCAGCCAAGGTGTTGATCCTGAACAGTTCACGTTCAAGGAGCTTGGAGGCGTGGAATATATTTATGCCACTAAGAGCAGCATAGGTGTACCAACGGCGGATGTACTGTCCGAAGGTTTATTGCACATTTTACATGCCATGACATTTCCTAAATTTATGCGCTGGGCGAGTTATGACTTTAAATTTGTTCGTCCGATCCGCTGGTTGATCGCCTTGTTTGGTAACGATATTGTTAATTTGGAGATTGCCGGCGTGCAGTCAGGAAATGTGACAAGAGGGCATCGTTTCCTGGGACAGGATGCCGTAGTAGAAAGTCCAGCTGACTATGTAGAAGTGCTTCGCAAGCAGCATGTCATTGTGGACATTGAGGAACGTCAATCGCTTATTGTGAAGCAGATTGAAGCGCTGGCTTCTGAAAAAGATTGGACGATTGCGGTCAAGGATGATTTGCTGGAAGAAGTGCTGTATTTGGTGGAAACTCCAACAGTACTGTTTGGAGGTTTTGATCCTGCGTTCCTGAACATTCCGAAGGATGTACTCATTACTTCCATGCGTGAGCATCAACGCTATTTCCCAGTGCTGGATCGCACAGGAGAGCTACTGCCATACTTTGTTACGGTACGTAACGGAGGAAGTCAATCGTTGGAAGTCATTGCTAAAGGGAATGAAAAAGTATTGCGTGCGCGGCTGTCTGATGCCAAATTCTTTTATGAAGAAGATCAGAAGCTGGAAATTAAGGATGCACTCTCCAAACTGGAAAGTATCGTTTTCCACGAAGAGCTGGGAACGGTTGGAGACAAAGTACGCCGGATTCGCCGTATTGCTGATGCTCTGGCAGAGAAGCTTCGCGTTTCCCCAGATACACAGGAATCGGTTAGTCGAGCAGCGGATATTTGTAAATTTGACCTGGTAACACAAATGGTATATGAGTTCCCAGAACTGCAAGGTGTAATGGGTGAGGATTATGCTCGTAAGGCTGGAGAGAAGGAAGAAGTGGCAAGAGCGGTGTTTGAACATTACCAGCCGCGTTTTGCAGGAGAAACGGTCCCTTCCACGAATGCTGGAGCGATTGTAAGTATCGCAGACAAGATAGATACCATTACAGGCTGCTTTTCCATCGGTATTATTCCAACAGGTTCACAGGACCCTTACGCGCTTCGTCGCCAGGCAGCAGGTATTGTGCAGATCTTGTTGGATCGTAAGCTTTCGGCTACGTTGTCTGATGTGTTCAATATCGCGCTCGATGTGCACGGCAACCTTGGAAATATGAAACGTTCCGCGGATGAAATACGTAAAGAATTACATGAGTTTTTCGGATTACGAGTGAAGAAACTATTGTCTGAGACCCTTCGATATGACGTTGTAGATGCTGTACTTGCAGCCGGATATGACGATGTTGCTTCCGTTGTTAACCGCGGAGCTGCGTTAATGACTGCCGTACAAACAGGTGAGGTATTCAAAGCAACAGTTGAATCCTTTAATCGTGTAGGTAATCTGGCGGCTAAAGCAGTTCATAAGTCAGTTAATACGGGTGAGTTTACGGAACAAGGCGAAAAAACGCTTTACGAAGCATGGTGTAGCGCTTATGAATCTTATAGCGTAGCTTTACAGGAAGGTGATGCGACACGGGCGTTAGCGCTTGCTTCATCCATTACCCCTGCGGTGACGGCGTTCTTTGATTCCGTTATGGTTATGGCTGAGGATGATGCTGTTCGTAATAATCGTTTGGCATTGCTGGCCGTTATTGACTCAGAACTGAAGCGTTTTGCCGATTTTTCCAAGCTTGTAGTTTAAACGTCGGTTGTGGTAGTATGAACAACTTGAAAAAATGGGTATAAATATACGGAACGGTGTAAGAGTAATCTTGCAGTCGTTCCGTATTTTACGCGAATGCGGATGGAGATGGGGGATGCTCATGGGGGGAACCGTAACTTTACTGGATGTGAGGATCGTTGTTGACGGGGACGCTTGTCCTGTTAAAAGTGAAATTGCGGAGATAGCTTCCCGTTTTCATATTGAGGTTATTATGGTATCTTCATATGATCATCTCATTCAGGGCAGCAAAGGTGTAAGCGTCGTTAAAGTAGACCGAAGCGACCAAAGTGCCGATCTCTATATTGCCAATCATATCCGCCGCGGAGATATTGTAACCACCAATGATTATGGTCTTGCTGCACTTGCCTTGGCAAAAGGTTGTGAAGTGATGTCTTTTCGCGGAGCTATGTATCGAAACGATTCGATAGATTTCATGCTTGATCGACGTCATACTTCTGCCAAAGAACGGAAAAAAGGACGTTATGGAAAAGGTCCTAAACCGTTTACATTAGAGGATCGTGAAGTTTTTCAACATAAACTGACAAAACTTTTACTTCGCTTGCAGGAGAATGAGTAACGGTATCGAATTATATTTACGTGCTAAAGAGATGAAGGTGGTTAATATGAGTGCCGGACAAGGTAACATACCGGACGATATCATTGAGTCAGTTTTACAACATCATGATATTGTAGATACGGTAAGCAAGTACGTGCATTTGACCAAGCAGGGGAAATATATGAAAGGCCTCTGTCCTTTTCATTCCGAAAAAACCCCTTCATTCACCGTGACACCGGATCGTCAGATTTTTTACTGCTACGGCTGCGGCGCGGGAGGCAATGCCATCAAGTTTATGATGGAAATCGAAGGACTATCCTTTCCCGAAGCTGTCAGGACAATGGCAGAAGAAAGTCATATCCCGCTCGGCGAATGGCAGGGACGTGATTCATCGCATCAGCATCCTGAGTTGGACAGGTTGTTGCAAGCGTATGAGTTAACTTCTAAGATGTACCATTTTTTGCTTAAAAATACGGAGCACGGCAAACCAGCTATGGAATACTTGCGCTCAAGAGGATTCAGTGACAAGATCATTGATCAATTTCAAATTGGCTATGCACCCAACCGATGGGATACGATCGTTCAGTTTCTGGAGAAGCGTTCTTTTGATCCTGTGGAGATGGAAAAGGGAGGGCTCATTTCTCCCCGGCATGAGGGTGATGGATATGTGGATCGATTCAGAGATCGTATCATGTTTCCCATTTGGAATCGCAACGGAAAAGTTATTGCCTTTGCAGGCCGTATACTTGGTGAGGGGCAGCCGAAGTATTTGAATTCACCGGAGACCAAGCTATTCAACAAGAGCCGAACGCTGTACAATCTCCATCATGCTAAAACCTCAATTCGCAAGCTTCGCCAAAGTGTTCTTTTTGAAGGCTACGGTGATGTCATCTCGGCATGGGAAGCTGGCGTACAAAATGGGGTGGCCGCCATGGGCACTGCTCTAACGGAGCACCATGCTACGATGTTAAAAGGACTGTGCGACGAGGTCATTATTTGTTATGATGGTGACCGGGCAGGACAAGCTGCTGCGCTTAAAAATTTTCCGCTGTTGGAAAATGCGGGACTTCACGTGAAAGTAGCGCTGGTCAGTGACGGTATGGACCCGGATGATTTTATCCGGCAATACGGCGGCGAACGATTCCAGCGTCAAATTATCGAAAGTGCTGTTTCAACGGTGAAATTTAAGCTTATATATCTGAAAAAAAACCATATACTGCAAGAGGAAGAAGGAAGAATCGCGTATTCCCGCGAAGCATTAAATGTCATTGCACCTCTGTCATCCCCGACCGAGCGGGAAGTGTATCTACGCGAAGTATCAGCCGAAGTCAAGGTGGATTTTGAAACCTTGAAGCAAGAATGCAATTTACTCCGTCAATCCCTGCAAAAAAAACAGAACTTTGGGGATAATAACGAAAATGGGTGGAATAATGGTAGGCATAAAAAAGGGCAGGTCTCCACACCTAATCTGTTGCCGGCTTACCATGTGGCTGAACGCAGGCTGCTTCACTGGATGATGCAGGATTTAGAAGCTGCAGAGTATGTAGAAAAGCATCTGGGCGACGCCTTTAATATTGAGGATCATGCAGCAATTGCTGCTTATCTATATGCCTATTACGCGCAAGGGAAGTTACCGGATACAAGCCGTTTTATTTCATCTTTGCAAGACGACCGACTGGAGAAGAACGTAAGTTCGATCATGATGATGGATGCTCCAGGCGTATGGGCACCGCACATTTTGGATGATTATATTCATCAAGTGCGAAAATTTCCATTGCAGGAGCAACTGGATTTGAAGAGGGAAGAAATGAGAGCCGCTGAGCGCTTAGGTGACTTTTTGCGCGCAGCACAAATTGCAAGTGAGATTATAGCCCTAGAGAGACAATGAACACACAGAGGTCGGATGTTTCTAGGGAGGAGGGAGTCGAAAGATGGCGAATGATCAGCATACTGAACTGGAGACGGAACTAACACTGGATCAGGTTAAAGATCAACTGATTGAGTTGGGTAAAAAAAGTTCTTCTCTGAACTACAAAGATATCATGGAAAAACTATCGCCGTTTGATCAGGACCCCGAGCAAATGGATGAGTTTTATGAGCAGCTGGGTGACTTGGGGATTGAGGTTGTGAATGACAACGACGAAGAAGTTACCAGATTGCGTCAAAATGACGATCCGGAAAACAATGATGGGGATGATTTTAATTTCGATGACGATCTGAGCCTGCCTCCCGGTATTAAAATTAATGACCCGGTCCGGATGTACTTGAAGGAAATCGGTCGTGTACCGTTGCTTTCTGCTGATGATGAGGTGGAGCTTGCTAAACGGATCAATAACGGCGATGAAGAAGCTAAGCGGCGGTTGGCAGAAGCGAACCTACGTCTGGTTGTAAGTATTGCCAAACGTTATGTTGGTCGTGGAATGCTTTTCCTGGATCTGATTCAGGAAGGTAATATGGGTTTGATTAAGGCAGTAGAAAAATTTGATTACGAAAAAGGCTTTAAATTCAGTACGTATGCAACCTGGTGGATTCGTCAGGCCATTACGCGCGCAATAGCCGATCAGGCGAGAACGATCCGTATTCCGGTGCATATGGTGGAAACGATCAATAAGTTGATTCGCGTGTCGCGTCAACTGTTGCAAGAGCTGGGGCGCGAACCTACGCCGGAGGAAGTGGCTGCCGAGATGGAGCTAAGCGTGGAAAAAGTACGGGAAATTATGAAAATTGCCCAAGAACCGGTTTCATTGGAAACACCAATTGGTGAAGAGGATGACTCACATCTGGGGGATTTCATTGAGGATCAAGAAGCATTGGCGCCTGCAGATGCGGCTGCCTATGAACTTCTGAAGGAACAGCTCGAGGATGTACTGGATACGTTAACCGAACGGGAAGAGAATGTTTTGCGTCTCCGCTTTGGTTTGGACGACGGAAGAACCAGAACCCTTGAAGAAGTGGGTAAAGTGTTCGGTGTTACACGTGAACGTATTCGTCAGATTGAGGCCAAAGCGCTGCGTAAGTTGCGCCATCCAAGCCGCAGTAAGCGACTGAAGGATTTCCTCGAATAGAAGCGTAACATTGCGGACCTTCTGCGGCTTGAAGCGCGCAGGGGGTCTTTTTTTATCTCATGGCAGCCTTGGTGGAGGGGAAGAAGCTTGGACCAGGAGAAAAAACGGGCAATACTGTTACAAGAAATTGAGCATTGGCGGCGAAGTCGGCTGCTCCCTGAGCAATATTGCGATTTTTTGTCTAACCTGTATCGGGAGGACGAAGATCCGTCGCAGAGCCAGAACCGTAACAACACCGGGCTGCTTACATATCTTAGACACGGGCATGGGATCGCTTGGCTTCTTGGTTTTGTCATTATTTCCTGCATTTGTTTGATCGGTTTTTATTTTACCGCTTTTCCGTTGGCAATGCAAATATTCTCGGCAAGTGCAGTTACTACGATTTGCTATGGAGTGGCCGCATTTTGGCGGTCCTCCGAAAAGAGTATGAGTGCGATGTTGAGCACTTTAGGCAGTGCGATTATGCTGGGTTCGGGTGTGTGGATCATTCAGCTCCATCAAGGTGAAGCTAAGGTTTGGTTTCTTTTGCTCGTAGGCCTATGCGGTGTGGTATGGTGTCTTGTGGGATTAACTTTGCGGATCAGCTTACTTCATTACTGTGGTCTTGCTGGGCTGCTTTTGGTGTACGCGGTCCTTATAGGCCGCTACTGGCCTACAGCAACTTTAGTGATGCTTGAGGCATTTTGGATTTTGCATGCAGTACTGTTGATCTGGTTAAGCTGGTGGGTACATCGCCGCTTTCCGCGTCTCGCTTTGGTTTATTTCGCTATAGGCATAACACTAGCATTCATGGCTGAAGCAGACACAATAATCCTGCGCCATCAAGTTGCAGGAGATGTGGTGTTTTACAGCATACTGAAGTTGGCATTTGTTGTAGGGATTTTATTTTGGACTCGAAAAAAATGGATTACGTGGGTGACGTCATGAAACTTTCTCAACGATTACAATATATTATGGAACAAATTCCTGCTGGGAGCAGACTTGCAGATATTGGCTCCGATCATGGACTACTCCCTGTGGCTGCAGTGCGTAGTGGCAGAGTACCGCAAGCTGTGGCGGGTGAGGTTAATGATGGGCCGCTGCGTGCGGCTCAAAAGCAGGTGGCCGAAGCAGGTCTTACTGACCGCATTGCGGTTAGAAAGGGAGATGGCTTGGCTGTAATTAAGGCCAATGAGGTTGATGTTATTACGATAGCCGGCATGGGTGGTGCCTTGATCGCTTCCATTTTAGAGCAAGGGAAAGACAAGCTTGTTTCAGTGAAACAGCTTGTTCTACAGCCTAACGTAGGTGAGGATATTTTACGTCGTTGGCTCCTCGAACATCAATGGGTACTAACAAGTGAACATATTATGGAAGAAGACGGGAAAATATATGAAATTCTGATGGCTGTACCTGAATCGGAAAGCCCACTGAAACAGGATGAGCTGTATCAATCATGGGAACTTCCCGATAGTTCACTGGTGCTGACACAGGATTTGTTAATGCAACTCGGACCACTATTGGTTAAAGCACCGAATGAAATCTTTTTTTATAAATGGAAATTGGAGATTCGCAAGCTCGAGGATGTGCTGGCACAAGTGGCACGATCAGATCAGGAATCCGCACAGCATAAGCGGGAGCAATTGCGCAAGCAAATTGAACAGCTAGAGGAGGTACTTGCATGTTTGCCAAAGGACAGACAGTAATTAGCTACATGGAGCAGCTGGCTCCGAAATACTTGGCAGTTCCGGACGATAGAATCGGGCTTCAGCTGGGTAGTCTGCAAAAGGAAATCAAAAATATATTAGTAGCTCTGGATGTTAATGATGAGGTTGTCGAAGAGGCAATCCGCATAAAAGCTGACCTCATTATTGCGCATCATGCGATTATATTCCGCCCGCTTAAAGCTCTAAACACGGATCAGCCAGCGGGCAGATTGTATGAAAAGCTAATCAAGAATGATATTGCTGTCTACATCAGTCATACGAATCTGGATACAGCTGAGGACGGCATGAATGACTGGATGGCGGAAGCACTGGGGATTCAAAGTGAAGGTACGCTGGAGGATGTTCACACCGAGCAATTATTCAAGCTTGTTGTTTTCGTACCCAAAACACATCATCAACGGGTACTTGATGCCGTATTAGGGGCGAGAGCTGGACATATCGGCAACTACAGCCATTGCAGCTTTAACATTGACGGCTACGGAACTTTTGTGCCGGGTGAAGGCACACAGCCGTTTTTGGGTGAGCCGGGTAAAATGGAACGTAGTGAAGAGGTTCGTATTGAGACCATTGTACCGCAGGGTGTACGTAATAAAGTTGTTCAAGCGATGTTGAAGGCTCATCCTTATGAAGAGGTGGCTTATGACCTGTACCATATGGATTTGCAAGGCCGTAGCTTTGGTTTGGGGCGGGTAGGTAAGCTCAAGGATGCCCGCACGTTACGGGAGTTTGTCGATGTTGTGAAAAACGGTCTCAACGTCGAGCATGTACGTGTGGTGGGCGACTTAGATCGTACGATCAAAAAGGCAGCCGTGCTTGGGGGCTCTGGCAGCCGTTATGTGAACAAGTCGCTTTTTAAGGGAGCTGACGTATTAGTCACGGGGGATATTGACTATCACACGGCTCAGGATGCCCTTATGGCGGGGATTGCTATTATTGACTCTGGACATAACGCTGAAAAGATTATGAAGCCTAAAACTGCAGAGTGGATGCGTAAACGCTTGGCAGAAGGTCGATACTCAACGGAAGTACATGTATCTCAGGTGGAAACTGAGCCTTTTCAATTTTTGTAAAATCTCAACATCTATGAGAAAATGAAGATGCTCTGTTATTTTTTTCGTAGGGAGAGGTTCTATGCGGACGCTGATAGCTGATTCTGCAATTCATGCCTATCCAGGCATGGTCGCTGTTGTTACTTCCCGCTATGAGGGGGAAAATAATGTAATGGCCTCAGGCTGGCATACCTATATCGGATCATCACCGGGCATGTATGGCATTTCTATTCTCACGGACTGATCGAGAAAAGCGGAGGCTTTGGTATTCAGTTTCTGCCTGCGCACAGATCGGAATGGATTCAGGCTGTAGGTACCTTTAGTGGTAAAGATGTAGATAAGTTTCAGCAGTTTGGCATTGCATATGAGGATGGAATTTCAGTCAATGTGCCTATATTGCTAGAGGCTTATCTTGCTTATGAGTGTAAAGTCGTGGATATTCATACCTATGGAGATCATGATTGGATCGTCGGTGAAATACAGCAGACCTACCGAGATGATGAACTGTTCCTAGAGGAGGACGTTCCTGATTTTAGTAAGCTTTCTATCCCGCTATACGTGGGAAGGTCTGCTTATTATGTGGCGGATGATTCATTGCAGAGAAAGGTACATCCGTTTTATTTGAGCAAGTAAACAGGGAACTCTACGTTTTACAATATTTTCAGGGTTGTATCATGCGCGCGTTCCCTGTATACTATGTAATGTTGTTCGGAAAGTTTGACAGACAATCGCTGGCGGCGTAAGCCGCGAGAGGAAAGTCCGGGCTCCATAGGGCAGGATGCTGGATAACGTCCAGTCAGCGCGAGTTGAAGGATAGTGCCACAGAAATGGACCGCCGATGGCCGCTTGCGGCACAGGCAAGGATGGAACCGAGGTGTAAGAGACCCCGAGGAACGCTGGTGACTTCGTTCCTGGTAAACCCCATCTGGAGCAAGACCTAATGGGACACAGCTTCTTCGCGAAGCAGCCTTAGCCCGAGGCGTGTCTAGGTTGGTCGCTGGAGCTGGATAGCAATGTTCGGCCTAGATAGATGATTGTCGCTTGTAGTGGGAGGGTAGTTCCCGTCTGTACCACGAATAGCACAGAACCCGGCTTACGGAAAACTTTCCCCACTGCAACACCTTAAAATGTATGAATTTAACTTTTGTAAATGACCTGTTTGCATGAAAAACTTTTAATCCAAATGTATTTAATGAATGAATAAAAAGGGTAAGCCATATTCCTGTGGGAATCAGGCTTGACCCTTTTTTTCTATGCCGTATTTACGCAGCGTACGTGTATTTATAGGTCTATTTAATTTGTTAGATCTTTTCGAAGCAGAATAAAGCCCCCAACATGATATTGAGGGCTTCATTCTGTTTTTCCATCTATTCATTCCCTCTACCGTAAGAGCGGGGATGAGGCACGTATCAGCGTAGCGGAGCATTTGAATCTGGAGAAGCGAAGCGCTCGCCTTCCCCCGGATTCCGATCTTTGTCGGAACTTATTTAATTAGGAATCCGGGGCAACAGCGATCGTAAGATCAAATGATTTGCGAAGCGGCCTCACTTACCCGCCCTGCCAACTCCATCATCGCACGCTTTTTACCACACTTTCCTCTGTGTACATCTTCAATGCCCTGTCCAATCGGTCAACCGCTTTAGGAAGCAGGGAAGGATCCGTATGCGTGAAGTTAATCCGCATGTGGTTGCTGCCACTTAGGTCAGCGTAGAAGACTTGTCCGGGGACAAATGCGACTCCTTCCTGAATTGCGAGTTGCAGCAACCGATCAGAACGGAAGCCCTCGGGTAGGGTAACCCACATAAACATACCGCCAAGTGCATCATTCCAGGTGATTCCTTCCCATTGGCGTTCTTTCATCAGCGACGTGAGACGTAGCATACGAGTATGGTACTCAGCGGACACGGTACGAATATGTCCGTCCAAGTCAAAAAAGTCCAATAACTCATTCAAAGCACGTTGGTCAATACTGCTGGAGTGCAGATCGGCAGATTGTTTGGCATTGGCGACTTTAACGACAATCGCTTGATTAGCTACCAGCCAACCAGAGCGAACACCAGGAGCAACGGTTTTAGAGAATGTAGAGGTGTACATCACATGACCGTCTCCACCTAGCTGTTGATCAATTGAGAAAAGGGATGGAAAGTTAAGGTTTTCGTCAAATTTAAGACGTCCGTAAGGATCATCTTCAAAAATCAAAGTGCCGTATTTACGGCATAGTTCAACGACGCCTGTTCTGCGTTCCATACTCCAAACACTTCCTGCTGGGTTGGAGAAGGTGGGGATGACATACACGAATTTAGGCTGATGTTTTTTGATCTTGGCTTCAAGATCTTCTAATTGCATACCGTTAGAGTCTGTATCTACACTTACAATGTTGGCACCATAGGAATTAAATACCTGAAGAGCTGCCAAATAAGTAGGGGACTCCACCAATACAGTATCCTGCGGATCGAGCAACACACGCGAAACCAGATCAATGGTCTGCTGTGAGCCTGTCGTCATGATGATATTATCTCTGGTGACGGAGATGCCTTGGGATGACATGATTGCTGCAAGACGCTCCCGTAGAGGAATGTAGCCCTCGGTTAGGCCGTATTGAAGAGCGGTAGTACCGCCGAGGCGAAATACCTGCTCATAGGCTTTAGCAACAGCTTCGATGGGGAAAAAGGCATCAGCCGGAAGGCCGCCTGCCAGAGATAACACATCTGTTCCCTGTGTCAGCTTTAAAATGTCCCTTACCATGGACGAGCCCTGAGTACGAGCCATACCCGAAAATTTGTGTTCCAATCCAATCATCTCCTGTGTTCTATACTGTACTATGAAATTTGTTGTATTATATCGATAATGAAGTATAACAGTAAACGTCTAAATGTAACAGTTGATTTTTGGAGGGGACGGTTCCGATGCATATTGATCTCAGCCGCAATAGCAGTGTCAAATTATATTTACAGATTGCCAAAACATTAGCAGATCGCATCCAGTCTGGACTGTTGCCTCAGGGCACAAAGCTTCCCTCTGTCCGTCATTTGTCCAGTTTGCTTGCGGTAAGTCCCGTAACTGTAAGCAAGGCGTATGCTGAGCTGGAGTCTATTAATCTGGTTACCTGTACACAGGGAAAAGGTTGCTATGTAGCAGAGCCTTCGGTAGCTGTTCAACGTGAGGGAGCGCAGGATTTGTCATGGCAAATGTCGCTGATCGATTATTTGCCGCGCGCACAGTTATGGAGAAACTTTAACCATAGCAGACAGTTTCCTTATTCTTTTCATATAGCAGCAATTCAACCGGAGCTTCTTCCTACACGCGAAATCATCGCTGATACTCAACGTCTATCCTCAGGTAATCCCGATGCAATGGCAGCATACGGGACTTTTGAAGGTGATTTAGCGCTGAGGGAAGTGTTTGCAGATCACCTGAACGAACGCGGTATATACACAGTGGCAGAACAGCTGCTCGTGACCAGTGGTGCCCAACAGGGCATTGACTTGGTGGCTCGTACCTTTGTTGGTTCTGGTGATGTTGTCTACATGGAGGCTCCTACATATACGGGGGCCATTGATGTGTTTACCAGTCGTGGTGCCAAAGTAATTATGATTCCGATGGATGAGCAGGGCATGCGGATCGATATCCTCACGCGTCTCTGTGACACTCATCCCCCAAAACTGATCTACACGATACCCACCTTTCATAATCCTACCGGAGTAACTTTAACGATGGCCAGACGCACACAATTACTTGATCTAGCTCAAAGTTATCATTGCCTCATTGTTGAGGATGATCCATTTTCCGACCTGTATTATAAAACAAAGCCACCACTCTCTATTAAGGCGCATGATCAATCCGGACATGTGATATATATCAAAAGCTTTAGCAAAACCGTTGCTCCCGGCTGCCGTATAGCTTGTGTAGCGGCCACTGGCAGTGTAATGGATCGTTTGGTGGCTGCCAAGTCTACTACGGATTTGGGGAGCCCTCTATTAACGCAAAAAGCGCTACTGCCCTTTATCAGGAATCGACTTGATCAGCATCTTGTTTGGTTGCGGGAACAAATGCGGGATCGGTTGACAGTCGCATTGCATACGCTCCAGCGCTATGCTCCGCCAGAGGTCAGCTGGTATGCTCCCGAAGGCGGCTTAAATGTGTGGATTAAGCTTCCACCTAATGTTGATATTCCAGAATTGGAGCGGCTGGCTGACCGAGAAGGCGTTTCCTTTTTACCTGGTGCGGTGTGCTATGCAGGTGGTATGGACAGTAATCATATCCGTATTTCTTTTTCGTATGCGGACAAGGAAACACTTAAAACAGGTCTACACAAACTGTGCCGTTTGTTGGGCGAACTGCTTGATCATTCGATCATTGTTGAACGGAAGCCTATTTTATAAGGGATATTTGTATTAGGGGGTAAACATCCAAGCACAGCACACGCCTTCTTAATATGCTGTACTAATTCACCGAAAGGAGTTGCACATTATGAGTCATTGCCCTTACGACCCGATCGTGTGCCCGCCGATCCAATTTGTAAATCATCAATTTTTCCCACAAGTCGTGCCTGTGGTTCATCCGATTGAAATTGTTAATCAGACGCACATTGTACCTGTACCTCATCACGTATTTCCGGTGAGTATAAAGGACCCTGGAGAACCTTGCTGTCATACTCGCAGCCATGGCAAGCGTCCTGTTCGTAGCAGTTCCAAGCGTTAATAAAGCCCAAAAAAGCAGCCATGGAGCAACAGGGCTGCTTTTTTCAATAAGGAATCTTATATTTCCAGTTTTTTTAATATAGATTTTAACTTGTCACTTAAATGCTGTGGATAGAATTGCAAAGGAACATATGGACGTTGTGCTGCTTTCAACGCTTTATACACATCAATTTGACCATACCCGAAATATTTGTCATGCCCTGGTGTGCCCAAGTCAATTACGCTGCTTCTCATTAAATCCATAACCTCTTTGTTGGTCAGATCGGGGTTAACGGATCGAATCAGGGCAGCAAGTGCTGATACATGGGGACTGGCCATTGAAGTGCCCGACAGTGCAGCATATTGATTCCCTGGGTACGTACTGGCAATACTTGCACCTGGAGCCATGACGTCTACATAATCTCCATAGTTAGAAAAGGATGCACGGTGCATAGAAGAATCTGTAGCGGAAACGGCAAACACTTCCGGATACGCTGCTGGATAGCCAGGTCGTTCCGTATTGTCATTGCCTGTGGCTGCAATTAATACGACATCTTTATCATAAGCATATTTGATCGCATCATGCAAAAATTCAGCTTGTGCGTAATTGCCCAGGCTCAAATTGATGACCTTGGCACCGTGATCAGCTGCCCAGATAATACCTTCTGCAACCGAGTAAGTCGTACCGGAGCCGGATTGGTCAAGTACCTTGATCGGCATGACTTTGTTGTACCATGTCATGCCAGCGACCCCCTCACCATTATTCACGAGGGCAGAAATGATGCCGGCAACGTGCGTTCCGTGACCGACGTCATCATAAGGCTTTTCAGACGGGTTTACCACGTTATGACCTGAAAGGATTTGACCTTTTAGGTCGGGGTGATCCAAATCTACTCCCGTATCTACGACAGCGACAATTACGTCCTTGCTACCTTTGCTTAATTTCCAACCCCGGTTGGTTTCAGTTGCCGGCAGGTTCCATTGATAGCGGGAAAAGAGCAAATCATTGGGGATAGAGCTGTCCGCTTGGATAGGTGTTTTCTCATTGGTTAGATACATATAGTGAGGTTCAGTATAAAGCGGGTTCCACTTTCTTGAAAAATATTGCTTTAGCTCCTTGAAGTTCATCTTATCCGAATGAAATACATAGGTATAACCAAGCTTGCGGCCTGGCGCACAGTGTAAATCTGCTGCAATTTCCTGCAGTTGTCGTGAATCAGGATTATGACGGAAGCGAACGACAATTTCGTTTTCAAAATAATGGCTTGCATTTTCGTTGTCGTGGCCCGTCTTGACAGTAATATCGTGCAATGTGTCGGGATGTACGGATTCGATTTTGTAGCTGCCTTCTTTTGGATAGGGAATCAAACGCAAATTTTTCCGCTGATGCTTCTCCACGTCACGCAATACTTGCTGACTGACCAGAGCAGCAACGCCGCATGTTCCGTCAGCCGATGGTTCTGCCATGACAAAATATTTACCGCCTTCAGCCTGAAATGCAGCAGATTCGTAGGATTTATTTTGCATTACGGAACGGCGAGCCGCAGCCAAGCTGCTTTTAATTTGAGGATGACTGAGCAGACGAGTTTGTGCTTTGCTCCCCGTATAGGTGTTCGTATTCCCGTCGCTTGTGTGAATCCACTGTAACGTATGAAGATGACTGTGCGATTGCTGTAGCGTGCGGGTAAATTGCCTTTTCTGATCAGCAGTTTTACCATCAAGTTCCCGCATGACGTATTGAATATCCTGCCTTGCATCCATGCGTGTGAGGGTATCCGTAGCGGACAGGTCCAAAGCCAACATTCCTTTTTTGAGCTGCTTCTCTTGCTGTGGCACCATCTTGGCCGTATATTCGGGCTGCGGTGTATGGCGGTGATCACGGGAAGGCAGCATCAGTGTGATGAGAAGCACCCCGGCAGCTGCTCCTAGCAGGGGTTTTAACCATTTTCGCCGAGACATGGGACCGTCCTCCTTGAGTATTCATAAATTTATGGTTTAGCGTGAGGAGGTTGGCATGTTTTTATACCTTTCAATGCTTATTTGTGGTAGGATAAATACTGAAAATTACAGCTCTTTCGGTTAGAAGGGACTATTTTCGGGTAACCAAATTAATGAACAAGCAACAAATAAGGGGGAGCTGCCTTGATGTCAGCAGTCAACGTACAAAAATTATGTGAGTCGGCGCAGGAGAGACTGAAAACTGCCGTGAAACGGGTGGAAACATTCCTCAATGAGCATGCTCTGCCGCAACTGGCTGCAGATGGAAATGAGGAGTCCGTACTTTTTTACAAAGGCTTTTTGTCGGATCTCCGTCATGTCCTTGTTTTTTCCGAAGTATCTTATGAAAAGCTGGGTGTGGCTTTACGCCGTGCCAATTTTGACGTCGATTTTGCGGAAAAGGCATTGTATAACGTTTACCATGACTGCGTGAACAGCTTTTTTTATCCCAAAAATGAATCTTACGCAGAGGATGGACGCTATGCGTATACGGGACAAGATGCTATCCGCTTCCGTAAAACGCCAGTGCCAGCCGCTCGCGAAGTGATCATGGACATTACGAAAAATTTTGAAGAATTGCGTGATGATCTGACTTATTATGAAAGTGACTATTTGACTCAGCGCAGGATGCAGACTCGACGTACTCATGCCTAAAGCATTCAACGGGGAAGATCATTTCTAATCAAAAACTAAAACAAGACAAGCAAGCCGTTTTCTACTTGCTTCCTGCCATTTTGGAGGAGGTGAAAGAAGCGGCTTTTTTCGTATGTCACCAACTGCCATATAGCATGAACGCATAGGTGCAGGGTAGCGGGGGGACAATGAATCCGAGGTGATGATCATGAGCCAAGAGGCCAAGCCAATCGTTAAGTGTAGCGTAGCCAATTGCCATTATTGGGGAGAAAACAACTTGTGCAAGGCAGATTTGATCATGATTGAAGTTGATGGTCATGCCGGTAAGAAATTTAAAGAAGAATATGCGGGAGAAAGCTTCAGTTCAGAAGAACGTGATAAGGCTGCCACGTCAGCCGCAACCTGTTGCCACACTTTTAAGCCGAAGTCCGTGTAAATTTTATTTCGCGATTCATTTCGCATTTGGAGGTGCAGTTTATTATGGAAGATCATGAAAATGACAAGCATCAGAATAAAGAGCATGTTAACCGCGAACGTGTAGATTACCCCCGTCACATTCATGAACGATCTGCCAAGCGCCGTAATGATCGTGAAGAATATGCAGCAGAGGTTGCTCCCGGCTCAGCTGTGACTCGACATGAGGTCAAGGGTGAAGAGCAGGTTATAAACAATAGTGGTCGTATTTCTGGCTATATTGGTCTGGCTGCGGGAATTGCCTCATTGTTTATGTGGTCCATTGTACTGGGACCTATTGCTGCAGTTTTAGGTTTTTTTGCTTATGTGAATGGCAGCAAAACGACCGGCATTTGGTCGATTGGTCTTGGGGCGCTGGCGACATTGAGTTATTTTGCTTTTATCCCGTTCGTTCGTTGACCCTACTGGAGGAACAAGCTCAGTTTTCTTTTGTATATCCGAGAAAATTCATCTTAGTGATATAATTACATTAAAGCTGATCTATAAAGCTCCGCTGTCTTTTCGACAGAAACGGAGCTTTTTTTCATTAAAAGGTATGGAAGTACATAGTAAAAAGTTGTATCATAGCAGTAATGACAAGCTATTTGGGATATAACAACTATAGAAAGTTGGGAACACCACATGCAAATTGATCCGCGCGTGTCCAAGTCCATGTTAGACATGCAGCTGTTAAATAATATGAGTGCTACAACCCAGACGGGTACAACGGACGCTTTTTCCGGATTACTGGAACAAGTAGGTCAGTTGGAAACAGATGGTGCTGTGACACGAGAAAATTCAAGTGATGTTACCAGAGACGAAAACGGTTTGCTATGGCTTCAATTGGGACCTTCGAGGGGGACGGCTTCGTCATTGTACCCAGCCCCTTCCAGCACAGCAACAGACGGACCCACAACACCTACAGCATATGATGATTTAATTAACGAGGCTAGCCAGAAATACGGCGTTCCAGTAGCGTTGATTAAAGCGGTTATTGATACGGAATCTTCGTTTAATCCGTCGGTCACTTCTTCGGCCGGAGCCAAAGGGCTTATGCAGCTTATGGATGCTACGGCTCAAGGCCTGGGAGTCAGCGACCCATATGATCCTGTTCAAAATATTGATGCCGGTGTTCGTTATTTGTCCTACCAGATTAAACGGTTTAACGGACAAGAAAATATGGCGCTGGCTGCATATAATGCAGGTCCTGGACGGGTGCAGCGGCTTGGTGTAAGTAGTGATGAACAGTTAATGGCTGTACTGGACAAGCTTCCGCTGGAAACACAAAGATATATTACCAAAATTCAAAATGCACGTGAAAAATATACGATCTAAGCCCTATAGCTTACAACGAAAAAAGTGCATAATTTCAATTAGATTAGGTCCGCAGACAGGATCAATATGGGGAAAGGGTGTCGCTCAATGTAGTAGCGGCCTTTCCCTGTTTTGGTCTTTTTTTGTTGCAGTAGTTATAGGGCGGAAAAGGGGAGTGCAATGAAATATTTTGATTATGCCGCGACAACTCCGCCTTTTGAAGAGGTGATTACAACAGTTGCCGAGGTCATGAAACGCCACTATGGGAATCCATCTTCGATGCATCGGTATGGAGAGGACGCGGATAAGTTGCTTAAGCGTTCGCGTGAAGTATGTGCTGCGGCTTTGGGAGTGTATCCATCAGAGATTGTCTTCACATCTGGGGCAACGGAAAGCAACAATCTTGCTATTAAGGGAGCAGCTTTGCAGTATCAGACCAGAGGTAAGCATATTGTTACTGTATCGACAGAGCACCCGTCTGTGTACGAAGCTTGCAGACAACTGACAAATCTGGGCTTTGAGGTTACATTTTTACCTGTCGATGCGGCAGGGCATGTGAGCGCCGAACAGGTTTGTGCCGCTGTCCGTAAAGATACGATTTTAGTCAGTATTATGCATGTCAATAATGAGACGGGGAGAGTGCAACCGTTGCATGATATCGGAGCCGCGCTGAAGAGACAGTTCCCCCGTGTTCTATTTCATATTGACGGTGTACAGGGGTTTGGAAAGCTGCCGGTTGATATCCAGGGCTGGCAGGCTGATCTGTACAGCCTCTCTGCGCATAAACTACGTGGACCTAAAGGTGCTGGACTACTATTCGTTCGGGAAGGTGTAGAGCTTTTCCCACTGCATAGTGGCGGCTCTCAGGAGCAGGGTTTTCGTGCAGGTACGGAAAATGTACCGCTGCTAGTCGGTATGTCTAAGGCGGTACGGTTGGCGGGCGAACGGCAAGTAGAGACAGCACGCCGTATGACCGAGTGGAGAGAACGGGTGGTCTCAGAAGTGAAGACAATCCGTCAACTGCGGCTGAACAGCGGGGAAGAAGCGCCGCATATTGTCCACTTTTCGTATCCGGGCATGAAAGCAGAGGTAATGCTGCATACGCTGGAGCAATTGGGTGTGGTAGTATCCACCAAATCGGCTTGCTCTTCGAAATTGGCTGAACCCAGCCGAGTGCTGCTGGCGATGGGCCGCAATGAGGCGGAAGCGTCTGGCGGCATTCGTATCAGCTTCGGTGATGAACATACGGAACAGGATATCGACGAGCTTATACTTGCACTGCGACAGGCTGTAGCCAAGCTGGAATCCCTTGAAAGGTGGAAACGTTAAAATGCATTATGATATGCTGTTACTTCGCTTCGGCGAATTTACATTAAAAGGGAAAAATAGGACTCGTTTTGAAAAGGCAGTACTGAATCACGTGAAGCTGCTACTCAAACCGTTTCCTGGTGCTTCATTGCGGAAGGAATTTGGACGGATTTATGTGGTTCTCGGAGGAGAGCCTTATGAACAGATCATTCAAGTGTTACAAAAAGTGTTTGGCATCACGACAATAAGTCCTGTCAAAATGGCTCCTGTTGAGCTTGGTGCTATAATTGAGGCTGCTGTAGCTTTGATTCGTGAGCTGAATGTGGCCGAGGGAACGACTTTCAAGGTAAATGCCCGCAGAGTGTGGAAGGAGTTTGCTCATTCCTCACAAGAGATGAACCATTTAATTGGTTCTCCTATTTTGCGAGAGTTTCAAGCGTTGAGGGTCGATGTGCATCAACCAGATATTGAGTTACGTGTGGAGGTTAGAGAGCAGGCGGCCTATATATTCAGCGATGTTATTATGGCTGTAGGGGGCTTTCCGTTAGGAACGAACGGTAAAGCTATGCTGCTGCTGTCTGGTGGAATCGACAGCCCGGTAGCAGGTTGGTCTTCCATGCGTAGAGGATTGGAAATTGAATGTGTACATTTTTATAGCTATCCGTTTACAAGTGAGCGTGCGAAAGAAAAGGTCATTGAATTGGCAAGGGTATTAGCGGGCTATGCGGGGCGGATTAAAATTCACCTTGTACCGTTTACAGAGGTGCAGACAGCTTTTACGCGCACTGGACAGGACAATCTGATTATTACGCTAATGAGACGGTCTATGCTGCGAATTGCAACGATGCTGGCTGAGCGTGAAGGAGCACTGGCACTCGTAACGGGCGATAGTCTGGGTCAAGTCGCTAGTCAAACGTTATCTAGCATGAATGTGATTGGCCGTTCGACGGAATTACCACTACTGCGACCTCTCGTAATGATGGATAAGCAGGAGATCACAGAAATCGCTAAGCAAATTGGCACCTACGATCTATCCATACTTCCTTATGAGGATTGCTGTACATTGTTTGTTCCCAAATCCCCAACGACCAATCCGAATTTGTGGGTTGTTCAAAAGATTGAAGCCTCTATTCGGGATTTAAATGTCTTGATTGAACAGGCTGTGGCTACAACGGAGACGCTTGTTCTGGAGGCAGGCGGAGCTATAGAGGGGCGTAAAGAGGAAGTTATACAGGAAGATTGGTTTTAAACAAAAAGGCAGACCCACTGGTATTATGGGGTCTGCCTTTTTTGATTTTAGTTATAACAGTTTTTGAATCATTTTAAACGGCTTTTTCTCGACTGGATACAGCTCTGCGATTTTGAAGATATCCTGTAAGCAAAATACCAGCCATAACTGTGACAATAAACAAGATACGCAGCGCAGGGTGCTCAGTAAAATAAGGTTCCAGCTTGCGTTCTTCGGTAATCATATTAGAGGCCGTATAACCAAGCACAGCCGATCCCAAATAGATAATCCAGGGGAATTTATTGATTAACTTGATAAAAAGAGTGCTACCCCATACAACGATCGGTACGCTGATTAACAGGCCGAGCACTACAAGTAGCAAATGCTGCTGGGCCGCGCCAGCAACAGCAATCACATTGTCCAAACCCATAGCCGCATCGGCAACAATAATCGTGCGGATAGCACCCCATAACGTTGTTCCCGCTTTGACTTCGGTATGGTCTTCCTGATCTACGAGCAACTTATACGCGATCCAGACTAACATGACACCCCCGATGAGTAACAACCACGGTACTTGAAGCAGCCAGAGTACCACAATGGTGGCTGCTATGCGTATGAGCAGGGCGCCACCGGTACCGTACAGTATCGCTTTTTTTTGCGTTGCAGGAGGCAGCTTTCTGGCGGCAAGTCCAATTACAATCGCATTATCCCCTGCGAGCAGAAGATCAATAAATATCACATTAAGCAGTAGCCAAAAAAACTGAAGTCCGGACATATCAATCGTTCTCATCTCCCTGATTAAACATCCTAAAATCATTGTATGCTGTTTATTTTAATACCCGTTTTTCGGAAATACGATTCATTATATTGCTGTTCGTTATTGATTTCAAGGTCTTTACTCAACAAATTTGGCATCAATTTTTAATAAATGATGACTTATTTGACAAGGCTTATAAGCATAGCCTCGTCCTATTTCGCATACAAGTAGGATGGGGGTGTTTGTACACATGGAGCATATCATTTTGCTGTTGAAAATATTAATGATCAATTTGGTGTTAAGCGGTGATAATGCGGTTGTTATAGCCATGGCGAGCAAAAACTTGCCTGCAAGGCAGCGGAGTCAAGCTATATGGTGGGGGGCAGTCGGTGCAGTCCTCCTGCGCTGTGTTTTGACTTTTGTAGCTGTCATTTTGCTGGGCATACCCTTTATTCAGGCGGCAGGCGGCCTACTTCTGTTATGGATTGCGTTTAAGCTGCTTTATGAGAATGAGGATCATGTGGGAGTAAGAGCAGAAACAACCATATGGAAGGCTATACAGGTGATTCTGGTAGCGGACTTTGTGATGAGTCTAGATAACGTATTAGCTATTGCAGCCCTAGCAGATGGGGATATCGCCATTATTGTCATTGGTATTGCGATTAGCATTCCGATTGTCGTCTGGGGCAGCAACGTGATTGCGATCTGGCTTCACCGGTTCCCTGTACTTGTTTTGCTCGGATCTGCAATCCTGGCTTTCACGGCAGGAGAAATGCTACTGCGTGATCCCCGATTGGGTGTATGGTTAGCAAGTACGGGAGAGCTTATACATGCATGGTTACCGGGACTCTTGGCCGCAGCAGTTGTCATTGCAGGAATATATCGTCAGTTACGAGCTCACCATATTTGAACGTAGTTTTTTTGGAAAACATCGGCTAAAATAGACATAGGGTTTTTGCGAATGTCGGGGAGTTTACTCGGTTTTTGTAAAGGCTCTATATTCACAAAAATGTACTTAAAAACAATCACATTAAGAGACCTAAAAACAAATTCAGCAAACAAAGGAGACCACGATGAATTCCGGAAAAGAGCGTATGATCGGAGTGGGCATTGTTGCCGTAGGACTGATTATTTTGTTGGGGAAACTGGGGGCGTTCTCCTTTTTGGGACGAAACTTTTGGCCCTTGCTGATTTTAATACCTGGAATCGTACTGCATGCAATGTACATGAAGCGTAAACTATCACCCTTTATGTTGCTGCCGGCAGGGATTTTGTCGGTTTATGGCTTCTTATTTTTGCTCTGCAATATTTGGGGCTGGCATTTAATGGCCTATTTATGGCCTTTGTTACTTCTAGGTGTGGCGATCGGATTATGGGAGTACGCCGTTAATGATATTTCGCTTTCTCGTAATGTTTATACAGGGGGCGTGATATTGGGCTTGATATCCGTGTTTTTATTGGTCATTACCCTGCTAAGAACGGGCATCATATATGTTATTGCAGTTTTACTGATCGGAGCTGGAATCTGGTTGGTCCTAAACAACCGTAGCAAACGCAAAAGGTAAAACGACAAGCGGTGAGATTTTATGGCGGTAAATTACGGAACAGGCAATAATGTCTTGCTTTATGACATATTTCAACTATAATATAATGGATATGATAAGAGCGTCGGAATGATTTCTGACGCTTATTTTAAGGTTTTCACGCGAATCGGAGAGAGAAGCTGTCTGTACAAAGCCTGAAACATATAGAAGGCTGGCAGGGAGTGGGCCTAAAGAACGATTGTTAGCCTTGAATCAGCACTGCTTCAGGATAGAGACACTATTTTGATATACGGAAAGGATATGGATACAAACCATGCATGCAAGAGAAAACATTCGCAATATTGCGATTATTGCCCACGTCGACCACGGAAAAACGACGCTTGTCGACAAGCTGCTTCAACAGTCTGGAACATTTAGAGAACACGAGGCTGTTCAGGAGCGCGCCATGGACTCCAACGATCTGGAGCGTGAACGCGGTATTACGATTTTGGCTAAAAATACAGCAATCACTTACAAAGATTACCTGATTAACATTGTAGATACACCGGGACACGCCGACTTTGGTGGCGAAGTGGAACGGATTATGAAAATGGTTGACGGTGTTTTGCTCGTCGTTGATGCTTACGAAGGTTGCATGCCGCAAACGAAATTCGTACTGCGTAAAGCGCTGGAACAAAATCTGACGCCTATCGTTGTAGTGAACAAAATTGACCGTCCGGCAGCTCGTCCGGCAGAAGTCATTGACGAAGTATTGGATCTGTTCATCGAGCTGGGTGCGAATGATGAGCAATTGGAATTCCCTGTTGTGTACGCTTCGGCGCTGAACGGAACGTCTAGTATGGATGCTGAAAAGCAAGATGACAACATGCAAGCATTGTACGAAACAGTTGTAGAGCACATTCCTGCTCCGACTGAGAAAGTAGATGAGCCTCTTCAATTCCTCGTAACACTGATGGACTATAACGAATACCTTGGCCGAATTGCAGTAGGTCGTGTAAACCGCGGTATCATCAAGCAGGGGCAAGCAGTCACAGTTATGCAGCGTGATGGTAGCAGTAAATCAGCGCGTATTGAGAAGCTGTTCGGCTTCCAAGGTCTGAAACGTATTGAAACTGACCAAGCGGGCGCTGGTGACATTGTGGCGATTGCGGGAATTAAAGATATCAACATCGGTGAAACCATTGCCGATCCAAATCATCCTGAAGCATTGCCTGTACTGAAGATTGATGAGCCAACGCTGCAAATGACCTTCCTGGTTAACAACAGCCCATTCGCAGGTCGCGATGGTAAGTGGGTAACATCCCGTAAATTGCGTGAGCGTCTTCTGAAAGAACTCGAAACTGATGTCAGCTTACGTGTTGATGAAACAGATAGCCCGGACGCCTTTATTGTATCCGGACGTGGTGAGCTACATCTGGGTATCCTGATTGAAAACATGCGTCGTGAAGGTTACGAACTGCAAGTGTCCAAACCGGAAGTTATCGTCAAGGAAATTGACGGTAAGAAAATGGAGCCAATCGAACGTCTCCTCATTGATATTCCGGAAGAAAGCATGGGCGCGGTTATGGAAAGTTTGGGCTCCCGTAAAGCCGAAATGGTTAACATGATTAATAACGGCACCGGACAGGTTCGCTTGGAATTCCTGATCCCTGCACGTGGTCTGATCGGTTACACTACAAACTTCCTGACTTTGACTCGTGGTTATGGCGTAATGAACCATGCGTTTGACAGCTATGGACCATTTGTTGGCGGTCAAGTAGGTGGACGTCATCAGGGTGTACTCGTGTCAACAGAAAACGGCAGCTCTACATTTTATGGTATGCTGGGCGTAGAAGATCGCGGTATTTTGTTCTTGGAGCCAGGTACTGAAATCTATGAAGGCATGATCGTTGGAGAGCACACACGTGATAACGACATCGTCGTTAACATTTGTAAAGAAAAACAACTGACAAACGTTCGTTCAGCAACAAAAGACGATACAGTTAAACTGAAAACACCTGTTATCTTCTCTTTGGAGCAGGCGCTCGAATACCTGAATGATGATGAGTATTGCGAAATTACACCTAATGCCATCCGTTTGCGTAAAAAGATCTTGAACAAAGGTGAACGCGAGCGTGCGGAGAAACAACGTAAAACAGCACAAGCAAATATGTAATTGATTGGATTTGGTCTTTGGCCACAGCGGCGACGCCCGGGAACGGGATGCGCCGCTGTGTGTGTTTTAGGATTGTAAACTTGGAGAAAGCGATATTTCTCAAAACGCAGGAAAAGGTGTTGAAGCATGAGTAATCTTTCGAACGGATTGCCTCCCCGGACACAAAGCGGGAAAAAATCCGCCAAACCGAAAAAAACGAAAAAGAAAAAAAGCTTTTTCAGATCGTTTATGAAGTTTGTCTTGTTTCTGCTCATTATAGGTATTCTGGCAGCAGGTGGTTATACCTATTATCTCTACAATCAGGTAGAGGAAGTTTTGGATACGGGGATCAACAAAGAAGTACCCAAAACACAATTGGCAGAGGCTAAGCCTTTGACTATCTTATTGCTGGGAACCGATTACCGCCCTGATCATCCGACTTATTTGTCAGACGTTATTATGGTAGCTACATTGAACCCTAATACCAAATCGTCTACCATCGTGTCCTTACCGCGCGATACGCGTCTAGAAATGGATGGATATAAACCACGCAAGTTAAATGAGTATTATCCGGTGTTTAAGGCTAGAGAGAAAGAATCTGGCGAAGTTGCTGAAGAACAAATGAAGAAGATGATCGGCAAATATTTAAACATTGATATCGATTATGTGACGGTTATTAACTTCCAGGGCTTTAGAGATGTAGTAGATAATTTGGGTGGCGTAGATGTGACGGTTGATAAAAACATGTGTTATCGTGACCGTGCAGATGGTACCGATATTAATCTGACAGCTGGAGCCAAGCATTTGAACGGTGATCAGGCTCTTGATTTTGTTCGCTACCGCAAATCGAATTGTCGTCCGAGAACAGCTGAATCTGACGATTTTGATCGCAATCGTCGACAAAATCAGGTACTTCATTCTCTAATTGACCAAATGCAATCCTTTAACGCTTTGACCAAGTTTAGTGCAATTATTAAATCGGTTGATAAGAATATGATGACAGATATCGAGTCACAGCAAATGAAAAATATCGTACAAACCTATTGGAATATTTCCAAGCAAAATGTGAAATACAATCCGGTAGCGGGAACGTGGCGTAGCCCGTATGTGTACATTGATGAGCAACAACTCGATTTGGCCAAACAAGCGCTACAAGAGGAATTAGCTAAAAAAGCAAGTGACAATACCGCAGCTTCTTCCAATTCCTGAGGTATGTATCTTTCTTCCCGCTTATGTTATACTCGCAGCGAGTAAAGCTCTTATATAACATAAGGGGGTTGAGATATGTCTAAAGTTATAGTGAACCAAGTCTAGGTCCAGTGAGCAATCACTGGGCCTTTTGTGTCTAATTCTAAAAATGGACAGGCTCAGAGGCTATCTTCACTTACAACTTTTCGTTGTTTTATGCTGCTTTGGGTTTCTTTTTTCAGGGAATCAGCAAGTATTAGGTACCCGGTGAATAGGTATAGGTATGAAACACGAGATTGTCCACGCCGCTTTGGAGGGGATTTAATGAAGAAAATTTTTGTGCTGGATACGAATGTGCTGCTGCATGATCCGAAAGCCATTTTTACCTTCAAAGAACATGAAGTTGTCATTCCAGCTGTAGTTCTGGAAGAAATCGACTCCAAAAAACGCAACGCGGATGAGATTGGACGGAATGCCCGCAATGTATCGCGATTGTTGGACGGGTTAAGAGAAGTGGGTCATCTGCATAGTGGCGTTCCACTTCCCCAAGGTGGAAGGCTTAAGGTTGAGTTAAACCACCGAAGCTTTTTGAAAGTTCAGGAGATGTTCGGGGAGGTTTCGAACGATAACCGGATTTTGGCGGTCGCCTTGAATTATCATCTGGAAGAGCAGGAGCAGCCTGAACCGCGTTCGGTCGTTTTGGTCAGTAAAGACGTGCTGGTCAGGATCAAGGCAGATGTATTGGGGCTGCTGACCGAAGACTACCTATCCGATAGAACAGGCGATCTAAGTGAGCTATATCCCGGATACTCGGCAATACAGGTGCACCCGTCCATCATAGATGAATTTTACTCTAACCGTTTTTTACCAATCAAGCCACTGGAACTACCTTATACGCTGTATCCACATGAATTTGTCATTCTGAAAGATGAAATGGGAACTGGAAAATCAGCTTTGCTGAAAGTAAATCAGGAGGCAGAGCGATTAGAGCCGCTGTACTTAAGTAACGAATCGGTGTGGGGAATCAGCGCGCGTAATGCTCAACAGCGGATGGCATTGGAGCTTTTGCTTAATGACGATATCCCCCTTGTGACCATTACAGGAAAAGCGGGTACGGGCAAAACGTTGCTGGCGCTGGCGGCAGGTTTGCTTAAGGTAGAGGATGAACATCGCTTCAAGAAACTGCTGATTGCTCGGCCTGTTGTTCCTATGGGCAAGGATATTGGTTATTTACCAGGAGAAAAGGAAGAAAAACTCCGTCCGTGGATGCAACCAATCTACGACAATCTAGAGTATCTGTTTGATGCCAAAAAATCAGGTGATATCGACAAAATTTTGATGGGCTTGGGCAGTATTCAGGTGGAGGCACTTACTTATATTCGAGGACGTTCGATACCTGGGCAATTTATTATAGTCGATGAGGCGCAAAATTTATCCCGACATGAGATTAAAACAATTGTGTCCCGCGTGGGTGAGGGAAGCAAGATCATTTTGATGGGAGATCCGGAGCAGATTGATCACCCTTATCTGGATGCAGCCAGTAACGGTCTAACCTATGTGGTGGAGCGGTTTAAGCAAGAAGGGATTAGCGGGCATATTATGTTGGAAAAAGGAGAACGCTCCAAGCTCGCACAGTTGGCAGCCGATCTGCTATAAAGTCCTTATCATTATTACAAATAATAAGACCTCGGGAATATCCCGAGGTCTCTTGTTTTATACACGTAAAAATGAAAGTGAGCAAAAGCTTACTTAAAGTTTAATTCGAGCTTAACTTCAAGCATTCCTGCTAAAGTGCGTACTTCTGTGGCTTTGACATAGGAAATAAGCTGCTGTGGGTAGAAGCCCAGATCAAAATCCTTTTCCAGCTTGTTGCGGGTCGTATCAGGCAGTTCCAGACCATTAAATACCAATCGATCTACATGAAATAAAATTGCATTTTTCGGTTCATTCTCTACCGTGTAGTGACCTTCTACTCTTAATTTCATCGTTCCCTGCTGACCTTCTACTACAATTTGATCCTGCGCAAATGTAAAGTTGAAGTGATTAAACAATTCATTTTCTGACTTTAAAAAACGGTTAAAATCCTCTTCACGAATACTTATCGTAATCACTTTTCCATTTGTAACCATGGCACCTTGTTGTTGTTGAATGAATTGCGGTAAATCCTGCATAGCTTGAGCTAATGCTTTAAAGTGTTTATTTACCTCGTAGACACCTACATTCTCCCAATAAGCTGTCATTTCACCAATTAGCTTGCGTAGGGTATCCGGGTTATTACTGGCGTTAACGCCGTCATTTACACGCGACTGAAGCAGGACAATGCGCTTACGTTGTGCCAGTAAGTTTGTTTTGACTGTCTCCAATTCCATTGAGGCTTGGGTCACTTGTTGTTCAGTTTTTCGCATAGATTGATAATTAGATTCGTATTCTTGAAGTACATCCTGATCGTGACTAATCAATAACAAGTAGTAATCGTACAGAGAGAGAAGTTGCCTTATACTTTTCGCCCCTAGCACCACACTCAACAGCTTGTCCCTTTCCCCCATATAATAAGATCGCAACACAGAGCCTGCACGCTTCCGTTGTATGGTCATTTGCTCTTGCTGAACGGTGAGATTACTTCGCAGTTCCTGCTGACGCTGCAAGAGGGTCTGCTGCTCCTGACTGATTCGCTCAATTTCATGGTCTATCTCTACAATCGACAGGCTATCTTGTAAAATCTGACTTTCCTCATGGGAGGGAGCGGCTAGAGTAGGACGTACATATATGAAAGTTAGCAACATAATGGTGGTCAGCAGGGTGCTGATTGTGATTTTTATTCGTTTGTTCATTTGGTTTCCCCTTTTATGTATTCCCGAAAAAAACTAATGGTAATGTATATGATCCTTTCTGTTTCTTTAACCATTCATTTTATTGTACAGCAGTCTGAGCATGCTTGAAACCCGAAACTGTTTACGTTCACGTATGAGTTCTTGCAGAAATGGAAATACAATTTAGTATCAAATAGATTCTATGAACTCTACGAGAGGCATAGGAATGAATAAACAGCTTTTATACCCTATTCAAATACCGGCAGGATCGGTTCATGAAGACGGTTATTTCAGGATGTTGTTAGGAGGGCTAGAGGCATGACTGCAATAAGACAAGATGCATGGAGTGTGGAAGATGACTTGATATTAGCGGAGGTGACATTGCGGCATATCCGTGAAGGTGGAACGCAGCTCGCTGCGTTTGAGGAGGTTGGACAAAAAATAGGAAGAACCTCTGCAGCATGCGGCTTTCGTTGGAACAGTTGCGTACGCAAACGTTACGATGAAGCGATTGGCATTGCCAAAGCACAGCGCCAGAAGCGCAGTTATATCCGCAAACAGAACCCGGTGGGTGTATCACAGGTTGCGGCTTTTGCCTCGCTTGATACAGTCGAAGGTGGCTACAGAACGGATGGTGCGAGTGAGGATACGTTATCTATTGATGCAGTAATTCGCTTCTTGCGCCAATGGAAGGGATCCGTCCAGGAAACGAATCGGCAGATTAAGATGCTGGAGAAAGATTTACGGGAAAAGGAAGAAGAATTGAATCAGCTTCGCTCCATTAATGACCGGTTGTCCAAAGAAGTAAATGATGTGCAAACCGACTATCGTGTTGTGAATGATGATTATAAAGCTCTGATTCAGATTATGGACCGGGCTCGGCGCTTGGCTCTAATCACTGAAGATGAGGAAGAGCTTAAATCCAGATTCAAAATGGACGCCAATGGGAATCTGGAGCGCATTGAGTAACAAGATTACATCTGCAATTCTGAAATAAAACGTCAACTAGCGCTTTGCTGTAGTTGGCGTTTTTTGTATTTCTTTAGAGTGCGTATGATATAGTAGAAAAAAAGATGGAAGCGAGACGATACAAAAGTGATTGATATTATTGGAGCGGGTTCGCTGGGATTGTTGTTTGCCGGGAGGTTGTCTGCCTCGGGTACAAAAGTAAGGCTGTGGACGCGTACATTTGAACAGGCGCGCGTCATTGTTCGTGAAGGGATTACTGTGTTTGATAAGGAGGGACAGGCGGCAGTACATGTGTCTGGGGATAAATTGAAGGTAGCGCCATTGGCAGATTGGCAACGGTTAAATTCACAGGCTCCGGCACGATGGATAATGCTTATGACCAAACAGGGGGCGATTGAGGAAGTATTAGAACAGATCCAGCCTGCAGCTCAAATGGATAGAGATACAGGAATTGTTTGCTTACAGAATGGAATCGGCCATATAGAACGCATTAGAAAGGCTTGGCCTAAAGCGGTGATATACCCTGCTGTGACGACTGAAGGAGCCAAGAGGCAGGGGGTAGCATCTATTGTACATGCAGGATCGGGTGTTACTGAAATAGGATGTTCGGAGGAAGAGGAGGAGTCGAAGAACAATAATTTTAATCAATGTGTGCTAAATCGGCTGCTTGCAGCAGGATTTGACGTTTGCTTGTCGAAAGAAATCGAGAACGGTATGTATCGCAAGTTGTTGATCAATGCTGTGATCAATCCGCTGACAGCGGTATGGCGAGTTCGTAATGGCGAGCTGCTTTCGGACCCTATTCGAATACATATGATGCGCAGGCTGTACGATGAAGGCATTCAAGTATATGAGGCTCATGGTATCCACTGGGAAAACGCATGGTGGGAGCAAATTATGAATGTATGCCGGGCGACGGCAGAAAATCACTCGTCCATGCTAGCTGATGTCCTTGCACAGTCCATGACAGAGGTTGCTTCCATTAACGGACAACTGGTGCAGATGGCAGATCTGGCTGGAGTTACTGCACCAACTCATGAGGTATTGTGGCAATTAATTGAAGGCATGCGGCTAAAAGAGGGGTGATCAGTTGAGTCTTATACAAGGTACTATTATCACTTTCAGTATTCTTCCCTTTTTTCCGTTTTTGATCGTGTTTGCGGTTTGTCGCTACATTCTCAAAATGGAAAAAAAGAAATCGTTACTTACTTCTATGGATATTACCACGTTATTTCTGATATTTTCCGTCGCAGCACTCTTTAACGTCATTTTTACATCTCGATTCGGTTTTTATTTGATTCTACTGCTCCTATTACTGGCATTGGGTTTAATTGGAGGAGCTCAAAATCGAATAAAAGGGAAGGTTGATGGTAAAAGATTATGTAGAGCGGTCTGGAGATTAACCTTTATAGCGATGACATTGGCGTATATTTTGTTGACTGTTGTTGGTATATTTAAGAATATATTCAACGCCATGTGATATAAGGTGACATCAAAAGGTGAAAAAATATGAATTAATCATGTTTTTTTGAAAAAAAAGCTCAATTTGAAGAAATGTAATGTAGATTTTTTTGACCGCTGGTTGTATAATCTATAAACATATACCACTTTAGAACTAGGGGGAAAACGCTAGATGAAAAGGAAAAGCTTTTTAGTCCTTTTGACACTCATTCTTGCAGTTGGCGCACTGCTCGCAGGTTGCGGCGGCAAGAACGATACCAATGGTAAGGGCGCACAAGAAAACACCTCGACTACGCCGGCTGCGGCCGACAAGCAAATTTTGCGCATTAACCTTGCATCCGAGCCGCCAACGTTCGATCCGGCACAAGCTCAGGATAGTCAAACTAACACGGTTCTGAAAACTTTGTATGAAGGTCTCGTACGCATGGGTCCTGACGGCAAAGAAATCCCTGGCGTAGCTGAATCTTGGAAAATTTCCGATGACGGCAAAACCTATACGTTCAAGCTTCGTGATACTGCAAAATGGAGTAATGGCGACCCAGTCAAAGCAAGCGACTTCGTTTTTGCTTGGCAACGGGTATTGGATCCTTCCACGGCTCCTGCACCTCCATATGCTTACCAATTGTACTATATCAAAAATGCTGAGGGTTACAACCTGAGCACTTCGAAATCTTTTAAAGGCACTAAAGTTACAGACTTTAAAGATGTAGGTGTTAAAGCGGTTGACGATCATACATTGCAAGTAGAGCTGGAGCACCCAACTCCTTACTTCTTGGGATTGACTTCTTTCTACACTTTCTATCCTGTAAATCCTTCTGTTAAAGGTAATGACAAGTGGGCTGTTAAGAAAGATAGCATGATTACTAACGGACCTTACACATTAACGACTTGGGACAGTGGTCAAAAGATCGAAGTAACCAAAAGTGAAAACTATTGGGGTAAAGATGAAATCAAACTGAACAAAATTACGATGTCCCTTGTAAACAGCGGTGCAACAGAGCTGGCTTCTTACAGAAGTGGACAACTTGATTACGCCGGTATGCCAAACGGTGAAATTCCTACCGACCAAATTCCGGCTGTGAAAAAAGAACTGCCTAACGAATTTAAGGCAAAAGGGATCGCAAGTACGTACTACTATCTGTTTAATGTAACTGAAAAACCATTTAATAATGTTAAAGTCCGTAAAGCGTTTGCGATGGCTATTGAACGCCAACCAATCGTTGAAAGAGTAACATTGGGCGGTCAAATTCCTGCATACGGCTTTGTACCTCCAGGTATTAAAGGAGTATCACAAGAATTCCGTACTGAGCACAAAGATGATTACTTCAAAGAAGACTTCACAGAAGCGAAAAAATTGCTTCAAGAAGGTATGAAGGAAGAAGGCGTAACTACACTTCCTCCGGTAACATTGCTGTATAACTCCAGTGAGAGTCACCAAAAGATTGCTTTGGCAGTTGCTGATATGTGGAAGAAAAACCTTGGTGTGGACATCAAAACCCAAAACCAAGAGTGGGGCGTATTTATCCAAACACGTAACAAGCTGAATTTCCAAATCGCTCGTGGTGGATGGTCTGCTGACTATAATGATCCAATGACATTCCTGGATATGTGGACAACAGGCAACGGCAACAACAATGCAGGTTATGCTAACCCAGCATATGATGCTTTGATTCAAGCAGCTAAGACAGAAACTGATCCAGCAAAACGCATGGAAGATTTTGCGAAAGCGGAGAAAATTCTGGTTCAAGACGATATGGTAATGCTTCCAATCTACTACTACTCAAATGTTTCTTTAACGAAACCGAATGTAAAAGACATTGGGCTTGACTTTAGTGGAGCAGTTGATTTCACAAGAGCGTATATTACACAGTAACTAAAGCTCGATTCTGAAGTTTGATAGTTACTTCGGGATATATATGTGGATAGAACCATATATATCCCGTTTTTTTTGTGTGTCATGGTCTTTTCCATCATCATGTAACCATGCAAATAAGTAGATTGGACAGTCCAATTCTATTTCGATAAAATCGAATGGTGTCGAAAAAAATTTATGGGGGGTGTAAACGGGCAATGACGCGTTATTTGATCAGTAAATTTTTCTATATGCTGCTATCTTTGTTCATTCTGATCTCTGCGACGTTTTTTCTCATGAAAGCAATTCCGGGTAACCCCTTCATGAGTGAAAAAGCGACTTCTCCTGAGATTCAAGCCCGGTTAATGGAGCAATATGGGCTGGATAAGCCTGTATATGTCCAATATTTTAAATACTTAGGTGATATTGCTTCAGGTGATTTTGGTATTTCTATGAAAAAGCTGAATCAAAGTGTAACTGACATTATCGGACAAACTTTTACGGTTTCCCTCAAACTAGGTTTTGTTGCCATAATCGTGTCGATAATTGTCGGTCTCTTGCTAGGTATGCTGGCAGCTTTGTATCATCGTAGGCTAATAGATAACGTTGCAATGGTGTTAGCTATCATGGGAATTGCGGTTCCCAGCTTCGTTCTAGCATCGTTGATTCAATTTTTCTTCGCTCAACAGTTAGGTTGGTTTAATGTTATGGGCTTTGACGGTCCGATGGATTACGTTCTGCCTGTTGCAGCTCTATCTGCTTCCCCGATTGCGTTTATCGCTCGACTAACGCGTTCCAGCATGCTGGAAGTGCTTCATGCGGATTACATTAAGACTGCCAAGGCTAAAGGCTTGAAATCCATTACGATTATGTTCAAACACGTTGTACGTAATGCTATTCTGCCGGTTGTTACCTATGTGGGACCCATGACGGCCAATATTATTACGGGTTCAGTTGTTATTGAACGTATCTTCGGGATTGGTGGTATTGGTAAGGTATTCGTAGATAGTATTACAACCCGCGATTATACCATGATTATGGGAGTTACTATTTTTTACGGTATATTGCTGATGGTGGCGCGTTTTATTACAGATATTGCATATGGATTTATTGATCCGCGGATTAAGCTTACTGGCGGGAAGGAGGGATAACTTTATGTCTGTTAAAGATAATGCTGTGAACTTGGATAAGCTTCAGGTGAAACCGGAAGATTTCCAGAAGGTCGGGGCGGATGAAAAGCAGTCTGAAGTTATTCAGCGCGAAAGCTTGTCCGCTTGGCGAGATGCTTGGGAGCGACTTCGTAAAAATAAACTGGCAATGACGAGCTTGAGTGTTTTGGTTCTCATTGTGCTTGCTTCAATTGTTGGGCCGATGCTGTCCCCATACGATGACCGCACCAATGATTTGTTGAGCACCAATCTTCCTCCTTCGGCGGAACATTGGTTCGGAACAGATGATCTGGGACGTGATATGTTTGTACGTACTTGGATGGGCGCTCGGATTTCCTTGATTATTGGTTTGGCTGCTGCAATGATTGACTTGATGATTGGTGTAATTTATGGTGGTATTATGGGTTACTTTGGTGGCCGCGTTGATGAAATCATGAATAAATTTTCTGAAATCTTGTACTCCATTCCTTACCTGCTTGTTACGATCCTGTTGCTGGTTGTACTGGAGCCAAGTATCACTACAATTATTATTGCGCTCTGTGTAACGGGGTGGATTAATATGTCGTGGATTGTACGTGGTGAGATGTTACAACTTAAAAACCGAGAATTCGTACTCGCTTCCCGTTCAATGGGTGCAGGTGCAGGTCGTTTGCTGTTCCGTCACTTGTTGCCTAATGCGGTAGGACCGATCATTGTCACTTTGACTCTGACAGTTCCGAGTGCTATTTTCTCTGAGGCATTCCTGAGCTTCCTTGGATTAGGGGTACAGGCTCCTCAGGCGTCGCTGGGTTCAATGATTGAATCAGCTCTGACCGGGTGGATGTATTACCCGTGGCGGATGCTTTTCCCGGCAGGTTTGATCAGTTTGATTATGCTTGCGTTCAACCTTTTTGGCGACGGCTTGCGTGATGCGCTTGATCCGAAGTTGAAGAAATAGGAGGTGAGATCATGGTGAGTAGCAACAATTTAATTGAGGTTGAAGGTCTTAAAAAGTATTTTAATGTTGGCAAAAACCGTGTGCTCAAAGCGGTGGACAACCTGAATTTCTATATTCGCGAGGGTGAAACGCTCGGTATGGTGGGCGAATCCGGCTGTGGTAAATCTACAGCGGGTCGTACGATTTTGCGCTTGTATGAACCTACAGCAGGTAGCGTACGTTTTAACGGTACGGATATTTACAAATTATCACCGGGTAAAATGAAAGCAATGCGCCGTGATATGCAGATGATCTTTCAAGATCCGTATGCATCATTGAACCCGCGTTTTACCGTTTCCGATATTATTGGTGAGGCACTGGATATTCACAATATGGCGGGTAGCCGTGCAGAACGTAAGAAACGGATTGAAGAGTTACTTGATCTGGTTGGCTTGAACCCTGACCATGCAACACGCTATCCGCATGAGTTTTCTGGTGGTCAACGTCAACGGATCGGTATTGCACGCGCACTAGCGGTTAATCCTAAATTCATCATTTGTGATGAGCCGATTTCAGCTCTTGACGTATCTATCCAGGCTCAGGTTGTCAACCTGCTAAAAGAGCTTCAAGAGCGTTTGGGTCTGACATACCTGTTTATAGCGCATGATCTGTCGATGGTCAAGCACATCAGTGATCGGGTAGCTGTAATGTATATGGGTAGAATGGTTGAGCTTGCAGAAAGCGCTGAGTTGTATGCAAATCCGATCCATCCTTATACGAAAATGCTTTTGTCGGCGATCCCACTTCCTGATCCAGAAGTAGAAGCCAACAAAAAACGGATTATTATGCCAGGCGACCAAGCAGGCCCGATTCATGATGCATCTGGCAATAAGACAGGGGCTTATAACCTGGAAAATGCCACGCTCATCGAAGTGTCTAAAGGACATTTTGTAGCTGAGCCTTACGCCTGATCTTGTTTTATGCACCAACCGCCGAGTTATTCGGCGGTTTTTTTTGTAGGAAGCTTTGACGTGGACATGGGCTTTCGGTACAATCAAGCAGTAAGGTTTTGGTGGAGACAGGAGGCAGACCCATGAAAATAATTCCGGAAATGCTTCGCGAAGGGTCGGCTTTGGCAGAAGATTATATACAGGGTACAGGACGCGCAAGCGACTTGTATGAATATAATGTGCTGCACGCCGATGCTTATGCCCAACGGGCGAAGTGGCTGGATAAGACGGGGCATCTGCGATTAAGCCGTAAGGATGTCGTAGCATGTCTTCGTATATACAATGAGAAGTACAATTCGTATGAGGCGGTTCGTGCTTCATTGGACCGTCTGGAAAGTCCAGATGCCTTAGTAGTAGCTGGCGGGCAGCAAAGCGGATTGTTCACAGGTCCGATGCTGGTCATTTACAAAGCTGCTACCCTAATTAAGGCGGCGAGAGAAGCTGAGGAACGGCTTGGACGTCCGGTTATTCCCGTCTTCTGGATTGCTGGCGAAGATCATGACTGGGACGAGGTCAATCATACATACGTAATGGCAAATGACCCACAAGCCGTCAAAATCAAGCTGAATAAGCAACCTGAACGCCGTTCTTCGGTTAGTGCCATTAAAGTTGACACTGTTGAGTGGAAGCAAGCGATAGCGGATATAGAGCAAAGCTTACCAGATTCAGAACATAAGGCTGATATAATGTGCATGATTGAGAACGGGCTAACGGATTCATATGGACTGAGTGAAGCCTTTGCCAAGTTGCTGGGCCTTTTGTTCGGCACCTATGGATTAGTACTCTTGGATTCTGCAGATCCTTCGCTACGCAAGCTGGAAGCATCCGTTTTTAAGCAACTGGTTCAGCACAATGATGAGTTGGAGCAGGCTTACCGGACGACTGCTGCTCGGATCGTAGATTATGGATATCATTTACAAGCCGATGTGCATGAAGGTGGCGCGAATCTCTTTTATATCTATGAAGATGAACGCTTGCTGCTTTTCAAAAAAGCTGGGCTATTCACGGATCGGCACGGTCTGGTGGCGTTTACTGTGGATGAACTGCTTGAAGAGATAGATAGACATCCCGAACGTTTTAGTAACAATGTGCTAACTCGTCCTATAATGCAGGATTCACTGTTTCCGGTGCTGGCATCTGTGCTGGGTCTAGGAGAGATTGCTTACTGGGCGATTACACGGGATGCTTTCGGGGTGTTGGAGATGCAGATGCCGATACTGCTGCCACGAATGTCTTTTACGTTGGTAGAGCCAGGTGTGGAGAAGCATATGCTTAAGTATGAATTGAGTTTTGGTCAAGTTAGAGACGGACTTGAGGAACGGAAAAAGCAATGGATCGCCACTCTAGATCAGCTTGGAATGCAGGATCAGTTTTCCGGGGCTAAGGAAGCTTTTGTCCGCATGTACGAACCGCTTCTGCAGCAGACAGGTTTGATTGAAAAAGGTTTGCTACGGCTCGGACAAACCAACCGCGATAAGATTCTGGCACAGATCGCCTATCTGGAGGCAAAAGTTCAGGAAGCGTTGCTTCGGCAAAATGAAACAGCACTTCGCCAGTGGGACCGTATTGAATGGTCGATTTTTCCGTTTGGACAGCCGCAGGAGCGGGCGTATACGATCTATCATTTTCTGAACCGTCATGGTCTCAGCCTGATTGATATGATTATGAATGTACCATTGGATCTGACGGGTACGCATCGTGTTATTTATGTGTGATTTATTATTTTATATAGGATTTATCATGGTGCAAATTTAACCAATATGAAGGAGGAAACAAAGTATGACTTCCCATTCTCTGCAAAATAGCATAGTTCACGATCTTAAATTGGCCCCTGAAGGTCATTTGAAAATTGATTGGGTAGAAGCCCATATGCCGGTATTGAACCGTATACGTCAACAATTTGAGCAAGAGCAGCCTTTTGCTGGTCTGAAGGTAACCATCTGTCTACATCTGGAGGCCAAAACGGCTTACCTGGCTAAAGTGGTACAAGCAGGTGGAGCGCAGGTAACTATTACGGGGAGTAATCCATTGTCCACACAAGATGATGTTTGCGCCGCATTAGTTGAAGATGGCGTTACAGTATTAGCTAAATACAATCCAGACCCAGAAGAATTCAAGAATTTGCAAATCAAGGCACTGGAAACAAAGCCGGACCTCATTATAGATGATGGTGGTGACTTGGTTACTCTGTTGCAATCCGAACGGCCTGATCTGATTTCTACGATCCGTGGGGGAGCAGAGGAGACAACTACTGGTATTATTCGTTTGAAGGCATTGGAAAAAGAAGGGCAACTCCACTTTCCAATGGTGGCTGTTAATGATGCTTATTGCAAATATTTGTTTGACAACCGCTATGGTACAGGACAGTCAGCTTTCGACGGCATTATTCGTACGACTAATCTGGTTGTGGCAGGAAGTACAGTGGTTGTGGTAGGTTATGGCTGGTGTGGCAAAGGGGTTGCAATGCGTGCGAAAGGGTTGGGAGCCAACGTTGTTGTAACAGAAGTTGATCCAATCAAGGCAGTAGAAGCCCATATGGATGGTTTCCATGTGTTGCCGATGGTAGAGGCTGCCAAACTGGGTGATTTCTTTATTACAGTAACTGGAAACAAGGCTGTAATTACAGGAGAACACTTTGATGTGATGAAGGATGGAGCTGTGCTGTGTAACGCAGGGCATTTTGATGTGGAGGTTAGTAAGCCTGAGCTTGCTAAACGTTCTGAATCCATTCGTACAGTGCGTCGCAATATCGAGGAATATCGCTTTAAAGATGGACGCAAAATGTATTTGCTGGCAGAAGGACGCCTGGTGAATCTAGCCGCTGCCGATGGTCATCCTGCGGAAATTATGGATACGACATTTGCGCTTCAGGCGCTTGGCTTGAAATATGTGAATGATCGTTATAATGAGCTTGGCAAAGCCGTTATTAATGTACCTTATGAAATTGATGAGCAGGTAGCTCGATTCAAGCTTGATAGTCTGGGAATCCAAATTGACACGTTAACTGAAGACCAAAAGGTCTATTTGGACAGCTGGAACGCGTAATCGGATTTTTTCGTCACGATGTCTGCTGCAAAAGTGTTGCGTTTTTATTGCAAGTGTTTGTTTAGGTTGACATAATGGACAGAGAGTAAGCCCTTTATTCCGTGTTGTTTCGAAACCTGATGCATATTGTCGGGGGCCGGCTTCATAGGATAAGGGGCTTTTTTGCATCTTGTGACGTAGGGCTACAATAACAGACATAATGGTATGGATCGGGCTTCTATCACTTTTTGGTAATGAAAAAGAGGTCTTTGATTTTTTAAAGCGAATCTATTATGCTTAGGTGGTGGAAAGTGGGCCAAAGTGGGAGAATGGGGTAAGGGGTGACGAAACCAATGTTTATGGGGGAGTTCCAACATAGCATTGATGAGAAGGGTCGGCTTACTGTACCGGCCAAGTTTCGTGAACTTCTCGGTGCCTCGTTCGTGATTACCCGCGGGCTGGACCAATGCCTCTTCGTGTATCCCATGGATGAGTGGGCTGTCATGGAGAAAAAACTTAAAGCACTGCCTCTGATGAAGGCCGATGCGCGGGCGTTTACCCGTTTTTTTTTCTCGGGGGCGACTGAATGCGAATTGGACAAACAGGGCAGGGTAAATTTACCGGGGAATTTGTGCGAATACGCCAAGCTTACTAAAGAGTGCGTCGTATTGGGAGTGTCCACCCGTGTAGAGATTTGGAGCAAGCATACTTGGGAGCAATATTTCAACCAATCAGAAGAAGCATTTAACGACATTGCTGAGAAATTGGTTGATTTCAACTTTGAATTGTAATTTAGGAGGTCAGCCGTTTGTTTCACCACATTACCGTACTCAAAGAAGAAGCAACACAGGCACTAAACATCAGGCAGGACGGGATTTATGTGGACTGCACGTTGGGAGGGGCAGGACACAGTTCCGTCATTGCATCACAGCTTGGCCCTGAGGGAAGGCTCATTGCCTTTGATCAGGACGACTGGGCATTGAACAATGCGCGAGAGAAGCTGTCAGCCTATGAAGGAAAGATTTCATTAGTGAAATCCAACTTCCGCCACTTGCAGGACAAGCTGGCCGAACTGGGATTGCCCGAAAAAGACGGCGTCCCGCAGGTCCAGGGTATTTTGTTCGATCTGGGTGTATCCTCGCCCCAGTTCGATGAGGGGGAACGGGGATTTAGCTACAATCATGATGCGCCGCTTGATATGCGGATGGATCAGAGTAGCTCGCTTACGGCTTACGAAATTGTCAATGAATGGTCGGAAGCAGAGATTGCGCGTATTTTGTTTCATTACGGAGAAGAGAAGTTTTCACGACGGATCGCGAAGATCATGATTGAACGTCGATTGAACAAGCCTATTCACACAACAGGGGAACTTGTCGATATTATCAAAGAAGGAATTCCGGCTGCGGCACGCAGAACCGGGGGACATCCGGCTAAACGCAGTTTCCAGGCTTTGCGGATTGCTGTGAATGATGAGCTGGGTGCACTGGAAGATACTTTGCATCAGGCAATAAGATGTCTGGCTCCAGGAGGCAGAATTTCGGTCATTACATTCCATTCTCTGGAGGATCGGATATGCAAGCATATTTTCAAGGAGTATTTGGCGAAAAGCATCTATCCATCTGATTTGCCTATTTTGGAGGACAAAATAATAGGCGATCTGAAGCTGGTGAACCGTAAGCCGATTGTGGCGTCAGAGCAGGAATTGGAGCTTAATCCACGGTCCCGGTCAGCGAAGCTGAGAGTTGCCGAAAAATTGTAAATTTAATGGAGAAGGAGAGGCGACATGGCTTATACACGCGGTAATTTGGCTGTAAAAGAAAGAGCCCGTCAGGAACAGGTTCAGCAACAACGGTATCGTGAGACCACCAAAGTCGTTACACGCCGCAGAGAGCTGCCGATTCGAGAAAAGCTGCTGTATCTATTGACACTTGTAGCGTGCATTGTCATTGCTGGTATGTTGATTGGCAGATACGCTCACATTTATCAAATCAATTATTCGATTAATACGGCAAGCAAGGACATTTCCAAATTACAGACCAATATCGCCCAACTGAAGATTCAAAAGGAGCGTCTGGAAAATCAGATCGTGCCGACTGCAAAGGAACAGGGATATATCGAACCAACAAGAGAGCCCATTCGTGTGGAAAAGCAGGCTGCCAAATAGTTAAGGGCATAGCATCAAGCTATGCTCTGACGTACATTTTTTTTGCAGAGAGGTTTGAGCTATGGTCAAAAGAATAAAGCTTCGCACACTGCTGATAGGGGGATGTATTACCCTCTTTTTTCTTGTTCTGCTACTTAAGGTATTTTGGATTCAAGTTGTGAGCGGGGAGTACTGGCATAACCAGGTAGTTACTCAAGTAGAAAGAGATCAGGTGATTCAGCCCAAGCGTGGAACCATTACGGACCGTAAAGGGAACGTATTGGCTACGGATGCACCGGCTTATACGGTAGTTGTCAATCCTAGTATCATTCAGGAGTATGATCTGGAAAATGAAGTTGTAGCCAAGCTGCACCAGTTACTCAAAACGCCTGAAGATGAGCTGAGAGGACATCTTTCTGCAAAGGATAAAAAGGGGAACTACTTAAAAAATCGCGAGATTCGTAATGGGGGCTGGAAGGTAGATCCTGAGATCAAGGCACAAGTGGATACGTTTAAAGAGTATTTAAAGGATAAGTATGAAGTAATTGGAGCTGTGGACACTGTTCAAGAATCCAAACGCTATTATCCGGAAAATAAGTTGGCTTCCCATGTTCTTGGCTATCAAAGAAAAGATGGCACAGCAGGTATGGGGTTGGAAGCTTATTATGATAAAGAGCTCTCGGGCACGGCTGGAAAGCTGCTGTATCAGCGGGATCGGAAGGGAGTTCCTCTGCAAGGATCGGAAAGTGTCTATGAGCCGGCACAAAATGGTAAAAATTTAAAGCTGACGATTGACGATACGATTCAGTATTATATAGAGGACGCCATGCAGGAAGCTATTGCAAAATACAACCCGAAAACGATGACTGTAGTAGCTGCTGATCCCCAGACGATGGATGTTCTTGGTATGGCAACTTATCCGAATTTTAATCCCAATACATATGGGAGTACACCCTTGGAATATTTCCGTAATAATGCTACTCAATCTATCTACGAGCCTGGCTCCACGTTTAAGATTGTCACCTTGGCAGCTGCGGTTCAAGAAAAGGTGTTCAATCCAAATGAATCTTACCAATCTGGTATGATTCGGGTCGGAGGCTGGGATATTCGTGATGTAAGCCGCAACTGGGGAACGTTAACCTATCTTCAGGGAGTCAAGCGCTCAAGTAACGTCGGTTTCGTCCATCTGGGACTGGATAAGTTGGGTGGCGAGAGACTGAAAAAATATATTAATAATTTTGGATTCGGCGTGAAAACGGGCATTGATCTTCCGAGTGAGTCTACCGGAGCTATTACATTCCATACCCAGTACAAATCCGAGGTCGCAACGGCTTCATATGGACACGGACGTGTTCAGGTGACGCCAATCCAGCAGGTAGCGGCCATCTCGGCAATTGCTAACGGGGGGAAGCTGATGCAGCCTCATCTGGTGAAGGAAATCATGAACCCAGATACAGGCGAAGTTCAGACGATTCAACCGAAGGAAGTTCGCCAAGTGATTACTCGGGAATCGGCAGTCCAGACAAGCAGCTATCTGGAGCAGGTCGTATCTGACCAAGAAATTGGTACGGGACGCCTTGCTTATATTGACGGATATCGTGTAGCTGGTAAAACAGGTACAGCGACAAAGGTCGTCGGAAAAGTATATGACCATTCGAAGGATGTCGTGTCCTTTATAGGTTTTGCACCGGTAAATGATCCGAAAATAGCTGTTTTGGTTGTTATGGACGAACCTAACAAATCGGTAGGCGGCGGTACAGCAGCAGCACCTGTATTTAAAAAAATCGTATCCCAATCGTTGCAATATATGGGTGTTCCAAAAACGGGAACTAAAACGAATAAGTCAGGTGGCGCTGTTGTAAAAACGGTGAATTTGCCAACGGTACCACAATTAACTGGTCAGGTGAAGAAGGATGCGCAAAACGCATTGCTCAAACAGGGGATTGCCTATGAAACGGTAGGCAAAGGCTCCAAAATTGTTCGCCAGTATCCTGAAGCAGGCGTCAAAATGAAACCCGGACAACGCATTTACTTGCTGACTGAGGATAGTGCCAACATGACTATTCCTGATTTTACAGGTGTTTCGTTGCGTGACACACTTCAAGTTCTGACGCTTATGAAGGTTGGTGTGCAGGTAAGCGGCGAAGGTTATGTTGTCTCTCAAAAGGCGCAAATGGTAAATGGAAAGCGGATTGTCAGTGTGACGCTTCAGCCGGCCAAAGAAACGGTGACCGGAGTGAAACCGGAGGAAACACAGGACTCGACCAATGGAGTTGCAGCTAACCAGACTGGCAGCGCAACAAAAACGGAGGCCGATACTAAAACCGAATCTGGTACTACTGCCGAGGCTGGAACAGCCGTGGGAACTCCTAAGAGAGGAATATCGGCTGTTGCAGATGAGAAAAGTGCTGCTGCGATTAAAGGCGAGGATAACTGATAGCTTGTTCTAATGTCCGTTCTTTTGAATATTCATGAGGTAAGACATGTCATGAGTATTTGAGGAACGGAGGGAGCGCGTTTGAAAAAATCTAACGTGACCATGCGGCGGAGGCTGGTATGGGGGCTAATGGGATTATTTGTACTGTTTGCGGCCTTGTCGATCCGGCTCGCCTATGTTCAATTGGGTAAAGGAGGCGAGCTCTCGGCCAAGGCTGAGGATTCGTGGCGCCGCAATATTCCATTTGCCGCCAAGCGTGGCGAAATTTTGGATCGTCAGGGTACGGCGCTGACCTACAATGTCAGTTCGCCGACAGTCATGGCGATACCAGTACAAATTAAGAAGCCGGAAGAAACGGCACGCAGGCTGGCGCCCTTGCTGGATATGAGTGAGGATAAAGTGCTCAAGCTGATTACCAAACGAACAGCAAGCCAAAAACTTCAGCCCGGCGGACGAAAAATTACGATGGAGAAAGCGCAGCAAATTCGTGATTTGAAGCTGCCGGGTATCGTTGTTGCTGAAGACAACAAACGTTATTATCCTTATGGTGATCTAGCGGCTCATATTCTTGGGTTTACTGGAATTGATAATCAAGGGCTGACAGGCGTAGAGAAGCAGCAAAACAGTAAGCTTCGGGGAATCGACGGAAGCATTGCGTATTTATCGGATGCAGGTGGTCGTCTGATGCCTGGTTCTTCTGAAAAATACATTGAACCGAAGGATGGACTGAATTTACAATTAACCATTGATAAGTCTGTACAGTCCATTATGGAACGGGAGCTTGACCAAGCCATGGTCAAATTTCAGGCGAAGTCCGCGTTGTCTATAGCTATGAACCCTAAGACGGGTGAAATATTAGGCATGGCTGGACGACCAAGCTATGAGCCAGCGCTATACAAGCAATATGCGCCTGAAATCTACAATCGAAATCTGCCTATCTGGATGACATATGAACCTGGGTCTACCTTCAAAATTATTACACTGGCGGCTGCCTTGGAAGAAAAGAAGGTCAATCTCAAAAATGACCGTTTTTTTGATCCGGGATATATTGAAGTCGGTGGAGCACGCCTGCGTTGCTGGAAGAAAGGCGGACATGGAAGCCAAACGTTCCTTCAAGTGGTGGAGAATTCTTGCAACCCCGGTTTTGTAACATTAGGGCAGCGATTAGGTAAAGAAACACTGTTCAAATACATTCGCAATTTTGGCTTCGGCAGCAAAACGGGGATTGACATGATTGGTGAGGGCAACGGCATTTTGTTCAAGCTTCCTCAGGTCGGTCCTGTAGAGCTGGCGACAACCGCTTTTGGTCAAGGGGTGTCTGTCACTCCGATCCAGCAGGTTACGGCTGTATCAGCGGCAATCAATGGCGGTAATCTTTATAAGCCTCACATTACAAAAGGTTGGGTTCAGCCGGGAACCGGAAAAGTGCTGGAAAAAGTAGAACCAGAACTGGTACGTAGGGTTATTTCAGAGGAAACCTCCCGACAGGTAAGGGAAGCGCTGGAAAGCGTCGTTGCTAAAGGTACAGGTCGTCCTGCTTTCATTGAAGGCTACCGGGTGGGTGGTAAAACGGGGACAGCACAAAAGGTGATTAACGGGCGTTATTCTTCCTCGGAGCATATTGTATCCTTTATTGGTTTTGCACCGGCGGATGATCCGCAAATCGTCGTCTATACCGCTGTCGATAACCCGAAGGGCATTCAATTCGGCGGGGTGGTTGCTGCGCCAATCGTGCAAAATATTTTAAAAGACGCGCTGATTGCCTTGAAAATACCACCTCGCACCAATCAAATTGCCAAAGAGTACAAGTATGGAGAAAATCCAATCGAAACGGTACCTGATCTGGTAGGTGCTACTGTAGCTGATTTGTACGAAGATATGAATATGAACTTTATGCTCGTAAAATCCGGGTCAGGCAAGACGGTCGTGAGTCAGGCGCCGAAGCCGGGCTCCAGATTGGAGCGGGGATCAACGATCCGTATTTACATGGGGGATTGATAGGTTCATTTTATACCATACTATGAATAACGAGAGAGCAATGGAGGAATGAAAGATGCAGCTTCAACAATTGGCTTCACTGCTGGCCGTCTCCCGTGTGGTGGGTGACGGTACAGTGGATTGCCGAGGAATCGGGGCGGATTCACGTCGAGTGCAACAGGGAGATTTATTTCTGTGTTTGCCAGGTTTTACAGTGGACGGACATGACTATGCTGAGCAGGCAATTGCGTCCGGGGCGGCAGCTTTGGTCGTTGAACGGGAACTGGATGTACCTGTTCCGCAGCTTGTAGTTAAGGATGCACGACATGCCATGGCGGTTTTGGCGGATTATATGTTTGATTCACCGAGCCGACGCATGCGCATGATCGGCATAACCGGAACCAACGGTAAAACAACGATAACTTATCTGATTGAAAAGATCATGAAGGATGCCGGGGTGAACACCGGACTGATTGGTACGATTCAAATGCGTTACGGAGGTCAGTCTTACCCAATGTCTGGCACTACGCCTGAAGCGGTGGAACTGCAACGTTATCTCGGAAATATGGCAGAGCAGGGGGTTCAATGCTGTGTCATGGAAGTATCTTCACATGCGTTGGAGCAGGGCCGCGTCAAAGGAACTGATTTTCGCACCGCTATATTTACAAACCTGACGCAGGACCACCTGGACTACCACAACACAATGGAGGAGTACCGTGCTGCAAAAGGACTTTTGTTCTCTAGATTGGGAAATGCTTTTACGCGGGATGCATCAGATAGCAAATATGCTGTTCTGAATGCAGACGATCCGGCTTCTTCCTATTTGCAGGCTCAAACTGCGGCCCAAGTGATTACATACGGCGTGGAAAAGGAGTCTGATGTGCAGGCATCTCGTATCACTATAGGTTCCAAGGGAACCTCCTTCCATGTGTCTACTTTTAAAGGAGATACCGATATTGAGCTTCGAATGGTGGGCAAGTTCAATGTGTACAACGCACTGGCGGCCATTACAGCTGCTTTGCTGGAAGGAATCTCGCTGGCGGATATCAAGCAGAGTCTAGAGTCTATCGCAGGTGTAGATGGGCGGGTAGAGCCTGTAGATGCGGGTCAGCCCTTTGCTGTTATTGTAGATTATGCCCATACACCAGATGGATTGGAAAATGTCCTTCGCACCGTAAAGGAATTTGCGGTCGGTAAAGTATGGTGTGTATTTGGATGCGGCGGTGACCGGGATCGTACGAAACGTCCGTTGATGGGGAAAATTGCTGCGCGTTACAGCGATCATTCGTTTATTACTTCCGACAATCCGCGAACAGAGGACCCGAAAGTGATTTTGAAAGACATCGAACAAGGGCTGATTGACGAAGGTGTACCCGCAGAACGATACGAATTGGTCGTGGATCGCAGAACTGCAATTCATAAAGCTGTTGAAATGGCAAGCCCTGACGATGTAGTATTGATTGCGGGAAAAGGTCATGAGACTTACCAGTTGATCGGAAAAACGGTGCATGAATTCGATGACCGCATCGTAGCCAAAGAAGCGATAAGGGGTTTATCCAAGTGATGAAAAGAACAATCGGTCAGATTGCATCTATGTGTGGAGGAAGACTTCACGGAGAAGCGGACGCCGAACAGATGGTCGAAGGCGTTTTTACAGATTCTCGCAGGTCGCAGAGCCAAGGGTTGTTTGTTCCACTCGTGGGCGAACGGTTTGATGGGCATAATTATGTGCAGCAGATCGTAAGCGAGGCAGGTGCAGCTGCATTTTTATGGCAAAAGGATCATGGAGCACCTCCGGCTGAGAACGCTATTGAGGTAGAGGATACGTTAGAAGCCCTTCAGCATCTAGCAGCTGCATATTTACGCGAAACCGGCGTTTCTGTCGTTGGGATCACGGGAAGCAACGGCAAGACAACGACGAAAGACATCGTAAACGCTTTGCTGGGCACGACTTTTAAAGTACACAAAACCGAAGGGAATTATAACAATCATATCGGTTTGCCTTTAACGGTACTGTCCATGCCGCAGGATACAGATATTCTCATTCTGGAGATGGGCATGAGTGGACGTGGAGAGATTCGCCTGCTGGCTAATATTGCCCAACCAGATGTAGCTATCATAACGAACATAGGCGAATCGCACTTACTGCAGCTTGGTTCTCGTGCGGAAATCGCTCGTGCAAAGTTGGAAATCACAAGTGGCCTTAAGCCGGGTGGTTTGCTGATCTACAACGGGGATGAACCACTGCTTTCACAAGTGTTGGCGGAGTCTGAAACGATCAAGCCTGAAGGTTTAAAATTGTTTACGTTCGGGCTAGCTACAGGCAACGATGACTATCCAACTGAAATCACTTCGGATGGAGAAGGCAGCTTATTCATAACAGCCCAATCTGGCAAAGAGGCTTTCCGGCTTCCCTTGCTTGGACAGCACAATGTTGTAAATGGTTTGGCAGCACTGGCGGTAGCGCGTCATTTCAATGTCGATGCAGACCAAATACGTAAAGGGTTGTCGTCTTTAAAACTGACGGGCATGCGCATTGAGGTCGTGAGCTGTCCTAATGGACTTACCGTGCTAAACGACGCTTATAATGCCAGCCCGGCTTCAATGAAGGCTGCAATTCAGACGTTGTCTGCGTATAAAACGGACGGACGTAAAGTCGCCGTGCTTGGTGACATGCTGGAGCTGGGACCTGAGGAAAAGCAATTCCATGAGGAAATTGGAATTTTCGCGGCAAAGCACGACGTAGAGGTACTGTTTACCTACGGTGCGTTAGGCACTTCGATTGCGCAGGGTGCGCAAGGGTTGATGCCAACTGCTAACGTGCACGCTTATACAGATAAGCAAGAGCTGATCCAGCATTTGCAGGTTCATCTCCACCCCAATGATATTGTGCTGGTTAAGGCATCCAGAGGGATGCGACTAGAAGAAATTGTGGATGCGCTGAAAAACGGTCCGCTACAGAACTGATGTTGACGAGAGGGAGACTCCCATGGATATTCAATTATTACTGCTGACGATCGTCGTATCGTTTATACTGGCGGTCATTGCCGCTCCACTGCTCATTCCGCTGCTGCGGCGAATGAAATTCGGCCAGCAGGTCCGGGATGACGGGCCACAAAGCCATCTTAAAAAGATAGGTACGCCTACAATGGGCGGTATCGTGATTCTGGTGGCTTTTACGCTGACCTTTCTTAAGTTTTCAGCTATCAAAAATACGGACTTTTACGTTCTGCTGGTTGCTACGCTCGGTTTTGGGCTGATCGGCTTTTTGGACGACTATATCAAAATTGTATTCAAACGCTCGTTAGGTCTGACAGCGCGTCAAAAGCTGTTTGGGCAGTTATTGTTTGGCGCGATTATGTGCTGGCTTTTGTTTAGCAATGATCATAGTACTGCGATCGGCATCCCTGGAACGTCATGGTCATTTGATTGGGGCGGCTGGTTTTATTATCCGTTCATCATTATCATGATGCTGGCGATTAGCAATGCTGTCAATTTCACGGATGGGCTGGACGGGCTACTGTCTGGTACAAGTGCCATTGCCTTTGCTGCTTATGCCATTGTCGCGATTCAGGCAACCTCGCTTCCGGCTGCAGTATGCTCAGCGGCTATGATTGGCGCTGTACTCGGATTTCTCGTATATAATGCTCATCCTGCCAAGGTGTTTATGGGTGACACAGGCTCGCTGGGAATCGGCGGCGCCATAGGTGCCATTGCCATCGTTACGAAAAGTGAAATTTTGTTCCTCATTATCGGTGGTGTATTCGTAATTGAAATGCTGTCCGTGGTCTTGCAAGTAGCTTCCTTTAAAACACGTGGCAAGCGTATTTTCAAAATGAGCCCGATTCATCATCATTTCGAGCTGTCCGGCTGGTCCGAATGGCGCGTAGTTATTACATTCTGGGCTGTGGGACTGCTGTTGGCAGGACTCGGACTTTATCTCAACAAGGGGTTGTAGACAAATGAACCATCCAGACGCATACAGAGATCAGGAAGTCGTCATTATCGGTCTGGCCAAAAGCGGCGTGCAAGTTGCCAAGGTGCTGCACCAGGCCGGAGCCAAGCTGACAGTCAATGATAAAAAAGATAGGGAACAATGTCCCGAAGCTTCTGAATTAGAGGCTTTGGGAATTTCCGTTTTATGCGGGGGTCACCCTGAGGGGCTAATTCATCCTGGAGTAAAGCTGGTTGTCAAAAATCCAGGGATTCCTTATACGGCACCTCCCGTACAGAAAGCTGTCGAGCTCGGCATTGAGGTCGTGACCGAGGTTGAGGTCGCCTACCATCTATGTAAAGCTCCGATTATCGGAATTACTGGCTCCAACGGAAAGACGACCACGACCACTTGGGTAGGCAAGCTGTTGGAGGCATCCGGCATGAATCCAATCGTGGCTGGTAATATCGGTACGCCCTTATGTGAGGCGGCTGTGGACGCCAAGTCGGACGAGTGGATGGTTGTGGAGCTGAGCAGCTTTCAGTTAAAAGGAACAAAGGATTTCAAGCCCGCTGTGGCCTGTCTGCTCAATGTAGCTGAGACCCATTTGGACTACCACGGAGGCATGGAGGACTACGTTGCATCCAAGGCGCGTCTATTTGCCAATCAAACGGCGGCGGACACTGCGGTGGTGAACTGGGATGACCCCGTCTGCCGGGAGCTCGTACCCTATATAAAAGCGAAGCTGCTTCCGTTCTCTATGACAGAACGTTTGCAGGAAGGGTTGTTCGCTGACCCGCCATACATACCGGATGTGACGGACGATATTGAACGTAGCATCGTATACCGCGATGGAAATGGTGTGCTGCATCCCATTATAGGCGTAGCTGAGATTGGACTTCCGGGTCGTTTTAACGTAGAAAATGCTCTTGCTGCTTGCTCAATCGCCATTGCTGCAGGCGCAGAACCAGCAAATTTGGCGGAACCATTAAGTACTTTTCGCGGCGTAGAACATCGGCTTGAATATGTTTTAGAACACGCTGGTGTAGCTTATTACAATAATTCCAAAGCAACCAATTCGAAAGCAACAATGATGGCCTTATCCTCCTTTAAGCAGCCTATTGTACTCATTGCCGGAGGATTGGATCGCGGCTCTGATTATACAGAGCTCGTACCTTCCTTGCAGGAAGGTGTGAAAGCCGTTGTGCTCTTGGGTGAGACACGGCATAAGCTGGCTACTCGGGCCCAGCAGGCCGGAATAGAGCATGTCAAGGTCGTCGATAATGGGGAGGATGCCGCCGCTACGCTCGTGGAGGCTGTGAACAAGGCTGCTGAATTTGCTGAGTCGGGAGATGTGGTATTACTCTCACCCGCCTGTGCAAGCTGGGATATGTTCCGATCCTATGAAGAGCGTGGACGTATTTTTAAAGAGGCGGCGCATAAATTGTAAGTAGGGGGGTTGGATAAGCCCCTACTTTTATGCAAGGGGTGGCCTCCTGATGAAGCAATCTCGTCCAGCGCCGGATCTATGGCTTTTCGTCTGTATTGTAAGCTTATTAGCCATCGGCATGGTTATGGTATACAGTGCGGGCGCCGTCCTCGCTTTTCACGAGTACGGGGACTCCTACTATTTTGTAAAGCGGCAATTGCTGTTTGCAGGGCTCGGCCTTGTAGCGATGTACTTTACTGCCAGAACGGACTATCGGATCTGGCAGAAATATGCCAAGGTCGTGTTGTTGATCTGTCTAGCGCTGCTGGTTGCCGTATTAATTCCCGGCATTGGTGTAGTAAGAGGCGGGGCACGAAGCTGGCTCGGTATTAGCTCTTTCGGCATTCAGCCTTCCGAGTTTATGAAGCTGGGTATGATTCTTTTTCTCGCTCGTTGGCTCAGTCGTCCTGATTATGATATTAGCTCTTTTACGCGCGGCCTGTTGCCGCCGCTTGGACTCATGGGACTGGCTTTTGGGCTTATTATGCTCCAGCCCGATTTGGGCACAGGCACGGTAATGATGGGAGCGTCCATGCTCATCGTATTTACGGCAGGCGCGCGTATGAAGCATCTTGGTCTGTTGGCTTTGTCGGGAGCAGCAGGGTTTGCTGCACTGATTGCAGCTGCGCCTTATCGACTCCAGCGCATCACCGCTTTTCTGGACCCTTGGTCCGATCCGCTTGGCGCAGGTTATCAAATTATTCAATCGCTGTATGCGATTGGTCCTGGTGGGCTGGCGGGCTTGGGACTCGGCATGAGTCGACAAAAATATAGCTACGTTCCTGAGCCGCAGACTGATTTTATTTTTTCCATTTTGGCGGAGGAGCTTGGCTTTATCGGTGGAATGACGGTGCTGGGGCTCTTTTTGGTTCTCGTGTGGAGAGGAATGCGTGTCGCTATAACCATTCCGGATACCTATGGTAGTTTGCTTGCGGTGGGTATTGTCGCAATGGTCGCCGTACAGGTCGTCATTAATATTGGTGTCGTTATCGGTTTAATGCCGGTGACAGGAATAACACTGCCCTTAATCAGCTATGGAGGTTCTTCTCTGACCTTAATGCTAACGGCTCTGGGCATTTTACTAAATTTATCACGTTATGCGAGGTGAACGTTTATGCGCGTCGTGTTGAGCGGCGGCGGCACCGGAGGACATATTTATCCGGCGCTGGCCGTAGCCAGACAGTGCGAAGAGATTGATCCGGACGCTGAATTTTTATATATTGGCGGTCAAAGAGGGCTCGAAAGTAAGTTGGTTCCTCAGGAAAAAATTCCATTTGAGGCTATTGATATCACAGGATTTCGCCGCAGCTTGTCTGTGGAAAATATAAAAACGATCATGCGCTTCCTCAAAGGGGTTCGCAGATCCAAAGCATTATTAAAAAAATTTAAGCCAGATGTCGTTATTGGCACTGGGGGATATGTATGCGGCCCCGTCGTTTATGCAGCTTCCAAGTTGGGAATTCCCAGCATTATTCATGAGCAAAATGCAATTCCAGGGTTGACTAATACATTTCTGAGTCGCTATGTGGATACAGTAGCTGTTAGCTTTGAAGGCTCAGAAGGAGCTTTCCCCAAAGCTAAAAATGTACTGTACACCGGGAACCCGCGTGCTACAACAGTTCGTTTGGCTAACCGGGATCGGGGATTTGCTACTATTGGGGTTCCGATGAACAGCTCGGTCGTCCTTGTGGTCGGTGGCAGCAGGGGAGCGAAGGCTATTAATGACGCCATGATTGCAATGGCTCCGCAACTTTCGCAACTGAAAGACGTCCATTTTGTATATGTAACCGGTGAATCTTATTATGAGCAAACGCTGGATAGCATACGGAATCAGATCGGCTCATTGCCCAATCATCTACATGTGCTTCCCTATATTCACAATATGCCAGAGGTGCTGGCCTGTACTTCTTTAATTGTTAATCGCGCAGGTGCGTCCTTCTTGGCAGAGATCACATCGCTCGGCATTCCGTCCATTCTGATCCCATCACCTAATGTGACGAATAACCATCAGGAGGCTAATGCTCGTACGCTTGAAAAGGCAGGAGCATCCGTCATGATTGTAGAAAAGGAACTGAGTGGCCCGGTCCTGTTTCAATCCATAGCAGGAATTATGAAGGATAAGGCATGGCGGAGTCGCATGGCGGAGTCGGCGTCTGCGCTTGGCAAGCCTGATTCAGCGGATATTTTAGTAAAAGAAATGGAACGTCTTGCCCATAAAAGGTAGTCTGCAGCGCAGAATTGGGCGGTTGTCACACACCGGATGGTATTTACATAGGATACCCTATAGATTGTGACCATCACTCAGGCTGCCGGTTGTCAGGTGAGAGCCTTACAACCATGCGGGGCAAGCAACAAGGAGGTTTCAGTACAATGCAGCAATGGATGCCATTATTAGCGGAGCATGATATCGGAAAAGTGCTGGAGCATGAGCCGCTGTCCAAATATACGACATGGAAGATTGGAGGCCCTGCGGATGCACTTGTCATCCCGGATACCAAAGAGCAGCTGGCAAGAGTTTTGAAGCTGGCTAGCGAGCACGGAATTCCCTGGATGCAGTTGGGGCGGGGCTCCAACATGCTCGTCTCTGACAAAGGGATACGGGGACTTGTGATCAAGCTGGGGCCAGGATTTGATTATGTTCATTTTGAAGATGAACAGATCGTTGCTGGAGGAGGCGTTTCACTGGTCAAACTGTGCGTTATGGCCAGCAAGCAGGGCCTGTCCGGCCTTGAATTTGCTGGTGGTATCCCAGGATCGGTCGGTGGGGCTGTCTACATGAACGCCGGTGCCCATGGGTCTGATGTGTCACAAATATTCCAGTCCGCTGAGATTGTGCTGGATACAGGGGAATTGGCTGTGTACGATGCCGAGAATATGCATTTCAGCTATCGTCACTCCGTGTTGCATGAGCAACGTGGAATGGTGACAGAGGCAGTGTTTCGGATGAAGCGGGGCGACCGCGAAGAGATTTCAGCAGCACTTGCGGCTTTTAAAGACCGTCGCCGGCTGACCCAGCCGCTACAGTTAGCTTGTGCAGGAAGCGTGTTCCGTAATCCTCCAGGAGACTATGCTGCTCGTCTTATTGAAAGCGCAGGTCTCAAGGGCTTGAAGGCGGGAGGCGCAGAGGTATCTGTACAGCATGCCAATTTCATTGTAAATACCGGTCAAGCGACAGCAGAGGACGTGCTTACCCTAATGAAGCATATTCAAAGTACAATATCATCTCAAACCGGCATCAAGCTAGTTCCGGAGGTTTTCGTAGTGGGTGAGCGGTAAACTCGGAGGTGATACATTGGACAAATTGGTGATTGAGGGAGGCCGTCCCCTGTCAGGCACCATACGTATCCATGGGGCAAAAAATGCGGCACTACCTATTCTTGCAGCGAGCTTACTAGCACAAGGTAAGGTAGAAATTCGGAATGTGCCCCATCTTTTAGACATTAAGGTCATGCTGCACATCCTTGAAAGACTCGGCTGTACATGCCGACATGAAGAGGAAACGGTATACGTGGATACGTCGTCCGTCCGAACGTTCCAAATTCCGGAAGATTTGATGAAGCAAATGCGCTCATCTATCTTTCTGATGGGACCGCTGCTCGCCAGATATGGAGAAGTTTCCATTTACCAGCCCGGAGGCTGCGCCATAGGCGAGCGCAAAATTGATCTTCACCTAGAGGGCTTAAAAGCTCTTGGCGCAGAGATAGAGGAAAAAGACGAGCAAATTACGTTTCGAGCCCAAAAGCTAATCGGCTCGGACATCCACATGGATTTCCCGAGTGTAGGTGCAACGGAAAATATTATGATGGCCGCTGCGTTGGCTGAAGGACGAACAACGATCACCAATGCAGCGAGGGAACCGGAGATTCAGGATCTACAAAACTTCTTGAATGCCATGGGAGCCCGCATTATCGGTGCTGGAACTGACACGATTACAATCACGGGCGTTAGTCGTCTAAATCCGTGTACGTATGAGGTCATTCCTGACCGCATAGTAGCTGGAACGGTTATGATCGCAGCTGCAGCAACGCGAGGAAGTGTGTCGCTGACCCACTGCAATCCATCCCACTTGTCTGCTCTGATTCACGTCCTCAGGCGGGCTGGTGTTCAAATCGGCATCTTGAATGATATAATGACCGTAAGTTGTATGAGTCGGCCCAAAGCAGTGGAGAGGATCGTTACCTCACCTTACCCGTCTTTTCCGACGGATTTGCAATCTCAGGTCATGGTTCTGCTATCTTTGGCGGACGGATTCAGTGTCATGAAAGAGACCGTCTTCGAGAGCCGATTCAAACATGTGGATGAACTAAATGTAATGGGTGCTGATATTACGGTTGATGCAAATGCTGCTTTTATAAGAGGAGTTTCTCGTCTGTACGGGGCTACGGTAGAGGCTACCGATCTGCGGGCAGGGGCTGCGCTGGTCATAGCGGGTCTAGCGGCTCAAGGACGTACCATTGTCGAGCAGGTTCATCATATTGACAGAGGGTATGACCGGATCGAACGTCTTTTCCAGGGACTGGGTGCCCGAATGAGCCGTCAGTCTCCGGTGCCGGAGCAACTGGATTTCGTAAATTAATGCCTGTAATGTCCCTCCGTTAACGGGGGGACAAAAGGCTTTTGTGGAGAGAAGCTATGCCAAATGCTCAAATACCTGTTCTTAAAAAGAACAGAACGAAAAAAAGAACAAGCCGGAAGATTGCCATTCTTCTCATTTTGTTGTTTATCGTACTGCTCGCTGTTCTCTTTTTCCGTTCTTCGTTGAGTCGGGTTTCTGAAATTCGTTTTGATGGTAATGTATTTTCGACCCGAGATCAGCTTCTTAATCGAAGCGGTCTGGCTGTTGGAGATCAGTATTTCGGAGTCAGTTCATCCGACATTTCTGAGAAACTGCGGGAAATTCAATCGATACAGCAAGTCACAGTGGACAAGCAGTTTCCGGGTATTATTGCTATTCACATTAAAGAGTTTGCTACGGTCGCTTACGAGTTGCAGAGTGACGGGAGCCTTCGTGCTATTCTAGCGAATGGGACAAGCGTGGGCGTGGGGAGTAGCGGAATAGCCGTTGAGAAGCCTATTTTGACCAAATGGAAATCTGATGATCCGTACAAAGCGAAGCTGTGTGATGCTTTATCACGCATTCCGGGGGAATGGACTGCCGATATTTCGGAAATCATTCCTGCGCCAATTCCTTCTTTTCCGGACCGCATCAAAATGTACACACGTTCCCAGTTTGAGGTTATTACAACCGTTTCTCTACTGAATTCTAAAATCAGCTATTTGAATCAGGTGCTAGAAACAGAAGATCCAGGTTTGATCACAATGTTGGAGGCGGATTCCTACGTTCCGTTCAAACCAGATACGAGTGAAGAGAGCCAAGAAAAAGATACTACTCAGTGATGTGAAAAAATGCTAGAATTGATTTTATGGGTAATAGACTTGCCTCCTTCTTTTTTCTTCAAATTTTTATGTGACTGCAACCATAAATTGGCTTCTAAAAAATTTGTAGAAAAAAGAGGGAAAGCATGGAGTTTGTTGAATATGTACAGAGTGTGTTTAAAGAACGAAATTCATTTTGGAGTCAGGAGGTGCCACAGACTTGAGCAACAATGACATCATTGTTAGTTTGGACATCGGTACATCCAAAGTTCGGGCTATTATTGGGGAAATGAATAATGGAACCTTTAATATTATTGGAGTTGGATCTGCCGACTCGGAAGGGATTCGCAAAGGTGCAATTGTAGACATTGATCAAACCGTGCAATCAATCCGTAACGCCGTGGATCACGCAGAACGCATGGTTGGTATTCAAATAACAGAAGTGTATGTGGGGATTTCAGGCAATCATATTGGCCTGCAAAATAGTCATGGCGTAGTAGCCGTGTCCAACGAGGACCGTGAAATCGGTGAGGAGGACATTGAGCGTGTACTGAAGGCAGCTGAAGTTATTGCCGTACCACCGGAGAGAGAAATTATTGACGTGGTAGCCAAACAGTATGTCGTGGATGGCCTAGAAGGCATTCAGGACCCTCGCGGTATGATCGGAGTTCGTCTCGAAGTAGAGGCTACGATTGTTACTGGAGGCAAGACCCCGATACATAATCTGTTGCGCTGCGTTGAGAAAGCGGGCTTGAGGATTAAAGATCTGGTCTTGCTGCCTCTTGGAGCCGGACAATTGTCTCTTTCGAAGGATGAAAAGGTGATGGGTTCGGTGCTAGTGGATATTGGCGCAGGTTCAACGAATGTTGCCATTTTCCAGGAAGGAACGATTGTTGCCACATCAACACTTCCGATTGGTGGAGAATTTGTAACCAATGATATTGCCTACGGACTGAGAACCCTTACCGATCAAGCCGAAAAAGTAAAGCTTAAATACGGCTGCGCATGGTATGATGATGCGGCAGCCGATGTCGTCTTTAAAGTGACTCGTATCGGCAGTAATGTGGATAAGGAGTTCAACCAGCAGGATTTGGCTGCTATTATTGAGCCGAGAGTGCAGGAAATTTTTCAACTCATTCAGGCGGAAGTTAAGCGCTTAGGTTACACAGAGCTTCCGGGAGGTTATATACTTACCGGGGGCACCGTCTCCATGCCTGGTGTACTTCAGGTGGCACAAAGCGAACTGGCCGCTTCCGTAAGGATCGCCGTACCTGATTTTATCGGTGTAAGGGATCCGGGCTACACGAGCGGAGTTGGAATCTTGCATAATGCTATTCGTTACTATCGCGGAAGATCGACTAGCGTTAGCAACAGTGGCGGAAGTACCAAGAAGCCGACTAACCGAACCAAAAACAGTAGTCCCGCTGCGGAAGGCGAGCAAAAGCAGGGGTTGATTGAACGCTTAAAAAATATGTTCAGTGAATTTATATAACGTTCATTGCTAATTATGCCAATCATGGACGGGCCATCCATGCACATTGAGGGGGAGATGGAATAGTATGTTGGAATTTGATTTTGAAATGGAGAGCTTGGCTCAAATTAAAGTGATCGGCGTCGGAGGCGGCGGCAGCAATGCGGTTAACCGAATGATCGAAAATGGTGTTCAGGGTGTGGAGTTCATTACAGTCAATACAGATGCCCAGGCACTTCATTTAGCGAAGTCTGAGCATAAGCTTCAAATTGGCGATAAGCTGACCCGCGGTCTGGGTGCCGGCGCTAACCCGGATGTGGGTAAGAAAGCGGCTGAAGAGTCGCGTGAGCTCATTATGAATACGCTCAAAGGTGCGGATATGGTATTCGTAACGGCGGGAATGGGTGGCGGTACTGGAACCGGGGCGGCTCCTGTCATTGCTGAAATTGCCAAGGAATGTGGCGCGCTGACTGTAGGCGTGGTAACCCGACCATTCACGTTTGAAGGGCGTAAGCGCTCCAATCAAGCCGAACTTGGTATTGAGGGATTAAAAGAAAAAGTAGACACCTTGATTGTAATCCCGAATGACCGCTTGCTTGAAATTGTGGACAAGAAAACCCCAATGTTGGAAGCATTCCGTGAAGCGGACAATGTTTTGCGTCAGGCGGTACAAGGTATCTCAGATTTGATTGCTGTACCGGGTCTAATCAACCTTGACTTTGCTGACGTTAAGACGATCATGACGGAGCGTGGCTCCGCTTTGATGGGGATTGGCGAAGCAACTGGTGAAAATCGTGCGGCTGAAGCAGCACGCAAGGCGATCATGAGCCCGTTGTTGGAGACATCCATTGAAGGTGCTCGTGGTGTGATTATGAACATCACTGGCGGCAACAACCTGTCTCTGTATGAGGTTAATGAGGCAGCTGAAATCGTAACATCGGCTTCCGATCCGGAAGTAAACATGATTTTCGGTGCTATCATTGACGAAGAGTTGAAAGAAGAGATCAAGGTTACCGTCATTGCCACTGGCTTTGAAGGCAAGCCAAGTCAACCGACACCGGGACGTAAACCGGCAGCCAACCCGGCTACTTCCGAATCGGCGGAAAAAGGCTCTCCTAACTTGCGTCCATTTGGTAACACTCAAAGCAGTGACCAATTAGACATTCCTACATTCTTACGTAACCGTTCGCGTAATAATAATAACGATAACTAGTTTCAATTCAGACTGCCCGCATTCTCCCTGAGAGATGCGGGCTTCTTTCTGTTTTCTGTCTCCTGCAGTTCAGGCGCTTCTCCTCTTTCCGACAAAATTAGTCGGTCACCGTCCCCACCGTTAGACAGACTTTGAACAGCATGACTACTATACTTAAGCCTATCCTGCAAACGCTGGGCGGGTGAAGCCTTGGTTGTTTATATCGACTTGATTTTTTTGGCCAATTTGTTCATTGATGCTGTGCTGCTGATGGTCACCGCCTGGATGAGAAAAATCCGTCCAGTGTGGTGGAGATTGATGGCTTCAGCTGGAATCGGCGCAATGTACGTGGTCATGATGTTTGTACCGGAACTGTCTTTTTTATTTACGTTCCTGATCAAACTGGCATTATCGGTCATAATGCTGCTGGTGGCTTTTGGATTTGGCAGCATGCAAAAGTATCTTCGTACAATGGGTGCTTTTTACATGATCAATTTTGTAGCTGCAGGTGGCATTTTGGGGATGCATTATTTTCTCCAAAATACGGGGGAATTATTTAATGGTATCTGGTACACCGCTTCGGGAGGAATGTCCTTTGAACTAAAAATCGCATTCTGGTTTATTTTATGCGCATTTGGCGGAGTGATGCTTTTCTTTCGTATTGTGCAGTCCTCAAAGCAGCGCACAGAAAGGATGAGTGGGTTTCTGGGACAAGTGCAGGTGTGGATTGGGCAGGATCATATTGAGTGTACAGGCTTGTTGGATACAGGTAACCAGCTCTATGATCCTTTGACCCGAACCCCGGTAATGGTCATGGAGGCGGCTTTGTGGGAATCGTATTTGCCCGCCTCGTGGCTCCAAAAATGTTCTGAGGGTAATGTTGACCAACTGGTGATGGAACTGGGGGATGAATCGTTTAGCTGGCAGGATCGTGTCCGTCTCGTTCCCTATCGTGGAATTAACCGCAATCATTCCTTTATGCTGGCCCTTAAACCAGACCGGGTAGAGGTGGTGATGAATGGGGTTCATTTTGTACATCATCGAGTGTTGATTGGCTTGGACGGGGGGACATTGTCGGCAGAGGGTAAGTATCGCGCCATCATCCACCCGGATGTGACGGCACAAGAAGAGGGCAGTGCTGATACCAACCAGAAACGAGATGCACATTTTAGTGAGCATTTTACAGAATCAGGATGACGGAGCATAAACACAAAATGATGTTTGAAGGCGACGAGAAACATCCAATGGTGAAATGGACGGAGCACAGCTGGATTTGCACTATTTTCAAAAGGGGGAGAATGATATGCGGGAACAGATGAAATTGAAGATGAAAATTAGGTTAGCGTTGCAATTGCAATATTATCGTATTTTATTTTTATTTGGGCTGAAAAGTGAAGAAATTTATTATATTGGCGGCAGCGAGGCGCTCCCCCCACCGCTGACGAGAGACGAAGAAGAATATTTGCTGGGAAAACTTTCTTCTGGAGATGCAGCAGTACGGTCGATGCTAATCGAAAGAAATTTGCGGTTAGTCGTATATATTGCCCGTAAATTTGAGAATACGGGAATCAACATTGAAGATCTCGTATCCATCGGGGCTATTGGATTAATCAAAGCGGTTAACACTTTTGATCCAGAGAAGAAAATCAAACTTGCCACATATGCGTCTCGATGCATTGAGAATGAGATTTTGATGTACTTACGTCGCAATAGTAAAACGAGAACGGAAGTTTCTTTTGATGAGCCTCTGAATATTGATTGGGACGGTAATGAATTGTTGCTTTCCGATGTGATGGGGACGGAAAATGATACCATTTACCGTAATATTGAGGAGCAGGTGGACCGTAAATTACTGCATAAGGCTTTGGATAAGTTGACGGATCGAGAGCGTTTGATTATGGAGCTGCGCTTCGGCTTACAAGACGGAGAAGAGAAGACACAGAAGGATGTTGCTGACCTGTTGGGTATCTCGCAATCGTATATTTCGCGTCTGGAAAAGCGAATTATAAAGCGCTTACGAAAAGAATTTAATAAAATGGTATAATGCATGGGTATATCCGGAAGCGATGGAAACGGCGAATAAAAAAATGCCCTCAGGAGATAATGTACATTAATGTTGCTCCTTGGGAGGTAAGACACGATGACCCGAAATAAAGTGGAAATTTGCGGTGTGGATACCGCCAAACTGCCGGTATTAACCAATGCAGAAATGCGCGAGTTGTTCACATCACTTCAGCAAAATAATGAACGATCAGCCAGAGAAAAATTGGTTAACGGCAATCTCCGGCTCGTCCTGAGTGTGATTCAACGATTTAACAATCGGGGAGAGTTTGTGGACGATTTGTTTCAGGTAGGATGTATCGGCCTAATGAAGGCAATTGATAATTTTGACCTTTCGCAAAACGTAAAGTTCTCCACTTATGCGGTGCCGATGATTATCGGAGAGATCCGCCGTTATTTGCGGGATAACAATCCGATCCGTGTATCCCGTTCGTTACGGGATATTGCATATAAGGCGCTTCAGGTGCGGGACAGTCTGACGAATCTGAACTCGCGAGAACCAACGATTTTTGAAATTTCAGAGGCACTGAATGTGCCTAAAGAAGACGTTGTGTTCGCGTTGGATGCGATTCAGGATCCGGTTTCGCTGTTCGAGCCGATATATCACGACGGGGGCGACCCAATCTATGTGATGGATCAGATCAGTGATGACAGAAATAAAGACGTCTCATGGATTGAGGAAATCGCTCTGCGGGAAGCGATGCATCGCCTGGGCCAGCGTGAAAAGATGATATTGTCTATGCGTTTTTATGAAGGAAAGACGCAAATGGAGGTTGCCGACGAAATCGGTATCTCTCAAGCCCAGGTTTCAAGATTAGAGAAGTCGGCTATACAACAAATGCAAAAACATGTAAAGTCCTAATGAAATGGATGCTTGAATGATTTCAGCGATAAAAACGATCCTACCCGGATCGTTTTTGCGTTTACAGGACATTTTTTGGGCTCTTCCGCTCATATAGTGAAATAAAGGATGTGATGCGTGTGAGTGCACCGGAAACGTCAGTAAGAGCAATGAAAATTTCCGAGTTTCAAACCAAGGATGTCATTAACATTGTAGATGGGCGACGTCTAGGACAAATCAGTGATTTGGAGATTGACGTGCGGCAGGGGAAAATTGAAGCCATTGTGGTTCCAGGCAGTAGCCGTTTTATGGGCTGGTTTGGAGGGGGAAGCGAGTTGGTCATTCCATGGCGCAACATTGTGAAAATTGGTTCGGATGTTGTGCTTGTACGGCTGGAAGGATTGCATGAGCCGCCGGGTGAAGGGGAGGAAAAGTTGTATATCGAACGTCAGGAGCGGAGTGACCGAAGGGGCCTCTGAACTTGCAAATCTACGTATTTTAGTGCGTTGTGAAGACACGGCGGCGGCTTTTTGGTACACTGGGCAGTAGAGGTGAGAATGAATGGAACCATTTGTAGTGAATACCGAGGCTACGGGGGCTACGCCAATGCAAGATGGCGGACGTCCCGTACCGGAGTTGTTATATATTCAATCTTGGGAGCGGCAGGTTCAGAGATTAACAGCGGGTTTTACAGGTCGTCATGGCGGTGTTAGTGAGGTTCCCTACGCTAGTCTAAACTGTGCGTTTCATGTAGGGGATGACCCCGAGAAAGTCATTCGCAACCGTCGACTCATTGCTGAGCAACTTGGTTTTGCTGCTGAAGCATGGACGTGCGGTGAGCAGGTTCATGGTCATCATGTTGCTGTAGTCAAGGCTGCTGATCGCGGGCGGGGCTTTATGGATCGTGCATCCGCTTTTCAGGACACAGATGGACTATTGACGAATGTACCTGGCATTTTGCTGACGTCTTTTTATGCAGACTGTGTACCATTATATTTTTGTGATCCAGTACGCCGTGTAATTGGGTTGGCGCATGCAGGCTGGAAGGGAACCGTTGCGGAAATCGCATTGAAAATGGTACAGACCATGCAAAACGAATATGGATCTCAGCCGTCTGATATACTAGCAGCTATTGGTCCTTCCATTGGCTCTGAATCCTATGAGGTGGATGAGCACGTGATGAGCCAAATTCGGGTTTTGGAGCATGATTGCCCGGGTAATGATAAATGGGAAGGATCTGTTTACTTCCCCTTAACCGACGGAAAAACACTACTTGACTTGAAACAATGCAATCGACACATTATGATGAAAGCAGGAATATTGCCGAGCCATATCGAATGTACTACCTTATGCACGAGTAGCCGTAGCGATTTGTTTTTTTCATATCGCAAGGAAGATGGCGTTACAGGAAGAATGGCGAGCTGGATTGGTCTGGAAGAGAGGTGAGTCCTCCCGTGTCTTTGGAGGAACGAATTAAAGAAGTGAATGCCCGTGTAGAGGCGGCATGTGCCCGTAGTGGACGTTCGTGTGATGAAGTTAATGTGATCGCTGTCACGAAATATGTTTCGGCGGCGACAATGACATCTGTATTGGATAGCAACTTGGAGCATGTGGGCGAAAATCGCTGGCAGGATGCTGCGGATAAATGGAGCAAGTTGGGTGACCGGGGAACATGGCATTTTATTGGTCATCTCCAAACGAATAAGGTTAAAGATGTGATTGGAAAATTTAAATTTATACATTCGCTTGATCGCTTATCGCTCGCTCAGGAATTGGACAAGAAGGCAGCCGCTCTGGGACTGCGAGTTAAAGCTTTTGTGCAAGTCAATATCTCTGGGGAAATGTCCAAATATGGCTTGTCCTCTGAGGCAGTTGTCCCCTTCTTGGAACAAATTCGTGAGTTGGAACATGTGGACGTGATTGGCTTGATGACGATGGCTCCTCATGAGGAAGACCCGGAAAAAACTCGGCCTGTGTTTCGGGGATTGCGAGAATTACGGGATAGGTTAAATGGACAAGCCTTGACCAGAGAACCCATCGTTCACTTGTCTATGGGGATGTCCAATGATTTTGAAGTGGCGGTTGAAGAGGGAGCGACCTGGCTGCGGCTTGGTTCCGTACTGGTCGGACGAGAGGAGGATTTCCATTGGGCGTAATGAATAAGTTCATGAACTTTCTGGGACTTCAGGAAGAAGAGGAAGTTATAGAGCGAGAGGTTATGAATACGCCGGAAGATCAAGAAATTGAAACCCCAAGCTTTGATAAACGTAAGAACCAGAAGGGCACTAATGTAGTCAGCATCCATTCACAGAAAAATGTGAAAGTTGTCCTGTATGAGCCGCGTTCTTATGATGAAGCACAGGAAATTGCCGACCATATCCGTTCCCATCGCACCGTCGTAGTTAATTTGCAACGAATTCGCAAGGATCAGGCGCTGCGCATTATTGATTTTTTGAGTGGTACTGTGTATGCACTGGGTGGTGGTATTTCCAAGGTCGGGAACAATATTTTTCTGTGTACACCAGATACGGTTGAGATTCAAGGCTCTATTACGGAGATATTGGCTGACACTGAACAAGAACTTAACAGAATGAGGTGAACTTTTCTTGATCGAGGTAATTTACTGGCTATTTCAGATTTATTCGTACATGATCATTGCATATGTTCTGCTGTCATGGCTTCCTAATGCCAGAGAGAGTGTGATTGGTGATTTACTTGCCAAGTTTGTGGAGCCGTATTTGTCTCCTTTTCGCAGGTTTATACCGCCAATCTTTGGGATGATTGATATTTCTCCCATCGTTGCGCTGATTGCTCTGCGTTTTGCGTCGTACGGTTTGATTTCTTTAATTGGTAATTTCGTCTAGGAGGAGTTATGCGAACTGAGATTTATGAGCATTTTCACCCGGATGAACGGGACTATGTGGATCGCGCTTCCGAATGGATCAGTCACGCGGGAGCTTATCATGAGCAGAAGCTGACTGATTTTTTGGACCCGCGCCAACAGTACATATTGGAGACACTTGCTTCGAAGGAAGATAAGGTCACGATTAGGGTAGATGGCGGATACATGGCTTCGGAACGAAAGCGGGCGCTGATTGCGCCCGATTATTCGTATTTGGACGGTGAGGAGATGGGGATTCAGGTCCTTTCCATCACATCTGACGATCATAAAATAGGTACCCTTGAGCACGGTGATTATCTAGGTGCCCTACTGGGACTTGGGATCAAACGTGGGAAAATCGGGGACATTCATGTACTGGATGATGGGTGCCATGTATTGGTAGCTTCAGAGATCGGTGATTTTATGACGATGCATTTGCAGCAGGTACATCGTGTCCATGTATGGACAGAACTGTTGCCTGTAGCGAGTCTGCGAACGAAGGAAGTTGCATTAGAGGCGCTAGATCTGACGGTCGCTTCTTTGCGCCTGGACGGTATTACCAGCGATGTGTACAAGCTAAGCCGCAGTAAAATATTAACACCGATTCGGGCGGGACGGTGCCGAGTAAATTGGAAGGTGGAGGAGAATCCATCCACTCCACTTAAAGCTGGGGACGTTATTTCCATGCAGGGTTTTGGGCGTTTCAAAGTGCTTGAAACAGACGGGATGACAAAAAAGGGAAGATTCCGTGTCAAAATTGGTAAGTTTGTATAGCTGTAGGCAGGATTCACGAGCTTTCTGTCGAAAGAATTAAGCTATAGCGAAGAACTGGAACGATTTTGCTCTGTACAGTATTCACAAAACGGGGTATGATGACCGATAGATGATAGTGAGCGTCGTGACGCGGAAAATGTATTTTTTGTCAATCTTATAGGAGGTGGACGGCATGCCATTAACGCCATTGGATATACATAACAAGGAATTTGCCCGCCGGCTTCGCGGTTATGATGAGGATCAGGTTAATGAATTTTTGGATCAGGTGATCAAAGATTACGAGGGCGTTATTCGTGAAAATAAAGAACTGAGCACCGAGTTGTTGAACGTACAGGAGAAGCTCGATCATTTCGCGACGATTGAGGATACGCTGAGTAAGACGATTATCGTAGCGCAGGAAGCCGCAGATGAAGTTCGTAACAACGCCAAGAAAGAATCCCAACTGATCGTGAAGGAAGCGGAAAAAAATGCGGACCGTATTGTGAACGAAGCATTGTCCAAATCCCGCAAGATCGCGTTGGAGGTCGAAGAACTGAAGAAGCAGGCATCGATTTATCGAGCACGGTTTCGTACACTGGTGGAAGCACAGCTTGACTTGTTAAGTCAAGACGGCTGGGAAGCCCTTGAAAACCGGGAACGCGAAGTACTGGAGCGCGAACGTGAGATGAAAGAAATTTACTAATTTCATTTCTGACAAGCTTTTATTAGGCGTTGTTAGGGTTGACTTTTATCTTTAAACAGGCTATAACTGTAAATACTATACTGAATTCAATGATTATCCGTCCGTCGGCTGATGGTTGTTATTCAAGGCAACGATGTTGCTGATTTAATATTTGATGAATTTAACATGTTTAATTCGTTGATGGGAACGAGTACGTCATGATTTGTCCCTCAGAGAGTTGGCCTTCTGGTGCAAGCCAACGTTCAGAACATGACCGAAGATCCTCCCGGAGAAGTGAGCTGAAGCGCTTAAGATTATGGCGTGTGTAAGCAATCACCGTTTGCCATGCGTTATAATGGCGCCCTGCTGTAGTTGAGTGGGGCTCAGAGAGCCGTGATGAGACTGTATTTTTAATGGTCTGTTTTTACGGAATCAGGGTGGTAACGCGAGCACAGCCTCGTCCCTTTACAGGGATGGGGCTTTTTTTGTTGCTTTTTTTAGGAAATGCTAGGGAAATCAATGATGAGCAGAGAGGGAGTATGACGGTATGAACAGAGTGGATGTTAAAGAAAAAGCACGGTCCCGTGACCTGCGCATCCTAAGCAAATGGAAGCAGGAGGACACATTCCGTAAATCTATCACCAATCGTGAAGGGAAGCCAAATTTTGTGTTTTATGACGGCCCACCAACAGCTAACGGTAAACCGCATATCGGTCACATGCTGGGCCGTGTAATTAAGGATTTTGTCGGCCGCTATCAGACGATGAAGGGATATCGCGTCGTACGTAAGGCTGGCTGGGATACGCATGGCTTGCCTGTAGAATTGGGTGTACAAAAGCAATTGGGGATCTCCCACAAACCTGAAATTGAAGAATACGGTGTTGAGAAGTTTATTAAAAAATGTAAGGCGAGTGTGTTTGAGTATGAGCAACAATGGCGTGATCTAACCGAAGCGATCGGATACTGGACAGACCTCGATAACCCTTACATTACTTTAGATAATAACTATATCGAGAGCGTATGGAACATTTTGGCGACAATTCATGAAAAAGATCTGCTGTATCGTGGTCATCGTGTGAGTCCGTATTGCCCGGATTGTCAGACGACGCTAAGTTCTCATGAAGTAGCGCAGGGCTACAAAGATGTAAAGGATCTGAGTGCCACAGCCAAATTCAAGCTGCATAGCAGTGGTGAATTTGTACTGGCTTGGACGACAACACCTTGGACCTTGCCGAGTCACGTGGCGCTCGCCGTCAACCCTGAACTGGAATATGCACGTGTGAAGCAGGAAGATGGTGTATACATCGTTGCTAAAAATCTGGTTGAGGACGTAATTAAAGGCGATCATGAAGTGATTGGTACGCTATCCGGTTCAGAACTGGTTGGCCAAACTTATACTCCGCCATTTACGTATTTTCAGGTTGAGAAGGGTAATCAGATTCTGGGTGCGAAGTTCGTTACAGACTCCAGCGGTACAGGTATCGTTCACATGGCTCCGGCGCATGGTGAGGATGATTACAGGGTATGTCGTGAAAATGGTGTTGAATTCATCAACGTGGTGGATCTCCAAGGTAACTATGTAGAGGAAATTACTGATTTTGCAGGTCGTTTTGTGAAAGACTGTGATGTAGATATTGTTAAAATGCTGTCCGAAAAAGGTTTGCTGTACAGCAAGGAAAAATACGAGCATAGCTATCCGTTCTGCTGGCGTTGCGATACTCCATTATTGTACTACGCTATGGACAGCTGGTTTATCAAAACAACTGCGATCAAGGATCAACTGATTGCCAACAACAGCGAAGTTGAATGGTACCCGGGTCATATACGTGAAGGCCGTTTCGGAAAATTTTTGGAGGAACTGGTGGATTGGAATATCAGTCGCGATCGCTATTGGGGTACACCGCTAAACATCTGGGTTTGTGAGGAAACTGGAGAACAGTTTGCTCCGCATAGTATTGCTGAATTGAGGGAACGTGCGATTGGCGACGTACCAGCGGACATCGAACTGCACAAACCATATGTAGATGATATTAAGGTTCGTAGCCAATGTGGTAAATACGAAATGACTCGTACACCGGAAGTGATCGACGTATGGTTCGATAGCGGCTCTATGCCATTTGCGCAGCATCATTATCCTTTTGAAAATAATGAAACGTTCGAACAGCAATTTCCGGCAGATATGATCTGTGAAGGGATTGACCAGACTCGTGGCTGGTTCTATAGCCTGCTTGCGGTTTCGACTATGCTGACTGGCAAAGCTCCTTATAAAGCTGTCATGGCGACAGGCCATGTACTGGATGAACAGGGGCAGAAAATGTCTAAATCCAAGGGGAATGTTATTGATCCGTGGGAAGTGATTGATGAGTACGGTACAGATGCTTTCCGCTGGGCATTGCTGTCCGATAGTGCACCATGGAATAGCAAACGTTTTTCCAAAGGCATTGTAGGTGAGGCTAAATCGAAGCTGGTGGATACGCTTGTAAATACACACGCCTTTCTGACCTTGTATGCGGATATCGACGGATTCGATCCGGCACAGCATCCGTTCAAACCATCGGCCCATAAGTTGGATCGCTGGATTTTGTCCCGTCTGAACAGCCTCATTTTGGTAGTGGACAAAGCGCTGGCTGTAAATGACTTCCTGAACTCATCTAAAGCAATTGAGTCGTTTGTGGATGAGCTGAGCAACTGGTATATCCGTCGTTCACGCGACCGATTCTGGGGCAATGGTCTTACAGAAGATAAGCTGGATGCATACCGTACACTGACCGAAGTGCTGTTAACGACTGCCAAACTACTTGCGCCGTTTACACCACTGCTTGCAGAGGATATTTACCTCAACCTGAGCAACGGGGAAAGTGTTCATCTGGATGATTATCCGACTACCAATGAGTCCTTGATCGATCTGGAACTGGAACGAGACATGGAAACGGCACGTCGTGTCGTCGAATTGGCGCGTAACGTCCGCAACGAAACAGGTTTGAAAACGCGTCAACCGTTGTCCGAGTTGATTCTGTCCATGGATCAGGATTTTGAACTGAGTGGCTATGAGGAAATCATCAAAGATGAGATTAACGTGAAGCATATTCATGTTGAGACGGACGATAGTGGCTTTGTAGATTTTACACTGAAACTGAATTTGAAAGTAGCAGGCAAGAAATACGGTAAAAATGTCGGTTTCCTACAAAACTTTTTCAAAGGAATGTCTGCTGAGGATACCCGTTCTGTTGTAGAAAAAGGAGTGTTAAACGTCGCTTCTCCAGAAGGTGAAGAACTGCAAGTTACGGCCGAAGAATTGCTGGTAGAGAAAAAAGCGAAAGAAGGCTTCGCTTCTGCTTCCGGTTATGGCTTAACGGTAGCGTTGAACACGGACATTACACCGGAACTGGAGCAAGAGGGCTGGGTACGTGAAGTGGTTCGTGCGGTACAGGATTATCGTAAAAAACTGGATCTGCCGATTGAAAAGTATGTGGCGTTGACGTTGGATGTAGATAACGAGCTGCGTCTGGCCATTGAAAGCTTCGACTCTGTATTGCGTGAGAACGTATTGGTTACTACTGTGACATTTGGTCAAGCCGAACCAGCAGAACATGTGGAAGTGAACGGTAAAACCATCAGCGTTCATATTGGGGAATAATTACAAGCCCCCTGTCCCATAATACAATAACAGGCAGCATATAAAAACGAGCCTAAGCATCGGAAACGGTTTTTCTCCGTTACGTGCTTCGGCTCGTTTGCTGCGTTCAGGGCAGCCATGGGAAAAGGGGGATTGTGCATATGACGGCACGATCAAGGCGTAGACAGGGAAGGAGTCTCCGAGGGATGAACGGAGAAGGAGCTGCCATAGCCGCAGATAAAAGCATAACAGGTAATCAGTCAGAGCGATTAAGTCGTGTTGAAAGGCTGATACGTGCTGTGTCAGAGCAGTTGGAACGGACACGTATTGCTGATTACGCTTTGCTGCTGAATAAGCCTTGGCGATTACTCTGGCTAAATCTAATATCCGGTGTTTCCCGGGGAATCGGCATCGCGCTAGGTTTTACTTTTTTTGCCGCTACCATTATTTATGTGCTGCAAGTGCTCGGAGCGTTGAATTTGCCGATTATCGGTGATTATATCGCTGATATTGTACGGATCGTACAACGACAATTGGAGCTTACTACCTATTAGGCACCGATCTCCACTTTAAAGTTCACGATTCGTCTTCGTGCGTATCCGGCTCCAGTAGACCTTCGCCCTCGCCATCTTTGATATAACGCTGATAAATGGAACTGCGAATAACGGATACATTTTGTCCATAAATGTCAGTAGCAACAAAGCTTTCGTATGGTTCTACGAAGCCCATATTGTCGTCGCCTGCTTCAATTTCCATATCATCATAACTGTGAATTTCTCTACTTTCGGCCATGGCTGGTGTGTTTGAGGTACCCCAATTTTCGACGATCTGCCAGGCATCTTCACCGTCGAAGCCATTTTGATCATCACGTTCATCCAGACTCGTTCTGCCGAACGAGGGAGCGAGAAATTCTTCCTCCACTGGACGGCGGTTAGACACTTCTGTTTCGGGGCTGTATTCTTTGCAGTAAATGGTATAGGGAACAGCCAGTAGGCGCTCATAGGGAATGGGTTTACCGCTGGCGGCACAAATGCCATACGTCCCCTTTTCCATGGCCATCAGAGCTGATTCGATTCGTTCTAATTGGAATTCGTCGTGCTCCAGTAAGGAAATATCCTTGGCTCGCTCGTAGGTTTCGGTAGCCAGATCTCCTGGGTGGTTATCAATAGGAGAAAGCTCGCCGGTTTGATCGCGTTGGGAATCGCCGAGTCCGTAATGGCCGTTGTCTTGCAAACGATGCTCAATTTCTTTTTTGCGTTCCAGCAGTTCGTTACGCAAGCCCTGCAATTGTTGCTCCGTCAATGTGGACATGGAATCCTCTCCTTGTTCTAGGTTTACATGCGCATGTGTTGTGTCGAGTATGCTCCATGTAGTTTGCACCGGAAAGACCTCTTTTACATAGGAAATTCTAATCAAATGCGAAGGAGTTCATTTTATGGATGGTTTGTGCTTGATAGCTTGCGGGTTTCGTGGACGATCTGAGAACGCTTATGCTACAATAAATGGGTTCAACAACGGATATAAGCGGATCGGAGTGACGAAGGACTGTGATTTATTTTGGTATTGCGCTAATTATTTTTTTGATTGATCAGGGAGTCAAATATTTGGTGGCTACGCGGATGGAATTGTACGAGCAAATACCAGTCATCGGCAATTTCTTTTTAATCACCTCCCATCGTAATCGTGGAGCCGCTTTTGGGATTTTGGAAGGTCAACGTTGGCTTTTTATCGTGATTACAATTGTAGTGGTGATTGGTATCGTCTGGTACCTGCGAAAAACAGTCAAGGCTGGACAAAAGCTACTTCCTGTTGCGCTAAGTTTGGTGCTGGGGGGAGCAGTCGGTAACTTTTTGGATCGAGCTATTTCAGGGGAAGTGGTTGATTTTGCGCAATTTAATTTTGGAAGCTATACGTTCCCCATTTTTAATGTGGCAGATTCGGCGATTGTCATCGGTGTAGCACTGATTATTTTGGATACATTACTGGAATCGCGTCGGCAAAAAGGAAATGGCAATGATAGCATTGAAGGGAAGTCATAGCATGAATGAAGTGAATGAAAACGGCGAAGCCGCAGGTCTGTCTTATGAGGACGAACTTGAGGGTGAATCCCTGGAATGGACAGCGGATTCCGGGGATGCCAAAACGCGTATAGACAAATATATTGCCGAAGAAATGAAGGAAGTATCTCGTTCTCAGATACAGCTGTGGATTGGAAATGGTCGTGTGCTGGTGAACGGTACGGCAATCAAGGCGAACTACAAGCTGGCTGAAGGAGATCGTATTGAATTATCGGTACCGGAGCCAGAAAGTGTAGATATTGTACCGGAAAATATTCCGTTGGATGTCGTTTACGAGGACTCGGACGTTATTGTTATTAACAAGCAACGTGGTCTGGTCGTGCATCCTGCACCGGGACACTCTTCGGGAACATTAGTTAACGCACTGATGTACCACTGTCACGATCTTTCGGGTATTAACGGGGAATTACGTCCTGGTATTGTTCACCGTATTGATAAGGATACATCAGGACTGCTGATGGCGGCTAAAAATGATCAGGCTCACGCATCACTTGCAGCACAGCTCAAGGACCATAGTGTGACTCGGAAATATATAGCCTTAGTTCACGGTCATTTGAGCCACGATCAGGGAACGGTAGATGCTCCGATTGGCCGCGATTCGGGTGATCGTAAATTGTTCACAGTGACGGAACGTAACAGTAAGCATGCAGTTACCCATTTTCTCGTCATTGAACGGTTGGGGGATTATACCCTCCTAGAACTTCAATTGGAAACAGGACGCACACATCAAATTCGTGTTCACATGAAATTTATTGGACACCCATTGGTTGGTGACCCTATGTATGGGCGCAGCAAAGGGGTTCGTATGGATGGTCAGGCGCTGCATGCGGCGGTACTGGGCTTTAAGCACCCATCCACTGGAGAATACATGGAATTTAGCAGACCGATCCCTCCTGATATGGAGGATGTTTTAGCATCCTTGCGTAGTCGCTAAAACAATGATAATTTGCATTCCTATTCACAAACCTGAATAAATTATTAAGTTAAAACCGCCTAAATGGCGGTTTTTTTATTGTAGGACAAGGTATGGGTAAAAACAACTATGGATAATTATACAATTAAGATGTATAATTATTAGAGTGCTTCCGGTGGTTCCGGTTGAACGGGTGTTGACACACGATTTTCAATCTGTCATACTTCCTGTAGTTGCGATGAACTTTGTCCAAGAGATGGCTAACCATCTCACACTATGAGAAGCAGGACAAAGGAAATCCTGAATAGCACCTTTAAATCAGTCCCGTGAGGCTGGCAAGGTAACGTGAATGGATCACTGATCAGTGCATCCGCTGCGGCGGTATGTCTTCAGTGTGTCCGAGAGATCGGAGAACAGTGGAAGACTGTTCACACGAGACTCCTTGCCAAACTTGGGCAAGGAGTCTTTTTTGTATCCGAACACGGGACCAGGTCTGAAGGGAACATTACCTGAGGAGGCTGGAAGCATGAGTAATGAAACACATGTACTGATGGATGAAATTGCGATTCGTCGGGCATTGACACGGATTGCACATGAAATTTTGGAGAAAAACAAAGGTATTGACGATTGTGTGCTAGTAGGTATTCGAACACGCGGAGTTCATCTGGCGCAGCGCCTGGCTGAAAAAATTGCTGAGATTGAAGGCGCACCAATTCCATGGGGAGAGCTGGATGTCACAGCCTACCGGGATGACCGGAGCAGCGTAGCCGAAGCTAAAGGAAATGGAAAAGAGCTTTTGATGAATCCTGCTGACGTATCGGTTCATGATAAGAAAGTCATTCTCTTTGACGATGTGCTGTACACAGGCCGCACCATCCGCGCGGCGATGGATGCATTGATGCACTGCGGACGACCGCAAATGATTCAGCTGGCAGTACTAGCGGATCGCGGACACCGTGAGCTTCCAATTCGTCCGGATTACATCGGCAAGAACATCCCGACCTCCAAACATGAGGAAATCGTAGTTGCGCTTCAAGAGACGGACGGTAAGGACGAAGTGACAATCATTCAGAACCGGGGGGAACAGCTATGATCACAACAGCCAGTCAACTTAAAGAACGTAGCCTGCTCGGGTTAAAGGAACTTAGCCGAAATGAAATCGAGTCCATTCTGGATCGCGCTCATTATTGGGAATCTCAACCAGAAAAGCTGGTTCCGGTACTGCAATCACGCTTTGCGGCCAACATGTTTTTTGAAAACAGCACTCGTACCCGCTTTTCTTTTGAAATGGCAGAGAAGCGGCTGGGCGCTCAGGTTTTGAACTTTTCCGCTGCGGCTTCCAGTGTGGAAAAAGGGGAGTCCATTTACGATACAGTACGTACGCTCGAATCCATGGGCATTGATGCAGGAGTCATCCGGTTAAAGCCAGCCGGGGTGCTGCAAGAGCTCGCTGAGAAGGTCAATGTTCCACTGGTTAATGCAGGGGACGGCAACAATGAGCATCCAACACAGGCTCTGCTGGACCTGTACACCATGCGCAAAACTTTCGGTGAGCTTAAAGGCTTGAGAGTATCCATTATAGGAGACATTCTGCACAGCCGTGTCGCTCGCTCGAATCTATGGGCCTTGCAAAAGTTCGGAGCCAAGGTTAGCTTCTGCGCTCCTGAAAATATGCAAGCACCTGATCTTGCGGCGTACGCGCCTTATGTTTCGATGCAAGAGGCACTACAGGCGGACGTGGTCATGATGCTTCGGGTACAGCTGGAACGGCATGCCGAAGGGATGTTGCGCTCAGCGGATGAGTACCGAGAGCAGTACGGTTTGACAGAGAAAAGAGCAGCGAACCTGAAGCCCGGAACGATTATCATGCATCCAGCTCCAGTGAATCGGAATGTGGAAATTGATAGTGCAGTTGTGGAAAGCGAACAATCGCGAATTTTTCCGCAAATGGCAAACGGGGTTCCGATCCGCATGGCGGTTATGGAACGGGCAATGAAGCTGTAGAAGCTGTCAGTAGGATCGTAGGAAAAAGTTGCAGAAAACTGAGCGGAGGAATATTTCAGATGAAACAATTAATTATGAATGCAAGCGTATTGAACGAGCAGGGCGAGGCTGAATTGAAATCCATCCTAATCGCCGACGGAAAGATTTTGGCTATCGCAAGTGCGGATGCTGGAGTCAGCCTACTTATGGAAGAAGGGGCATCTGGGCAGGAGCGCGAAATCGAAAAGATCGACGCCCAGGGAAAACTGGTCATCCCCGGTTTAATCGACATGCATGTGCATCTGAGAGAACCTGGCTTTGAATATAAAGAAACAATTGAAACGGGCAGCCGCGCGGCGGTGAAAGGCGGATTTACGACGATTGCCTGCATGCCAAACACACGTCCAGTGACGGACAATGTCGACACAGTCCAGCTGGTATTGAAAAAAGGACAGGAAGCCGGGCTTGCCAAGGTTCTTCCTTACGCAGCCATTACAAAAAACGAACTGGGTCGTGAGCTGACAGATTTTGAAGCGCTCAAAGCAGCAGGTGCAATCGGCTTTACTGACGATGGTGTCGGGGTGCAAAGCGCGCAAATGATGAAGGACGCCATGGCGCGGGCCAAAGTACTGGATATGCCGGTTATTGCACACTGTGAAGATAACACGCTTGTTGAAGGTGCGGCGGTGACGGACGGCGAATTTGCCAAGCGCCACGGACTTAAAGGCATTCCGAACGAATCCGAAGCCATTCACGTCGGACGAGACATTTTACTATCCGAGGCAACCGGGGCACACTATCATGTATGCCATGTCAGCACAGAGCAGTCAGTGCGGTTAATTCGCCACGCGAAATCTTTTGGCATCAAGGTAACGGCTGAGGTATGCCCGCACCACTTGGTATTGTCAGATGAGGACATTCCTGGGCTGGATGCGAACTGGAAAATGAATCCTCCGCTCCGCTCCCCACGTGATGTGCAGGCATGCATCGAGGGACTGGAAGACGGTACGATTGACATCGTCGTAACCGACCATGCAGCGCACAGTGAGGAAGAGAAGGCAAGAGGGATGGAGCTGGCGCCATTCGGGATCGTTGGATTTGAGACGGCCTTCCCGCTGTTGTACACGAAATTCGTAGCTACCGGACAATGGACGCTGGACTTTCTGGTGCGTCGTATGACTGCTGATCCAGCGCGTGTCTTCCGCCTTGATACGGGACGTCTGGAAGAAGGAGCTCCAGCTGACCTGACCATGATTGATCTGGAGCAGGAGCAGGCAGTTGATCCGCAAACGTTTGCCAGCAAAGGACGCAACACTCCTTTTACAGGCTGGAAGCTCAAAGGCTGGCCTGTAAAAACTTGGGTAGACGGCAAACTGGTATGGTCTGCTGACGAAGCAAAATAATTAGAAACCACTTAAAAAATAGAACCTTATAGCAGGAAACAATATAGAGGAGTGAGACGGGATGCAGGCAAGATTGTTACTTCAGGACGGCACGCTGTTTACAGGCACATCATTTGGTGCGGAAGGTGAAAGAACAGGCGAGGTCGTTTTCAACACAGGGATTACAGGCTATCAAGAGGTGCTGACTGATCCCTCTTATTGCGGACAAATCGTAACGATGACTTACCCGCTGATTGGTAATTACGGAATTACTCGGGATGACTTTGAATCGGTACGGCCTTATGTCCATGGCTTTGCTGTTCGACATTACGAGCCGGCGCCAAGTAACTGGCGTGCTCAATACAGCGTGGGCGATTTGCTGAAGGAATATGGCATCATTGGCATTAGCGACATCGACACCCGCATGCTTACCCGGATTATTCGCCATCACGGCACGATGAAGGGCATTTTGACGACTGGTTCCCAGCCGCTGGAAGAACTGAAAGAAATGATGTCTGACTTGACCATTGAAGAACTGCGCAATCAGGTTCCTATGACATCCACACCTCATCCGTACAGCAGTCCTGGCAACGGAGAACGGATCGTATTGATTGACTATGGTGCAAAAAGCGGCATTTTACGAGAACTGAATAAACGGGACTGCGATGTGGTTGTCGTTCCACATGATACGACGGCTGAGGAAATTCGCCGCTTAGACCCGGACGGTATCCAGCTGTCTAACGGCCCTGGAGATCCAAAAGACGTACCCCATGCCGTTCGTACGGTAGCTGAACTGTTAGGGGAATACCCGATTTTCGGAATTTGCTTGGGACACCAGTTGTTCGCTTTAGCTTCGGGAGCGGATACGGAAAAGCTGAAATTCGGACATCGTGGTGGTAACCATCCGGTGAAAGAACTGGAGAGCGGACGCTGCTTTATCACATCACAAAATCACGGCTACACGGTAAATGAGGATTCGATCCAAGGAACTGAGCTTGAAGTGACGCATATTAATAACAACGATAAAACGATTGAAGGTCTTAAACATACTAAGTATCCCGCGTTTTCGGTTCAATATCATCCAGAGGCTGCACCAGGACCTTACGACAATGGCTACCTGTTTGACCGTTTTCTGGACATGATCCGTGAACACAAAAGAAATCATCCAAAGCAATCGCGTCAGGCTGCTATCGCCGCCGCAGTGAGAGGAGAGCGCTAATATGCCGAAAAATACAGAACTTAAAAAAATACTTGTGATCGGTTCCGGTCCTATCGTCATTGGTCAGGCAGCAGAATTTGATTACGCTGGTACACAAGCTTGTCAAGCGCTCAAAGAAGAAGGCGTCGAGGTAGTACTGATCAACAGTAATCCGGCAACCATCATGACAGACACCAACATGGCAGACAAAGTATACATCGAGCCGATTACACTTGATTTTGTAACACAGATTATCCGTCAAGAGCGTCCAGATGGTCTGCTTCCTACGCTGGGAGGACAGACAGGTCTGAATATGGCAGTGGAACTGGCTCGCGCCGGAGTGCTGGAGCGTGAAAACGTCAAGCTGCTGGGAACTCAACTGAATTCGATAGAAAAAGCCGAAGATCGTGATCTGTTCCGTGATTTGATGCGCGAGTTGGAACAGCCTGTACCGGAGAGTGTAATTGTAACAACCTTGGAAGAATCGTTAGAATTTGCTAACGAAATCGGTTATCCAATTATCGTTCGCCCGGCTTATACGCTAGGGGGAACAGGCGGAGGTATCTGCTCCACAGAAGAAGAACTGCGTGAAACCGTCAGCTCTGGCTTGAGATACAGTCCAATCGGACAATGTTTGGTGGAAAAAAGTATCGCAGGTATGAAGGAAGTCGAGTATGAGGTCATGCGTGATGGCAATGATAACTGCATCGTTGTCTGTAATATGGAGAACTTTGATCCAGTCGGCGTGCATACTGGCGACAGTATCGTCGTAGCTCCGAGTCAGACGCTGTCAGATCGCGAATATCAGATGCTGCGCTCCGCTTCTCTGAAAATTATCCGCGCCCTCAATATCGAAGGTGGCTGTAATGTACAGTTTGCGCTTGATCCGCACAGCTATCAATACTATGTAATTGAAGTAAACCCGCGCGTAAGTCGCTCCTCGGCGCTGGCTTCCAAGGCAACCGGATATCCGATTGCTAAAATGGCTGCCAAAATTGCACTGGGCTACACGTTGGATGAAATTGTGAATCCGGTAACGGGACAAACGTATGCTTGCTTTGAGCCAACACTGGATTACATCGTGAGCAAAATACCACGCTGGCCATTTGACAAATTCATTTCTGCCAACCGCAAGCTGGGCACGCAAATGAAAGCAACGGGTGAAGTCATGGCCATCGGACGCACATTCGAAGAGTCCATCCATAAAGCGGTACGGTCTTTGGAAATCGGTGTAAACCGTCTGCATCTTAAGGGAGCCGAACAGCTATCTGATGACGTGCTCAAGGATCGTCTGATTAAAGCAGATGATGAGCGGTTGTTCTTGGTAGCCGAGGCGTTCCGTCGCGGCTGGCAGCAGCAGGAGATTCAAGATTTGTCGAAAATTGACTGGTGGTTTCTCGACAAGGTAGAGGGAATCGTCAAGTTCGAAGCCATCATCGCTGGAGAATCTGAGCTGACCTACGAAACACTCTATCAGGCCAAACGTAAAGGTTTTACCGACCGCTCTATCGCCGAGATTCGCAGTATGGGCCAAAATGACAGTATGACAACCGAGCGTGAAGTACGTGAATTCCGTCTAGCTCAAAACCTGCGTCCGGTCTACAAAATGGTAGATACATGCGCAGCCGAGTTTGAAGCCACAACTCCGTACTACTACTCCTCTTATGAGGTGGAAAACGAAGTGATTCCATCTAGCAAAGAGAAAGTTATCGTACTCGGCTCCGGTCCGATTCGGATCGGGCAAGGGATTGAATTTGATTACTCTACCGTACATGCGGTATGGGCTATTCAAAAAGCGGGCTACGAAGCAGTGATTATCAATAACAACCCGGAGACGGTATCTACGGACTTTAACACATCCGACCGCCTCTACTTTGAACCGCTCTTCTTCGAAGATGTAATGAATGTCATCGAGCAGGAAAAACCGATTGGAGTTATCGTCCAGTTCGGGGGTCAAACCGCCATTAATCTCGCAGCTCCGCTGAGTGCGGCAGGCGTGAATATTTTGGGCACAAGTCTGGAAAGTATCGATGAAGCGGAAGACCGGAAAAAGTTCGAGCAACTTTTGTCTCGTCTGGCTATCGCACAGCCTAAAGGCAACACGGTCACCTCGGTGGACGAAGCAGTAGGAACCGCACAGGCGCTAGGCTATCCGGTCCTGGTACGGCCATCCTACGTCTTGGGCGGGCGCGCTATGGAAATCGTGTACTCAGATACGGAATTGCTGCGGTACATGGAAGAAGCGGTTAAAATCAATCCAGAGCATCCGGTGCTCATCGACCGTTATATGCTGGGTAAAGAAGTTGAGGTCGACGCCATCTGCGACGGCGAGACAGTATTGGTACCAGGCATTATGGAGCATGTAGAACGGGCCGGGGTTCACTCAGGTGACTCTATCGCAGTGTATCCACCACAGCACTTGTCTGCCGAGCTGAAACAAAAAATTGTGGAAATCACAATCAGCATCGCCAAGGAATTGAAAACGATCGGCCTGGTAAATATCCAGTTTGTTATTCATCAAGACGAGGTGTACGTGATCGAGGTTAACCCTCGCTCCTCGCGGACGGTTCCTTTCTTGAGTAAAGTAACAAATATCCCGATGGCAAATCTGGCGACACAGGCTATTTTGGGCGGTAAACTTAAAGATGCAGGTTATTCAGAGGGTCTATGGCCTGAAAGTAATTATGTCTCGGTTAAGGTTCCGGTATTCTCCTTTGCCAAACTACGCCGTGTAGAGCCGACACTGGGTCCGGAAATGAAATCGACAGGTGAAGTTATGGGACGCGATATTCAGTATGCCAAAGCACTGTACAAAGGACTTGTGGGGGCTGGTATGAAAATTCCATCCACTGGAGCGATCATCATTACAGTGGCAGATAAGGACAAAGAAGAAGCTGTCGAGTTGATGCAGGGCTTTTACAGACTGGGCTATAAAATTATTGCAACAGGTGGAACAGCGGCTGCTATGGAGCAAGCCAATATTCCGGTGAACACGATCAACAAGCTGAGCGAAGGTAACCCGAACATCCTGGATATGATCCGCACGGGTGAAGCCAACTTTGTCTTCAATACGCTGACTAAAGGAAAAACGCCAGAGCGTGATGGATTCCGTATCCGCCGCGAAGCAGTTGAGAATGGCATCGTCTGCATGACCTCACTGGATACAGTACGCGCTTTGCTAAGAATGCTGGAAACGATCAATTTCACATCCGAATCCATGCCAGTCCTGAGCAACTAATGCGTTACGAATAGATGTGAGGAAATAAGTAGCACAGGGAAGGACATTCATCAGCTTCGGCTGACGGATGTCCTTTATCACGGGCAAATGTACCCGAATTGACGTGAAAAGGGGATGTAGAACGGTGAATGGAGCATTTCAGCAGATGGCCGGACGGCTGATGGTTGCATTAGATTATCCCAATGCACAACAGGCTGAGCAGTTAATTCGGCAGCTAGAGGGGATTCCCTGTTATATAAAAGTAGGTATGCAACTGTTTTATAGTGCAGGGCCAGCTTTTGTAGAACAGCTAAAGTCCAGAGGATACTCCGTATTTCTGGATTTGAAAATGCATGATATCCCTAACACGGTGCGGGGAGGGGCAGAGAGCATTACCCGCTTAGGTGTTGATATGTTTAACGTACATGCTGCTGGGGGCGTTAATATGATGTCAGCCGCTAAAGCTGGTGCAGAAGCAGCTATTTCCGCAGACAGCTCGCTTTCCATGCCGCTCATTATTGCAGTCACACAGCTGACCAGCACGGATCAGACGACCATGAATAAGGAATTAGGTATTCCTGGTACGGTACAGGATGCAGTGGTTCGTTACGCACAACTGACCCGTGAGGCGGGACTGGATGGTGTGGTAGCTTCACCTTTGGAAGTGGCTGCCATTCGTGCTGTATGTGGATCAAACTTTAAGACGATAACTCCTGGCATACGCCCGGCAGGTAGTGCTGCAGGCGATCAGTCGCGTGTACTTACACCTGGGCAAGCTATTGCCCAAGGCAGCAGCTACATTGTCGTTGGACGTCCTATCACCGCAGCAGCAGACCCACGCGCTGCAGCGGAACACATTATTGAGGAGATGATACAAGTATGACCACATTCAATAGTATCCCCGAGCAAATCGCGTCCCATCTGTTACGTATTCAGGCGGTGGCATTGCGCCCGCAACAGCCTTTTACATGGACATCCGGCATTAAATCGCCAATCTACTGTGACAATCGCCTGACCATGTCCTACCCGGAGGTACGCGAGCTGATCGCAGACTCATTTGCTGCCCTCATTCGTGAGCAATATCCCGAAACCGAAGTCATTGCAGGGACAGCTACAGCAGGGATTCCTCATGCGGCCTGGGTGGCGCAAAAGCTAAATCTGCCAATGGCCTATGTAAGGGACAAAGCCAAAGGACATGGGAAAGAGAACCAAATTGAAGGCCGCATCAGCGCAGGACAAAAGGTTATGGTCATCGAAGATCTCATTTCTACAGGAGGCAGCTCCATTAAAGCAGCACAAGCCGTAGCACAAGCAGGCGCTCAGCCGTTAGCGGTACTAGCTATTTTCAGCTACCAGCTAGACAAAGCGACTCAAGCTTTTGAAGAAGCAGGTGTGGAGTTGCAAAGCCTGTCCAATTATACAGCCCTGATGAATGTTGCCTTGCGAGAAGGAACCATTCAGGAAGAAGAGATGGAACTGCTGCGTTCCTGGCGTCAGGACCCCGCTTCCTTTGGCAAATAAGATGAGCTATAGGGGCCAATAGGTTAATGATTAGAGCGATTCGTACTCGTTGCTAACCATTGTAGATTGTTATGGCCAGGCCGTGTAAATCGAATTCGATCCGGTTACACTAACTCCTACCATCATGTGAAAAGAGGGAGCTCGGATGTATTGGATTTACTATGGCAGACTGTACACGACTAAATTTCAGGCAGGATGTCTGGCAAAAAGGTTGGAACACGACGGCTGGATGTATGGCTACAATGATCCCCGCGCAGTGGAGGTGTACCGCTCGCGCAAAGGTCGTTATGGTGTCCGATTTATTCCGTAAGTCCACGAAAGTAATTTTTAAAAAGAAAATTTTCGAAAGACTATTGACGAAACACAAGAAAATGTTGTATATTAATTAACGTTGCTGTTATGAATATGTGACGTGAATATACATGTTTTTTTGAGGGCCCTTAGCTCAGTTGGTTAGAGCGGTCGGCTCATAACCGATTGGTCGGGGGTTCGAGTCCCTCAGGGCCCATTTCCTCAAAAACCCTTGCGTAGCAAGGGTTTTTTTGTTGTTTATATTTGCTTTCTTCATCGGATTTGTTTTAGAGAGGTACATCGTTTATCCTAGCTTCCCATAAGGAGGTTAGAGGCAATTTGAGTAGAAGTATGAAAAAGTCACCTATTAGGAAAGATCAAGCTACACGTTAAGTAAAGCGACAAGCAAGTAAAGCAGTACGGAGATATACCCAAGGAGCAACATCAGGAAGTTGGTACAAAAAAGTTTATTGTTCTTGGAATATTTGCGATTTAAAAATTCTTGAAACGTACCAGCAAGCGATGGATGATTGGGTAATCAATCATACTTTATGGAACAAGCAAATGAGTTATCAAGAGGCTGCTAAAAAGTGGGCTAAACATCATAAGTGGAAATAAAAAGATCACTGGTCATGGGAAGCACCAGTGATCTTTTTGCTAATCCTAGTGTTTAAATATGGCTTGGTGAAAGTGTTGGATCATCTAGTAGCTATATTTAAAACTAATAATCTCAATCTTAACTTAAATCTCACTTTTATTATAATAATAAATTGTTCATTACATATCGCAAGAGGGTGGCTACGGTGGTTGAAAAAAGAACAGCAACACGTTAATATTATGTATCCGAAATTTCAATTAATGGAGGCACATTCATGAATGACTTACTAGCTTTTGTGGTATTACTTATTTTTATAGTCATGTCACCCGGGATTGATTTCGCATTAATCACAAAGCGAACACTCACCGATGGCAAAAAAGATGGTATCAAAATTGCACTAGGTATAACTACTGGTGTTCTTATTCATACGGCTGCTGCTGCATTGGGACTTTCCTTGCTTTTAATGAAATCAGCATTTGCATTTGAATTCGTTAAGTACATCGGGGCTATTTATTTGATTTATATGGGTCTATTATCTTTCATCAAACGGCGTAAATCCACAGAGAATTATGGTCAGACAGTACCCTCGAAGAAGTCACCCTTTATGCAAGGGCTTATAACTAATACCTTAAATCCAAAAGTGGCTATATTCTTTCTAACGTTTTTACCGCAATTTATTATGCCGGACTACAATCCAAGTCTACAATTTTTACTTATGGGGTCCTTTTATGCAGCAGTTTCCATTGTTTGGTTTGCCACAATCGTATTATTGTTGAGTTATGTAAGGAAATGGTTAATGTCTCCGAGAGTACAAAATGTTATTGATAAAGCTACGGGTCTCGTTTTAATTGGATTCGGTTTAAATATGATCTTTAAAGTTCAAAGAACAGGACATTGAGTATCTATGAGGATGGGGTGACATCAGCCCGACCATAAAGAAAGCACTATCGCAATAAACGGACAGTGCTTTCTTTACCGCTTTTTACTTAGGATACCTTAACGGTATACACCATTCTCAATTTACCATTACCGCCGTAAATTTCGACTCTTGCAGTCGTTGCAGTAGTAGTTGTTACCACGCCAGAAGCGGTGACTGTGACATTTCCGCTTGCCACTTTATAAGTATCCCCCGGGTAATTTGACAGCGCATAGGAATAATTTCGTGGCAATGTAGCCGTTCTGTAATATACTCCGTTAACTTCTACAACAGGCGTAATTACCGGAGAAGGGCCTACTGCCGCGGACGCACTAGGGACGATGATACTACCAATTAGCCCCAAAGACATTGCTGTTGTTAATAAGATTTTCTTAGTATTCATAAAAAATTCCTCCTAATGCATGATATGTACTCCTAAAATATACCATGTAAATCGTCAATTTCACTTTATTCGACAAATGTTGTGAAAATAATACAGAAAAACAATTCTAAAGTCACGAAAAGTACAACATAATTAAAATATAACAATTTAAGTATTTGATTTTTAATTCACCATACTTTTGAACTACTCTCCTAGCTGTATAGTCTTTGATCCACACGGAATAAAAAACGAACGTCGGAGTGATATGCCCGAGGTCCGTTTTCGTATTTGTATATTTAGCACTTGATATCAGTTGACAAGTTGGTGCGCAAGCCTCTCACCGCTGTCTGGATTCTTTTCTACCATACGTTGTTTTAATGCGGACAGTTCCGTACATTGACGAATTGCTTCTGCTACAAGCTGAGCAATCTGTCTTGCTCCTTCGTCAGAGAAATGGGTATTATCCGTTACACCAGCGGGGTAATTAGGATGTGTTTTTTCAGGCAAATGCATAAATAGCTGCTGGGACTCTTTTTCACCCATTGAACGATAAAGCTGCTGAGAAGCTTCAAAAATATCGAGCAGGGGTGTTTTGGTTTCCGCGGCTACTTGTCTCATGGCAGCAGGGTAGGCTCCTACAGCCAGCGGATCAGGTTCACCGTCTGCGGTGAATCGGCGGCGGCTTACAGAGGTCAATAGCACGGGAATTACACCACGCTCCCTAGCGGACTGAATGTAATGAATTAAGTTTTGACGATACTCTCCATCAGGATCGGTATAGCGAGTGGGATCTTCTTTTTTCTCATCGTTGTGTCCAAATTGAATAAACAGATAATCTCCAGCTTGAATATCTTTTTCAATATCAGCTAACCGGCCTTCTGTTATAAAAGATTTGGTGCTTCGTCCATTGACGGCACGATTGTCCACATGAACAGACGGTGCCAAGTAGCTTTGCAGGTGTTCACCCCAGCCTGTCATCGGTTTTTCGGTAGCCCCTTTTTGAGCTGCAGTGGAGTCCCCAGCGATAAACAGTCGAGTTGTCATCTGTTGCCTTGCCCGAGCATATCCATGTTTTTGAAGCCAAGTTTCCGCCAGATTGAGCCATTGATGGCATTCATGGTTGTCCTCTGACAGTCCCAATCCGTGTCGCCCTTCCTCAAATACATGCAGTTCAAACGGAATACGTTCCCGGGATAATGAAAAAGCGAACAACAGACTATTTTCTACCGGTACAGCGCCATCATTCGCCGTAGTCCACATCAAAGTTGGAGGTGTCTCTGAAGTTACTTGTCGGTCGGATGAAAAGGCTTGAAGCTGTTCTAGCGTCGGCTGTTCACCTAAAAAATGCGTACGGCTTCCGATATGTGTATAAGGCTCATGAAATGAAATTACAGGGTATCCCAACAACAGAAGATTTGGCTTTACCGTCCCTATTGTGGAGACAATGGAGGCCAAGTGACCGCCTGCTGAAAAACCGATGAGCCCCACTTGTTCAGGAATGACTAGCCAGTCATGCGGTGTTTGTCGAATCCATTGCAGAGCATTTTCTACATCCTCCAACAAGGAAGTAATCTCGAAATCGCCGACTTGATACTCCAGCACACCCGCATGAATACCTAGATCATTCAACCATCGAGCTATAGGCTCTCCTTCATGTGAGGCCAAATGCTCGTAGCCACCGCCAGGTAATACCAATATAAAAGGACGAGCTTCACGAACTGCTACGGGATAGAGGGAGAGAAAGGAAGTGTTTGACGGAAATTCTTCTTTTACAATCGGTTCTTTAGGACCAACAACATGTAACATAAGTAACTCCTCCAAATTTCTTTTTAACTGCCGCAAACCAAACAAAATCAACTTAAATTGGAATGATACGGATGTAAAAAATAATGCACACGTGAAAAAAAATGATTTAAACCTTGTTATGAAAGCGCTATAATTTTGATGTGATGCAAAGAGCCAGAGGGGGAGCGCAATGAAAAAAGGAAGAATGTTCTACACTATTTTTATTACGATTCTGGTTTTGGGAATAGGATTGGTGGCCAGTTTTGGTAGCTACATCTATTTTACAACAATTAGCTCCGTTGTGGAGAGAGTTTCCAATACCAAGCAAAGCTACATGGCGCAGATCAGAAATAGCCTAGAGCAGAAAATTCAAACGATTGAATATGCTTTTAATACGTATAGCACAACCAGTTCCTTTAATGATGTTGTGAAAAATCCCATTACAGAAAAAGATTTTATAGCGTATCGGAATGTGAATACTCAGCTCAATTATATTGCTACGATGGGATTAGAGGGAACGGAATATTCACTAATCAGTCTGGATCAGAATTGGAGAATCTCCAATGGAAGCCTGTCCTATTTGACGAAAACGGAACGAGAAAAGCTGATTAGTACCTATATCGATCACCAAGAAAAGGGACTATTCTGGATAAAAACAGATAACGGAATCCGTTTTGTTAATACCTTGCCTGTGTTTTCCAAAAAGAAGCAGGCCATTGCGCTGTCTGATATTTCGTCGCAGACGTTAAGTCATACCATTCAAACAGAGGATCATATGCCCGTGTTTATTCTGAATAATCAAGGCGATTTAATGTATGAAACCCAGCCTGCTGAACAATTATTGTCCACCCAGCAGCTTCAGCACATTTCAGAAGCTACAGTGAAGCCGAGCAACACAGGTATGTTAACTTTGGAGAAAACGGATCAGCAGCCTGCACGACAAGTCATTTACGCCAAATCTGCCTATAACAATTGGACTTACTTAACGGTATTAGATAAAAAAGAAATTGCGGATGCCTTTCAAACGACCAAATTTGGGATCATCATGATGGGACTTGTATTAACGCTCTTAATGGTGGTAGTGGCGTACTTCATTGCCATTTACTTTACAAAGCCATTTCAGCAAATAAAACGCAGCTTGCCTAAAAATCCTAATTTCGCTTTCAAAAATGAACCTTCTAAAAATGAAATTGAATGGATTATTAATTCTATCGACAACATTGTAACCGAGAAGGAAAGCTTGGAAAGTCTCATTCAGTCCGAAATGCCACAGTTGGAAACCCAATTGATTCTCAACCTGTTCCGCAAACGTATTTCTGCGGAGGAATTGGCACGAAAAATGCCTCGCTTGGGTTATCCGCAGATCGAGAATCAAATGTATATTACCTTGTTAGTCCAACTGGATAATCTGGGAGATCGAGAGCCCTCGGATAAAGATGTTTTGTTGCTGGCTATTAATAAAATCGTAGAAGAAACGATTCCAGAGCAGCAGCGAATGCTTCCCATCATTTTGAACGATAACACTCAGGCCACCATATTAATTTTGACAGGTAAGAGCGAACAGGAAATGAGAAAGCAAGTCCTAGATGATGCGACCCTTTTGGTTCGAAACGTAAAAGAGTATTTGAATGTATCCATCAGCATCGGCATTAGTACGGCGTATGATAACTTATTAGAAAGTAAAGAAGCCTGTGAGATGAGCAAGCAAGCTTTGCATCACCGCCTAAATTTAGGCAAAGAATCGATTATTTTTTATGAAGATATTTCCATGGTCATTTCAGGTCCGGTACTGCTTCATTATCCTACGGAATTGGAATCAAAACTGTTTGATGCCATCCGAATAGGGGACGAAGAGCAGGTATATCATACCGTGCACTCTTTATTGGAGGAAATGATGATAAAAAACAATCATTCCATGAACTTTGAAGTGCTGCTGGTACGGTTTGTGAATAACCTCATCCAATTGGAGCAGCTATTAGGGATTGAAGTGCTGCTGACGCAAGACAATCATGCCTTGTATCATCGTTTGCTGGACATCCGTAACCCGGAAGAGATAGAACGTATGCTGTTAGAGCAAGTTATTTTTCCCATGGTAAAAAGCATGAAGGAGAAGACCAACCAGCAATTCCGCTGCCTCTCGGAGAAAATTGCTGCTATTATCCGTGCTGAATATGACCAGGAATTATCATTAGAACTCATTGGAGACCGACTTCATTACAATCCGAATTATTTAAGCAGCATTTTCAAAAAAGAATACGGAACGACGTTTAGTGAATATCTGATGGGCTACCGGCTGCAAATGGGTAAGAAGTGGCTCGTTGAGACAGATATGACGATTAAAGAAATCGCCGAGCGACTGCAATATCATAATTCGCAAAACTTTATCCGCTCTTTTCGGAAAAAGGAACAGGTTACACCGGGAGCTTACCGAAAGATGAAGCAAGCCAATTAGCCTTTAACCGCGCCTAATAAAGCTCCTTTGACAAAGTGCTTTTGCACAAATGGATACACGATTAACATCGGAACGGTCGCAATGACAATGACTGCCATCTTAATCGTCTGCGCAGGCGGGATGACATCTACAGCAGTTCCTTCTGCCTGCATACCACTGGAAACGATTACAATTTGACGTAGCAAGACTTGAATCGGCCATTTGGCAGAATCATTAATATAGAGAATGGCGTGCATATACGTATTCCAGTAGGCAACAGCGTAGAATAGAGAGATGGTGGCAATAGAAGGCAGGGCTAATGGCAACATAATTTTAAAGAAGATACCAAAATCGTTGCACCCGTCCATCTTGGCTGATTCCTCCAGATCATCCGGCAGCGCCTGAAAAAAGTTACGCATGATAATCAGGTTAAACGCATTAATGGCCACGGGAAGAATCAAGGACCAATACGAATTGATAAGCCCCATGCTTTTTACAACGAGGAATGTCGGAATCATCCCCCCACTAAACAACATAGAAAACACGACAATAAAGTTAATCGTATTGCGGCCAAGTAGATATCTTCGGGATAATCCATAAGCCATAAAAGCAGTAAATATCATACTTACAACTGTACCGACGATCGTTACTCCGACCGAAACCCCGAGACCTCTAAAAATGGTGGGAGTCGACAGAATATAGCGGTAGGCATCCAAGGAAAAAGTAACTGGGAACAAAATGAACTTCTTGGCTATCACTTCTTCGGTTGAGGCAAAAGAGCTGGCGATGATATTCAAAAAAGGTAAGAGACAAGTGAGGGCAATGAGAATCAATAGTGTACTGTTTACAATGTTGAAAATACGACTGCCCAGCGATTCTTTTTTTCGTAATTTTTGTTTTCGTAATGCTTGTGCCATGTGGTTGACCTCCTTGTAATCGTTTACAAGTCAACCTTATCAAGAGGAAAGAATTCCGTATATAATCAAATCTTGAGGTGTTCTCTAATCATGGACGAAAGCGGATGATCATTAGGTTGTGTAGTAATCATTAGCTAAGGTGAAAAGGTTGAAAAGTAGGCTGCACACCTAATTTTGTAAACGCTATCATTTGATGATTATATGCGGAATACCGAAAATCGCGTACTCTTGAAAACGTATACAGGAACGTTTGAAGGAGGTCGAACTAATGAAAGTTTCAAGTGTCCCCGCACCAAACATGAAAATGAAAAAGAGCAAAAGAACGACGGAAAGCCTTTTACGAATGCAGAAACACAAGCTGCTCTATCTAATGGTTTTGCCCGGACTGGTGTACTTCATTATTTTTAAGTACTTTCCTATGGGGGGATTGGTGATTGCGTTTCAGGATTATCAAGCTTTTCAAGGAATCACAGGCAGTCCATGGGTAGGCATGAAGCATTTTATTCGTTTGTTTACCGAGCCTACGTTTTTTATGCTGCTTCGCAATACGCTGGTTTTGTTTGCATTGAACATTGTAATCTTTTTTCCATTGCCCATCATTTTGGCGCTTATGCTGAACGAGGTTAGGAAGATGTTTTTTAAAAACATTATTCAAACCATCATCTACATCCCGCACTTTATGTCATGGGTTATCATTGTTTCGATTTCTTATGTATTCCTAACCGTAGACGGTGGAGTGCTGAATGAAATGATTGCTGCGCTGGGCGGTGAGAAGATCAGCTTTTTAACTTCTCCGCAATGGCTGCGAACGGTCTACATCGGGCAAGTGATTTGGAAGGAACTCGGCTGGTCTACTATCATTTATCTATCTGCGATTACAGTGGTAGATACGCAATTGTATGAGGCAGCAGAGATGGACGGCGCTGGACGCCTCAGAAAGACATGGCACGTTACCTTGCCTGCGATCCGCCCAGTCATTATTACATTGTTAATTTTGAAAATCGGTAGCACGTTGGATTTGGGCTTTGAGCATATGTATCTGCTATTGAACTCATTAAACCGCGAGGTTGCCGAAATCTTTGACACCTACATTTATACTGCGGGCTTAAAGAATGGACAATTAAGTTTCAGTACGACGGTAGGACTTTTTAAAGGTGTGGTAGGTTTAATCCTGATTATGGGCTCCAATCGACTGGCCAAGAAATTTGGTGAAGACGGCGTTTACTAATGACGACGGGAAGGATGCAAAATGGTACGGTTTGTAGAAAACATGAACAAATGGTGCATGCGCCTGCTGCGCCTGGTCTACCTTAACTTGCTTTGGACAGTTGCGACGATTCTGGGCTTGGGTTTTATAGGCGTTGGGCCTGCAACCGTTGCTATGCTTAGTATTTTAAGGCAGTGGATTCGGGGCAATGAGGAAGTCGCCATTTTCTCGACGTTTGTACGTTACTTTAGAGAAAGCTTTAAAGAAGCAGCCATCATTGGCGGGCTTTACAGCCTTGTGGGTTACGTGCTCTACGTGGATATCGTCAACGTCTCGTCCTGGTATGTTCGTGTGGTGACGCTTATTGGAGCCTTTTTGTATCTCATCTCTTTGGCCTACATTTTTCCGTTGCTGGCTCACTATGATTGGAAAGGCATCAGACTGAAGGTCAAAATGTCGATCGTGATTGGATTTTCGTATTTACAATACACGCTTGTTCTTTTTGTAGCCATTGTCGTGCTATTTGCATTGATTCTAGGCTTGTACCCAGGAATTCTAACTTTTGCCGGAGCAAGTATTATGGGTTATCTCGTGATGTGGATGACGCATCAGGTGTTCAGCAAAATAGAGCGAGAGGTTCTGGTGAAAGAGGAAGATATGGCATAAATATATAAACAGAAAAGGAGCAAACACGATGAAAAAGGGAATCACAACGAAAAAGGGAGTATCGGGCCTTCTTGCTATACTAATGGTCATGAGTGTTTTTTTAGCTGCTTGCGGTGACAAGGGAGCTGAGGATCAAAGCGGTCAAACCTATGATCCGAAGTCCAAACTGGAATTTACCTGGTTAAACGTATTGCATACAGCTTCTCCGCCTACAGAAACGATCAAAAGCAAAATTGAAGAATACACCAATTCTAAAATCACGTTCAATTGGGTGCCTGACGCTTCCAAAGAAGAGAGAATCACTACCGCGCTTGCATCTGGCGAGTTGGCCGATATGGTAACGCTGACGATGATGACAAATTCTTCAGTACGAAGTTCATTGAAATCAGGGCTATTCTGGGATGTAGGAAAGTATTTGGATGATTATGAAAATTTGAAAAAAATCCCGCCTGAAGTTCGGGAAGCCGCATCCATTGAAGGGGTACTGTATGGCGTTCCATTCCAGAAGAATCTGGCTCGGGCGGGTCTGGTCATTCGCCAGGATTGGCTGGATCGCTTAGGACTGAAGGTGCCAACGACACTGGATGAGCTGTATGAAGTTGCGAGAGCGTTTACAGAAGATGATCCGGATGGAAATGGAAAGAATGATACGACTGGGTTTGTTGACAGATCGGATCTACGCTATAGCAGCTTCAAAACTTTAAGCTCCTATTTTGGCACACCTAATGGCTGGAAAGTAGATGAAAGCGGAAAGTTTACGCCAGAATTTGATACTCCTCAATATTTGGAGACCTTAAAGTATTCCAATAAATTATACAAAAACGGATATCTCTCTAAAGACTTTGCTGTAACTGCTAAAACGGATCAGCAGCAACAATTTGCACAGGGTAAAGCAGGTATTTATACAGGCATGATCGATATTTCTAACCTCAGAACCTTGTCCCAAGGCTTGCAAAAAGGGCTGAAGCTGGTACCGGTTAACAAGATTTCAAACGGAGATGGTAAATACCATGTATGGTCTGAAGGAAGCGGGGTAGGAGGTTTGCTGGCATTTCCGAAATCTGAAGTCAAAACGGAAGCTGAGTTGAAGAGACTGCTGCAATTTGTAGATGATTTAATTGACAAAGATGTATATATGTATATGACCGGCGGTATTGAAGGCACTCATTATAAAATCGAAAAAGATGGAGCCTTCAAAATTACAAATACTGATTTGTGGCAAGCAGATGTTCAGCCGTTTTCAAGCTCCAGACCAAGTGAAGTGACTTATAACTTAAAAGATGCCAATCCAGAAAAGGAACTGGCTAATGAATTAGTCCGAGAAAATAATGAATTTGCTGTTCTGGACCCGACCGTGCCACTGGATTCAGTCACCGCTAATGAGCAAGGAACAGAGCTGGAGAAAATCATTACCGACGCCTCCTTCAAATTTATTATGGGTGAGCTTGACGAAGCCGGATTTAAAGCAGCCGTAGAAAACTGGAAAAACTCTGGTGGATCACGGATTACTGCTGAGTATGAGGAAGCGTATAAGAAAACGAAAAAATAAAGATATAGGTTGAACATTAGTGTACATGAATTGCCACTACGCAGGCGGATGGTGCTTATCATCGCTGACACTTGTCCAGCACCATTCCGCCTACTCCGTTTTCTAGTGTATTTTCAAGTCCAGTCTATAAATCATTTTCGTATTCACAAAAAAAAAGACAGGAGAGAACGAAATGCAATTGTATAACATTGTAGATTATGGAGCAGTTCAGGATGGCACGACGCTGGCTACGGGAGCGATTGCGGCTGCCATTGAAGCGGCCAGCAATGCTGGAGGAGGAACCGTTTTTGTTCCGTCCGGGACGTTTCTGACAGGTGCTATCTTTCTGAAAAGTAACATTGAGCTGCATGTAAGCCCTGGCGCAATTCTGTCCTTCAGTACGGATCTGGCTGATTATCCTATAGTAGAATCCAGATGGGAAGGCGTTCAGCGGGAAGTACATGCGTCATGCATTTATGGGCAGCACCTTGAGAATATTTCAGTTACAGGTAGTGGAACGCTGGACGGAAATGGTCAACCGTGGTGGGAAAAGCACCGGAATCATCCAGAGGAGTTGCAGTATCCGAGACCCAAATTAATCAGCTTTGACCGTTGTCAGCGGGTTACCATTAAAGATGTTATGTTAAAAAATTCCCCTAGTTGGACTGTAAACCCCATCGCTTGCTATAACGTTACGATTGATAATTTGTCCATTCTTAACCCGGCGGACTCCCCCAATACGGATGGCATTAATCCTGAATCCTGTTCCAATGTTCGTATTAGCAACTGCAATATAGATGTGGGCGATGATTGTATTGCGATCAAAGCAGGAACTGAAGATACACAAGAGCGAATTCCATGTGAAAATATTACGATTACCAACTGTACGATGGTGCATGGACATGGCGCAGTCGTACTGGGAAGCGAAATGAGTGGTGATATTCGTAATGTTACGATCAGCAATTGCGTGTTCAAGCAAACAGATCGGGGCATACGTCTGAAATCCAGACGAGGACGTGGCGGAACCATTGAGGATATTCGCGTCAGCAACATTGTGATGGAAGATGTAATTTGTCCATTTATTCTGAACCTTTATTATTTCTGCGGTCCTCGGGGCAAAGACAAATATGTGTGGGACAAAAATCCCTATCCGATTACCGATGAAACCCCGTGCTTTAGACGAATCCATTTTTCCGATATTACGGCACGACAGGTTCATGCGGCTGCTGGATTCTTATACGGACTGGCAGAACAATATATTGCTGAAATTACATTTTCCAATATTGATATTTCTATGGATAAAAATGCAATTCCCGGTCGTCCTGCCATGATGACAGGGATCGAAGATATGAACAACCGTGGTTTTTATCTAGGTAACGTGAGGGATATTCGTTTTCAACATGTGACGATTGAGAATCATGAAGGTCCTGCCTTTTACATTGAAAATGGAGAAGATGTTGAAATCAATCGTTGTCATTCGAAGAATACAGCTCAGCCCGAAAAGCTGATAGAACAAGTAACGATACAACCTTCTGAACAAAATATGATGAATTAGGAGAGCATGAAAGGAGGTACAACGTGGATAAGTTGCAAGCATTGTTAGGAGACCTTCCGGCAGATCGCCCTATAACGGCAACTCTGCTGAATCAAGAAGAGCGTGAGGGATATCGACTGGAGTGTCTCCTGCTCGACTTGAACGGGGTCGAGTCTGTACCCGCTTATGTAGCTACACCCTTACAAGGGAACGGTCCGTTTCCATTGGTCGTTTTTAACCATTCGCACGGAGGCAATTATACGAACGGACGCAAGGAACTGCTCCATAGCAGCTCTTACTTGCAGCAGCCCTCGTTTGCTACCACCCTGACAGACATGGGGTACTGCGTATGCTGCATTGACATGTGGGGCTTCAATGAACGTGGGGGCAAAACCGAGAGCGAGCTGGTAAAGGAAATGCTCTGGCAGGGCCAAGTGCTGTGGGGCATGATGCTGTATGATAACCGTCGTTTGGTGGATTATATGTGCCAGCGTGAAGACATTGATGCTTCCCGTATCGCAACAATCGGTATGTCGATGGGCGGACTCATGGCATGGTGGATGGCTGCGTTAGATGAACGGATACAGGTCACGGTTGATATTTGTGGACAGGTAGATTCCCATACGCTAATCGCTAAAAGGGGATTGGACCATCATGGCTTTTATTCCTATGTCCCCGGCTTGCTGAAGCATTTTACCACCCTGGATATTCAAAAGCGGATCGTACCTCGTCCACGGATGAGTATAACAGGTCAAAATGACCGGATGTGTCCTATTGAAGGAGTCGAGCATTTGGCAAAAGGGTTGCTGGAAGCTTACCAGGAGGCAGGCCACCCAGAGCATTGGCAGCCTGTGATTGCAGGCGGTGGACATATGGAGACGTTGGAAATGCGAACGGCATGGCAGTTATTTTTAGCTGAACACCTGTAAATCAAATGAAGGGATCGGGGTAACCATGCTAGTTGGAAAAGAATCCTTTTGTGATTTCCATACGATTCAGGAGGCGATTGCTGTATTGGAGCAGTCGGCTTCCAACGAAATGGAAACGCTAACTATTTTATCAGGTACTTATGAGGAAGAGGTACGAATTTATCGTTCATATCTTCATATTATAGGCATCGGGCAGGTAGAGATTCGAATGAATCGGTATGCCAAGGAGCGGGATGAAGCAGGCGAGGAAATCGGGACCTTTGCGACACCCACTTTATTTTTAGGTGGTAGCCATCTGATCTTGGAAAATCTCACGATTTCCAACACAGCGGGACAAGGAGAAGCCATTGGGCAGGCCGTTGCGGTATATGCTCATTGTGATGAAACGATCTTTAGAAACTGTACCTTTAAAGGGTACCAGGATACTTTATTTACAGGCCCTCTACCTCCTGCACCGAAAGAACGACTCCAGTTTGGTGGAATCCATTTGAAGGAGCATCATAGGCACTATCGGCAGCTTTATCAGCATTGTTATATAGAGGGTACGGTGGACTTTATTTTTGGTGGGGCTACCGCGTATTTTGAAGATTGTGAAATTTGCAGTTTACGCCATCATGAAAACCAAACGAGCTACGTCACAGCCGCTTCTACTCCACAAGGACAAGCGTATGGTTATGTATTCAACCATTGCTACCTAACTGCAGAGCCTGATATTACCCCGGTTTTTTTGGGGCGTCCGTGGCGGGAATATGCCAAGACCGTATTTGTCGATTGTAAAATGGGCGCTCATATTGACCCACGTGGTTGGGACAATTGGGACAATGTCGCGAACGAGAAAACGGTCTGTTATCAGGAATATAACGGACACGATGAAGTTGCTGCATTACGTAAGCAGCGTGTTCCGTGGGCGGATTGTTTTGAAGCGGGAACAAAAGCATGGAGCAAGGAACAGGTTTTTGATGAAGTCACATTTTGGAAGTAAGGAGAAGTGAGGTCTCATGATGATCCAAAATCCCATATTAAAAGGCTTTAATCCCGATCCGTGTATTACACGAGCCCTGGATACTTACTATATTGTGGTGTCATCATTTGAGTGGCTGCCTGGAGTACGGGTGTACCAGTCCAAAGATTTGGCCCATTGGGAGCACTGCACAGATATTTTGACCGATCAGGTTGACTTAAGAGGCAATCCTAAAAATTGCAGCATTTGGGCACCGCAGCTTAGCTATGCAGATGACCTTTTTTATCTGCTCTATACGGATGTAAAAAGCACCAAGCGTCCGTTCAAGGACGTTCATAATTTTGTGATGACGGCGCCTACGATCCACGGACCGTGGTCGGAACCTGTTTATCTTAATAGTAGCGGATTTGATCCGTCTTTATTTCATGATGAGGACGGACGCAAATGGCTGTTGAACGCATTGTGGGATTACCGCATGTTGGAAAGCAATAAATCTTCAGGCATAGTCATGCAGGAGTATGATAGCAAGCAACAACAGCTTATTGGCGAGCCTGTTAAAATCTTTGATTGTACTCCTTTGAAGAAAACAGAAGCGCCTCACATCTACAAGCATAACGGTTATTACTATCTTGTTACAGCGGAAGGCGGAACGGGTACGGGGCATGCCGTTACCGTGGCACGCTCGAAGCAGATATCCGGACCATATGAAGTAGACCCGCACAACCCAATGCTTACATCACGTGATCGACAGGATTTCCCGTTACAATGCGCAGGACATGGCAGTCTTGTACAAACACCGGACGGCGAATGGTACATGGCTCATTTATGCACACGTCCGGTAGAGGGGAAATATGCCATTTTAGGACGGGAAACAGCCTTGCAGCAAGTATACTGGAATGATGAAGGCTGGCTGCGATTAACCGCGGGGGGCCATACGCCTCAATTGGAGGTGCCTGCACCTCAAGGGACAATTTCGGTTAAGCAAGAGCAGCAGGAGTATATTTTCGAAGACTTTTTCGAGGGCCCCACACTTGACAAAACGTGGAACACATTGCGTATCCTGGCTAACGAGAGCTGGTGTTCATTAAGTCAGCGCCCAGGCTACCTTCGCATTCTGGCTGGAGAATCCATTCAAAGTCTGTTCCAGCATCACGTGCTTGCCATTCGGCAAACGGATCATCATTTCCGGGTAGAAACAGCACTGGAGTATCAGCCAGCCAGTTATTTGCAAATGGCGGGACTTTTACTGTATCTCAATGAAGAGGATTATTTGTATACGTATGTTAGCTATGAAGAGGGACAAGGGAAGGTATTGCGCATGATGCGATGTGAAGCCAACACATTTACTTTAGTTCCCCAAGCGATTACGCTTCAGGACGATCTTCCTATACATTTAGCTGTGGAAGTCCATGCATCCCACGGGCAATTTTATTATGGAGTCGGAGACAAACCTGCTTGGAAGCGGCTTTTTGAAATGCAGGATATCAGCTTTTTATCCGGTGGTTTTACAGGGAATTTTGTAGGTATTGCTGCTCATGATATGCAACAATTCCAAGGAAGTTACGCTGATTTTTCTCATTTCTTATATCATGGTATGGATCATCTTTCCTCATAAAAAATATTATAATGATTAATGTTGAAAGCACCTTTATGGGTGCTTTTTTCGTTGGTTCTGCACTTTACCTTTTCACATTATAACTTCGCAAAATCTCCAAAAAAGTGGTGCATGCTTTCGTCTCAAATGTCGAAGAAGGAGTTAGGAAGGAGAATTTTCGAATGACCGGAAGATTACGAATATCCAGTACTTTTAATGTTCCCAGAGCAAGTTCCTTCTGAATGACCCATTGGGACAGCAAAGAAATCCCCAAGCCTGCCTCTACAGACTCTTTGATGATCTGTGTACTGCCAAAATTCATCATATGAGAAGGGGAGAACCGAAGCCGTGCAAACATCTTTTCAGCCGCTTCCCGGGTTCCAGAGCCTTCTTCCCGCAGAATCCAGATGTCCTCATGCAGCTCATTTATATCCACTTGAGATTTACCAGCCAAACGATGATTTTGCGGAACGACGATATACATTCTATCATCAGCAAATGATTCAATGTGTAGATGGTCATGCTGAAATTCTCCTTCGATAATGCCTACATCCAGTTGATTATGGATTACGAGTTTTTCAATTTCCAATGTATTGCCGATGGTAATGGAGGGCTGAATGAGTGGATACTGGGTTCTCATTTGCGCAATCACATGCGGTAGTACATATTCGCCATACGTGTAGCTTGCGCCGATAGACAGGTTTCCTTTTGCCGTATGTATCAGCTCGTCCACCAAATATTGCATCCGTGTATGGAGACGGATAATCTTCTGGGCATGATGATACACAATTTCACCTGCTTTGGTTAAGCGCACATATTTATTACTACGGTCTAGGAGGCGGGTTCCTACGCTACGTTCCAGCGTTTGAATATATTGACTTACCGCAGGTTGGGTCATGTGTAATACCTCGGCAGCTCGTGTGAAGTTTTGTTTCTCCGCTACCCTAACAAATACGATTAAAGATTGGTCCAAAGCCCATTCCTCCAAATCCATCATATCTATTTACTTATTATCATTATTATAATGATTTATTTTTCTTATGACAAAAAACATATTAAGCTGTATGCATGTAGAATTGGAGGGGTTCACCATGAACAGTCATACACAACATACCAAATTATTTTCGAACAGAGGGCGATTATTCCAGCGTATATCTGGCATTATCCTCACGATGTTATTTGCTTTGGCAGGCTACGATCTGAACGAATTGCCAGGCTTTCATTATGTAGGTCCATTGGCTTGTGCCATGTTTCTCGCTATTCTGTACCGACAGTTGTGGGGATACCCTGAAGCTGTGCGCTCGGGGGTTGAGTTTTCAGCAAAGAAAATACTACGTGGAGCGATTGTGCTATTTGGGCTGAAGCTGAATATGGATGTTGTCATTCATCATGGACTGGGTTTACTTTTGCGTGATGTGGGCACCGTTGTATTTTCCATCTTTTTTACGGTTTGGCTGGCAAAACGATTCAAGGCAGATGCTTCGCTTTCGCTTCTTCTTGGTATTGGAACAGGAGTTTGCGGTGCAGCGGCGATTGCAGCGGTTTCTCCCTTGTTAAAATCCAAAGATGAGGATACAGCCATAGGAGTAGGACTCATTGCCTTGGTTGGTACGATATTTGCCATTTTGTTTACCGTGCTTCGACCCTGGCTTCCTTTGACGGATATGCAATTTGGGATCTGGTCGGGCATCAGTTTACATGAAATTGCACATGTGGCCTTAGCTGCAGCACCTGCCGGACAGGATGCACTTGCAATGGGCTTATTAGCCAAACTGGGGCGTGTTTTCTTACTCATACCGCTCAGCTTTGTTTTAATGTATTGGATGAAACGAACCGGAAAAATTCGTACAGACGCTAAAGTGGAGTTCCCCTGGTTCCTCATCGGCTTTATGGCTACAAGTATTGTGGGTAGCTATGTTTTTGGAAAATATATTGTAGTTCCATCTAGTCTGACGAACGGAATTTCTCAAGTTACCACCTTTATGTTAACGATGGCTATGGTAGGCATGGGGCTGAATGTGAGCTTTAAGGCTTTGTGGGAGAAAGCAATGCTTCCCCTACTGGTACTGTCTGTTACCTCGATCATTCTTATAGGTTTAACATTTTTAACGGTTTGAACATGAAGTATTCGTTTGTGATAAGATTGCTAGTAAACTAGATTAATAAAACTGGAAAAAGCTCTGCTTGCTGTATAGCTGGCAGGGTTTTTTAGTACTTTTGTATGATAAGACTGAAATATGTACTAAATCAATCGTAACTTTTTACATATGATTCGCGTCTATCAAAATAGAGGTCCTGAGAATCATAGAGTGCAAGAATTTCATAAGCGAAAATATAGAGAATGGTAGGGTACATAATGAAGAAAATTTGTTTATTTGCTTTTTTGTTTCTGTTTCTACTAGCATTTCCAGGAGAAAGTCATGCTGCATCTTCGAGTTCACATCTTCAGTTGGATGGTAAAGATATAAGTGTTGGCAAAGGTGTTCAGATTCAAGAAGTAAAGGGGAATATACTGGTTCCACTCCGTCTCATTGTAGAGGAATTGGGTTATAGCGTGAATTGGGAGTCCAAGACAGGGACCATAACTATACATAAGCAAAATCTTAACCTCAGTCTTCAGGTCAACAATCCCATAGCCTCGGTCAATGATCATCAAATGGGATTGGCTGTAGCTCCTTTGCTTAGAGAGGGGACGACTTATGTTCCGCTTCGCTTTGTGTCCGAACAGACAGGGATTGATGTGGCCTGGAACAACGAGCTTAAAACTGTGTTCCTGACGACTCCGCCTACTTCAAGCCGCAATAGCGAGTCCACTCATGATCATACTGCTACTCCAGCTGTAAGTAATCCTAAAGAGAGTGCGCGCACGGCTATAAACCAAATTAGCTTCGCTAATCACCAATTAACTATAACTGTTAATGGAAAAGTAACCCCCAAAGTAACCACGTTGACTCATACAGACCGTATTGTTGTAGACATATCGGATACAAAGTTTGCTGAGGAATTTCCAGCATCGCAATCATTTAACAATGGTGGACAAGGAAGTTTTCCAGTCACAGAAGATCCAGATGTTTCCCAAGTAAGATACTCCATGTTTAGTACAAACCCAGCCTCGGTACGCATCGTGGTCGATCTTAATCAGAGTACACCCTTTCATGTACTCAATGCGGATGATGGTAAGGTGGTTATAGCGTTGGATCAGGAAAGGGAGGAACCATCAACTACCGAGGACGTTATACCTACCATACCTGTTGTACCTGCGATTTCTTCTGATGGACATGCGCAAGGAATTGACGTCTCACACTATAATGGCAATATTGATTGGCAGCAAGTGGCAGCGGCAGGTAAAACATTTGCTTTTATTAAAGCTACAGAGGGCACAAAATATCAAGATAATCAATTTTTGACAAATGTACAGGGTGCCAGAGATGCTAACATCTTGGTTGGCGCTTACCACTTTTTGAATGCTACTACCGCGGATGGAGCTCGTCAGGAAGCAGCTAATTTTGCCAGGGCTATAGATTCAGCAGGAGGCAGGCTGGATCTGCCCCCTGTGATGGACTATGAAAATAACCCCAAAGGTCTTACACCTGCACAAATTAACGAAGTGGCTCATGCCTTTTTGGATGAAATGGAGAGGCTTACCGGGCGTCAGCCGATCGTATACACGGGTAATGTCTTTGCTTCCAAGTTTGATCCTACATTTTCTATGTATAAACTGTGGGTAGCCCGATACAGCACTACGCAAAAGCCGACCGCGGTTCCAGCTTGGAATAACTGGTGGGCTTGGCAGTACAGTAGCACAGGCAGTGTTCCGGGTATTCGAGGCCAAGTCGATTTGGATGAATACAACGGAACGATAGATGAACTCCGGGCTTCACTGGCAGGAGAGCTCGATTAGCAAAATCATATCATGATCAATCCTCGCGAATCCGGAACGGGATCTGCGAGGATTTTTAATGTCTGATTTGTTTAGTTGGGCATGATCCATACGATTTCGCTGATTCGAACAAAGAATTTTTTTCCGTATACATCTAAAATGACATGGTCGGGCTTACAATCAACAACGCATCCATCAATTCTGCCACGTGTTGTCTCAAGTACAACGTACTTGCCGATCACCGATTTTAATGTTTCTACGACGTATGGATCTACAGGGTGCACCACGACGTGGTGAGAGGTAGGATGGTGAGGAAAAGGTTGATTAACGTTGTAATTGAGCATTTGATTTGAATTCAATTGCTTCACTCCTTCAAGATTAGTTGTGTTATCCTATGCTCCTGCCTAGGAAAGGTGTAGGCTAATGCCCATCAGCGAAAACATTCATAACATTGCCGAAAAGCCCGGTCCATAGGAAAGCTCAATACATAAGCTATGTTGTACCTTGAATTGAAGGAGGCAATGACCATGAGTGAATGTGAAAGAGGTTGTGGCGGCGGTTCAGTAGGGGGCTACCCAGGAGTATGGACATCGACAGGAGCTATCCTGGTACTGTTCATTTTGCTTGTTATCATTACTAAGTCTTTATGGGTTTAAATTGAAATGAGTAGCTTAACCCCCCATCGGTATATAACCGATGGGGGGTTAAGTGTTTTAGAGGATGGAACGTATGATAAAACACCTCAAATAACAGCGTACAAGCCCTACACAAACTGTGCCGGGCTGGGCAGCTGTCATTTGAGGTACATTGGCATTTATAGACAGGAACGGACAATGGATCAGGGATTAAATTAACGCAATCGCCAGCAGGGTGAACAGGCTCAAAGTTAAGATTTGATCACCATACCCGTAGCCAGGATAAAAGGCTGACGTTTGTACACGTCCGTTCCGTTCTGTTTTTAAGTACACATTATTACGATCCACATCCGTAATGGTTCCTTCGTACTGTTTTCCGTCAATGGTGAGAATACGCACCTTTTTATTCATGCAGTTCAAACAGTTGTAATAAGCGTCCATTCCATCACCCCCTCTTATACATTGGCATTTTATGAGAGGGACGGTCTTATGGTAACGGCGAACATACAGGGAAAAGGTATTCCCTCAAACTTAAAGCCTAACTAGAGTTAGCCTATTCTTGATAGGGATTAAAAGAGAAGCCAGGATATCCATGGGTATAAGCGTAACCTTTTTGGGGGGCTGCCTGAGGATATGCTGAAGTATCGGCAAGCCTTACATGTATCCCAGGTTTTCGGGGCGGCTGCTGCTTGCAGTCATTGGGGGGACCGATGATGACAGGCTTTTTAATAGGGGAGAGTGCTTCCTGAATCTTATTCTCATTCAGGCAGTAAGTATGAGCCAGAATATTACTTGGCGTTAGTCGCAAAATGTCGGAGCCCAGTATAAATTCAGGGGTCGGAGCATTAAAAATGGTCAACAAATGAGTGCTGTCCATCGTGGCGACCAGATAATGCCACCATCCCTGAGGAACGTTAGCCACTTGACCAGGTGTGATCGGAAAATGTCGCAACTCGAGGGTGAAGGGGTTAATCAGTGACACGGTTACTGCTCCAGAGATGCAGTATACCAGTTCTGTGGCATTTTGGTGATAGTGAGGCTCCACAACATTAGCTGTGCTAAGGCGAATATCCAGCAGCGATACATTTGCCAATGTATTCAGCTGCTGGATCGACAGCTCGTTGATCGAGTTTTGAGCATCCTTCTGAAACAAAACATTATCACTTAAATCATAGGTGAATTGTACAGTAGGAGAGGTGTAATCCATATATGAATTCACGCGTCGTTTCCTGCCTTTCTGTTATTCGAAATTTGAGGATCGTACGCTACCCTATGCATACGCCCATGTATGTGTGCGCGGAAATGTGATCTGAATTCATAGAAATCAGGCTCCGGTCCCGGCCAAGTTAAAGCGAAAAATAGCGAAAAAAGTCACGTATTCAAGTGTGGTCAGAACATGATCCATTGCTTTTAATACACGTCATCCCTCTAGGGATGGCGTTTTATTTGCTTAGGTAGTCTTAGGACCAGAGCCGGATGATACGTAAATGCGGCTTGTGGTATACTGCAACGGACGTGTGAAAGCATGATTGTCCCATTTCGTATGTAGCCACGCGTCATTTCTGCAGCTAGGCATAAGTTATGTCATAAGAAACATCATCGGATAAACGTCCCTGAGTTGTACAGGCCGGAATGGTTGCACCGGACAGAACATGGAAGAGGAGGTTGTCTGGAATATGAAAAAATTATCTATTTTAATCCTGTCCTGCGCATGTATGTTAGGTACTGTATTGTCAGTCGCACCAGGACAAGCACAAGCACAATCGTCAGCTTTGAAGAAAGGGGTTCAAAGCGAACGGGTGCTGGAGCTTCAACAGCAGCTTCATTCGCTCGGTTATTTCAAAGCCGGGTTTACTGGGTACTATGGTTCTCTGACCAGTAAAGCGGTGGCTCGTTTTCAACGGGATAACGGTCTGACACCTGATGGAGTAGCCGGAGCGGCTACACAAGCCAAGCTGGAATCCTTCGGAGAAGTGCGCGTAACCGCGCTGGATCAACTGGCTCGTATCATTTATTCTGAGGCGCGCGGAGAATCGTTTGAAGGTCAAGTGGCTGTTGGCGCTGTCGTATTAAACCGTGTTCAGTCCGGCGAGTTTCCAAGCTCGATCCCGGACGTTATTTTGCAGCCTGGCCAATTCACCGCTGTACAGGATGGACAATACCGCCTGAAACCCAACAAGACTGCTTACCGTGCAGCCAGACAGGCACTTAATGGTGCTGATCCCACCAATGGGTCCTTGTTTTATTACAACCCGGCCATTGCCACAGCCAAATGGAGTAAAAGTCGCCCGGCTGTCATCTCACTCGGTCGCCATACGTTTACGAATTAATTTCACATGAGAATACGCAAATTTCTAGCCGTCAGTTGCTTCTTCCAGAAGCAGTGACGGTTTTTTATATTCGCAAATTTGTAATATTTTAGTGGTGATTTAACTGATTTAATCTTAAAAATTCTACCTATTATTCCGATACTCTTAATAGACAAAAAAATGAAATTAAAGGAGTCTTTCTAAAATGAGTCAACATCCTTACACTATCGAAGTAGATCAAGCCATGAAAACGGTACATATGGCGGTGAATGGAGTTTTTAGCCAGGAGGAGTATAATAGCTTTGTAAAAGATTATGTAGCCAAAACCTCATCCATTCAGGCGTCTAGCTTTACACTCAAGGTAGATTGTACCCAGATGGCACTTTTGGGTCCGGGAGAAGTGGAAAAATTGAAGGGCTCATTTGTACGTTATAAAGAAACTGGATTTGCCAAAGTAATCTTTGGTATCAGCCTTCAACAAACCATTATTAAAATGCAGCTTGGTCGAGTAGCACGCGAAGCAGGATTAAACAACGTAGATATTGTTGTACAATAATGCGCTGACGTATGTGTAAGGGGGAAGCCTGATGAGCCATATCAAAATAAAAGCACTGGGTGTGTACCATCCGTCCCATTCATTGGATAACGAATACTATGTTCGCCATTTTGACGAGCGGGGCAAAGATATTCGGCGCTTCATGGAGCATATGGGTAGAAAACAGCGTTATATCATTGATGACCCGAGCGAAAACGGTTTAACAATGGGAATTGCGGCTGCGCAAAAAGCTCTGGAACAGGCTGGTATGACAGGCCGTGACGTGGATATGATCGTGTTTTCCACTCAAGTTCCTGAGTCACTGTTTCCGATGAATGCCTTATTTGTTCACCATGCGATTGGGGCCAGACATGATGTGGCTGTGATGGATTCCAACGCGAATTGTGCAGGGATGACAGTCGCTGTTGATCAAGCCAGTCGGTCGATGTTATCTAATCCTGACGTGCGGACAGCGCTTATCATCGGTTCGGATTATAATTCACTCATTTCCGGTCCGGAGGATGAGATTACTTATGCGAACTATGGAGATGCTGCATGTGCGGCTATTTTGGAGCGTACAGAAGAAGACACCGGATTTATAGATTCGATGTATTTTACGGACCCAGTCAATATAGATAAAATTTTGTACCCGGCTCAGGGGTTAGCGGCAACACTCCAAAGGAACGCCCCCGGAAAATATATTCAGTGGCTTCCATTCGACGCCAATATGGCCTTGCCTCCAACATTTGATCTGCTTGAACGCATTTTAAAAAAGAATGGGCTGACGCCTCAGGATGTACGGGCTTATTGTCTGTCTCAGTTCTCGTTGGCAAATGTATTAAAGATTCAGGATCACTTGGAGCTAGAGGATGCCCAAATGATCTATGTGGGTGATCGATATGGTTACACAGGTACCAGTAGCCCGTTCATTGCTCTATATGAAGGTGTTGAATCGGGTCGTATCCGGCGCGGTGATTATGTGCTGTTCTGGACGATTGGAGCCGGATATCAACTGGTTGCTATGTTGTTTAAATATTAGTTATGCGAAGACCTTGCAGCTGCAAGGTCTTTTTTTGTGTGTCGCACAATGACAATTGTAATGATTTGGTTGTGTTATGTTTGATTATTTTGTAAAATTTAAACATTGAATTAAAAGGGAGAGCTTATATTGCGGACATCGGATAGCATGACAATTATGACGGAAAACATGGCACACAATTCATAATAGGAGCTGAAGGGTCATTAAGATCGAAAATTTATTTTATGGGGAACGAATAAAACTGGCCGCAGTCAGGGAGGAAGATGCCGAAGTGATGTTCAAATGGGGTGAGGATGCGAAGTATCTGCGAAATGTAGATACGGATTTAGCGCTTCCTTACACATTGAAACAGATGGAGTCAGAAGGATCTCCCAGATCTAACGAGGTCTATTTTCGATTAAGAACATTGGCAGATGATGTCTTGATCGGATTTGTTGCTATCCACGGGATTGAGTGGAATAATCGCAGCGGACAGCTGGCAATAGGTATAGGTAATACGGACTACCGCGGCAAGGGCTTTGGGGCAGAAGCGGTACGGCTCATTCTTCGTTATGCGTTTTATGAGCTCAATTTGAATCGGGTCGGCTTGGATGTGATTGAGTACAATACACAAGCGATCCGAACTTATGAGAAGGCGGGGTTCCAGCTTGAGGGTAGAGTTCGTTCCGCTGTTCTTCGTGATGGCAACAGTTACGATCGTATCATGATGGGTATCCTGTATTCTGAATGGAGCTCGACTGTTCAATTTCAATAGATACACAATTTGTTCATAAAATATTCCATAATAAGCCTTTTAATAACGTGAAAAGAGGTTTATAGTTAAGGGGTCACATGCCCAAATCATTATTAATTTGAGTATGAGTCAAAGCTGAGGAGGAATTTACATGGCAAACGTTGTAAGGTCCGTCACTTCACCCAAGAAATTTATTTCTGGACAAAATCTACTCTCGTCGTTAAATGACTATATTAAGGATTATGGCGATAAAGCCTTTGTTATTTGCGATGAGTTCATACTTGAAAGGGCCCAAAAGGAGGCAGGCGCTTCAATTGAAGCAGCTGGTAACCAAGTGGTCTTCGAGAAATTCCAATATGAATGTACAAAAGAAGAGATTGATCGTAACCGCGAATTGGTGCGTAAACATGGTTCGAACATTATTGTAGGGATTGGCGGGGGAAAAACATTGGATACCGCCAAGGCAACGGCTTATTATGAAAAGCTGCCTGTTGTTATTTTCCCAACGATTGCTTCTACAGATGCTCCTTGTACCGCGCTTGCGGTTATATACAAAAAAGATGGCTCTTTTGATGAATATCTGTTCCTGCCTACTAATCCAGACGTTGTACTGGCGGATACAGGCATTCTGGCAGCAGCGCCTGCACGTTTCTTTGCAGCTGGAATCGGTGATGCACTGGCCACTTATTTTGAAGCTCGTGCTTGCTATCAGGCCAACGGGGATAACCTGGTTCTGAACAAGCCTTCCACTACAGGGCTGGGACTTGCTCGTCTTTGTTATGATACGTTGCTGGAAAATGCTGTGAAGGCCAAACGCGCTGTAGATCGTAAAGTATATACTCGTGCGGTGGAGGATACGATTGAAGCTACCATTTATCTGAGCGGTGTTGGTGCAGAATCAGGTGGATTGGCAGCAGCACACGCCATTCATAATGGTATGACGGCTGTTCCTTCGCTTCATAAAGCACAGCATGGTGAGAAAGTCACATTCGGTTTGTTAACCCAGCTAGTGCTGGAAAATGCACCGAAAGAAGAACTGGAAACCGTGATTAAACTGGTTAAGGATGTAGGCCTTCCATTGACGCTTCGTGACTTGGGTGTAGAGGAATTTGTTGAGGCTGAATGGCGCCAAGTGGCTGAAGCTGCTTGTGCATCGAATGATACAATGGTTAACATGCCGTTCCCGGTTAGTCCTGCTGACGTGTACAATGCAATCATTGCAGCGAATGCAATAGCAGAATCCTATCAAGAATAGTTTTTTCCTAAATCACGAAAATGGGTTTACAAAAACGGGTCTGTCACATCACTGGCAGACCCGTTTCGTGTACGTGCACTAACATGTGAAACGAAAGAAGGATACCAGGGACTTATATCCTATCTTGTTCTGACCGATATACATGTAACAGGGAAATTAGGTTGGTTACACAGCAGGAGGAGATTTGATGTTGGTGCATGGTAAAACACGTAGGGGCAACTTGTACATCCATATGTCCAGCGGTTTTCACAAAATTGGAGATTATCGGGAAGAATATTCTGTAGCACCGGGTGATCGGCTGATGTCTAGATTGTCCAAGCGGATCTACACCATTGTATCCGTACATCTTGGTGAAGAGGCGTATGCCGATATTGATCTTGAAGAAGTTATCAGAAATAGTTAGAGAGCTTTATTTGGATTTGGTATAAAAAAGCTTCCACTTTGCTCCTAAAGCAAAGTGGAAGCTTTTTTCTTTCAGCGAAGGGACTCATGAAGAAGGTCTCGTGTGATAATATTATTTTGGTTCATAAAATGTCTGATTGCTGCTTGTGAATTGGTTGCCGACAGTTCCTTTCCCCATGTCATAGCATAGGCCCAGGCTGGCTGATTTTGCAGCACCTTCGCACTCGGCAGAATATCACTTTCTCCGATTCCCATAGGTTTGCCCTGCGCAAGCTTTAGCAATTCGGTGTAGTAGGAGAATTTGTAATCATTATTATAGATATCAGCTGCAAGAATATCTACCCGGTTAATACCTGGGAAGGAAAGATTATAGGGAGTGCTATATGCGTTTGGGGCATTGGGACTCCACACCCACAATAGGTTATCCAGATGATGGACATGAGTGAACCGATCATACATTAGATTCCATAACTTAGCGTAATTTTGCTTGTTCCCCCACCAAAACCAGTTGCCGTTCATTTCATGATAGGGTCTCCATAAAACAGGCACATCTGCGTCTCGTAAGGTCTTAAGGGATAGAGCCACCTCATCCAGATCGGCGATCAGTTGTTTATATTGCGGGGTACCCGGCGTGATGTAACGATTAAATTCATCTTGAGTAATTTTTGCTTGTACGTTTTTCCACGTTTTGGGTTTGCCTGGTAGCGCCTGATGGAAGGTAACAGCTACGATTCCGCCGTCCTCACTCCATTGGATAGCACTAGTCACAACACGCTGACGTTGCTCTCGTAGGGCCGTACGTGACTGATTAGCCAATCCTCCAAACTCATAGCCGTGAAGTCCTGCGTATTGTCCGCTGATTTGTTGTAGCTTGTTATTTTGTTCATCCGGTGCCTCTAAGTAATCATGCTGCCCGGAAATTAGCATATCATCCGGTACATTAGATAGGTAGGCAAGTAATTGCTTGGCTTTGGTAGAGGCCTGAACATTAATTGGCGGGGCGGCATCGGCAACAATGAATGATTGCTGAGAGCCGCTGAAGAGTAAAACAAGCATTAGCAGTAGCACCCTCTGTAACCAAAAGCGTGTTGAGTGAGATTTCATGGCGCTCCTCCTTTGATGCATGGTAATGGGATTAGTATTTTTCTTTTTGTTTTCTAAGCTGTATATAGGCGCTAATAATAATCACCAGCAGACTAATCGTGGCCCATCCATTGAATTCCTGTGAGTGTATCCAGTTGTCCCATACAAGGAAGCCTAAAATTACAACGAGCAAACCCATTGTAAGATACATTTTGGTTTGTGCTGGACGTTGGGTGTGTTTCGAAATCCAATGTATGATGCCGAGAACGATGGCTGCCTGAAATAAAAATATGCCCATTATCATTAAACTTGCTATAAAGATTGGGGACATCGGTATCCTCCTCCTGGGTTTACAAACAGATAATGCAGGTTGTAACCGGGATGTGGATTCTTGGATGTGAATTTAATACAAGTTGAGTAAACAATTGAGCGCTGGTTACGATCTTGAACAAGTTGACTAAATTATACCATAACTACCGTCCTGCAATGAAAGACGTCTAAATACCCACTCTACCTTGATTCGACATCATACTTTATATTCAGCGAAATATTGACATATGGATGTACACTTCACATATATGAAGATGCAATCAGAAATATGTGGTAAGTATATGCATAAAAGCAACGCGAAATCGACGGAAAAGTTTGGTATGATTAAAGTGGATTGAAAAGGAGGTACTCCTATGAAACCTGCTGATTCTGGTTGGCGTGATTGCATTGATTATCATTTTAGGTCGAGTGCTCTAATGAGATATCCAAAAAAACCGAAAAGAATTTGAAGAATTAGGGATGTGAAATGGTGTTAAAGGCAGCTTTACTTTTTATATTGGCTGGCATCGCTGAAATTGGAGGAGGATACTTGATTTGGCAGTGGCTGCGGGAAGGGAAGACATGGTATGTCGGACTTTGCGGCGGAGTGATTTTGGCTGTATATGGAATCATTGCTACCTTTCAAGTGTTCTCCTCCTTTGGGCGTGTATATGCAGCGTACGGCGGTGTCTTTATTGTTCTTTCCATTGCATGGGGCTGGTGGATTGATAAAAAGACACCTGACTTGTACGATTTCATTGGTGGATTGATTTGTTTAGTCGGTATAGCTGTAATCCTGTTTCCACGATCAGGATGATAGGACGAAAAACCCTTTTTTATTTTTAAAAACATGACTATAGGTCTACAAAAATAAGCTTCATATTCCGAAATAGAACTTAAGGAGGGGGTTCTATGAACTGGAATCAAATGAAGCTTAGATTGAAATTTGGCAGTACTATGCCGAAGAATGAAGGTAATTTCTCTTTTGGTATCATGTGTGGACTCTTAATCAGCATCGTGCTGTGGATCTCGATCATAGGCTGGATCATGCTGATCTTTAAGTGATTTTACGAAATCACTGTACATATCAAAATGATGAATTAAGAGCTGTTGAAAAACCCATGTCCTATTACCCATGCTTTATTTTGTGAAATCGTTACGCAACTTGTCTATCCCGTGGCCTATGGCTTCATCAATCATATCGGTAGCAGCAGGTGTATCTGCATCGGCGTCAGGAATACGATTAAATCCTGGCTCGCGCTTGTCCAAGGAATGTTTATGTTCGATTTGATCATCAGTACGATTCTTTTCAGAGTTATTATCTCTCATGGCACATCACAGCTCCTTTATTAGGTATATTCAGCTTCTACACTTTACATAAACGCTTGTGCTCCAGACTAAACGTTGATAAAAATAAAACCGGGAGGGGTTGAATCCCGCCCGGTACTTCCCAAACGACTAGCGATGCTCAATCAGATCAATCGCTCCCAGAACAACATGAGCCAGTCCGAAACCGAGAATGCCTGTAGCTGCAAGTTTGTACTTACTGCTCAGCAGCACAGCGCCTGAAGCCGATACTACCGTTCCAAGAACAGCTGGAATCATACCTTCACGCATTCGTAACACCCCTTCTGGTAGTTTGGAAAGACGTTTATTAGTGTAATTCAAATGCGCACAAGTTATACAAAAAGAAAATTTTATTATTTTTTAAAAAAACACTTTACAAACCGATAAAATTATCGTATTATATGTTGGTGCCCAATTGAACGACATTTACATAACGAGAACAGTTCATATCAGATGTATGTTTCTCAGATACTTGTAAGACAAGTAAGTGTAAAGATTAGCGTTCCTAAGTTTATGCCGGGGTGGCGGAATTGGCAGACGCACAGGACTTAAAATCCTGCGGTAGGTGACTACCGTACCGGTTCGATCCCGGTCCTCGGCATTCAGAAAAGCACCTGAGATCCCTTGATACATAAGGGATCTTTTGTTTTTGTATGGGACTTTTAGAATCGACAAAATCAAGAAGAATGAGCGTCGTTTTTGCCGTTGGGGACGGATTGGGGACGGATTCTCGGATCGAACTTATCAAGGTGCGAAGCGGTCTTGCGGCTGAGCCTTTTTGTTACGTGGGCATACGTATCGCTGGTGACTTGCGATGTAGCATGTCTCAGTCGATGTTGAATTTCTTTTATAGATGCTCCTTGCTCTAATAAGTACGTTGCATTCGTATGCCGCAGACCGTGCAGGGTTACATATCGAAACCCGTTTTTCTCACACCAATCTTTCCACCGTTGTGTCGGTGTAGTATGGTAGTAAGGCTTGCCGTAGCCGGAATGGAATACGAAATTGCGGTCGCCACCTTGCCACTTGTCCATCAGTTTCATTTTTAGCTTCCGGCACGCTTTGATGTGAGCAGCCAACTCTTCCATATACCACAGAGGCATGTCCACATAATCGTTTGATGCTTCGTTCTTAGTGTCCGTTATGTCGGCCTGACCGTCCTCGGTGTTTGATATGCTCTCGTCAATCCGCAGCCTACAATTCACAAAGTCGCAGTCATCAATTTCAAGTGCAATTAACTCTCCGCGTCTAAAACCTCCGATAATTGCCGCAAGGAAATACATACGCCATACCGATTTAGTTTCAAGTAGCGCATCAATTACAGCTGTCGCTTCATCTTCTTCGTAGTAATTTTTCCGATCCTTTCGCACCTTCTTATTCTCTTTGCTGATTTGAGGTCGCTTAACACCATCCATTGGGTTTGTTTTGATAACGGTCCATTCAACAGACCGTTTAAAAATGTTCATCGTAACATCATATGCATATTGCACCGTGCGAGACGATAGTTGGTCTTTGCCTCCTCGTTTGTCGACGCGAGCACCTGGTTTCCGTAGATCAGTAAACAGCTTAACCAATTCCATCGTCGTTATCTCATCAAGTAGTTTGTGTCCAATCGTCGGTAATACGTGATTGTTGATTTTCGAACAATGTGATTTTAGAGTGGTGCCGTTTTTATATTCAATCACAGCATGTTTTGGTTTCCATTCATTTTCGTAAAAGTCCTTGAAAGTCATTTTTGATGGCGCAATATAATTTCCGCTTAATACTTCTCGTTTGAAATCCGCCAAATGATCATCCAGATATTCTCTTAATTTTTTCGGGGCTTCCGATAATTTTGCGCATTTTACAGACAGTTTCATTAATGCCGGCTCTTCAATTGTGATAGATGTACGTGGTCGGTTGCGGGTGCCGTCAGCATTTAGGCCGAGGTCTACTGTTAACCGCCAAGTATTTTCTCCTCGTTTTTCTATACTTCCTTTAGCCATAGTGTAACTCCTTCCTAATTCTATCCTGATTCTAACGACCTATATCAGTTAAATCACCTCCTTAATAGGAACGTATGTTCTGTTTTTGTGCATGGAAAAACTACCATCATTCCATAATGACTACTGGATAAATAATTTATGTAGTTCGAGAGGAATTCCGCATCTCAAATAATAATGTGAAATGGATTCGTCGATATATTGATCTATGCCATGTGTAAGTAGCTTCAAAGCGAATATATTGGCTTGTCTCTCGTATTTTCCAGTGTTAAAAAATGCATTCTGATCAAGCCAAAATCTATTTAAACCCGGATGTAGTTGGTCATGAGCAAGTTCATGAGCACAGACCATGCGCTTCCAATTCTCATCCAGGTTATTGTGTATCACGATACATCTTCTTCTCATTTTTCTGTAATACATCCCCTTGGTTGATCGGCCCAAATCTGCATGATAAATAATGATATTCAGACCATAGGCTATCTCATAAGGATTATTTGTTTTGAATTTCTTTATGAGTTTATCAATAGTAGCGTCCATAGGCTGCACCTACTCGTCTTTTTTCTTTCGTCCGTAGGTCTTCTTGTTTTTCTCTTTGATATCCCAGAACATAGCCTCCATGACGCGAAGTACCTTTTGTCGATCTTCTTCTTCAATTGGTACACCATCAAACATAATAGGGCCATCTTCTAAGAGCATTGTCTTGAAATCTCGTACGTCTTTAGGGGATGCCCAGGAAGGTATGGAGTATGTTTTCGGTGCAGCATCATCAATTCTTCCAAGCAAATAATCTGCGTTGGTGTTTAATACATCTGCGAGCTTCCCCAAAATATTGCTGGGTATTTTAGTGATTGTTCCTCGCTCATAATTCGAAATATTAGCTCTATTCATATCCAAAGCATCAGCTAAATCATCTTGTGTCAACCCCATTTTTTCTCGCAAAGCTTTAATTCTTTCGCCCAAAGAGGACATACAAATACACCGCCTAAAAAAGATTTATAAATTACGTAAGTGACACTTGCGTAATTATCAATTACATGGTAATATTCAGTTACGGAAGATTGGAGGTGAATACCAATGAAGAAAAGTAATATAACAAAATCTGAAGAAAGCCTCCCTAGACTCAGATTAATCGAATTAAGACAAGAGGTTGGCACCCAAAGAAAGGTGGCTTCAGAACTGGATATCTCTGAAACTTACTTGAGACATCTAGAGAAAGGTCTAGCAACACCTGGTGTAAGTTTAATGTTTAAAATAGCACGCTATTTTAAAACAGATGTTTATGATTGTTGGAAAGATTTATCCGGTGAAAGACCCGAACCAGTAAGCCTCATGCACAAATAGATTATATACCGTAACCAACACTTTCGCAATAGATAATTACGTTTATTTGAATATTTTTTTTGTTGGTTACGTAATTATTAATTACTATACACCGAGAAGGAGGATTTTATGACAGCTATTGAACAAGCGATCAACGAAATTGTTGCTGTTCAAGTTGCCGCAGCCGAAAAACGATTAATGGAAAGGTTGAATACAGCTACAGATAAAAGATTAAATGTGGAACAAGCTGCCGAATATCTTGGTATCTCGGAGAAATTGCTCTACAACATGTGTAAAAAGAAACAAATTCCGCATAGGAGATACGGAACTAGGATTGTGTTCAGCTCCGCAGCTTTAGATGCCTGGGGAAGGGAACAGGATAAAGTTAATTATCGGTCTTAGGAAGGAGAATCAACTTGCAAATTGACATTAACAAAATCAAAGTCAGTGATCGCATCCGCAAAGACTTCGGCGGAATCGAAGAACTGGCACGGGATATAGAACAAAACGGACTTATAAACCCTATTGTAGTAACACCGGATTATCAGCTAATTGCCGGAGAGCGGCGTTTGAGAGCGCATCAGTTCCTTGGACGCTCAGAAGTGACAGTAAGAATTATGGAAATCAAAGACTTTGAACATCAGCTTCAGCTTGAGATTTCTGAAAATGAACATCGTAAAGAGTTCACTTTTTCTGAACGAGTAGAATGGGCGCGGCGACTTGAAGAGGCCGAACGTTTGAAAGCCAAAGAGCGCATGGCTGGAGGTACGGAAAATTTTCCTGACCAACCTACCGGGCAAGTACGAGACATTGTAGCGGATCAAGCAGGGTTCGGCTCTGGCAGACAGTACGATAAGGCGAAGTTCATCGCTGAGAATGCCACACCGGAGATTATCCAGCAGCTTGATGAAGGATTGATTAGCACTCATAAAGCGTTCGTGGAGACAAAAACCCGGTTGGAGGCCGCTGTCCGTGAAGCCGAAGAGAGAGCGGAGAAAGCAGAACTTGACAAGCTTGAGTTGCAAAGACAGTACAAAGATGCCATTCCTGTGGATCAACTTGAGGATGCCGTATCTGCTGCTGTAGAGCGTCATGAGGAAGAAACCACTGTATTCATCCGGCAGAAGGAAAAAGAAGCCGAAGCACAACTCAAGCAGCGTGACGAATACTGGAAAGGCAAGCTCAAAGAAGATTTGGAGGCTGAGCGTCTTAAAATAGAACAGTTGCGAGGTGGCTATCAAAGAGCTAAGGAAGAACTTGAGACTATCAAGCTCCAGCAACCGGACGATTTCGATGAACAGCAGGCAGCAGCTCAGATGAAGAAACTTCGTTTTGAGGCTGATAGCAATACGATTCAAGTCAGCATCCATGTAAAGCAGTTTCTACAAAAGGTCGGAATTACCTCATTCATGCTGGGTGCAATAGGTAGTGCAAGTAGTTCTGAAAAGAAGCGGTTGTCCGAAAGCTTGGACATGCTGGAAGCCTTTGTTGAACAGATTCGACCAGCCGTAGATGGCAGAAGGGCGGTAGAGAAATGACATTAATTAACCCTAATCAACAGCCTGATTTCTTGTCTGTTGTCGAAAAGCAAATGCAACTGACAGAGGCTCAAGGCATGGCAATTCGTGGACTTGTGGACGGTATTAAGCAAATGCATTTGGATGTAACTGAAAAAGTGGAAGAAGTTCAGATGATGGTTCAGGAGGTTCGGGATAGTGTAACCCTGACGGATGCTGAATGCTATCAGTTACAGGATGCAGTAAGAATCAGATCCAACGCACTCACGAAAGATCGTTACCAGGAAACGGACGGCAAATTTAATGAGATGGTTGGGAAATATCGTCGGATGATCTGGAGTAAGCTGAAAATCATGTTCAGCGTGGCAAAGTACAGCCACATCCGGCGCATAGATTACGCCGATGCGATTTATTTTGTCCAAGATTTTCGTCCCGAAGACTATATCTAAAGGAGGTTTCGACATGACTCTTCCAGAGCTGGCTCGTATCTGGTTTGGTAATCCATTGCAACATGCCATTATCGTTCGTAATATCCAGCGTGAGGCGAAATCAAAATGAGCAGCCAGACACAAACCATTTACTCAGTACCAGTCGTAGATGATGAAGGGCAAAAGTTTACGTTATATCAACCAGCAGACTCACTTATATCCGCTGTATTACTTATGCATTGCTGGTTGAATTGTCAACATGCAGTAGATATTGAGATGCTAGAGCTGACAGAGCAGGATAAGAAAAAGCTTTCTCTTCAAAAGGAAAAAGAACTTATTGAACAAAAGCTTCAGGTCATTTATAAAACTCAATATGCTGTTACAGATAGTCCATGGCCTAATCATGTTTGTATCCAGAAGATGAAACCTTTGAAGGAACAAGAAAGGCAATTAAAAACTAGAATATCCGAACTTGAAGCGGAGATATGGAGCTGAGAGAGTTGGACGAGCATAAACAGTCTAGGGCGCTTAGAGCGCAACTACGGGAATTGTACGAGGATAGTATTGATGCTGTTAAATTCGGATTACCTAATGACGAAATTCATGCCCAAATAGATCTGCTTACTGCCCAATTAATTGAGTTGGAGCAGTTCAAAAACGAAGAATATGAAGGGCTAGAGGCTCCTAAGGCATCAGGATACAAGATATCCGGCAAAGGAATAGGCTGCTGCAATCATTGTGGGAAAGAGGTATTCGATGGTCAGAAACACCCTGCTCCAAACGAAGAAGGACTTTTCTGTAATTACTATTGCCGTAAGTTATACCGCAAAAGAATAGACAGAGAAGCCCAGACAAACAATCGTGCTACCAACACGATCATTTAAGAAACATTTCAACGGCAGTATATCACGTAATTTAAAAATTGAAAATAGGAGCGTAATAATATGAACTTAAATAATTTGGTAAATGATGCGATGCAAACAATTCAAAAAGACGGTTTTGTTGAGGAGGTCATTAAAAAGCAACTTGAGACTACTATCAAAAAAGTGATAGAAGATTACTTTGGCAGTTACGGAGATTTCCGTAAAGAGTTAGAAAATCATGTAAAAGAGCAATTGCAAATCGATATGAGAAAACTGGGTATAAGCGGATATAACCTCATGGTTTTGAATGAAGTTAAATCTCAGCTGAATGCGGCTCTCCATATTCAAGGTGTGCAAAAAATTAAAGAAAACATGGAACAAATGCTTGTCGGTATTAAACCTGAATACAAGTTGTCTGAATTGATTGAAGCAATGAAGAAAGATGAGAATGATGACCATGAACGAGATGGTGAAAAAATATCTTTCATTTTGGAAGGCGAGGAGGATGGGTATCGTCACATCTATTTTGATCCAGAAAGCGAAAGTAGAGATTCGTGGGGTTCTGAAAAGTCAAAGTACAGATACAAATATCAACTCCACTTGGACAAAGAAGGACACGTCTATGACTCTAAAATTGATGGTCAGAACCTTTCCAATAACAAAGATATTATGACATCGTTCTACCATTTTGAAAAATTGATGTTCCAAATTTTTGCGACTGGAGCCAAGGTTATCGTGGATGAAGACGAAGTTGATACTTATTACGGCGAAGAATATTAATAGAGGGTTAAGGAGTGGCTGCATTGTCTCTACAAAAACAATATACGCTCGGAGAGCTTTATAGTCTTGCGGATCAATGCAGCCATGATTACCCTGCTACACTGGCACGTAAGATTGAATTATTGACCGAAGTCCAGATTCTTCTGGGGCGCAAGGCAGCTGAGGCCGTAAGGGATTATAAGAAGAAATATGCTGAGAGGAAGCGTGTTTATGCTGAAGCGTATATTGCAGCAAAGAACCTAAGGGAGCAGCGTGCGGAATTGGCGGTAATTGAACTTCGCATCCAAGAAGCAGATGCAGAAGCTGATAAGGTCCGCTGGAATAATGCTGTGGAAAGTAATGACCAGGTAATAAACTCTTTAAAATACAGCCTCAAGGTTCTGCTAGCGGAGTTTGGAAACAACGCCAACGCAAACAGGTAGGCTTATGATTCAAAAGCTGAGAAGAGGTTGAAACATGGCAGAAATAAAATGGATCAAGCTCAGTACTGGCATGTTTGACGACGAAAAAATTAAAATCATCGAAGATATGCCCGAAGCTGACACGATCATTGTTATATGGCTCAAACTAATGACCATGACAGGTAGATCAAATATGGGCGGTTACATCATGCTGACCGAAACCATTCCATATACAGAGGATATGTTGATTTCAGTGATCAAGAGGCCGCTGCCAGTTATAAAAATGGCTCTATCCATCTTTGAAAGATTCGGGATGCTGGAAGTTTCAGAGCAAGGAGCTTTCTTTCTGCCTAACTGGGAGAAGCATCAGAATGTGGACGGAATGGAGAAGGTCAGGGAACAAACTAAAAAGAGGGTTCAAAAATATCGGGATAAGCAGAAGCAGCTTGGTTCAGGTGAAGCAGATCCTCCTGTTACAGGAAACGCTACTGGTAACGTTACAGTAACGGTCGGTAACGAAACAGATAAAGAATTAGATTTAGAACTAGAAAAAGAAAGTTGTTGTTGTTTAACGCCCGAGACTGAAATCAAATCCGAAGATGAGGGGATACCGTTCACCCGACAGGATACCGTTCCTGTCACTCCTGAAACAGATGCCGACTCTGGACAGGACGAAATATCATCTGCGGAACTAGATTATCACAACGCCGTTGCCAACAAGTACCTACAGCGCAGGGGGAAAGGATTATACATTACAGCAGCCGACGAAACGAGCATTGATGAATTGCTAGCTGCTGGTGTACCGCTTCAAACCGCTTTGGACGGAATTGATCAGTCCTTTGATAAATTTAAACCTAAACATAAACGCGATGGGATACGAAGTCTGAGTTATTGTGCGACTATCATTTTTTCCTTACACGCTTTGCGGGAGGATGTTGCTAAAGGGGAGAGAGCCGAAAGTCCTTTGCCTGTTATGGATGAACCTCAAGATATGCCGTCAAGTGAATACACAAAAGTAGATATTGCGGATATGCTTGCAAAACTGAGGGCTAAACAGGGAGGTTGATGCCATATGGAGAGCTTCGGCAAAGAATTAAAGGCATTAATACCCGCTGGTTTTGCCAAGAGACAGGCTGCGGTGCTGGAACGTCTAGCAAACCATCCTGAGGTTCATCGGCTGAAAGCTGAGTTTCCAGACAGAACGGACGATTTGACAGAACCCAAACGATATAGAGATCTGTCACAGCATATATCCTATTGCGATAAATGCAGCGAGTGTCCGGGTTTGCTGGCTTGCCAGAACGAACAGAAGGGCCATACAAGCGTTGCGGAGCCTAACCCGACCAAAGCTGACGAACTGGTCTTCCGACTTCAGAAATGTCCATTGCTAGCTGCTTACGAAAGAGAAAAAGGAATAGGTCAGAGGATCAAGAGCCACTACATCCCGGCTCACATCCTGAATGCCACCTTTGAAGACATTGAACCTGACCCACAGCGGATATCTGCAATTGCGGCGGCAATAAACTTTTGTGATGAATTTGTACCAGGTGAAACAACAAAAGGTTTGTACTTTTACGGTCGGATGGGTGTAGGCAAAAGTCGGATTGTTGGAGCCATTGCACAAGAGTTGGCTAAGCGTGACGTAAGCGTACTGATGGTCTATGTTCCTGATTTCCTACTGGAGGTCAAGGATGCGATTGGTTCAAAGACAGAAACTGTTGAAAGTAAGCTTGATGCTTTGAGGACAGTTCCTGTGTTGATATTGGATGATATTGGGGCCGAGTCATTAACGACTTGGACAAGGGATGAAGTCCTGGGACCGATACTTCAGCGACGTATGGAACGCCTAACGACGATCTACACATCGAATTTAACCATGAGTGAGTTGAAACAGCATTTGGCGAATCCAAAAGACAGCAAGCCTAGTGAGCAGAATGAGAAGAAAGCGGCGCGAATTATCGAGCGGATTGAACCATTTGTAAAAATACTGCCAGTAGGTGGACGGAATAGACGTAGGGGGTAAGCATATGTGCAGAACATGCGGCGGTAGTAAGGTAGCGTATCAGTTTCTCGGCTCCATGATGATATTAGGTCCATGCACGGAATGTAACCCAAATGCTAAAAAGGACAGTTCGAAGGAGGAGGTCAAACCTTATGAATATAGTAGTGGACAGTGCATTGTTGGCTGAGGCTTTGGAAGATGCAAGCAAAGCCGTTTCAACGAAGAGTATTATGCCGATACTTGGATGTTTCTTAATCGAAGCTAACCAAGAGGGGCTAACCGTAACGGGAACTGACGATAGAGCTACGATACAGTCTTATATTTTCGAAGAGCATGTTCGAATTGAACGGATCGGCAAAGTGGTACTGCCTAAACTGTTTTTGGAAATGCTCAAGAAATTAAATGGCGAGGTTCGAATAGAGTCTGAAGATGGCCTGAATGTAATTATCACATCCCGGAATAAAGAAATTGAAATGGCTGGGTTAGACCCCGAGGAATTCCCTCCTCCTCCTTCAATAAATGACAATGAATATATTGAAATTGCAGGTAAAGACCTAAGGGGATTATTCAAAAAGGCAATCTTTGCGGCAGACATTGATGGCAAAAGCATGCCGATTATAACCGGAGCTAATGTCTACCTCAAGAACGGGAAAATAGGAATGGAAGCAACCAATCGGCATCGGCTTTCGAAAACCGAGAAGGATGTTGAAGCAGGCGATTTTGGAAGTGCTGTAATTGAAGCCAGAGGTCTTATTGAATTGCAGAAGATCATAACGGATAAGGATGATATACAATTCGGGTTTTCAAAGGCGAACGATGGTCAGGTAGTTTATGCATTCATTCGCACAGAAAGATTTACATTTTACTCGCGTGTTTTGGAAGGGGCATATCCTGACGTACAACAAATGGTCATTGTCCCAGCTAACTGCACAAAGATTGAGATAAACAAACAAGAATTCTTAGAGTCTGTTGAACTTATTTACACCCTAGCTAAAGAAGAGAAAAACAACACAGTTGTGTTGGATGTAACTGAAAAGGAGATAAATATTCGGGGCAAAGGGAAACAAACTGGTAAGGCAAGTGAGAGCATAGTACCTATTAAATTTGCAGGACCGGATCTAACTGTTTCTTTAAATTCTAAATATGCAATTGATGCATTAAAAGCGCTGGATGGAGATAAAGCAACACTGGTTTTCACCGGGAAAACGAAATCAATTTTTATTCTTAGCAACGATGATTCTCAAAGCGTTCATGTAGTACAACCATATAGGACGGCGGACTGATGAGTAAATACAATGCAAAAAAAGTAATTGTTACCGCCGATGGAACACTATTCGAGGAATGGTTGGTAAAGAAATATAACCTTAATGTGACTGGTATTCGCTTCGACAGCAAAATGGAAGGTGAGTACTATCAGGAATTGCTTTTGCTAAAGCAGTTGGGGGAAATAAAGGATTTTGTCTGTCAGCCCAAATACATCTTACAAGAAAGCCCGAAGGTGACCTACATTGCAGATTTCCTTGTTACTGATCTTGATGGAAGCCAGCGAGTAATTGACATAAAGGGAGTAGAAACGGCTACCTTTAGAGTGAAACTGAAGCTGTTCCAACGAAAATACCCGACTTTACCAATTGAAATACTTGTTAAGCGGCGTGGCGAATTTATCCCTACACGGCAGGCCAAGAAAGAACGGGCAGAACGAAAACGAGCAATCAATAAATTAGTAAAACGAGCCGAAGGAGAGATTAAAAATGTCAGAATTGGACGGAATGAAAGTCAAATTCACCGTAATCAAAAATGAGGATGCTGAGAATTACCTGGATGATCGGGATAAAAGTGAGTTATCCCGTATTCTTTGGAAAATCCAAGAGATGCGACATCTGAGTGGGAAGCCAGCTTTAAATACCTATCTGGTAGTTAACACCGACGAAACATATGCAGCTGATATTGTTCGTATCATGCAAGCTAATAATCATTGGGGACCAGTGATTGACCCTAATCAGGCAGAGATGGAGTATTATGGCGATACGCTTATTCTACCGAGAACAGAGGAGGGAACTAAATGAAACGCTCTCAAAATGAAATTGAACGTCCAGAGGTCACACAACGGATCATAGAATTGCTGGACAAACAAAATGAGAAAGGTCTAAAAAAGTATGGAACCACCATAGACCAGGTACCAGATATAGCCTATGACTGGAAGCTCATGGCGCTGGAGGAGGCAGCTGATTTAATTCAGTACCTCCAGAAAGAGGTTATACGGCTTGAAAGACTTCTTAATCCGATCTAGGCAAAACAAAAGGAGCATAGAGGGTTCTTAATTAATCCTCTTGCTCCTCAGTAATAAACAAATCTTCAATCGTAACATCTAGCGCTTTAGCGATAGCGAATAAATGCCAGGCTTCATGGCGACTATTTTTATCAAATCTACTAATTGAACCTTGTGGAATTCCAGTCATTTCAGACAATTCCGTTTGAATGATACCTTTCTTTTTTAATAAGGGCATCAGATTCGGTTTCACTTTAAACAATGTACTTCACCTCTCAGCCGAATTATACGATAGCGAATAATTTTTAGCAAGGCATGTTGACTTAATATTCGATATCGTATATTATTAGGACAATCAATAAATATTCAAAATACGATATCGAATTTGAGGAGGTATATTTTCATGAGAAAAACATACAAGCAATGGGTGTTCTGGCAAGATGGTTTTTGGGAATTCGAATGGAGTTTCGTCCTGCTTACAATTTGGATCAAAGAATTAAAAACTCGTCTGAGCGAGTATAAACAGGTCATTAAGCTCAGAGCGTTCACCGGGATTATCCGGTGAGGTTGGCACAAGCCAAGATCAGTTCAGGAAACTTTTCCTACGCTGAATGATTTGATACGCAACACTGTATCCAAAAGAGCAACATTGTACTGGAACCAAAAACGTAATGGAGGCATGGTGTATGACAGAACAAGAAATGGATGAGTTCACTACAGCATTGGTGGAACGTTACGTGGATATACAAAAGTTTGCTTCATGTAACAGCGAATTATTAAACATATGGAATGAGGCTATTGATACCTTACCACCTGAGATAAAACATAATTTTGAAGAAAAATATAATCGCCTTGCAAGGGAGAGTAGTTCATGAAAAAGCTCGACTTGAACAAGCTTGATGAGGAGCCTATCGAAGTACAGCAGGCCGTAGCCTTCTATGCTTCTCATACGATAAGCGAAGTGCGTGTAACAACAGAAGAAAGGTACAAACATTATTCCGTTTTAGAGGATGCAGGTTTGTTAGAATCTCTAAAATCCGCAGTGAAACCGTAACGGCGTAGAAGTAGATTAGGTACAAAATATAAGCATGAGCAAAGGAAAAACGAATTCAAATTGTTGGAAAGGTGGCGAGGGAGAATGTCTCATCAAACATTCTGGAAACCGGAGAAAAAAGTCAAAGAGAAGAAATCGTACAGCAGCCTTGGGCAGCGAAAGAAAAGCAAAAAGCCGATTCCAGAATGGAAGAAAGACATCTTTGCTCACCACCAATCACGTCCGTCACGGGCTGATCGAGCTGAATTTCCGCCAGAAGTAATTACTGAATTAATAGAAGAGACACAAGGCCTCTGTCAATGTGGGTGTGGTCGTAAATCCACTCAAACCCATCACGTTATGCCAAGAGGCAGAAGCGGACGCGGTGTAAAGACAAATGCGATGCGTGTCTGCGATACCTGTCATGATCGTATCCAGACAAACGAGGAAGAGCTTCAAGGATGGATAACGACATATTCATTAACTTATGGACCTAGATTCTGGTTTGATGAACAAGATTGGGAAGAGTACAACCGCAAGCAGGCGGCGCGTGAACGGGTGGAAGCTGAGAAGAAAGAGCATCTAGAATCCATGAAACCAGTTATGGAACTGATTACTTCAGCGGCAGGACGAACTTTGAAAGCTAAAGAAGTGCGTTTGCTGGAGTCTATGGATGATAAAGAAATGCTTATTTTTACAAATATGATATCCGACGCTTTGAAGAATTTTAGTAGGCAATCTCCATCTTATGGCTACGGAGAACGTTTTGAAGATTAGCCCCCAAGGGCAGAGAGGACATAACACATTTTAGGCCCAGGGGATAAGAAGGAGGGACAACAGATGCAAGACGCAATCCGTAAGATTCAGAAGGCTTTTAAACTAGCAGAAAATAACGGTAATGCGGAAGAAGCTCAGGCCGCAATGCTTTTGGCGCAGCGCCTTATGCTAAAACATGGTCTTACCACCGCTGATGTCAGACCGGAACAAGAAACAGTTATGGAAGCTACCCGGAAATCTATTCGTAAAGTGCGGGTTCAGTGGTGGGAGAAGCAATTGGCATGGATTGTAGCGGATAACTTTAGATGTTACAGCTACACCCAAAGAGGTTATGCTATTGGATTTCTTGGCCTGCCTGATGATGTGTCAATTGCCGTGGAAGTACAACAGTTTGCTGAAAGTGCGATCAGATACCATTCCAGCAATTATTTAAAAGAAATTCATACACCATCAAGAAAAGTAGCAAACGCAATAAAGAACGATTACATTACTGGATTTTTGCAAGGGCTACGTGAAAAATTCAAAGAACAAATTGCTAAAGACAGTTTAGCGCTGGTGCTTGTTAGACATGAGGTTGTTGAAGTTGCTTATGAAAATGCAGGTTGGAAAAACCCTAAACCTATTAACATAAATAGAATGAGCGATCATGAAGCTTTGTCGCAGGGTTATAAAGACGGAAGAAATTTTAATAATCCTATTGGGAAGATGATTAATTAGGAGGGAACAGCCCTCCATAAGGGGGAGAGACACATGATACTACACGGCAACAACATAGAGGTTATGCCTACTCTGCCGGCCGGATCATTTCATACATGCGTAACCAGTCCCCCATATTGGGGATTGAGGGATTATGGTCTGCCTGCCAGCGAGTGGCCCGAGGTGACATATACACCTATGCCGGGCTTGCCACCTGTCACTGTGCCAGAGTGGACCGGATGCCTTGGGCTGGAGCCTACGCCGGAAATGTACATTGCCCACATAGTGCTTACCTTCCGGGAAGTATGGCGCTTACTTCGATCAGACGGCACACTTTGGCTAAACCCGGGGGATACCTATGCAGGCAGTGGTAAAGGCGCGTGGAAAAATAAAGCTGCTCAAAAAGAGGTCTATGTAATAGAGCCTGGTACTGCACTTACGAAAATACCAAAGATTCCGTCCGGATTAAAAAGCAAGGATTTGGTCGGTATCCCTTGGCGCGCTGCGTTTGCTTTGCAGGCGGAAGGATGGTACTTACGCATGGATAACATCTGGCATAAACCGAACCCGATGCCAGAGAGTGTCACGGATCGCACAGCCAAAGCCCATGAATATGTTTTTCAACTGAATAAGTCAGAGCAATACTATTTTGACCATGAAGTTATTAAAGAGCCGTTGGCGGAATCTAGCATTTCAAGGTTAGCACAAGACATTGAGAATCAACGCGGATCCGACCGGGGGAATGGTGGCGCGAAGATAAACGGGGCAATGAAGGCAGTCGGTAGCGGCGAAACACGAAACAAACGGTCTGTATGGACTGTTGCAACTGCCAACTTCTCAGAAGCTCACTACGCTGTATTTCCTGAGGAACTAATTGAACCTTGCATACTTGCCGGATCACCACCAGGAGGAAGGGTTCTGGATCCGTTCGGAGGTAGGGCAACGACTCTGAAAGTTGCCTATGAAAACAATCGCAAATGTACTGTCATAGAGATGTCAGCAGCAAATGTGGATATAGCAAAACGGTATACAGCTATTATACAGCCGTCACTATTTTAAGGGGGATACACCCCCTACTACCTATATATCAAGGGAGAGATATACAGATGGATTACTATTCACCAACTATAAAACGTCTGCAAGATTGGTATGAAAAAGCGGATGCAGAGGAAATGCAAGCTGATTTTAGCAATGAAGTCGGGGCAGAGCTTTTTATTTACATCTCAAATTGTGGACGGGATTCTAAAACCGTAACGCTACACGGATTTATAAAGCATTTAGAAAAGACGGCAGATAGATTCGGTGTTCTTAAATAGTCCCGGCCTACTACCTATAAAGGAGATATAACATGATATGTAACCATGGATATTGTAAATCGTGGGCCGATGATTACGTTGGTATTCATTCATCGGGCGAAGGGTGTCCTGCATGTGCCTCTATCATTGATAAAGCCAAGGAATGGTTTGGTGATGGAGAAAATGACGTAAATGCAATGATTCGAGCTGGTGTGGTTAAAGAAAGCTTTGTTGTAAGTGCATACCGCCGCGAAGTATTACACGAGCCAGAATGAGGATGAGGCATAACAGCCTCTTACCCTATACCCCTATATATAAGGAGAGTGAATGGATAAATGAGTGATACAAAAATTAAGTTCAAATGGTGGGATAAAGAAGATAAAGTGATGCTCGGTCCTGAGTTGGATGACAACTTTGAAATAAAAATCGCTTCAAGAGGAGGATTATTCTTGTCAGACAATTCTCGCCAAGATGAAGACGGTTGGGACTGGGAAATGGATGTAGTCTGGTTACGGTTCACTGGTTTGCGTGATCGGGAAGGCGAGGACATTTATGAAGATGATATTTTGGACGGAAGCTACAAAAACCCTATGTCTGGCGAGATAGTTAAGCGACATTACAAGGTGACTTACAAGAAAGGTGGATTTTACGCCGAATTGATAGGTCACCATCCGTTCGGAACTACTTTGCTCTATTTCGAAAACGAAAATGCGGTAGTTTTAGGCAACATACACGATAACCCGGAGCTGCTACAGCCCCAAGGAGGGAACAAGGAATGAGCCAATATATACTTGTCCGTGATTCATCAAATGGAAAACATAATTTTGTAAAGGTGGATCAGAGCGACGATGGCTACACTGATTTGTTGCTTAACGCGCAAGTCTTCGAATGTGAAACGGCGGCTGAAAAAGAGCGCATTGACGACGAATATGTGGGTATTCTGATCAAAAATCCAGAAGGGAATATCATTGGATTTACACGGATAGGGGAGGATGCACAGTCATGAAAAAGCCGAATATCGAAGCAATCGACGGTGAATTGAATATCACTCAGTACGCCCGTAACCAATCAAAAATGGCTGCTATAGAGATTAGGGACCATTTAGCCAAGATCGACGTTGTATCCGGCATGGTGCGTGACGGGCTACTTGAACCCGAGCTGTACAAGGATTGGGTCAATAGAATTAAGGTGGAAATAAAAGATGCTATGGGTATGATTTACGCATACCTACATCTGGAAGAAACGACAGGTCATCACGATCAGATATTTGGACAATCTGCTTCCCAAGGAGGCGGTAAAGGTGAGTGAACGGACATATAAGCTACCATCCGGGCGCGTACTAAAATTGGACAAGGATGGGATGTGGACTCGCAATGGCAAAAACCCAGCAAATCCGCAACAGGTAATCAGCGAGGTTCTTGCCCTGGTAGACTCACTCCAGCAGCAGGTAAAGGAACTACAGGAAGGAAACAGGGCCGCTTGTGAGTCACGCGAGGTGGCAGTCAGAAGCATGCGCGAAACCTGCGTAACCAGCAATATGCATTTTGCCAAAGTTGTCGAGTTAGTGGACCAGTTGGCAGAGAGGGACCGGAAAATAGCCCTGCTCACCGAGCAAATGAAAGGGTTGGAGACATTCCCACGTGAAACCGGAGGAACAGGAGATCATGTCCTAGATTTTGATTATCTCCATATGATCAAGCTGGAAATAGGCTATGACGATAGAGATTGTTCAACACTTGGCACCGATGATATAGAAGATGTTTTGTTGGCGGTTGAGAAATTGCGCGAAGAACAGAGAATGAAGGCATTAGGGGAGTAACCACCAATACAATACGCTCCTGCACTATGAAGAAGCGTTGGAAGGATGATAGATATGCTAGAAGGTCATGGAAAGTTATCAATACGTAGGCTACTGGACAGTTGTAAGCCGAGCAATCCGCAAGAAATGACAGACCAGCAGCTTAACGTAGCTTTAGCGGAGCTTACAGGCTTTCCTGCGGATAAATTAACACCAAACTACTGCAATGATGCTGCCGCCTCTCTGGAGGTACAGGCAAAGGCTATAGAGTTGGATCGAGTAGCCTATGTAAATAGCTTGTATGAGGCATGTTACGAATTTAAACGAGATAAAGATTCTGGGTGGGATGAAATTAATATAGCATTTTTACTTAACGCCAGCCCATGCCAGAGGGCAGAGGCTGCCTATTTAACATTATCCAGTAAGGATTAAACCAATACAGGGTGTAGGTGTTACCTACACCCACTAAGGGAGGATATATGAGAATGGATAAAGTCGAAAAAAGAAAATGGTACGTTGAGAATATGTCTCCACATAAATGCCCCATGTGCAACAAACCAACTATTACACAGGGCCAATATTGCAGCCCAGCATGTGGAACTAAAGCAGCTCAAAAGCTATGACTATATGGGAGTTCATGGATAGAAACATTTTATGGGTGACTATTATGTTTATTATCCTGTGCATGTCATCCACCTATTGGGGGAAACGCTGATGATCCAAACTATGATTCGCAGACTAATTATCCGGTATCTGCACCGTAATCATGGATCATTCTATCAGGATGACGTTCATGTAGCTATTATGAGTAAAAAAGGGTACAAGTTCTACCGTTCTAGCGTTAATGATTATTTACGCAGGGAGAACACCCCATGATAAGAGCCTATACCTCTATATTATGCGCATTACTGTTATATGTGGGTGTAGTCAGTATAGATAGGTATATCCTTATACAGAGAGTGGCGCCAAGCGAGGTGAGTATAAAATATAGCAGATAACAACAATGAAAAAAAGTAAGCACTTATGAGAAAAGTGCTTACTTTAAGGTTGACTTTATTATCTGTGATAAATAAGGCCTTGATATAATGGGTATACTTCATTTTTGTTTTTTTGGCGCCAACTATATCTATAAATTTCTCCTTCATAGTCTCCTTGTCTGTACATTATCGAAGTTGGAGCCAACACTTTCAAAAACTCTGTGACCGCCACACCTTTGATACCAGTGACCCATTTTGCGTTCTCTAAGTGAGCATGTGATGTTCCAGAAGAGATGTTTGCTGAAGTTTTGGTTTGTTCTGCAAAACCTAAAGACGGTACAGACAATGTCCCAAGAAGAACTGCGCCAACAGCCAAAGTAATAATAGATTTTTTCAAAAGTAAAGCCTCCTTAGTTTGTTTATCTTTGTGTGCAAACTATGGTGTAAGGTTATTATAGTGTTTTTATTTACATTTAACTACCAGAAATAACGATTTCACCAAATTATCACATTATATAAAGGAATGATAAATGATGAATGATAATCAAATATGTATAGTAAATAGTCTTGAAGATGAGTCTACTGATACACAAAAAATAGTCCAGGTAAACTTTTTCGACGATATCCAAAAGGACGATATCAGAAAAACCAAGTGGCTGCTGAACAAATACACCGATTTAGTAGATGTGATCAAAAACTATGAATATTCACTCCAGCAGATTGAAAACGGAATGGCGGCGTATGATTTGCTATCTGCGGAAGGATCGGTTGCCAAGCGAGTTTCGGGACAAGAATTAACAGCAGACGTGACCGCTAATGCCGTTATATTGAAGGATCAGCGCCACATTAACTACAAATTCTATCAATTCATTACGAACAACGTTAAGTTTGCAATAAACAATATGCGCGATAAGCATGAAGGACTCATTTCAAAACTGCTCTTTCTGGATGGGATGAAATATCTCAAAGCTCAACAGTACATGAAAAATGGATATCGCAGTGATATTCCGAGTATTTCAGAAACAACATTTGCAGATAAGCGGCGTAGGGCTATCGCGAACATAGCGAACAGTTTAAAGATCAACCGGACGTTGGATTTTGTCACCATCGACTATGGACGGGGACGAAACCAGGAAGGCGAAATTGGACTTAGAATGCCAGAAGTAAATTAGACCGTAAGGGCTGAAGCCTTTGCGGTCTTTATTTATTGTGAAAACTAATTCAAATCCGTAGTAGGCACGGAGTAGAAAGGCTTTACACTTTATTCAGGAACAAATCAAATCCATTCTAGGAGGCAATAAACATGGCACATAGTTACGCTTACTTGGACAACACAGGTATTTTACATCTTCATCCGTTGGAAAGTGAAGCAGCCAAGCATGGCAAGTATGTAGGTACAAATCTGGATTACGACGAAAGTGGCTTTCCAGTTATCGGGGGCGAAGGTGTAGTCTACTATGTAGACAAAGACACAGCTTATGTAAACGGAAATGAACATGATGGTAAACAAATTGCTGTACCAAGTGGCCTTAAAACACTAGCTGATCAACTTCTGTAATCGTTAAGATTTAAACGTGGTGGCGGAATAGACGCAAGGCCGTGATATACGCCTCGCCCGCATCGAACCTAACTACAACTAATTCGAACAGCCGTAAAGAGGGTCATAATACCCCATCAATAAGGGCGGCAGATTGTTCCGCACGTAATGCGGACTATAGCGATTGACGGTAATCGCTGTGAAAGAATTCCCGTTGGGAACCATACCGCAAGTATAAGGGGGCGGCAGTGGCAAGCGCATGACGGAGGGTTAGGGCGCAACTAATATAAGTGAGAGAGCGACGGGAAACCGACGCTTTTTTCTATGTACAGGAGGAAACAATATGCCAGCAGAAGCAAGCGCAGTACGAAATGGTGGATTTGGTTATTTGGACAAAAACGGTATCTTCCATATCTAATCTACAGAGGCAGAAGCTAAAAAGGAAAGTAAGACAGGTAAAGTGGCTGGCTATAGCGGACCTACTACCTATGGTTATCCAGCTGTGCCACGTAATGATGGTGAGTACGACCAATTAGCTATTACGTTGCATGCAGACGGTTCATTGACCGAGCATGACGGTATAGCTATTCCGGCTCACATTGCTAAGGTAGTTCGAGAACTGCAGTAGCACTTATCCCCGGTTTATCTCCGGGGATTTTACAGTGTTCAATGGATAACGTGCGTTCGAGTCCGCAGGCACTATTTCGTTAGATAAATCTTGAATTTCGGATTAGCAGGCTAAAACCAGCATTAATTGGATCTTCATATTCTACAGTTCCAAGCAGTTCTAAAGGAACTTTGTAGTCTATCAGTAAATTCTTCGCATGTTTGTTTAACAGAATAAACTGGTAGTATTCGCCGAAACGCGATTCCAAGTCTTTTTTACCAGGAGTGCTGCTTCGAGTATTTGAAAACATTAAAAGTTCAAGTTCCTGAGTGTACGGACGCGGAGTTTTCAACTCATTATTTGATAATGCCATGAGCTTTGTTTGCAGTTCACTAGTAAATTGCTTTGTACCAACAACAAAATATGTTGTCATAGGTGTCCTCCCTTATGAGAAATAATAAAATATGGCAGTTAAAAGTGATAGCCCAATGGCTACAGCAGCAACGTTCTTTAAAAGGGGCTTAACTATCCGTTCGTAGACGCCGTCCCAGATATCTTCCAGTATATACAATATAAACACCTCCTTTCGCACTAATACTTTCGGCGCATAAAAAGGAATATCCTTCCTTAGTGTCGAATTGTTGTGTCGTAAGGAGATGATATAAGTCCACTCAGAGGCTCCGCGAGCGAAAGATGGAACGAAAATATAATAATTCCCATGTATTGTGTTTGTAAGCCAAAGAGCCGATCAAATGCTAAGGGTGTATATGAGGTAAATTAGGAAGGTAGACAAATCTGTAGTAGATTTTATTGTACCATTTTGCCACATTGGGAAGGATAAATCCGACTGATGTCGAATTATATTATAAGTAAGGGGAGAGAAAATTCATGTGGGCTATCATTAAAGAAATAATTGAGGTTGGTTATTACATAGCTGGAACAGTCCTAGTGATTAGTGTGTTTCTTGCTGCAAAACAATTGAGACTAATGAAAGAGGATTTGTTTGTCAGGAATAAGAGGGCAGCTGCAGAAAAAAGTATTGAATACCTTGCTTATTTTCAGAAGGAAATAATTCCTGCAACCTCAATATTTAGGGATAGTGTTGCTGAAGAAATTAAGGTTCCAGCCAATGATGAGCACCTATTTAACCTTGATTTCAAAGTTAATCAGAACGATTTTACTAAAGAAATCGTGGCTGATCTAATAGTAAAACACAAATTGGGTATTGTTACAATATTGAATCAGTTGGAGTTCTACAGTGCTGTTATTGAAAGTAGAATTACTGATGAGGATTTGTTGTTCACACCTTCATCAGAGGTGTTTTGCAGTTTCATAAGACAAAATCATCTCTGGATATCTCATTTTAGATCCTCTGGTATACCATACAAGAACCTTGTTTCATTGTATCGTAAGTGGTCTAAAAGAATTGAAGTGGAAAAGTTACAGTTGCAAATGTCTGAAACAGAGGATAAGATAAGAAAATACGGATCAGATTACAAAAGTTCTCCATCCATTGGAATGTAAAGGAGAGGATTGTTGTGAAAGAAGAACTAATGAAAAAGTCTTTTGATGAATTAAAGGAAATACTTTTAAAAAATGCAAAGGAAGCTAAAATAGAATATCCAATACTTGACTTTATCACGATGAAAGATAACGATACTATACAATATCCGGCATAACAAAAGCGCCCTAACAGGTGCTTTTTTATTTGCGATGTGACAGGTAAATAGTGGTTCGATTCCGATGTGTGTCTTAATAGCTGTTTACGATTATAAGAAACATACTGTAAAATGTCGGTCAAACACACCTTAGAGGATGGTACAGCCGATGATAATGGATCGTGAACAATTTAGAATGCGTTTGAAAGAGGGTAATCGCAAAGACTTGCCTCTTATAAAAATAATCGCATTCAAAGCAAAATACGCTAAAATGGAAGAAATGACCTTCAAAACACGATTCGATAATCTCATGAGCGTACGGCTTAGTAACGCCCTGGCAAAAGAGTTTCAAGGAAAATCATTCCTAGAATTTGCTAACTATAAACCGTCTTATTATTCGGGGATCAGTAATATGGGCAAGTTGACGTTTACTGAATTTCTGGACGTGCTGTACGAAATGGCGGTTCCTATACAGTTAGACTACAAAAGTAGTGAATACTATACTGTTAATCAGCTTGCTAAAATACTGGTTGCTAAAGAAGAGGATATAATAAGACAGTTGGAATCAGGCCGCTACAAAGATGCGTTCATCAATGAACAAGGTGAATGGCTCAAGCCCAAACCGCCTGAAAATGAAAAATTTCGTGGTCGCCAATAGGCGGCTTCTTTTGTATGTCAGGAAACTTTTCCTTAGCTTCAGATACATTATCAAAAGGGGTGAATAATAAGATATGGGACGAAAGAGAGATCCGAAACGGGACGAAGCATTTGAATTATACAAATCCAGTTCCGGCAATATACGTCTCACAGATATAGCCTCTCAACTTAGTGTATCTGAAGGTACGGTAAGAGGATGGAAGGCAAAAGATAAGTGGGAGAGTTTAATTGCTGGAGAAGTGAAACATACGGAACATTCCGATGAAGGTGAAACTGATCAAAAAAAGGAACCTCCAAAGGAAGATGAAGATACAACATCATATCCTGATGAGCTTTTTCTAAAAGCTGTCCAAATTGTAGCCGAGGCCAAACAAGCCTCGGTTTCTTTATTGCAGCGAAGAATGAGGATAGGTTATAGCAGAGCGGCCCGACTGATTGATGAAATGGAGCGGCGTAAATTCGTTGGTACATATCAAGGTGATAAGCCAAGAGAGGTATATGCTACCCCGCTTACAGTAGACGCACTCGCTAAAGGGCTAAAAGTCGCTGCTCCAGAAATACGGAACGTTCCGAAAAAAATACCGGAACGCTCTAATGATATGGAGCGTTCCAAAACAAAAAAGAACGTTCCAGTAATCGAGGAGAAGCCGGAGCCGGAAATTCCAGACGAAGAGGGGTTAACGCCGAAACAGCGGATCTTCATAATGGAATACCTCAGAGATTTCAACGCGACAAGGGCGGCAATGGCTGCTGGATATAGTAAGAAAACAGCATATTCAATTGGATGGGAATTATTGAGGAAACCTGAAATTAAGGCTGCGATACAGAATTATAACGAATCCCTGATGGATGGGGTTGGTTTAAATGCTCAGCGCGTTCTAATGGAGTACATGAAAATTGCTTTTGCAGACATAACGGACTACGTGGAATTCGGTCAAAAGGAAGAGGATGTTCTTGGCTTAGAAGGAGATCCCGTGTTTGATCCTGACACTGGAGAAACGAAGAAGTACAGATACAATTATGTCTCTTTTAAAAACAGCGATGAAATTGATGGAACTCTGGTTTCAGAAGTCAAGCAGGGTAAGGATGGAGTGAGTGTAAAGCTACACGACAAAACAAAGGCATTGGACGTGCTGACTAAATATATGGATTTGTTGCCAGATAAACATAAACGGATGATTGAAGACGAAAAACTTAAGATGCAGCGTGAGAAACTTGAACTTGAAAGAGCAAAGGTCACGGGTGAAGGCAATACAGAAGACGATCTAATTGATGATTGGGTAGAGGCGGTGGTAGGTAATGAAGATGAAGGACTCACCGGAGACGAAACGGAGATTTCAAGCATTCAAGAAACGGATTCCTGAGTATCGTAAGAATCCCACATTGTTTTGCCAAGAGATGCTTAAGTTCTATCCTGATGATTGGCAGGCAAGCACTCTAATGGATTTAGCCAATAATCCGCGCGTTTCAGTACGTTCAGGTCAAGGCGTAGGAAAAACTGGGCTGGAAGCTGCAACAGCCCTTTGGTTTCTGTCCTGCTTCCCTTATCCAAAAGTGATTTGTACAGCTCCTACAAGACAGCAGCTACATGACGTGTTATGGGCTGAGATAAATAAATGGCAGTCCAAAAGCCCAGTGCTGAAAAGAATCCTTAAATGGACTAAAACCAAAATCTACATGAAGAACTATGAGGAACGCTGGTTCGCTACAGCTCGTACAGCTACCAAGCCTGAGAATATGCAAGGCTTTCACGAGGACTACATGCTATTTATTGTGGATGAGGCATCGGGTGTTGCTGATCCAATCATGGAAGCCATTTTAGGTACGTTGTCGGGTGAGTTCAATAAAATATTGATGTGTGGCAACCCGACGAAAACGTCGGGTGTTTTTTATGATTCACACAATAAGGACAGAGCTGATTATAAAACGCGCAAGGTATCCTGTTTGGACAGTCCGAGAACAAGCAAGGATAATATCGCTATGCTCAAGCGGAAGTATGGTGAAGGCAGCGATGTATGGCGCGTCCGTGTAGAAGGCGAGTTTCCCCGTGGTGAATCTGATACATTCATCTCTCTGGAAGCTGCTGAATTTGCCAAAGATGACGTTAAAATTGAACCTTCTGGAACAAAGTTATTTGTCGGCGTTGACGTTGCACGTTTTGGAGACGATGAGACAACCATGTACGCACGAATGGGCGGAAAGGTAGTAAGAACTCATTTCCACCATAAGCAGGACACTATGACAACCACAGGATGGGTATTGCGCCTGGTTGATGATGTGAAGGCCGAACATTCAGAGGTGGATGAAGTAGAAATAAGAATTGATGATAGTGGAATAGGGGGAGCTGTAACAGATAGATTGAATGAGATTAATGAGGAGAAAAGTTTAGGCTACACCATCATTCCAGTTAACAATGGATCAGCAGCAGAAGATGGTCATTACGGCAATCTCGGGGCGGAGCAATGGGGACACGTAAAGGAAATGCTTGAGGCTAATATGAGTAACTATGTGCTCGGCAAGCCAGGTGAATTGCAATTGCCAGATGATGAGAAACTGATAACACAGCTCACATCAAGGAAATGGCGTATGGGGAGTAATGGAAAGATATTCTTAGAACGTAAAGAGGATATGAAAAAAAGAGGGTTGCAGTCTCCTGATAGAGCAGATGCCTTTGTTTTGTCATTTGCGAATATTGAATTGAAGGCAAGTTTTTCATTTGGATGATAATTAAATGCCGTATCCCTTCCTTGTTACCACTTAAATATTAGATTATATTAGTTATTATGTTGTTCTAGTGTTAGATGTATTGGAGGAGTAATAATGTGGTATTTGAAAGTATATTCCGCTTTTTCTTATTCTTTGGCTCAGACGGGATCAAGACATTATTCGATTTTCCCTGTAACTGACTTTTCTGAACATGAGACATTTTACTTAAGATCTATCCATGCAGATTCTTTGCCAGAATCAGAGAGCACAAGAGCTTCTTATCGTTTAAAGAGTTTTTTGCGAATGTTAAATGCTTCCTTAGAACTCTCTGCTTCTAATGGCTCTAATTTTAGTGCAATACAAGTGGGTGAACTTTTTTATTCTACAGATGATACTGATTGGAGAAAGGCGTACGTTGAAAAAGATTTAAATAAAGAACTTGAGGAGTTAATGAATCCTTTTGACTTCAAGGTGTTTGATTCACACGAGCTTAAGTTTTCTAAAAGGTCAGAAGGGATCATAGAACTAGCTTTTTTTGATGATTTAGTAAGAGAGAATATTCTTCTCTTTTCTACTTTCAATAGTGATCCACTTTATACTTTTATTAATTGTTTTAGAGTATTGGATACCATTAAATATGATTTCTCTCAAAATATCAAAGAAGAAGATGTTGATAGCACTAAGTTACAGGATGCAATAAAAATTTTTACAAGAGATGGCTTAAGCCACTATATCAATACTAGAGACGGGTCTGGATTCATGTCTAGACATGGAGTTAAGAATGGTGAGGTGTTTAATAAGGCGAAACCCACATACCATGAAATAGTGCTAGCTACTAAAAATTTAATAAATGAATGGATTGATTGTAAATTATATTTGTATAGAAACAAAAATCTTAACAATATCTAATGCTTTAAATACAACCTGTAAATCCGTAGTAACACCGTAATAACTCAATGATATTATTTAGACATAGAAATATGAACGAATGCAGAAGGTCAGGAAAATTTTCCTGCCTTCTATTTTTATATCTGGAGGGTTGAATGACATGGATGAAGTTTCTGAATTTGTTGACCTTGCATTAGAAAAATGGAGAGAAAAAAGAGATCAATCATTTATTGCGTACAATCTTAATCGTGACGAAGTTTATGCGACTGGAGGCTTTGAAGGTCTTCCTGCTGAATGCCTGATTGCCGTATGCTATGTAGATGCTTACGCATGCGTACAAGCAAAAATCCGAAGCAAGGACGAATAAATCAGATGTTATTCTTGTTTCATAGAAGTCTACAAGGAAAGGAGGTACAGACTTGGGTGTAAGACAGTGGCTAATTAACTGGCTAGCGGCGGGAAGGCCGAAGAACGAACCTGAACGACAGACGGAAAGCTACCCATTCCCGTTTGGTATCATGATGAGTAAGGGGAGTAACCAGCCAGCGCCGAAGAGAACGCCGACCAACTTACGAACGTTATCGGAATCCCCGATTCCACGCAGAGCAATTAACGTTATCAAGAACGGAATCACAAAGCTGAACTGGTCCGTAGCTGCTATCGACGAGAACGATACAGAAAAATATAGAGAGATATGCAAAGTTATTGAGCGATCATTACTAAAGCCGAACCCCGGCGACTCATTCCGTTCATGGATTGAGCAAATAGTCGAGGATATGCTTGTATGTAGTGCGGGTTCATCGGAAGTATTGAAAGCTGGTGACCCTCTCAGGCCGTTTAGGATGTACCCTGTAGATTCTTTCTCTGTTGATTTGTATCCTGATTGGGATGGGAAAGAGAATTCATATCGCTATGCACAGCGGGTTCACGGGCAATATGTTCATTTAAAGTCTTCTGACCTGATGTATATACGGATGAATCCGAGAACTAACACACCATTCGGACTTTCGCCGCTCGAAACGGTTTGGGAATCAGTTGAAAGTTTTATATCCGCGCACCGATCAGCTGGAAAACAAGCTTCGAATACTGTTATCAGGAAACTCATCAACCTTGGAAGGAATTCTGATGCCAAAGCAATAGCTGCTTTCCGTGCGTATTGGGAAAATGAAGTGCTGGGCCGTGGTCTTAACCCTATCATAGGAGGAGAGAATCCAAGTGTACTGGATTTGGGGGCTACGGATGATAAGGCGTTATTTCTTGAGTGGCAACGGTTCTTAATTGAGATTGTTGCTATCGCCTTTGACATATCACCGAAGAAGCTGGGGCAAACAAAGGATGTGAACCGTTCAACGGCGGACAGTGAGGACGACGATACGAATGAAACGGTCAAGTCTATTGCGGAAAACATCGTGGAGCATATCAACAATCACATAATTGATGGCATTTTTAAGCTGGGCGGCGTAATTGAGTTTAAGTTCCACTATGCTGCGTCACTTAAGGATCAGAAGCTTAGGGCTGACATTGACGCGATTTACCTTGACCGAAGAACTGTGACACCAGATGAAGTACGTGATGGTCTGGCGCGTAAAGCATTGCCTAATAAACATGGTGAAGTAATATTACAGTCAGGCAGCACGTCGGCTATTGATCTGAATAAAACTCAGGAAGAAATACAAGGGGAGAAGGACAAGCTGTTAAGTAAGCTTCCCGAAGATGATCCGCCAAACAAAGACAAAACAGAAGACGATGAAACTGACACCGCTGAAGAGTAGGTGTTTTTATTTTGCCCTGAAAGGCGGTGAGGACGTGTTGACGAAGTTCGTCGGCAGGATTGTGAAGCTGACTTATTTGAGGTCTGTCCCTGTGCCAAGGAACAGGGCGGAGCGCAGGCAGCAAATGTTTAGCGGAGGGAGGTGAGAATCTAAATGCTTAAAACGTTGAAAATGAGCAACCAGCGGATGCGCGTTCAGGACTTCAAGTTGTCCGATGAAGGAGGTCATCCAAACAAAGTTCCTTTCAAATGCGCTCTTTTCGCTGTTGACCAACCTAGTGACGGCTCACCTCATGGGGCTGGAGGGAAACGTATTCGTATTTCATCGAGTGTTTGCGACCAATATCTTCAAACCTTCGTAGGTATGGCCTTGAATATTGACTATGCCAACGGTATGGCGGACCATGATCCGCGATTTAAAGTCGCTGTGATTGATAAGGCTTACCGTTCACTTGATGGGTATGCATGGATTGATGGATACATTTACGCAAAGGATTTTCCTGATGTGGTTGCGACTATTCGTTACTACAATGGGCTGGCAGCTGAGTACAACTGGAGCGAATACCAATTTGGCGCGTCGCTCGAAATGGAAGCCGCTGTACAGGATGCAACGGATATTGAAGATGTGTTGGATGTAATTGAGTTTTGCGGTACAGGAGCAGCTATCTTGTTCGCCGAGGCCGCTGCCTATAAAACAACGAGCTTTGCTGCTCGTAATACGAAACAGAACAAGGAGGATGTTGATATGACACCGGAACAAATCAAAGCGATGGAAGACTCTATGAAGGCATTACAAGACGGTATGACTGCTATCACTGCGAGTGTGCAAAGCGTGGTCACAGAGGTGGGAGTAATTAAAACAGATATCACTAGCATTAAAGCGTCGAACGAAGAGGCTGAACAAAAGACCGCTGAAGAACAAGCCGCTGCCGACCTGAAGGCCGCTCAAGATAAAGCAGACGCTTTAGAAAAAGAATTGAAAGAATTGAAAGCGGCGGGTGCGCCTCCAGCAGAGCCGGAACGCAAAACATTCAGCGCGTCCGCATTATTGTCCAAGTATGGCAGTAATGCCAATCTTGCAGCCGGAGCGGAAGTGAATGATTACAAAACCTTCTGTGCTTCTGTCGATGCTCTTAATCTTTCAACTTCCGAATCTTTCAAACTTAAAATGCAGGCAAAAGCACAATTTGCCGAAAAGGAGAGTGTGTAATACATGAATAACCGTGTTGGAGTAGCTCAATTTGTTTCGGTTGCTGCGGCAGCTCAGTTTCAGGGGCCAGGCGCAATTATTACTGACGACTTTCAAAAAGAGATTACGGACGTATTGCGCCGTACATCCATTCTGGACGGACGTTTGAATTATGTACCAGCTACAGGTGACATTTCGACGTACTACGAACAAAACACTGTAAATGGTGGTGAGTTCGTTGATCCGCGTAACCCCTCAGCGACATCATCTAGCAATCAACGTACGCCACATGGTGTGAAGATCAAAGCGCTGACGAACCAAGTCAACTTTGGACATTATGACGTAACGTTGGGCCAGCAACAAAACAACTTTCCTGAATTGAAAGCCAAGGATCTGAATGACATGCTAAATGCTATTGGACTTACGCATGGTAAAGCACTTTGGAGGGGCAATGACACTGGCTTGGCTGTACCGACAACTCTACAATATGTAGGACTTGCAAGTCAGATTACGAACACTTTCACAGTTGGGGCAACTGCATCAATCGTGTCTGCTATCCGGGCGAAGGTAGCTGCTATGGTAGCGAGTGAATTGTATGAGCTTATGCCAACAGCTATTTACATTCATCCAATTGCTCATCATTATCTCGAAGAAGAAGAACGCAATGCTGCCAACAATGAAACGCAAATTAGCAACCTCAAGAAAACAACGGTTGCTGGCTTAGAAGTGTTAGCTATCATGACAGCCGCAGGTCTGCTGCCGATCATCCCAGAGCCGTTTATCCCTTCGGCAGTTAATGCAAAAACGGCGACAAACACTGACTACGGAATTGCCATCGTGACAGAGCCGATGATTGAGTATCACTACGTTGGAGAAAAGGGCATCTACCTCTTCCAGTTGGGTACAACGTCAAGTCTGCAAGAACAGTACGTTGGCATCAAATATGGCGCTCCAGTAGCCAAAGGTCCAGGCTACGCTCATGCATACGGCACCATTGAACGCCCAACTATTACGGCGGTATCCTAATAGGTTTTAAAGTCGAAGAGGCGGTTGGTATGACCGTCTCTTTTCATTTTGAGAGGAGATGATTCAGTTGGCGAAATCGAATCTGGACAAGTTAAAAGATGCGATTGCTGAAAGCGCAGCATTGTTAGCGCAGGCTGAGATTGGTGAAAGTGGAGGACAATATCCTCAACAATCGGCAGATGCATTCAAGGAGGCTGTTACAGCGGCAGAGATATTGGTTGGCGCTGAAGGAACAGAACCGAGCCAGTTCGATGCTCAAACAACAGTGCTGAATGATGCGCGCAGTTCTTTTCTAGCTGCTAGGATTCCGGCAGTCCGAAAAGTTACGCTTCGCGGTACACCAAGCCAGCGCAAGGGCGCTCACACGATTCACTTTAAAAATGGGGTCGTTAACTTCGTGGATGGCGAAGCGCAGTTACCGGATGAACTGGCAGACGAGCTTGCTGATGCTGGCTATGTAGAATGAGTCAGTATCTAGAATTAACGGATACTGATGTTGTTCCTTTAGGAGTCAAACTAACTATGCCGCTGATAACACGAGCATCTGCCATAATCGACGGAAGGTGCAGGCGTGAGATTGGAGTCAAATCTTATACTGAACGGATACCTCTTACGGATCAGCAGCGAGGCCATTTGTCCTATTATCCTGTTGTAGAAGTAAAGGAAGTTAAGGGGAGGCCGAAGCAGGGATTGTTGGGCAATTTCTTTGGTCCGCCAGGATTCGAAATAATCACTGACACCAGCACCATTGATATCGACAAGGATATTGGCACTGTATGGTGTGGCTTCTCTCCTTTTGGTTCAGCTTATGCAGAATTGGAAGTGACGTATACCAGCGGTTGGGAGACGATACCTGATAAGGTCAAGGTGGCCTGTGGCCTAATCATCGGACAACTTGCTGCTAATCCAAATTCAAATGTGAAATCCAAAAAGGACTTCGATTACAGCATTGAATACTTTGGCAACAGCATGATTACGCCAGAAATAGCCGATCTTCTGTCTGAGTTTGAACATAGGTCATTTAGGTAGGTGATGAAAGTTGTTCTATGAGTTCTCACACCGCCATACGCCGTGTGTGGTGGATGGAAACGAAGATGTAGTGATTCTATCAAGGGAAACCAAAGCGACGACTGTAATAGGCAAAGAATACGTCTATAACGGTGTATTCTCGCCTGAATCACTCATTAATCGTGGTTCTTTGGTGCAGACAGAGGACACGTTCTTGGTTCTTACCTTAAGAAAAACAGTAGATCAAGACAACTACTGTTCTTTAGTTAAAACAAATGCGGTGGTAGAGGTGCAAAGATACCAACAAGCTTACGATGCAAATGATAATCCGGTGGGCGCTGCTGAATTTACATCGGTCGCTGCTGATGTTGTTTGTTCTGCACTGTATGTCACAGCACAATTGCGACAACAGGAGCCGGGCTTGCTGCCGAGTACTGTGTTTACCTTGCAGTTACAGACGACAGTCGATGTAAGAGACCCTCAAGACTCAAGTCTATCCGCGCCTGACCGGATTGTAATGGGCGGGAAGACATACCAGGTAGATGTGGTAGATAGGATCAAGTATCCTAATCTGTTGCACATACAGCTTTCTGAGGACCGCCGATGATTACTGGGTATGATGCAGTGCGGGCCGCAAAGGATTTGGAGAATAAGCTGGCTGTTGAAATTACTGGACTAACAAAGCTGGTCATGCTTACGGCTAAAAGCGGTATCCGGTACTATCCGGCAGTTCGGGACCACTTGGAAATGCATATGTTTGTTCTTGCGAATCAGATGATTTCAGGAGATATCACAGCTGACTATTGGCAGGCGTGGCTTGAACAATTCGGTAAAGGCTCCAAGATGGCAGACAGCAGCCAAAACCCCGGTCTAATAACCTACATGAACAGCGAAGCGTGGAACCGCCTGAGGTCCAAAGGTGATCATATTATTGTAGGTCGTTCCCGTGGAAAGTACCGGGCAATTGACGGCACTATGAAGGAATCTGGCGGGGGCTATGCTGGAGTGGACTTGGAGGAGTTGGCGGAACGTGGTGACATTGATCCTTCATTCAGAGCCACACCGCCGACCTACTTCCTGCGTATTGCAATCCAGTCCAACCGGAAACGTATTTTGGATAGCATTAGCCGTGTCATAACTGAGTTTCCGTATCACAGATACTTCAAGGAGGTACGGGAGTGAGCCTACAACTTATTGATGCTGTTCAGAATGCATTGAAAGAAGATTCGGAACTTATGAGCATGCTGAAGCTTACTCCTTCATCATCCTCTGCTGATGTCGTAAAGCGATTTACGAAAGGCATGGAGCCTGAGATAACGGTTTCTAAGGATACAGTTCCACATATCTGCCAATATGTCATGCCGGGACGATATGCCACTAATCCACTGGTGTTCGAAGGCAAGTTCTGTATCGACTTTTACGGTAAGACAGCGTATGAAGCAAAGCTTCTATTTGAAAGAGCATTCAAAACCTTGCACGAAAAAAGGTTGTTTGCACAGGGGTTTATGTCCTATCTTTGTGTGCTGTCCTATGACTCAGATTTTGCTACTGGCATCCAAGGGGCTAAGGGGTACAAAGCAATTTTCGATGTTGATTACTTGAGAATGAATTGAGGTGAGCAGAATGGCAGAAGCAGCTGTATGGAAAGCAACCGGGAGATCCGGTGATCACAATGGTGTTAACCACGTTGAATATGAGCTGCTGGATTCAGCACAAAAGCGAGTTTCTTTGGCTAAAACCAACGTATCCAGTATTGAAAAAGATGGGGTTAAAATTGAACCGGATGATCAGGAAACTCTATGGTTTAGCGAAGCAAATGCAACCAAGAAGTACAAATTTAATGTTGTTACTCTTGCTGGTGCAACTTATGAAGCCGAATTGAATTGGACTCAACCCAATCCTCCTAAACCAGAACCTACCGAGTGGGAAACGCTGATTGCTGAAAAAATCGCGGTTGCTAAAGGATTGGGTATCATGGGAGTCTGGAATCCAAAACAGGGTTACAAGTTAACCAAAGAGTACAGTCGTATTGCAGAAATTGATAAGCGTTTATGGGAACTGGTCAAATAAGCTGACCATTTTTTTGTGTTCACACATAAGGAGGATGAAACTATATGCAACCTTTAGTATTTGATGGTGTGGGGTCAGCGCAGGTTTATGAAGAAGGCGGAAGGCTCAAGTTTCTTGATGATAAAATCACTAAAGTAACTTTGCAATTGCAGTTTGATTGGGACAAAGTAATGGGCGGCGATAGTGGGTATGCATTCCACTATACTGCTAAGGATTTAGGGGATAAAGCCTCTATGGAGGTTCCTCGTTACTCTGATATTTTGGCTGAGTTGTCTCAAGGGGCTGAATCAGAAAAAGGCACAGTTCAATTTGATGAGGTAGAGCAAGGATTTTTGACCGTTACTGATGGCTATAAATTAAAGGCTCCGACGAAGTATAATGGAACCTTTGTTGATAAGAGTGACCGCGTTTACTTAAAAGACACTGACACAGGAGAACTTACTGAACTGACTCGTGTTGCTTCCACTCCAACAGCAGAACAGTACGTAATTACAGCTGATGGAAAAATTACATCTGATGTTGCAAATGAAGGGAAGTTAATTACCGTTACGTTCAAATGGTCAAAGGAGAATGCTACAAGAAGTAGCTTAAGTGGTAAACGTCGTCCGAAACCATTTAAACTGGTACATCGTTTTTCCTTAACCGATGATCGGAACGGCAAAGAAGTCCCTTGCCAGCTCACTATTTGGAAGGCTCTTGGGGGCGGGACTTTGGATGTGTCCCAAGAACGCAAAAAGCCAACCACTAACACATTGGCACTGGAGATTATGGAACCGGATATCACGCCAGAGAATCCTAACGGATATGCAGTAGAAATCATTTTTGGTATCTAACCAACAATTAAACCCAACCCTCTGCCGAATCAGGTTGGGGGTTACATACATTGAGGAGGAAAATTTAATGACAGACAAACAGCTGGATAAGACACTTAATATCGGTTCAGAAATTCGGTTAGCAGAGGGTATCAAAAAACATGTGAAGATCGGGACCATTGCATTGATCCGGCAGGTACGTGAAGAAATGGACGGTGTAGCACACAAGTTTTCCTTTTCGATAGGCCGAAAAAAATGGGATGCTACTGAAGAACGTGAAGCAGTTGACTGGCCTAAAGTGGAGGAAACTTACAAAAAGGTGTTTAATCTCGTGCTGGTTGAGGAAATAACGGAAAAAGAGTACGAACTGATTGACCAGGGCGGTATTGCAGTACTGGATGATTTGTTAGATCGATTTCTATTCTGAGTCGTTTCCTCCAGATGAAGAGTCAGATGATGAAGATGAGCAGGAGGAGTCTAATCCTGCTGAGGATGATCATGAAACGGACTGGTTAGAACTTTGGGCTTTATGCGTGAGTAATGGTATTTCTGATTCGGAGTGGCCTGATATGACTATTCCGAAAATCAGAGCTTTAATGAAAGCTAAGAACAGAAACCGGGAATTTGAAATCATTCTTCACGGTGGCAATGTGGAAAACAAAAAGCCGAAGAAGGTCAAGACGTTATCTGATCTTGGTTTCTTCGCCAAGTAAATTAAGAGGCATCCGCAATCATGCAGGATGCCTCTTTTTCTGTATTTAGGTCAGGAAACTTTTCCTGAACCATTTGTGAGGTGAGTTAAGTGGCAGACTTAAATAAGGATGTAGTAGGCGCACGAATAAACCTGGATACCAGCAAGATATTACCTGCATTCAAGGTTATCGACAATGGAGCAAGAGCCAATGCTGAATCGTTTAAACTTCTAAATGCTGAATTAGGAATCAGTGAGAAAAATTTCAAATCCTTAGCCAGTAGTGCGGATAAGTTTGCTTTGAGTGCAGAAGACAGACGGAAGAAGATTCTCGCTGAATCCGAAGCTCTTGTAAAGCAGCGTACTGCACAGGCAGAATTAAATAATGCTCGGAAGAATCAACTGGACCAGGCGAATAAGATAACCGACGAGAAACTCAGAGCACAGCAGTCCATTGTAAAAAAGCGTGAGGATGCAATTGAGCAGCAGGAACGAGAGCATCTAAAACGGATGGAGGCCCTTCAAAATAAGGCGACATCAACCGGGCAGAGAGTTGCTAAAGTTTCAGGGGCAGGAACGGATGATAAGACGCGTGAACGTGTTCTTATGCAAGAACAGGCTATCCGCATAAAGCTGCAACAAATGGCGGATAAGGAAGCGCAGCAGGCGAGGAAAAACGCACAGGATTATGAAAAGTTCTGGCTAAGTGCTCTGCGCGCTAGAGAGCAGAAAGAAGCACAGGTTCGCGAAAAGGTGCTTCAAGAAGAACAGAAGATCCGTCGTTCACTGAGCCAAACCGAAGCGCAAATGAAGCAGACTTTTAATACAACTCCTAATTGGATGAGTCGAGTAGGAGATATGGCTACGCATGCGCTTGTATTCAACACAATGTATGCAGCCATGCACAAAGTGCAGGAAGCACTAAAAGAAGGATTGGTTGGGATAGAATCCAACATGGCGGGTTATATCCAAACAAATGAACATTACTTTTTAGAATATAACGAAGGCACTAAAGAAATGGTTATGAACACCGAAAAATTACATGACCAAACGACCAAATTCATTCGCACGGCCCATGACTTGGGAAGTGAGATTATGGATGTTACCGAATCTGCGCGTTTGTGGGGCCGGATGTATAAGGACGCAGGCGTAGTTCAGGAAATGGTGCGTAAGTCTACGATGCTCTCGACTGTCGATTTGGTTTCTCTTGAAGGCGCGACTAAATCAATGGAGTCCACATTTGCTCAATATGGCGTCCAGATTAAAGACAGCAACGACGCCATGGTGCTTGGTGGTCGCGTGCTGGATTCCTGGTCCAAGGTTGCCCATGACACGATGGCACCAGCGAGGGACTTGGGAGCTGCCTTCGAACGGACAGGTAAGATAGCGGCAGAAACAGGCGTTTCATTTGATTTTATGAACGGCTTGATTTCAGCAGGTGTTCGTAACACAGCTCTCAGCGGGGAAAACTTGGGGAACATGTGGAAGACAGTCCTGGGTACAATCCGTACAGATAAAGCAGTTGCAGAGATTGAGAGATTAGGAGTTCAAACAAAAGAAGTTGTAAATGGTACAGAGCAGTGGAAAAGGGCAGAAGACATCCTGTTAGAGTTGTCGACCAAAGTAATCGACAAGAATTATGATCTTACAAAATCATACGCGGATATTTCACGCGGTGTCTATCAATATGCTAAATTGGCTGCTTCCTTAAACGCAGGGGATATCTTGCTAGGTACAGCAGCCTCTATCGGTTCTACCGGATCGACAATGGAATACTTGAAAGTTCAGATGGATACCATTCAGCGTAAAGCAGCACAAACCAAGGCATCTTTGCTTGAGATATTTAACAATGCAGGCGACGATGGATTACGGCGCATGATCAAGGATGTTCTAGATACCATCGACCAATTGCTCATTGGGCTTACGAAAGTTCCATCAGGTGTATTTCAAGGCACGGCAGCAATTGGAGGATTATTACTTGCGTATAAAGCATTAAGTGGACCGATCATGAATGTTGTTGAAGCTGTGAAAGTGCTGACTGCTGCTAAAACAGCAGAAACGGTTGCTGTAGGAGCAAATACGACTGCTAACCAAGTGAATATTGTTTCATCGCAAGGAACTACCCTTACGACGGTTCAGAGAACGGTCGCTACGGAGGGGGCGGCTGTTGCCCAGGGAACTCTTGCTGTTGCGACAGAAGGAGCTACGGTGGCTACGAGATCACTATCTGTAGCTCAAGCAGCCGCTACGGTCACAACAGCAGCAGCGACAGCCGGGTTGTCTTTAATCGCTGGAGCTATCGCTGTATTCGCCTTTCAAAGTGGTAAGGCGGAGAAGGCGAGCAGGGATCGCGTTCAGTCCTTAAAAGATGAAATTGGTGCATCACAACAGATGATTAGCCAGTACCAGAGACAAATTGATTTACTTCCAAAATTGGTAAATGCTCATACGTCACTTGAGCAATCTCTTAGCAAGGGGAATCTTTCTTTAGAAAAAGAAACAAATATAAAAAAGCAGTTAGATGAAGTGTCAAAAGCCTTAGTAATCACACTTGGAGAAGAAGGCGCTAAACGATTATCTTCAAATAATTTCAGTGATTCTGCTATAAAACTAGAAATCGAAAATTTAAATACTTTAATTCAAAAGAAACGGGAAGCCAGTAGATTAACCTTACTTGACCAACAGTCTGAAATAATGAGACAACAAAAGACTAACGCTGAGGAATTAGCAAAGGCTCAACAAAAATTAGCTGATATTGAAGCTGTACTGAACGAACGAATAGAAAAAAGAATGGGCACCATGAATAAAGAGAGTCAAGTTAAGGATGCCAAGGAAGAAGTCCATGCATTAGTTACAGAAAACCACAAACTCGCTGAATCATTAGCAGAAACTAATGTACAGTTAACGCAAATTGCTGTTGATGGATTTGACCAATTTGCAGGGAAAGCAGGAACAGCAGCCGAAAGTGCTAAAGCTCAAGAAGAAGCTCTTGCTGATTTAAGAGAGCAAATACAAGGTAACAGCACTCTTGTGAGTGAATTGACTGGCGTTTTAAATGATCTTACAAAAGGGCAGTCCATGAACGCTGCTGCTGCAACGGATTTAATATTAAAATATCCTGAGTTAGCTGCACAAATATATAAGACGAGTGAAGGGTGGGCCTTTGAGAAAAGTGCTATTGAAAAATTGTGGAAAGAAAAAGTGAAGAAAGCAAGAGCGGACCTTGAATCGGAGAGGGCTTCCACATTTAACACTAAAGTTTCTACAGATGAACGGTTAAAAGCATATAACATTGAAGCTGAAGCTATTAAAAACTTGGCACAGCTCAAAGCGGCACTAAATGGAGTTATGGCGAGAAGTTCATTAGAAGTGGAGACAAGACAGAAAGAATTGAACAATATGACCGGAGTTAAGTCTTTCCTAAATGCTCCGTTTCAGAATCAACTTAATGTAGACAAGAAGAAATTGGACAATAAAAAGGAACTTGATGAAATATACAGTGAGTATGAAAAGGATACGAAAGAGTACGATCATCGAATTAATGTTTTAACCAATCTTTATAAAGATCGTAGATTCGGTGTAAGTGATTCGTCAGGTAAGAAGGATAAGAAAAAAGGGAAAAGCGATGCTGAGAAATCGGCTGAAAAAGCAGCCAGGGAAGCTGCTGAGGCTCGTAAGGATTCTTACAGCGATGATATGGACAACTTCAAATACATCGCTGAACGTAATGAATGGTCTATAGATCAACAGATAGCTGGATATAAACGCTTGGGGCAGCGGCATAAGCAATTCCTCACGGAAGACAAGGATGCCTTAAAGCAGTGGGGACGAGACATTCAGAAATTGAATGATTCTCGCTACGAAGAAGATGTCGCCAACCTAGAAAAGAAAAACGAACGCATGCGGCAGGCCAACAAGCAAGAAATCGAAATGACCAGATCATCTCTTGATTTCTATACCAAAGAACAAAATAAAGCCTACCTGCTGCCAGCAAACCAGAGAGATATCCAAAAGCAAATTTACGATCTTACTGTCAAGTACAATGAGCTTCGATATCAAAATTCAGAAAAATGGATTGATAAAGAGACTTCCAAAATGGAAATGGCAGGACAAGGCCAAATTGCTATTTTAAAAATGGAATACGATGCTTATATCCGCATGAGTAAGGCTAAAGATCGTACCGCCGAACAGAGTTTTGAATTACAACAGAAAATCTATGAGAAGCGCAAGGCATTGGAAGATGAATTCCTATCCGATTTTCAGAAACGTATTAATTACCAAAAAAGCATGGAAGCCATTTCTGTTTCTGATCAGCTCAATGCATGGACAAAAATGCAGGCTCTTTATAAAGAGGGGTCAGAGCAACGCATGGAAATTGATGTACAGGTCCATGACTTGAAGAAGCAACTTTTGGAGGATCAGAAGAAGGCCGCTACTGAAGCTGCCAAGAAGGAAAAGGAAGCGCTTGAAAAGACTCGTGATGAGGAAGTCAAACGGATTGAAGCGGAGCGGGATGCTTTTGTCGAAGCTCAGGATGCTAAAATCAAGGCCATAGACGACTTGCTTGCTAAGATGCAGACAGCTAATGAAGACGAGGACTATGATCGTGCTATGGCAGAGAAGCAAGCACGTCTTGCCTTGCTCCAATCCGCCGTTGGTCCCGAGGGTATCGCTGAGCGCAAACAAACCGAGAAAGACATTGAGGATATGCAACGGGAACATAACCGGACGCTGGCAAAGCGAGGCTTGGAGGATCAAAAGAAAAAGCTTCAAGATGAGAAGACTGAGCGAGAAAAGGATTACAATGACCAGATTGAAGCTACCAAACAGCATTATGATCAGCTTGCTGAGAAGTACGATGAATATTCAGACGGCGTTGAATCTAAAGCTGAAGATTTGAAAAATACTCAAATCTCAAAAGAAACCGAGAAGAACGCGGAAATACTGCGTCAGTTGGATCAGTTTATTGCTGACTATCAGGCTAAAATGGCTGAAATCAATGCCACCTCATTGTCTGCATCCTTTGATACAGGTTCCTCAATCTCTGAAAAAGACAGTGACCTGGCACGATATAATTCCAATATTGATAAATGGTATTCAGCGGGTGCAACTGAGAAAGCTAAGCTACATGAGGAGAATGCGGCTCTGCGGAATAAGTATGGCATTAAGAAGGATACAGGCAAGCTTCAAAAATTCCATTCTGGAGGGATAGTCCAGGGAGAAAAGGGGGCTGAGGTGCCCGTCATTGCCCGAGAAGGGGAAATGTATTTGAATGGTCAACAACAAAGCAACTTGTGGAAGATTATCAATTTTAAGATGCCAAAACTTAATTTTTCTATGCCTGACTTTTCTATGCCAATAGCTTCGGGTGGATCAAATCCGCAGCAAATTAGCAATCAGTTCGTAATAAAGTCAGGCGATACTTATATTGAAGACGAATCCGCAGCAAAGGTATTTTGGACTGAACGAGATAATCTGGTGCGGAGGTTGCAAGCGAGGGGAGGTAAGTCTTAATGATCGACGCTACGGCAGATGGTAAGTCTTTTAAATCCATTGGGTTAGGACTTAAAAAACACAACATACCTGTGTTACCGCCGACAAAAGACCATAGCCTTGAAATAGCTGAGAGGGATGGAGAGCTGGATTTTGGCAGTACTTACGGAGCGCGGACAATCAATCTCGAATGCGTCCTAATGGCTGATGATACAACCCTTGATTACCATAGGAGAGTCGCCCAAGTGGCGGCTCTTTTTAATGTTAAAAAAGGGGATATCGTATTCACATTTTCTGATTTGCCGGGAAGACGGTATATAGGACGATACGCTGGCACGTTGGATATCGAAAAGATACTTTGGGACGGGGAACTGACTATACCAATTAAAATGGGTGAGCATCCGTTTCCTGAGAGTGAAGAGAACATTAGAGAGACTATCATTACGCAGTCGCCGCAGACCGTTTCAGTTACATCAGTTGGCGACGAAAGGGCAAGTCCTGTTATTGTCCTGACCAACATCGGTAATAACGACATACGGAATTTCCGTATCGCGAATGAGTATCAAGTAGAATAGGAGGTCTTTATATTGGCAGATATATTGCTTAGTAAATCGAACTGGTGGAAAACAGCCTGTATTAATGCGGCCTTGCGGGGGATTAACTTTGCTTCTCCTCAAGCGCTTTACATTGCCCTATACACCAGCAGCCCTACAGATGCGGATACAGGGCAGGAAGTAAGCGGTGGAGGCTATACGCGCCGTGCTGTGGCGTTCTCAGAACCAGTTATAGTGGATCGTAGAGCTGTTACTTCCAGCGTGGGGGATGTCTCTTTTCCTATCGCTGGAGCAGATTGGGGATTGATAACACACATAGGCATTCGGACAGCAGCAACCGGGGGCAATCTTGTCTATCACGGTGCAGTCAAAACACCACGCACGGTCCAGACAAATGACACGATCAGGTTTCTGGCTGGGCAAATTAAAGTAGACGAAGGGTAGGTGTGAAACGTGGAAAAAATGTATCCACCAGTCGTCAACTCTCCTAAAACAGAGTTGACTGAATTGATTACGGACAAACAAACGGAAATTACTGTTGCTAATCCGTCCGTGCTGCTTCAAGGCGAAGGTATTGCCGTTTTGGGTAATGGAGATGCAGCAGAGACGATTACGTATACAAGTTTGGAAGATAACGTGTTGAAAGGCTGTATCCGTGGCTATGAGGGTGTTGCCCGTGCTTGGCCTGTTGGCACAAGAGTAGCACGCAATTTTACCGCTGGTGACTTTCGGGCAGTGCAGGATAACATCACTGAAATCGACAATAAGGTAACAACTCTTAGTACTACGGTAGCCGAGAAGACACAAGAGGCTTCCTTAACTAAAAAGGGTATTACTCAACTATCAAATGCTATTGATGGAACACGGGATAATGTAGCGGCTACAGAGAGTGCAGTAAAAACAGCTTATGATCTGGCTGGTACAAAAGCTAACAGTAGCGCTTTAACAACACACATTGCAGATGCTACCAAACATATCACAGAAGCGGAGCGTACAAACTGGAACGCTAAAATGGCTTCAAATCGTCCAAGTAATATGATGCCTAATAGTACTGGACTTATGGGCTTTACGGGTTGGAACTTTTCCGGTGATCCTACAGGATGGAGTACGTCACCAGCAGTAGGAGACGTACCCGCTTATTTTGCCTTTGGTGATGCAAGTGGAACGGGGTACAGATTCATAGAGTCGGAATCCATACTTGTGAGTCCTGGAGACAAGTACATTATAAGTGTTGAATTTTATAGCGTAGGTTCAAGTGCAGGTGACATTTATATGGAGCTAATAGGTTTGGATAGTGCAACAGACACCAAAGCTGCGAATCTTGGTTCCACTGGCTGCGATGCAAATGCCAGTTGGCACCGAAAATCTATTATACCTACAATTCCTGCTGGCAAAACACAACTACGAGTGCGATTAGTTGTTCAGCCCAATAGACCAGCAGCATTTAGGGCATTCGCGCGAGTGAGTGTTTTCTTAGGACAAACTCAACAAGCTTGGAATAGTGACTATGATTCTAAATTCATTGCAGGTTCTATTTATACGGGTGCCGGAAGTCCTGAAGGCACATTAACAGCATTAGTAGGCTCCATATATAGACGTAGGGATGGGGGAGCCAATAGCACACTTTACGTGAAAGAATCAGGTTCTGGGAATACGGGGTGGGTGGCAAAATGATAAAAGAATGTGTTGTTTTAAATGACGAGGTAATCAACATCGGGCCGTGGGACTATAAGCGACAGCAAGTCCTGGTATTACCAGTAGAGTACGACGATGATGGAAACGTCAAGAAAGAAGCTGTGTATGAAGAACAGACCATGAACCCTCTACCCGAAGGGGCAACTATCGAAGAACGGGAAATTGAAACCGCACCGGATGGCGGTCTGATCGTAAAGGGTTCTGCACAACCGACCAGTGATGAACTTCTTGGGCAGCAACTCGCAGAAATGAAGATTCAAACCATGCAGCAAACTCAACTGTTAGCCAGCATGGGCGCTGAACTGGCAGCTACAAAATTGGAACTAATCAATTTGAAAGGGGCTAATCAATCATGACATTTTGGATTCTTGCTTTTAAGTGGAACTGGGTAACGGCAGAAAAATTGAAGGGTGCAGTAATCACGGAGACAAACCGTTTCGGGGAAATCACACCGGAGGAATATAAGACCATTACAGGCTTGGACTTTGCATAGGAAAATTTTCCTTAGCAAGTTAGGAGGACGCTATGTTTAATGGTGGATTTAATAGCCTTGGTTTTAATACAGGAGATGTAGAAGGGAACATTATTGACCTTTCTGCATCTCTTTCTGGTTCCGGGCAAATGTACTCACGGAAGGTGGAGACGGATGGATCTGAGTGCGACAATGCCTTCAATCTCATGTCGTTTAATGTGGATGAACCTGGTACCGTAACGGAATACATTTTGGAATTTGTTTTGGATATGACTGCCGCTGCGGAGTTGTCCGGTGAAGGTCAGGCGCAGGCTGATTTTGTCCGTGAGTATGCTTTGGAAGCCGTTCCTATGTCTGGCGAGGGACGCATAACTAACGCAGAATACGTTCGAGAAATTCTGATGCAAGCAGTACCCATGTCTGGGGAAGGAAGGATATCGGCGGAACTGTCAAAATTCCATACCGACTACATTGAGTTTACAGATGTGTTCCGGCCGGGAGAAGTTATTGTGATTGACTCAGGTAAGTTCAAGATCACTCGCAATGGGCAGAACGTTTCTCACTTGTATAATGGTGATTTCTTTGACTTAAATCTCGGCAATAACAATCTTACCTGGACAGATCCAGAGACAGGCCGGACAGTTTTGTTCCGTATTACACACCGGGATAAATTCTTATATTAAGAGAGGTGGACTATGCCTACTCCAACTATGCAAGTGTTTGATAAAAACATGAGACGCGTTGGTACGCTGGTGGACTCTTATGACATTCAGCGGCGGCGCAGGATTAACAGTGACTACGAGTTAACCTTTATGGTTCCAATGACCAGCGAAGACTATAGGGAGAAGATAAAAATCAAGGGCCACGTTCGGGATGAGCGTGGCCAATTTTATGTCATTCAGTCTCGGAGTCGGTCCCGGGAAGGTCGAAAGCTGACTGCAAATATCTATTGCAATCACGTAATGTTCAAACTAAATGACTACAAGTTTCCGTATGCATCTTATATTGCAGAAGCCTATGGTATCCATATTAACCAGCTCACAGAACTGATTACAGCTGCTACAGGTGGGAGATTCAAATTCGTTATCCACGACACATTCGATTTGCATGATGTCAAAGACTTCGGGCGTGGGACGTGCTTGGAAGCTCTCAATAAGCTTGTGCAAATGTATGAATGTGAAGTCGAACCGGATAACTTTGTAATCAATCTGAGAAAAAAGATTGGGGCTGATAATGGACTACAATACAGACTCAAAAAGAATATCGTATCCAGTTCATTCAAAGACAAAGGTGAATCACTTGTGACACGTATGTTTGCTCAGATGAAGGATGGACGGACATTCATAGGAATGGATGCGTCCAAACTGACCGACTTGGAGCGGAGCTTGCTATCCGGCGTACCGGGAACGATCGTAAACGGGAAACTGGCTGTTAACTATTTAATTTCATCTTATGCTCAATATTGGGCCAGCGAGTCGGTTCCTTTTTACGATGGGGAAATCATTGAACAGGACATAGAGGAACCGGAGGACTTGCTAAAGGCCACACGTAAGGCGCTTGCTGAACAGGAAAACGTGACGCTGGAGGTAACCGTATCGACGGCGGACCTGTTCAAAATAGACAATACTGAACCTAAACCAGCTTTGGGCGACAATGTAATGTGCATTGACCCGGCTATGGATATGAACAAACTCAAAGCCCGGATTACAGAGCTTACAGAGTATCCGTATAGCCGAGACAAACACAGTGAGCCTACCATATCAAATGTCAATTTACGGGACTATGCAGATATCATTTCTGACCTGGAGCGGAACAAGAATATTATCAATAATCTGTTCAGTAACGGGAAGATCCGAACGGAAGTATTTGAGTCCTTTGCCAAGCAAGCCGTGATCGACATTGATAATTCCAAAACGGAAATCAAGTACGATCAACGTGGCATAATCCTACAGGACAAGACCAATGCTCAGAACCAAGTTATTATGACTTCAAACGGGGTTGTTTTAACAACGGACGGAGGTAAAACAGCAAGAACAGCAATTACAGCGCGCGGGGTGGTAGCCGAACAGATTGTCGGGCAACTGGGTAACTTTGTATCCTTGGTAATTGGTAGCGGTAATAACGTGACAAAGATCAACACGAACGGCATTAGCGCAGGTCATGACGACTACAACAGCGCACCATTACGGATAGACATGCAAGGTCATATTATTGCTCGCTCCATAGAATTGACAGGGAAAATTGATAATTCAGAAATGAATGCTTCAGATATTAGAGCCAGTACTGTTAATGCAAGTACAATACGAGGAAGCAAACTAATCGGTAATGAAATAGAGGGCGGTATTATTACAGGGGCCTTGTTTCGTACAGCCAAAGAGGGAAGACGCATAGAAATAAACTCTATTGGTCTTACTGCTTATAATTCGCGCGGTGGAGAAGCTGTTTCATTAGGGCAGTACAATGACGGAGGCGGCTTATTGTTTATGGATGATGGCTCACCAAGAGGAAGTGTCTACGGAGATAGAGAAGGATTTCATTTAGGGAACATGGGACCTATTATTATCCGGTCTATAGATGATGCCACATATTTAAAAGGTCCTGTAGATTTTTCAGAAGCTACAATAAGTGGACTGGCTTTAGGAGTAGAGAGCATTAAAGGGCTTGATAACACTCTCAGAGATTTCCGTAATGATATTGCTGAAATACGTGGTGATTTGTTTAATGGTTTGATCGTTAATGCAACATTCGACCCAGGTTCCAGGAATCTAAAATTGTTTAGCCAAGGAAAAACTGTGGCTACAGTTAACATCCCCGCTGGCGGAAGTTCTAGTAGCTCGTCAACATAATGTTTACTGTACCTCCTACCGATGGTAATATTAGGACATATATACTATGTAGGGGGTACGGTTCATGAAAAAATGGTCTTATTTACTTAGTGGTGTGTTGATCGGAGCAGTTGTCGCTACGGCTGGTAGCTCATTTGCAGATCAAGTTAAATCTTTAGTCGGAGAAAAGGTAGCAGGGGAATATGCGGTAAAGGTCAATGGTAATTCGCTTGTCGAAAATGCCATCGTGGTTGACGGAAAGGCACATGTACCTTTGAGAGCTGTTACCGACTCTTTAGGAGTGAATTTAAAAGTGGACGGGAAAACAATTCAAATTGAATCGTCGAATACTTCTTCAAAACAAACAAATACTGAAGTGAAAAATACTGAAGTTAAAGCTTCTTCAGGTAAATACCAGGGATGGCCTGCTTCCAAACTGGAAGAGAGAAAAACCGAACTGGAAAAATTTATAAATGATACTGAAAAAGATAAAAATAACCTACAACAGTCTCTTGAAAAATACAACAAACTTAGAGAAGAATACTCAGGAAATAAGAAGATGATGGACAATCTGGATTCCGAGACAAAAGGTACGGGAGAAGTATTACAAGAAGCTGAAACAAATATAGCTAAATATAAGACTGAACTAGAAGAAATAAATAAAGCTATAGCAGCACTTAAATAAAATCCGTAGTGCTACCGTGATAACCAAATTATATACTTATATGCAGAAGCCCTCTTAAAAACGGAGGGTTTTTGTATGACATATAAGGAAAGGGAAGTGCTACATGGAAAACTTTATAGGTTCAATTGTCTTTATACTGCCCGGATTCCTAATGTATTTTTGGATTCAATCATTTGGGGTTAATCCAGTAGTGAAGCATACACCTGGAGAATTTACGGCAGTAGCTGCGCTATTATGGCTTCCAACTTCATTTGTGACGTTGCTAATATATAATAGCGCTATTTTCGCTTCACGGTTTATCGGAAAAACGGAGATCGTTTGGTCGTTGAACGCATTAAAAAGTAAGTCAAACGATATTTTCTTTCTCGTTGTGTTCTTGCTTCTTAGTGTTATTGTTAGTTTCTTCATGAGTTTGATTTGGGTGAGATGGATACATCCTTTTCAAATGAAAGTGATCAACAAAGTTCGAAATAAACGTGGAGTTGCTAGTTTTTCGGAAAACGCATCTGTCTGGGATGAAATATTCACTAAGAACGATTCACAAGTGGTTGAAATTGGTAAAATAAATAAAGAAGGAGATCCCGTTATCGGATGTATAAGTAAAGCGTCCCGTACATTTGAACCGGAACGCTACCTAAACTTAAACGACATTAAATTTTTCACTGATTTAGTCAACGAACACAACATTTCCGTGTCTCAAATTCTGTACGATACCAAGGCGGGAACGTATATCAAAATATTTGATCCTGATGACATAGAAAACGCCCAATTGGAAGATATGAAGACTACTTCTTCTTAGGAGCGGCAGATGAAATACGAGCACTAGGCTTGTCGACTGATCTTTGTTCGCTAGCAGGGGGGATATGGATTGGTTTTGATGGGATTGCAGGTTTATTGTGGTTACTCATTTTTTGTCTCCCTCTGTTTTTTTGTTATTATTGCCACTCTTGATATCGGGCTTTACTCTCGCAGATAGTTTGTTTATAGATTCGTTTAAGATCTCGGGTTGGTTTCTTACCTCTTTGTTTGGCATAATTATCCCTCCCTTCTATTTCTCTTTAAATCGAGATTCGACATAAAAACAGATAATCCTCTTTTATCCGTAGTACCGATGCACTAAATAGAAAATACAATAAAGACATAGAAAGGCCTATCCTAATTCAGATAGGCCTTTACTCTTTTATAAAGGTGGATGGTTAATAATGTCTGAAAGAAACAATATAAGTCCGATCCATGTTGATGTAGCTGTAGGTATTCACAATGAAAAAGTAGCTGAATGCGTAAAAGATGTACTCACTTATTTGGGTGGGCAGCGTTGCACAGTTGGGACGGCTATAATCATATTGGAAAAGGCGAAAGAAGCCGCGACCAATTGTACAGTGATGCAAACCGCATACATTAATGAGATTGATTCAATCTTTTCAGCCAAAGAAAAATGACTCAGTTCCTTTAATTTCGTTTAATATCCTTTTGTAATTTTCTTGGTAAATCCAAACATAGTCTTCTGGATTTTTTAAGTCAGATAAGTTTGCGGAATTTTTTAGAAATAAAATAGTCAAATCATGAGCTACTTGATTACTGTCCAAAACTAACGCCTCCTTCTTTATTGTGTTTCTATCTTTTCGACATAAACTATCAACAGACCTCTAATTCCGTAGCGTTATCGCAATAGAACTAATTTAAAATACAAGTATGAAAGCCTCTGATAACTCAGGGGCTTATTTTGCGTTCAAAGAAAGGAATGATCGGTTGTGGATATACTTACGATTCATGGAGTGCGAGGGTTCATTGATGGAAATGGTACAGCTCAACTGAATTTAGGAGATACGGTGCGCGGCCTTGGATTTACTAAGTGCGAAACCAAGAACGGGAAGGAATACAACAGCATCCGGTGGGAACGCATTTTTGAATACCTGGATGAGTTTGGTTTCGACCACAAGTGGGCGAAAGAATCTTATATACCTGAGAATGTTTTCTATCGTCTTGCGATGAAGGCAAAAAATGAAGTAGCTGAAGCATTTCAGGCTAAGGTGGCAGATGAGGTACTACCTTCCATTAGAAAGACCGGAGGATACGTAGCGAACGAAAATGCATTCATCGAAACATATCTCCCTTTTGTTGACGACCAGACCAGAGCCATGTTCAAACAGACTTTAGCGGTTGTGCGACAACAAAACGAAGTAATCAAATCCCAACGTGAAGAAATTGAATATAAAGAGACGGTCATTGTCGGGTTGGTTGATGATATCGACCTTGCCGCTAAACGACAAATCTTGAACAGGGTTGTCCGTAGAGGTGGGAAAAGGTATCAAGAACGCTGGCGTGAGCTGTATAAGCAATTTGAAATGAAATACCATACCAATCTGACCGCGAGATTAGATCGTTACAACGAAGATCACAAACCGAAGCTAAAGAACAAAATTGATTTCATCGATAAGGTAATGGGGAAAATTCCAGAGCTTTATGAAATTGCTGCAAAGCTGTATGAGAATGATGTGAAAGAACTTGCTCAGGAACTATATGAATTGAACGGAAGATAATCCAGAGGACACTTTTAAAAGAAGGTGTCTTTTTTATTTGCTCAAAGGAGGTGAGGGAGTTGGCGAAGATAGTATCTACTTTGGAGGCACATTTGGACTTAACAAGACCAGTGGAGGAAATTACACAGGTAATTTCTGCTGTGATTGCTTCACAGCCACATAAACGTAAGGAAATACTTGAGGGATTGGATATTGCTGTAGGAAATGCATTAGCAGAGATACAAGCTCAAGAAGAAAAGAATCAAAAAGCAAACGATGATGGCTCAGGTAAAGTTTCCTGAACAAAGAGACGGGGGAAGCAAGGTGGATAAGTGGGAGGTTTTTAAGTTCAGTACTGCTTTAGGAAGCAGCGCTGTAACGTATTTTTACGGTGGGTGGTCGGGAGTATTGGGGGTGTTGCTCGCGCTGGTCATTATTGACTACGTAACTGGATTATTCGCGGCTGGCGCTGAAGGTAAGAAGGGAACTGGACCCGGTTTAAAAAGCAAGATTGGTCTTATCGGTATCGCTCGAAAAGTATTCATTTTTGCAATGGTAGCAGTATCCCATCTAATAGATGGAGTCTTAGGCGATTCGCACCTATTCCGGGATGCGGTCGCCTATTTTTATATGGCAAATGAGCTGCTGTCCATTTTGGAGAATGGCGGTAGACTCGGCGCTCCTATCCCGCCTGTGATCCGACAGGCGGTCGAAGTTTTGAAAAGTAAAAGTGGTAAGGAAGGAGAGAAAGACGATGCAACGAAGAAACAGCCGTAATGCAAGAGGGATCGACGTATCCCGTTATCAAGGAAAGATTGATTGGAAGGCGGTCAAGGCGGATGGTATTTCATTTGCCTTCATCAAGGCCAGCCAGGGGCAACGTTACGTTGATCCTACATTCACTACGAATGCAAAAGGAGCCAGAACAGCGGGGGTTTTGCTAGGTGCATACCACTTTTTAGATGCCACCAATGTTGAGGCAGCGAAAGCGGAAGCAAGGCATTTTGCAGGGGTATTGGAACAGGTAGGTGGTGGGAAATCACTGGACTTGCCGCCTGTAATGGACTATGAAAACAATCCTGGCAACTTGTCCAAAACACTTATTAGTGCTGTAGCTTTGGCCTTCCTGCTCGAGTTGGAGCGACTTACAGGACGCAAGCCCATTATCTATACAGGCAATGCATTCGCAGCCAATTTTAATGCTTCATTAGGCGGTTACCCACTATGGATAGCCCGATACAGTGATACTCGTGTCCCAAGCGACACAGTGACGTGGAAACGTTGGGATATTTGGCAATACAGCGATAGCGGTAAAGTGGCAGGCATTAAAGGGAATGTGGATATGAATGAGTATTCCGGCACGGTTGAAGAACTACGGACACGATTCGGGAAAAGATCTGCTATACCTGAACAGAACACAAAATCCGTATCATTCGGCACATTCCACGTCAATGGCAAGGAAGCGGGAAAAGCACTCCTGTATGGCTCCAGAACTTATGTACCGCTGCGATCTTTGGAAGACGCCTTGGGATTATCCTATCACTGGGACAACACCCGTAAGGAAGCGTATTTAAACGGAGCCAAGCTGCAAAGTGTCCAACTTGTAGAGAACACGGCTTATGTGCAGCTCAAGCCAATTGCAGAAGCTTACGGCGGAGTAGTGTCCTGGGATTCAAAACACAAAATCACATCCTTGAAAACGAAAGGGGAAAAGTAATCATGCAATCAATTATCGAAACTGTACAACCTTACGTAAATACCATCGCCACAGCCGCTGCGGGTGTGCTTACAGCATTTGTTTTAGGAGGTCTGAACAAACTCAAGACTAAGGTTAACGTGTGGCTAGAAGCGCGTACCACGGCGGCACAGAGGGAAGTAATCCATAAAATTGCTGGGGAGGGCTTTGCTTTTGCTCAAACAGCATTTAAAGAAGCTGGAGGAGAACGTAAGCTTCAGGAGGCTTTGCAGTATGCTTCACTTACTCTTTCCAGTCAAGGTATCGTAGTATCCCAAGTAGAGCTAAAATCCGCGATTGAGAAAGCATATCTGGAGTATAAGACCAAAACAAAAGCAGTATTGGCTACTGAAGCACAGCCAAACGAGGAGGTAGCACAGGCCGCAGCTAAGGAAGCTGTATCGGATCTTGCTCTAAAGATAAATGATTTCTTGGCTCAGGCTACAGCGGATGGGGTCGCTGTTGTTCCTACTCAGGTGCAGTCTGAATCCGAGCTTATTTTAGCGCCGGTAGAAGCTGTAGAAACGCCTATGACCACGGAATAAAAGGATAAAACAGTACCCTGCTGGTGTATGCTAGCAGGGTTATTTTTGTTTGAGCAATCATTCATTGTTTTTTCAGATTATTACCAATATAATGAAAACAACGAGAATTACTAAGAAAGGAGCTTTTTTGTATGAAGAAATGGTACTATAGTCGCAAATTCCTGTTTTCTTTTGCCACGCTCCTGACTTCAGTGATTGCCATTTCTGTATATAACAATCTGAATCATATTTTATCCAATTTTTTGGACTTCCTCAAATATGCTTTTGGTATCCTAGGTATTTTAACAACATTATATAATTACTATCATAAGTTTCATTTATTCATATCTAGACTCAAAATAATTTTTCTGAATAGCAATGCTACTTGGAATGTGAGTTCAGTTTTTGATGGTAACTTTGATGAATCAATACTTATTAAAATTAAGAAAAAAATCGAGGATATTGATGGGAAAGCAGAGTTTGTAATGGTTGATAATAATACAATTCAGGCCTTTTCTAAAGGACTAAATGTATTCTTTGATTATGCAACTATTTATGATGCGGATGAAGATGAGCATAGAGGGCATTTAGTTTTAAGAATTAGAGATTACAATGCATCTTACAGCTTAGCAATGGAAACATTGGATGAAAAAATAATTCCATTAATGACTTTGATTACACAAGAAACGAAACCCGAAGATTCAAAATATCTTTTTAAGATTGATTTCGGCAAGAGTAACCCGTTCATGGGACTGGCTGTAAAAAACATTGACAAGGCTTCTATTGTTGACTTTTCTTTTATGTACAATGAAAGTAAGGGGATCAGTAAGCGGAACGTTAAGGTTGGCAAAAAAGGAATTGAATGCACAACCACTACTCTTTCTGATTTTCAAACTGCTTCGGGAAATTTCTTATCTTTAGTGGGGGAGTAAAGATGCGAGCTTATCACTTTTTAGATGTTGAAAAGCTTGATTTGTTTGGTGAATCTAATGAGGTGATGACTCCGCAGCAATTGTCTATGGATAGTCACCAAGACTCAGAACCATCATCAAAAATCAAGTTAATAACTACACAGTACTATAGGGGATTCCAAAAACTTATAATCATTCATGAAGATGTGAAGAGAAAAAGTGGGAGAGCCTACGGTGAAGATGTTTTCTTTGAAAGATTTATTGAGAATAAGAGTATCAATGGATACTATAATCCTGAATTAAAAATTTTAATTCTCGAAGGTAATAAAAGCGCAGTTAACGGATCTATAAGACGCTTCAAAAGATATTTTCCAGAAAGTTTTTCTGTCAATAGATCGTTAGTTGATTTTGCTTATGTTGTTAAACATTCAACCAATGTCTGGGGGAGTTGGTTTGGAGGATTGAATACAGGCACTTTGAAAAGTGCCGCTCTTTTCGGCGATCACGTTAATTTAAGTGAAGATTATGATCGCATGAAGGCAGCAGGTAAGCTTTCATCACTAAATTGCGCTTTGAGTTTTGAAAAAGTGAGTTACGATTTTACAATAACAGCTAATAAAACCGTTGTTTTAATGCAGAATAGAACACCAGAGGAAGATATAGACTTGTTACTTGCTCTTAAACCAATCCTTTATAAAGAAGAAGTACTTACACCTTAGTTCAATACATAAGTTACACATGCAAAAGTATCGGTGACACCCTACTGGCTAAGCTGGTGGGGTGTTTTTATGTTTAAGGGGGTGAACGGTGTCAATTTTTTATGACACTTTTCACCCCTTGTGATTGGAGATTTGACACCAATTATCTAATCGGCATCGACGGCGTTCCCTATTGCTGTTCTTTATACATTTTCGCAATCTTCCAAATGTCATATGCTATTTTCATAGCTGGTCCGTACTGCAGTCCTTCTCGTAACTGTGATAGTATATCTATCATTCGCTGTTCTCGTTCCTGGACTACCCAATCTTTGTGTTGATTTACGGGGGTTCCTAAGAAAACCTGTTCATCATTAAACGTGTAATACCATCCAGGCAGCCCCAAATTACCGTCAATATGACCGTATTCTACATCACTGAAGTGCCCATCGGACCATAATTTACAAGCAAGCATAGCCTCTTGCGCGGCATAATTATAGGATTCTTCGCATAATTGAATTATTGTTGTTCGTTCACCAGGATCATTGAAACGCGCTAATCTCTCCTGCAGGACCGCAATTTGTAACACTACAGCCGTACAAAATGGAAGAACCGCTTTAAAACCAAGAGACTTACATTCTGACGTAAGGCCGTTTGATTCTGAGGTCGCGTCTTCTAAGCGGTCCAAGCTTGTATCTGGTGCGTTTTGATACGCCCTCATTAAAGACGTTAAAGCATCAATTCTAGCCTCACATTGACGGATCGCCTCGGCACTTAAAGCTTCGCGTACAACGGTTTCGATTTGACGAACGGTTTCTTTCAACAATTCTTTAACATTTAAATCTGTATCAAAAATTGAATTGAATATTTTTGCTCCAAGTGCTTGTAGAGCTCCTTGTGAGACCATTAAACCTAGCGCAGCCAAGGTAATGGGTTCAGCCATTAATTTATTATGTGAACTCACGCTGTTTTCTGGCACGTTCAGTGATCTCTCAAACAAACGGGAAAAATCATTAGATTCCGGTTCTATGTTTTTGTTCATGTTTACCCTCCATTGGATATCAACTATTTATAAATTCCCCATTTTATCCGTTCTATATACGAATTAAATGGCCTACAAGCGATCGGGGAGATCCAGTAAGGTTCACTTTGTGCTGAAAAAAGGCGATTGTATCGGCTTTTAATATATGACAAATTTTGTTTTGACGTAATTATAAAGGGCTGGGAGCGTGGACAGAGAAGGCCTATGCCGCCAGGTGACGTGTATAGATACTTCACGGAATATTAAAGTACCGGATTGCTCCATGGCTTTTTATTGAAGGGTTTCTCAAACTATTTACCGAATGCCTATTCTGAGGTGATCAACACGAACCATACATATAAAGTGTTAAAGTCGGATATAGAATTATTTGCAACTGCATTAAACCAGGTAAGAGTGTATGTAGTCCAGCCGTTGGGAGAGGATTTGATAAATATTGTAGATTACGGCGGTCCATTAGAGAAGATTACACCGGAGTCGATTAAAATTAACGGATCTTATTTCATGAGAAATCAGTTTGAATTTAGAGTAGATGTGAAAAAGGACTCCGCTGGAATGTAACCAGTATGGAGTCCTTTGTTGTCTTTTATTTAGTTGAATACTCACTTACTTCAAACGTAAGGATTTTGTTGAAGATTACGTAGTCTTTGCGGTTGCTGAATGGACCTATGTTGTTATTGTGCTTATCAATGGCAAAGAATGAAGGACCTCTTCCGGCATCTTTAGCGTCATACCAGGCGATGAAGGCACTCAATTCTTTTTTACTTAGATCGAATTCTTTATCAAATCCATTATCCATTGTTATAGTCAGAATAGCACGGTCTCCAGTAGGTTGCGATGATCCATCAGTATCCGATGATCCAGGCGTTGTAGATGGATCAGGCTTTGTTGATGGGTCAGGTGTTGTAGATGGGTCAGGTGTTGTAGATGGATCAGGTGTTGTAGGTGGAGCAACTGGGTTAGTATTATACATCTCAAAAGCTCCAAGAGTCAGAATACTTTGCCCATTATTCATTGATACATTTAGCCGATATTTTATATATTCTTTTGTGTTACTAAATGTAAATTCTTTTTTTACGGGTTGATCCCAATTACTTTGATTTTTTTGTGTATCGAGAACCACCCATGATGCTCCATCCCAGCCTTCAAAAGTCCAATCTTTTGGAGATTCAGCCTTGTAATTATTACCTCCACGAGCCTGTAATACATATTTGTTCACAACAACTGGTTTTTCAAATTGGTAACCAATCCATCCAGGGATGCCATTTACAGCTGTAGACCACCCGTTATCATTAAGGGATTGATCAAATACGGTCCATGGTTGGTGACTATCACTCCAACTGCTACTAGCACTAGCAATTCCAGAAGGAATGTTATTCCATGTCATTTTTGGAATTAAGTTAACATTACTTGAGCTAGCAAAAGAAGAACTTGCAAACATTGAAGCTAAAAAAAAGATAGAGAGTAAAGAGAAAAATATTTTTTTCATGTTAGAGCCCCTTTTTGTTTTATTTGCTAAGTAAGAATACAATTATCATAAAGGAATGTCTAAACATTTATGTCTATATATTCAAAATAAAGTTTAATGGTGAATTTTAATTTTTATTTTTATTATGTGACAACATATGCGATACTTCGACATGTCTCCCAATATAGTATTGAGAAGATTTAAATACTATGGAGGTGTCGTATGATAAAAGGATTTGTAAGAGGATTAATCGTATTTTTACTAGCCACTATTTTTTCCGTACAAGGTGTCTATGCTGAACCGACAGCAATGAGTCAGCAAGCAGCATCTGGGTATACGTTGGAGTTCCCAAGTTCACGTTACCCTGAAACCGGAGCACATATCAAAGATGCTATAGCAGTTGGACATTCAGCGGTATGTACAATTGATAGGGATGGAGCTGAGGAAAACAGGAAAGAGTCTCTAAAAGGTGTTCCGACTAAAAAAGGATACGACCGCGACGAGTGGCCAATGGCAATGTGTGCTGAAGGTGGCGCAGGTGCCGATATCCGATACATAACCCCTAGTGATAACCGGGGAGCAGGATCATGGGTAAGTCATCAGTTAGATAAATATGCTGATGGAACTAAAGTGAGGTTTATTGTTAAATAGTAAAAGGCTCTGCTAACCTTAATTGGTCGGCAGAGCTTTTTTTATTTGAACAATTTGGAAAGCAGCTTGAATATATTGAACGTGCTGCGATTGTACACCTTATTGTATGCCGCCTTACGTGGGTTTCTGAGCCATCCCCAGCCCCGTGGCATCTTGAGTCCTGCACGGTGTACAATCTGCCGTTTAAGGCTGGTACGAGCTGCTAAACGCTTGTTTAGGCTGGGTTTACGCGGGCCGTATTTCATGGCTATTCCTTTCTTTTTCGGATCAATTTAACCACTGCTATTACCAACCCAGTAAACGCGACAATACTGACCAGTATAGTAATAATCATAAACCAAATTGCCTTTACCATAAGTTTACCTCCTAATATAGAGGAGCCTCAGAAATATGTTACTTACTCAGTTTATATAGGCAATATTGGTTAAAGGATATGCCTTCTGCTGCTGCACGCTCCATCAAATGCTTATGCAAGGACTTTGGAGCACGTTGAAGCCATTTACCGCTAAATTGTTCTTCATTTACTGGTTCCGGTATCTCATCACCAAACTCAAGTTTTACCTCAAGGTAACCCTCCATAGCTTCTCTAACCATTTTCAGGGCTTCTTCTGGTGTTGCACCGTGGCTCTTACAGCCTTCCAATTCCGCGACTGTAGCTAAGTGGTAGCTTCCGCTTTCGTCGTTCATATGCTTAATCTGAATTGTATACGGGAGCGCCATGTAATACGCTATGTCTTTTTGGATCGGTTTTTCATTTGCCATATTAATGTAGGCTAGGATAAAATGATTTCGAGAACAAAGGGGAGGTACTACTCCCCGATGATCTCCAGTACGTCTTTGACGTACGCCGCCTTGACGGGTGTTTCAAAAGGTATCGGGAGCGTGTCTCCTGACTCATTTCGGAATATGTGATGCGAACCCTTAATTCGTACCACTATGTAACCCAGATGATTCAGGACTTTTGCTATCTCCGCGAACCTAATCCCGTTAGGGCGGTTTTTCATTTTCTCGATGATTTTATCGACCCTAGCCATATCTCACCTCCTGAATATATGATATCATATATGATATCATTATACAAGACTGTGAAGTGTTTTATTTGGAATAATATTCTTAGTTTTATAAGAACGCACGTTTGTATATAATAGTAACAAAGGAGTTGGTCGCTTTGTTACCTGATATCGAACGTAAGCTGCTACGGATACTCTACAACTATTCTGCTGGGCGAAGACGGTTGCCCAACATGAAAGAGCTGGAGATAAAGACAGGTAGGAGTTTAACGGATATAAAGGCGGGTCTGCTGGCTCTGGAAAAGGAAAACTACATCTTGTGGGAAGACAAATCGGATACGCGCCATATCGTAATAATAGAGGGCTGGGACAGGGACCAGAAGATTGTCACGCCGCCTGGAGCGGCAAACCGATACTATACGGAATATTGAGCCTCGGAGATATCCGAGGTTTATTTTTGTTTTCTGGAAAACATATCCCTTGTAAGGAACAAGTGTTCGGAATATAATTTGAACATAATACATCAGGAGGCTACATACATGTCTAAAAAATTAGAGGAAAATGGTTTATGGGAAAGCTCGCGCATTATTATACCGGAGCATAAAGAGGCTTATTTGCGTTTGATGAAAGACCGTCAGCGCCGTGGGAAACCAGAACTCGACGACCAAGAGGTACAATTGATTGAACAAGCTCTAATAGAGTCTTACAACACACGTACAGCCGTGACAGTGACCGTATTTAGCCCGTTTGATGATGAAGAGCTGACAGGGGTGGTTACTTCTATAAACACGGCAAGAAGGGAAGTAAAGCTGTCTCGTGGGGAAGATGATTTTAGCTGGATTAAGCTGGAGGATATTGTTTTCACAAGCTGAAAATAATTACCTCACATAATACATAAATATTTCCATTTACCTTGGTAATTGGATTGCCACGCATTGGTAGCAAATGTAGTATTAAAAGTGTGTTTGTTACCATTTATGTGAAGGGGATATGTGTTATGTGGGAGCCTATACGGTTCTTGCTTTTTTCGACTGTTGAAACTTTTGCAGCGTTTGTTCTAATGTTAACTATTTTCAGAGTTAGAGCTTTAGACTATGTATGGCCTGCATTGTTTATTGGATTAATAATGAATTTGCAGAGCTTTATTTTAAGAGAGGAAACATCATTAGCCTTTTTCGCTCCAACCATAAACATTATATTGTTTACACTATTGATAACCACGGTTGTTAGGATGCCGATTATTTGGGCAGCTATCATATCCATTACTGGCACGTTTCTGTACACGTTATTCCAAGCAGTAATTATATTGATGCTCTTTGGCACATTAACAACAGAAATGCAAACCTCGGCAGAGGGATCATTGGCGCAAGCAGTAACCAGCGCATGGGTATTAGCTATTTCGTGGTTTTTGTACAAATTTAAAATTGGCTTTACAGCAGATTATGAAAACCTTCGTTTTAGATGGGAGCACGTACTTGTTGTTATCCTGATAGTCGGGGTACTAGCATCATGTACATTCATGTTCTACTTCAACAATTTCTTTTTGAGTATTTTATTTATAACATTGGCATCTGCTATGTTCTTATATTATGCGCTAAGAACGGAGCGTGAATATTATAAAAAACCTTGATTCCATCGCTTTTGATATTGCAACACACATCAAAACCGTTGTACCCGATCATCCGGCATCTGTGAATGTTTTAAAACATGGGATAGCCGTTGTGATCAACACTGTTTCAATTATTTTATTAACTATTGGCATTTCGTTTTACACGGGTAAGGTCCTAGAAGCAGTAGTGGCGATGATTTCTTTTTCTTTACTCCGCCAAGTTGTGGGTGGGATGCATTTAAAGAGTAATCTAACATGCATAGTTGTATCAACAGTTTTACTTACCGCCTTATCATTTGCAAATTTCAACTATAATTGGGTCGTAATTACGTCGATATTAAGTATGATACTGGTCTTAATCTATGCCCCATCACGGATAGAGGGAAGGACTCGTATACCAAGGCGATACTACCCATTGTTAAAATATTTAGGAGTTACAATTGTTGCACTTAATTTGTGGTTGGCTTATCCGGTAGTAGCCGCTAGTTTTTTTGTTCAGAGTTTAACACTAATAGGGGGAGGTGATAGAGATGAAAAAAACTAAACTGAGTAAAGTGAAGGTTACTATGTATCACAATGTTGCCGCACTTCTTACAACACTTGCAGTTGCTTCCGTAAGCACAGCGAGTTTGTCATGGATTCACAGTCCTGAACCACCGAAAGAATTGCTAAAATAAAGTGGGGAATTGAAATGCTAAATTTAACTGCATCAGCAGACCCAGAAGGTTTTATCGATGGTGAAAACGTACCAGTGGATAAGGTTCTTTTTATATCTAAAGGGCGTAAAAGGAATCAGATTCTAGTGCACACATTTGAAAGAACCTACTACATGATTGGGACTTTACGACATTGGGAAAATTTCCTGAATAGTAATGGGTTCAAATTTTTGAATGTAGATAGAAGTAATACGTTGAATGTGGAAAATGTAAAAATCGTTAATGGCATTTTCAAAGACGCTTACTTTGAGTGCGAGGTAACTAAAACATCGAAAAGGTGTCCAATTTCACATCATCGGTTTGACGAGGTAGTCGAAGAAATGGGCTTCATGAATTCGAAAATAATCACCACTGGAGCTGCTACTAATTAGCGGCTCTTTTTGTCGAAAATTATTGTCTTTTAATGTCGAAACTTGTAACACATTCAGCGGCTGAATTTATGTTGCCAAAACACCTAATATTGGGATTTAATAGTAGCATGGTTATGGCAAACTAATATTTGTAGGATTATTGGTATAATCATCTTGTGGTCTTTAAATATAAGCAAACAGGAGGGGATATCGAAGTGCTTGTCCGATAAACACATGCTACATAAAAAAAGAGCGAGAGGGCGTGGGAACACAGCAATTTAAGGAAGAGGTGCAACTATGGCTAAACCATAGTTTTTTCCCGAGGGAGAGCCGACAGGCGGGCTCACTCATAGATCAGTTCGTATAGCTCCTCGACCTGACAGTCAAGAGCAAACGCAATATTGAACATTACATCAGCTGACATTTTATCTCTATTGTTCGCCCAATTTGAGATCAATTGTTCGCTGTACCCTGTTCGTTTAGCAAGATCAACTTGCTTCATACGACGTTCTTTGAGTAAGATTTTTAGTCGGCATCTCCCACGGGAGACACGCAAATTAAATCAATCTCCTTAAGGATTTTGAAAAATATTCTCAATGATTATAACATCGCACCTATTAGCAGTAAACCATGACCTTATACACAAAATGAATGATATAAAGGAAGTGCCTCTATGAAAAAGTATCAAATTGATATACCATGGAATGTTGAGAAGGAAAATGCCGAAATATTTATAAAATCCATGGCGATTGCATTCGATTTGGAATTGCCAGCAGAAGTTGAGACGGAGTCACCTTCATCAGTGTATCACTTTTTAATTTCGGAATAATTATCACGGTTCATATTAAACTGGCTTTTTCCTAGGATGTGTTGGAGGATAGAAACTAGATTACAGTGTACAATAAAATACACTGGCAGTGAGGCAGGACCAACACATACAGCAGAAGATACCACCCGCTAACCTAGTGGTCGGCGGATAATGATTTTGTATTTAGTAGATGACAAAAAGAGCAGTAAGGAATTAATCCTTCTGCTCTTTTTATTGGGGACAAATTGGGGACAGACTGTAGTATTTTGTGTAGAATACAGTCCAAATGAGTACATATATAAACATATAAAAGCCTTGAGGATACTGGATTTCAGAACTGTATGCCATTACAGTATATTAAAAACTCATGACTTAAAATCCTGCGGTAGGTGACTACCGTACCGGTTCGATCCCGGTCCTCGGCATTCTTGATTTATAACGGGCACATCAAAGTTAAATGAACGAAAATAATGAAGATCTTGTAACTGCAGCGGAGCATTCAGCAGATACACAAGATCAACAAAAAAACGTCTCACCGTTAACATACGGGGAGGTGTTTTTGTTTTGGCAAACTTACGGTGTATCAATTCGTGCCATCAAGTCGCTCTTGCGAGAGCTTACGACTAAATGCCTACAATACCAAGTAATTTATGATCTTAGTAAGGATATCGATACATCATCCAAAAGAATTGTGGCAAAGGTATCCTCTGCTGTAACACGGAACACTAAATCTCTGGAAACTGTTCCTGAATTTCCTGAGATTGAGAAAGTGCGGGAGACTCTCTCGTATTGAGATGAAGGTAGCGAAGTAAGTTGAATCGTGTAGGTTTGCTCCCCCAGGCTAACTTGAAGCCGACCACCGAAAGGTTTGATTAGATTGCGTACCCAGAAGGTTACACGGTATCTTCTTTGTCTACGCAGATCGGAGATCGTTTGCCTAAGTGAGACACTGTGCCCCGGGTTAGCCGTGATTCTGACCGCTTGATTCCCGCTGTGCGGATTGATATTGGTAATAAAGATTTGGCCTGTTACGTTGCTGACATTTGCGATCCATGGTGGTAAATCTTGATTTTCAAAGCCACCGTTTCTAACAACTGCCTGGGTAGGCAAAATCTTTTTTTTCTTCAAGGCGAGAGGCTGTGTAGTGGGTCTATTCATTGTCCGGCGGACAGAAGCTGCGCCTTTTCCAGTTTTCTTAGGTTTCATTTGAGTCAACTCTCTTTCTGTAGAACTGTTTTCTACACTAGTAGTTTATGAAATATGAATAAGAGTGTTCATAGGGAAGAAAATACAAAGAAAGACCGTCTAATGGCGGTCTTTTACGTTTCGATTTGAAATATATTGCGCAGGGCTATTTATGCTATAAAAAGGATTAAACCAAGTAGATCTATGCCAAAAAGTAGAAGTTATAAGAATACAGGAAAATCGAAATAGCTAGAAACGAAAGAATCAGCGTCGCGGTGTATATCTTTCTTAATAATGTAGTTTTGGTAACAGTGCATCTTCTCACAGCAAGAAAGGCGGCCGGTACAAAGGCAAGCCCAAGTACCCAGAAAAAGATAATATTCAAATTGAAATTGGACATGGGCTGAAAGGGGGCGCCTATCAATTGGATGCTGGAAGCAATGAGATTGACGATCACAAGCAGACCCAGCAAGGGTATTACGGTTACACTGTCAGGGAAGGGAAGCCGCGAAGTACTCTTCTGCTTTCTTGCGTCCTTGAGCTTCCGCAGCCATCCAATAATACCGAAAATAGAACCAAGCGCAAACCAAATACCGCATCCCCCGACCAGAATATAACTAAAAATGGATGTTTGCAGGAAGGAGATCGGCAATTGGTCATCGATCACTCCATATGACAACTGCGTCACTTTACCATCGGCATTGGTTAAGAAAAAAAGACGACTGATGTTTAAGCCCGCGTAATCATAAGGAGTGCTCCCGGGAGTCACGCGTTCAAAAAAATAGGGTTTGGTTTCTACATAATCAACATTAATATTCATGGATGGAATACTCAGAGTGATGCCGCTGTTGCTGTTGGCTGAGACCACTTCTTCCGCATTGGATAATACGGGTATAAGCTTCAATATACCAGATGATACTGCGCGAGCAGAGCGGTATTTTCCCGCCACATCCGCGCTATGCTTCAACGTGCTGTCCGCTTGCGGAGTAGCGTGGGAATCCCCGACAAACAGGTCAATGAGTTCGCTTCTCGCACCGGACATTTCATTTTCCACATTGGTCAGGATGCTGATCCCAAAGCTTTGATCCGGTACGATAGAGACCAGAGAGGAGAATGAATCTGTATTTCCACCGTGCTCGATTACACGATAATCCCCCGCGAACCGTTCCCAAAAGCCATGGGCATTCCCCGGAAGCTCGGGATAGTGGGTATACGAAGCCTCATGCATTTCTCGCAGGGTTTCATTCTTGTTGAACAGCGAATATTTAAAGGAATGGTCAATGTTCAGATGAGCAAGCATAAAATGAGCCATGTCCTCCGAAGTAATGTTTAACGCACCAGCCGGCACATCATTAAAGAAAACATTCGGCTTTGCCACCCAGTTTCCATCCTTCTTAGAGTAGCCTGTTGCTTTATGTTCGATAACCTCCGGGATAAGATCATATCGTTGTGTAAAGTAAGAATGCTTCATGTCCAGAGGCTCAAATATATGTTTCTGAATATAGGTTTCAAAAGGCATTCCAGATACACGTTCTATAATATAACCGGCCAGGTTGGTCCCATAGTTGGAATAAGTAATCACTGTTCCAGGCTCATAAATCTGTTCAGGCTGATTTCCGGATGCGATATGCTCCTTGAGAGGTCTAAGATCAGCAGCATCATGAACCAAAAGTTTTTCCAGGTGCTCCTCAAAACCTGCCGTGTGGCTCATCAGTGATTTCAGGGTAATAGGCTTATCAAAAGAAGGCTTGAGAAAGCCGTCAGGCAAGTATGTGCGGATGTCCGTATTCAAATCCAGCTTTCCTTGCTCCACCAGTTGCATTACTGCCGTCCAGGTGAACAATTTCGATACGGAACCGGCCTCCATATAGGTTGTTTCCGTACTCATGGGTGTTTGTTTCTCGATGTTTGCGTATCCGTAACCTTTTGAAAAAACAATTTTTCCGTCCTTTACTATGGAAACCGCAGCACCAGGAATCGCTGTTCCTATATATTTTTTCATAATCTGATCTGTTCTGTTTTCGATTTCGGAAATCGGAATTCCAGAGGGAGTGGTTGGAACGGACCCAGAAGCATATGCCTGAATTGGGATAAATGCCATCAATGCCAACAGGAACAAAGAGGCAAATTGTTTTTTTAATTTCATATCAAGTCTCCTTTTTGCTGCGCTTGAATCTTTAAGAGCAGTCTGTTTTTTGGAACATTTTTAGTGTAGCAGTCAAGTCTTTCTTATTTCTCTCCTGTTCCTTACTTTTTTCTTTCTCAAATGAAGCTTCAACTCTCAAGTGTTTTACCGAAAAAAACTATATTTACGTTGGGACAGCTTTATATGTATGTTGCCAACCTATAAAATAAAGACAAGAAGAATCCTCATAGTTGAAAAAAATAGGAGATGACAATAAATGAAAGCCTGTGAACCTCTGACTATTTCATCTGAAAGCGGATACAATCTTCAAACTGATGAAAGTGTGCCAATTGCCCACGCATGGAACATGATTGCGCGAGATCATAAGCAAGTGTTTGGCCGCGAGCCATTGCAAACAGAAGTAGAGCCCTCGATCATTATCCGTTATGCGCAGGAAGGAGATAGTTGTCCGCATTGGCCAGAGGGCTATTGTCTGCGTTTTGTTGCTGGTAGCAAGGGAACGGTACTCCATATTATTGGCCGTGATGAATTAGGAATTATTTATGGACTGCTTCATTACAGCCGTTTTGCTCTGGGTGTGGAGCCGTTCTGGTTCTGGGCGGAGCTTCTCCCGTCTAAGCGGGATACCATAGTTTTGCCGAGTCAGAATGTGGACAGTATACCGTCCAAGGTCCGATATCGGGGATGGTTTGTCAATGATGAGGTATGCTTGATTGGCTGGAAGGAAGATTATCCACCAACGGAGCAGGTGTGGCAGCCCGTTTTTGAAGCGTTACTGCGCTGCGGTGGAAATATGGTGATTCCGGGAACCGATTTACCACGCACAGGTATCCATCATAAGCTTGCAGCAGACATGGGCTTATGGATCACACATCATCATGCCGAGCCGTTGGGGGCGGAAATGTTTTTGCGCGCCTTTCCGGGTAAACAAGCTAGCTACAGAGAGCATCCCGAGTTGTTTGAACAGCTGTGGCAGGAAGCGATTGAACGGCAAAAGGGAGAGAAAATTGTATGGGTATTGTCTTTTCGCGGGCAGGGTGACAAGCCTTTTTGGGAAGATGATCCTTCCTTTAATACGCCGGACAAACGCGGACAATTAATCTCATATGTGGTTCGCAAGCAGTACAATATGATCTGTGAATTTGTGGAGCAGCCTGTGTGCTGTATGGCGATGTATGGTGAGATTGCCGAGTTATACAAGCAGGGGCATATTGAAGTACCCGAAGGGGTGATCAAAATATGGGCGGACAATGGTTACGGTAAAATGGTATCCCGGCGTCATGGGAATCTTAATTATCGTGTGCCAGCATTGCCTGAGGCGCAGGATGGGGGCAAGAATGGAGTATATTACCATGTGACCTTCCACGACTTGCAAGCGTCGAACCATCTTACCCAATTTCCCTCCTCAGCCAACTTGATTATAGACGAATTAACAACAGCGTTTACTTCAGGGGCGGACGAGTACCTGTTGGTCAATTCAGGAAATATTTTGCCGCATGTATATATGCTGGATTTAGTAGCAAATTTATGGACCAATGGTAACGTGGATGCCGAAGAGCAACTTACTGATTTTATCGGACGGCTGTACAGTAATCAGCTTCAAGAGATTTCCCAATTATACCGGGATTATTCCCGTTGTACGATCGTTTATGGCCTGCATAAGGATGATCGGGCAGGGGAGGAATTCTATCACCATCCAGCTCGGCAAATTATGGGGTATTGGCTACAAGGCAAAGAAGGCAGTGATGAACGGCTGTACTGGGCGACTGGAGAAAGGCCTTTTCCTGAACAGGTTCGCTGGTTCAAGGAAAAAGCCGAGTCGGCAATCCCGGACTGGGTTGAACTGCGAGAGCGGTGTCTACGAATAATGAAGCAGTTGTCAGAAAATGAATGTCGAAGGCTGTACAATCAACTGCTTGTGCAGATTGAACTGCATCTAAGTGGCTCACGTGGACTGGCAAGCTTATGTAGCGCTTATGGGTTGTTCCTTGGAAAAGATTATCCACGAGCATTTATACAAGCTTCTCATGCCGTTTGGAGCTACCGAATGGGTAAAGAAGCTTTATCGCTCGCAGGAACTGGAAGATGGGAGCATTTCTACCGGGCAGATTGGTTAACCAATCTAGATAACACTATTTCTCATGCGGACACGGTGCGGAGATTTCTTCGTCTTCAGGGAGACAGTCCGGATATGTTCCTATGGTCCAAACAATATCTAATGCCAGAAACAGAGAAATATATCTACCTAGAGAATACGCATCGCAAGCCCCTTCCCGATGATGAGTTGGCACGCTGTCTGGAGAAGGTATTATATTAGGAGGGTATGTAGCATAAGAAGCAACAGCGTCTGCCTGCAACCTTTCCAGCTTATACTACGTCAATGAAGTTGTTAATGGCCAAGCGGCCTAATTCAACTACAAGGTGGAACATAACATGAGTATGAGAAAAAGTGCATTTGCAGCCATTACAACTGTAGCCATTTTGTCCTTCTCCATTGGAGGTCAAATGTCTGCTGCAGACCGGCAATTTAAGGATTTGGATAACGTAAGTGGTAAAGAAAAAATTATATCCCTTAAAGATCAGGGTCTACTCAAAGGTGCCTCTGACACGCAGTTTCTCCCGTCATCTAAAGTCACCGCTGCCCAAGGCATTCAGTTGATCTCCGGCGGACTCCAGCTCAGTTTGGCCGCCATTGATTTGAACAAGGAGCCACAGGTCAGTAGACTGTTTACCCATGTTAAGGATAATGCATGGTACGCCGAAGCTTTTATCAACGCTCATTATAATGGTGTGGTTATTCCAAAGGATATTGATCCTGCCAAAGCTCTGACTAAGGAACAGTTCACCCACATGCTGATTCAGGGCATGGAAAAAGCAGGCGCTCTTCCGATGATTAAAATCGCACCTGCGAATATTGCGGATGACAGCGAACTGGAGCCTTCTTACCAAGGTAGCATTCAACGCTCGCTAGTCTACAAGGTCAATACTTTGGATGCAAATGAAAAGTTTCATCCTAAAAGCGAGATTACACGTGCCGAAGCTGCTGTTATGTTATATAATGCATTGGAATACCTGAATGCTCATACAAAATCGTAATAAATACAGCAATAAAGAGCTTTTCTTCTGAGGGAATTAAGCTTTCAGTTACTTGACATCATTATCGTTAATGTTATAATAAGGAAATCGAATTTAGACCTGCGGTAGCTGATTACCGTAAGGATATTTTCCTGGTCCTTCGGCATATAACACAGGTAACGAATAAATAAGCTGGCTCCGGATGAGGAGTTCAGCTTATTTTTTTGGATCAAAAAGCTTACCGTTTTCACAGATCTACATATTGAGAGGAGACAGGGGTATGTTTGGGAATGACTGGGATGATGTACTACGAGAAGAGGTCGAAAAGCCATACTTTAATGAATTAAGGTATACGTTAGCCCGAGAGTACAAGTTACATAAGGTATATCCTCCAAAAGAAGACTTGTTTTCCGCACTTAAATTAACGCCATTTTATCTGACCAAAGCGGTTATATTGGGACAGGATCCATATCATGGAGAGGGACAAGCTCACGGTTTGAGCTTTTCTGTTAGACCCGGTGTGCGAACACCGCCGTCTCTACTAAATATATACAAGGAGCTTCGCGATGATATCGGCACTCCCATTCCGAATAAGGGATACCTCGTTCCTTGGGCTGAGCAAGGTGTGCTGCTGCTGAACAACGTGTTAACCGTGCGTGAAGGACAACCGCAATCTCACCAGGGAATAGGTTGGGAACGTTTCACGGATGCTGTCATTGAAGCGATTAATGAGCGCGAGCAGCCCGCAGTATTTATTTTGTGGGGGAGCCATGCGCAGAAAAAAGCAAGCTTCGTGAATAGCAGCAAGCATTTGGTGCTGAAATCCGTTCATCCGAGTCCATTGGCGGCTCACAGAGGCTTTTTTGGTAGCAAGCCTTTTTCGCAAACCAATGCATTTTTGCAGGAGCATGGAATGGAGCCGATTCGGTGGGAGATTCCTAACCGCTAGCACTGGAGGTGAGGACATGCGTCAATGGAAGGGACGTCAGGTCATTTTATATCACGGCAACAATGGTCATACCCAGAAGGTACGCGGCACGCTCGAAAAATGGGATGATATACGAAAGTTCGTTATTTTAGGCCCGAAAATGCTGGCTATTCCTTTTGAAAATATTACGCATATTACCATGCTTCCTCCGGGGCGTGAGCGTAGAAGCCGCCATCCGGCGAAGCTGAACGCTATTGGTTATATAATGAGTGTTCCGTTACAGTTTGATAATGCCATTCATTTTCAGTCGGCGGTAACGATTTGGAGAGAGGATCAGCTGATTGCTTATAATGTAAAGCTGGTTAGTCACTCGGCACACGATGTAATTCTTGAGGATGGACAAACCTTATCTAAAGAAGAGCATTTGTTTGTGGTAAGGTCACTGCGTGGAGAACTTTAACTGTAATTATTCACCTTTTTTTGATGAAGGGTTCAATTTAGCTAGCTGCTAACCGATAAAAGTAATGGGATTGTTAATTATATCCTATTTTATAGAGATGAAACTAAGGGAGAGAAACGAATGGAGCGTATGAAACGTATGAGCAAACGGAGTACCTTCTTACTTGCTTTGCTGATGTTTGTATTTGCAGCATGGCCAGCGGGTTTGATCCGGGCCGAGGAGAGCACGACCTCCACGGTACAGTGGGACAGTCAAAATCCGACTACATTGAATCTGGGTGGAAGCCCCGCTCAATTAAAAGTGTGGTCATTGACAGAAAAGGGAAAAGAAGATGTAACCCAAAAGGCAGAATGGATCTCTGGGGATTCAAGTATTTTAAAGGTAGATAAGGGACTCATTACTCCTGTGTCAAAAGGGCAGATTAAGATTGTTGCCACATATGAGCAGCAAACGGTAAGTACAACGATTACAGTAAAATCGCCTTACAGCAAGCTGCAATTAAATCCGTCTAGTCCTATTAATTTGACGATTGGCGGAGAATCAAAGCAATTGACTGCTCAAGGTGTACTTACTGGAGGTGGAACGGAAAATGTATCCGGTGTCGAATGGACTTCTTCGAATGCGGCTGTTGCTACCGTTGAAGATGGTCTGGTTCGTCCACTTGCCAAAGGCGTGACTTACATTAAAGCAAGCAAAGATGAACATAAAGCACAAACGATTGTGTATGTGCGTTCTTCTTCTCAGGCATTAGTATTGAATGCAACTGGGTCCAAATCGGTCTTTCTGGGTAGCTCCCCAATTCAGGTTAGTGCAACCGATGTCAACCTGACTGGCGGCAAAACAGATGTGACCAACACGGCAGAATGGTCTTCCTCCAATCCGCTGGTTGCCACAGTCGAGCAAGGTAAAATCACACCGATGGATGCAGGCAATTCGACGATTACAGCGTCCTATCACGGTTTGAGCAAGACTCTGAAGATTAATGTACTTCCGACGGTTGAAAAACTGGTTTCAAGCAAAGCCAGTCTGACTCTCGAAACAGGAGGCAAAACTTCTCTTCCGAGTATATCTGCTTATTTGGTCAATGGGGCTAAAAAAGCAGTTCAATCCGATGTGAAATGGAGCTTAAGCAGTGAAAGTGCAGTTAAAATAGCAAATGGTAAGCTGGTTGCAGTGAACCCAGGCAGTGCAACATTGACAGCAACGGTAGGTGCGCTCAAACTGGATATTCCAGTGACTGTGCAATACAAAGTACTTAAACTAACCGCTTCAGAGAAAAAATACGTATTGGTTGCAGGCCAAGAAGCAAGTATTCCGACAGTAAAAGCACACATGGCTGGTGGCGGAATCTTGGATGTTACCAATCAGGTAAGCTGGGTAGGTACAACAGCCGCAGTTACAGTAGCAAATGGTAAAGTAAAAGCGGTGAATGGCGGTAACTCTGGAATCAAGGCTATGTATATGAATAAATATGTGAAAGTACCTGTCATTGTGGAAGGGGCCATTTCTACATTGACACCAAGCTTTTCGAGTGTTGGTATGAATTTGAAAGGAAGTAAGTCCATCAAAGTCGTCGGCATATATACGGATGGTAAAAAAGCTACACTGAGCAGCAAAGTGAAATGGACAACATCGAATGCTTCCGTAGCAATTGTAAAAGGCTCTTCTATTAAAGCCGTTGGAATTGGAACAGCAACGATTACGGGCACATATCAGGATAAGTCGTTTAACGTTGAGATCAAGGTCACACCTAAGCTGCTCAAACTGGTATTGAGCAATAAAAATCTGAAACTGCCTAAAGGCTCCTCTCAAGTGCTTAGTGTGAATGCAGTTTATGATTCAGGTGCTACTACCAATGTGACAAGCTCAGCGGTATGGACATCTTCCAAACCGTCGATTGTACAGGTTACAGCTGGTCAGGTGAAGGCCTTGGATAGCGGTAGCTCCAGCATTAAAGTAGTCTATGATGGTAAGAAGGTAACGACATCTGCTAAAGTGTTAAAATAGCTGCGTACAATGCGACATCCGCTTATACTAAAATACCCCCGGTCCAAAGACCGGGGGTATTTTCAGCTTATTCTACGCCGTCCTGATAATGATTTTTCCAGTGCTTATCGCCTTTGTGTGCGAAGTCTTCAACTGTCTTTTCCAAAGTAGCTATCAGCTGGGCTTTAATCTCAGAAATCGTGTCGCGAAACAGTCTTTCTTCCGTACCATTGATTTTTTCACCATATAGAGCCTGGGCCGCTACAAATTGACGATGTTGCTCCACAAAACTGTCAATCGAATGCAATGCATGCTCCACATATTGTGAAATGCTATGATGCTCGTTAGGGAGTTGCAATTTTAATTCTTGAACTCTGTTTAATAATGCCATGATGATCACCTCGTGCGTTTTGTTATGTCAATAATTATACATCATTTTCGGAAAACTTTCATTAAATTTTGATTAAAATGTGACTTTTATTATGTCATGATTGCATTTTCAATGGTGATCAGGCATAATTTTCGGAATTATTTCATTCTTTCCTTTGTGTCGAGATTTTAAAATTTAATATATATGACACGAAGATGATATAAGAGCAAGCTGCGACAGCTGTCTTTCTGACATGTTATAATGAGGTAAAAGCCCAGTCGGAAAGGTTGTCAGTATGGTATGAAGCTTTTTAAAGGTTTATTTTGGGGGATTCTGATCAGTCTTCTCCTGTGGTGCGCCTTGTTTGGGCTTGTCCACTGGATGTCTCAATAAGTTGCTTCCGGTATTCTTATACAATAACTCTTGCGACTGTATCCACGTCATTAACGGAAATCGTATATACGTGTTCGTCATCATAGAGCTTGAATTGCTGAGTTTCTTGGTCAGATAGGAGCTTAGGCCAGCCGATTACGGTACTTCCATTCAGTAACCGGATTACAACGGCTTGCATTTGGCTCACGGCTAGTTTGATCTCATCGTTCATTCGTACAACCTCCTCTCTATACTATTTGTCGTCGGATATTTAACCTTTTTTTATAGTCGGTAAGGGGTTACAAAAAATAAAATCTGGGGTTACCTTAGCTGAAGGTCATTTACTGGAATAGCTTGAAAGGAAGAGGGAAATTGAAGAAAAAGTTGCTAAGTTTTATAGCCTTAGTGTTGCTAGCTGTGGGAGCGTACTGGTTTGAAGGAGACAATCTTTTTACGAAAATAACAGGAGAGAACCCGCCTTCATCGGCTCAAGTAACGCTGCAATTTCCGTCAGGTCGTTATCCTGAAACGGCGCAGCATATTAAGGAAGCCATTCAAGCGGGAAAATCACCAGTATGCACAATTGACCGGGAAGGAGCCGAGCAAAATCGTAAGCATTCACTTGCGGGTGTTCCTACTCGTAAAGGGTTTGATCGTGATGAATGGCCGATGGCTATGTGCTCAGAAGGGGGCAAAGGTGCAAATGTCAAATACATAGCTCCTAAGGATAACCGTGGGGCAGGATCATGGGTCAGTCACCAGTTAGATCAGTACGATGATGGGATTCGTGTAAAATTCGTTATTAAATAGTTTTTGATTTAGTGTTTTTACCTTTTAGCTCCTTAGATGTTTCCTGTTTGGCTTTAATCAGCGCCAAAAAATCAAAAAAATCACCTAGTGTATTGAAGCCGGCACCTAATATGGCCAGGTCTTCAGCAGATAGTTGATCTAACCATTCCATTTGCTTAGCGTCAAACATATTATCACCGCCAACCCTTAATAATGTATAGTATGTAGTGGCGGCAACGAAGGTCAGGGCTCTGGCATACCTTTTAAGTATGCCTGTTTTTTGTGCAGAGGATGTGTAAAACTCATGTTTAAATTTAATTTTTATACTAAAATTGTTTCCATCGTTATTGTATTGCTTATACCTATGCTGATCCTGTATGTCTATTCTAATCAGACAACGACAGGTGTATTACGTGAGGAGTTGAATCAATCTAATTATAACCAGCTGACTTTTTTTCAAAATCAGGTAAACACGAACATTGAAATGATTTCCTCCTGGCCTCATCTGCTGATTCATGATCCTGATGTAGCCAGTTTTCAATCGATTTTTTTGAAGGACAAGGTTCTCAATCTGGATGGAATTAACCTTGTCAAACGGATTCAAACTAAGCTAGGGCTTCAAGAAAGCTCTTCTAATTGGAGAACTGGGCTGAGTATCTATTCTCCTTCGCTTGGACGGGTTGTATCGGAGAATGGGGCCGGTTTATATGACCAGAAAAAACTAAATCAGCTGATAAAAGACGGCTGGCAGGTATCCAAAAAAAGATCATACGGGAAAGACCAATTTATATTTTCATTGTATACATTATCCCCGTTTTCTTCACTCGGTAATCCAGAAACCGCTAATACGATTATTAAGGTTGAATTTGATAGCAGTAATATTCAGGACATGCTTGACCGCTTCAAAGGTGATGGTCGAAAGGAGCCTTTTTATTATAAAAAGGGTGTAGGAGTGATCTTTAATCGTACTGCAAATGAAGAGCTTTCTGGAAAGTTGATTTCTAAATTGGAAAAAATGGGACTCCATGAAGTTGATAATCTGACTGTGAAAATTGGAGAAGAAAGCTACCTGGTTCATGCCGTTCTTTCGCAAACGACTGGTTGGTATTTGATTGATTACATGCCTTTGTCCGATATGATGTCTCCGATTTACTCATCAAATCGAATGTTTTATATAACTGTTGTTGGCTCGCTGCTGGTAGGATTGATTGGCGCTTACTTGCTTCATTCACAGGTACAAGTGCCGATTCTTCAGCTTGTGCGGGCATTTCGGAGATTAAAGGATGGAGACTATGCTGTTCGATTAAGTCTAAGGGGGAGTCACGAGTTTGCTTTCCTGTCTAGCCAATTCAATCAGATGGTCGAACAGATTCAGGAGCTGTTTGAGAAGGTGTATGTTGAGCAGCTACATGTCAAGGAAGCGCGACTAAAGCAGCTCCAGTCACAAATCAATCCGCATTTTTTTTATAATTGTTTTTCGTTTATTACAAGTATGGCAAAGCTGCGCAATCATGAGGCGGTTGTAGCCATGGCTCATAATTTATCCAGGTATTATCGGTATACGACAAGACAGGAGCGGGATTTGGTTCCATTGTCAGAAGAAGTCGAGTTTGTTCAATATTATTTGAACATACAGCAGATGCGTATGCCAAGGCTAACGTTCTTAATGCATGTTTCTTCACAGGCCAGCAGTCTGCTGATTCCGCCGCTTGTAGTGCAGCCACTGGTGGAAAATGCGGTACTGCACGGGATAGAGCCACACGCGGAGGATGGTATAATCCATATTTCGACTGAGCGTGTTGGCTCGTATATGTACCTGATTGTAGATGATAACGGACTCGGTTTGAGTAGAGAGGCTATAACTACCCTGACATCGACGCTTGACAAGCCTGTGGAAGAGGAACATGGATATGGTCTATGGAATGTGCATCAACGCATGCGATTACATTTTGGGGAAGATGCCGGACTGGAATTCTCTTCGTCTCCATTGGGAGGATTGCGTGCGGTTTTAAAATGGTCGCTGTCAACAGAAGGAGAGCAAGTGAATGGTTTAATTGAGCCTTCGCCAAATTTGAATATAGTTAAAACGGAGGGACCAGATGGTTCAGATATTACTAGTAGACGATGAGAGTTATGTAACAGAAAGTCTGGCAGCTACCATTCCGTGGGAGACGCTAGGCATCGAGAGGGTTCATCAAGCGGCTTCCGCATTAGCAGCGGTGGATGTACTGGAAGCGTACGATATTGATATTCTGGTTACGGATATTCGTATGCCTGGCATGACGGGACTGGAATTGATTGTTGAGGTAAACGAGCGATGGCCACATATCCGAAGTTTGTTGCTGACAGGCTATGCCGATTTTGAATATGCGAAAAAAGCGCTCCAGCTTAAAGCTTTTGAATACATTTTAAAGCCAGTGGATGATGAAGAGTTTATCAAATGTGTGTCAGCCGCCATGGATTCGCTAAAGGAAGAATGGGAAGCGTTTGACAAGGTTCATCAATTACAATATAGCCGCAGAAACGATTTTGGTGTACTGCGGACCCATTTGATGCATGATTTGCTACTCGGGCGTGATTTGCCAGTACCAAAAATAGAGAGCAAAATGTCCGAGTACGAAATCAAGCTACGCACGGGATATCCTGCTAGTATGCTGCTTATTCAACTAGGGAAACATTTTTCTGATATGGACTATCATTCAGTCTCCTTAATTGAGTATGCGATTGGAAATATTGCTGAAGAAGTGTTCGCACCTGATTTTTACGTTTGGCATTGCAAAGCACCGCATGACTGCTTAATTGTATTAATAGAAGGGAATTGGAATTCATTTCCTGAACGGAATATGGATGAGCAGAATCATTTTTTGCGTGCGGCGATTGAGACCTTTCGAAAAAATGTGAGCAATTACTTGAAAGGGGAAATTTACGTTACATTAACCGGCTGGTTTAAGTTTCCAGAGGAGCTACCTAAGCTATATCAGACAGCTATTAGATCCTTATACTGGAACCATCAGGAGGAGACGGATACACTGCTATTCATAGAAGAACAGACAGAACAGCCACACAGCTCAGTTAAGTCACTGGAGGGGCTTTATATGCACCCTACGCTTACTCATCTGCTTGAATCCAGGCAATGGGACGAGGCTGAAGCGAAAGTGAGCCGTGTATTTGGAAAAATGGAAGAGGTGGGATATACACGCGAGCATTTATATGAACTGTTTATTTCGGTGACGAGCGCCTTTATGTATACAGCGCACAAACAAGGACGTTTCATTACACAGATGGATCAAGCCGGCTTCGATCCGTTACATGCGCAAAAAATGGTTCAATCGTTTCCTCACCTCCAAGACTGGATATTTTCCATGATGAACAAACTTAAATCTGAATGGTCCGCAAGCGAGCAAAGCGCTAAAAGCTATGTGGTCAAGCAGGTTCAGGAGCTCATCTCCCAGGATAAAGGTCAGGAGCTGTCTGTTAAGACGATTGCCGATCAGGTTTATCTACATCCAGTCTATTTGTCCAAAATCTATAAAGCTGAAACCGGAGAAGGTCTGGGTGACTATATCATCCGGATGAGAATGGAGCGGGCTCTTTATTTGCTCAAATATTCGAACAAAAAAATATACGAAATTACGACGGAACTGGGCTATCAGAATCCCCAATATTTCAGTAAGATGTTCAAAAAGCATTACGGAATGACTCCGCATGAATTTCGGGACCAGTAAAATGAGATGAGTAAAGATCAGTTGGGAAAGGTGCAGAAATATTTATTTTGTGACATAGGCTGCGAAGAAAAGCCCTCTTATAATAAAAGAGTAGAAAATGATTTTTAGAGGGGGAACAATATGCGAGTTCATTCGAAAAAAAAGTTGTTGTCGTTGCTCGCCGCAACTATGGTATTAGGAGTTGGCCTTGTGGGCTGCTCAGGAGCGGGAAATGATGGGAATGCGGACGGCACAGCTAAAACTGAAAACGTATACAAAGAAAAATACAATCCAGAAGTCACAATTTCCACGGTATGGGGTGTAGATCCCGCCTTAAAATTTAAAAATGGTGAATCTATCGAAAATAACATTGCGACAAAATGGGCTAAAGAGAAGTTCGGTATTAATATCAAATCACTCTGGTCCGTGACAGATACGAATGGCGCATTTGCTACGAAGCTGCGATTGGCTATGTCCTCCGGTCAGGAGATGCCGGACGTCGTTGTATTGGGGACGGAGAATGAGCAACTGGCACAGGACATGATCGATTCTGGTATGTTTGCAGAGGCTGGTCCGTTGTTTGACAAGTACGCTTCGGATACCTGGAAGCAGGCGATGAATCAGGATACGAACGTATGGAATCAGTATAGCCGAGATGGCAAAAAAATGGGTATTCCTGTGCTTGATTTTGCCTATAACCATGATTATGTATTGTGGGTACGACAAGATTGGTTGGATAAGCTGGGTATGAAGGCTCCAGAGACGATGGATGATCTGGAAAAAGTGATGGATGCCTTTAAAAATAAAAATCCGGACGGACTGGCTCCGAACAAAGTGATTCCGCTCAGCATCGGTTTCAAAACATCCATGAACACTTGGATGGGTGACCCGTCCTGGATTTTCGGGGCATATGGCACACTACCTCAGCAGTGGAACAAAGGCACGAATGGCAGTTTGGAATATGGCTCCGTGCAGCCTGGCATGAAGCCGGGTTTGCAAAAGCTGAGCGAGTGGCTCAAAAAGGGATATATTCCTCAGGAAGCAGCATTGTGGGATGAAAATAAAACGGCAGAACCTACAGTCGCAGGAACAGCCGGTATGATTCCTGGGCCATATTGGATGAGCGGCTGGCCGCTTCAGGATACAGTCAAAAATGCACCGGGTGCCGTATGGAAGCCGATCAAGATTCCAGCAGGTCCTGACAACAAAGCCATGCGTCACGGTACGCAATACACCAATGGTGTTGTACTAATCAACAAACAAATGCAGCATCCTGAAGCTTTTTTCACTTATCAAAACTATTTGTTTGACCATTATGCTAATGCCAAACCGGATAGCGATTTGTCGAATGGGCTGTTTAAGGGCTACGATTATGATTTGGATGCGGGCGGAAAGCTAATGTCTATTGATAAAATACCAGGCGGTTATGTAAACTCTATTCGTTATTTGTTGGTTCGTGATGGTGCGCGTATACCTGATGCCCAAATGAAGGCTTTGCTAAGTTTGGCTAACGGCGCAGAACCGAAGACCCGTCTGGAGAAAGATGTAATGGTGAACTACGGAAAAGATACTCCCGCAGCTGCCAAAGTGCTTATGGAACAGAAGGATATCTCCATGAAAGATCAGTTCACGGGCCCTACTACGCCAACCATGAAGGCTAAAAAGGACTATCTGGATAAGATTGAAAGTCAGACCTTCAATGAAATTATTTATGGCAAGCAGCCGATCTCTGCTTTTGATACCTTTGTGCAGACGTGGAAAACAGCTGGCGGAGAACAAATTACAAATGAAGTAAACGAATGGTATAAAAGCGTCGAAAAGTAAAACCCAATGATGTTGTAACAGAGTAGGAGGCTGTCCCGAGGTGGGCAGCCTTTTTAATACAGCTTCACCCGGATGGAATGGAATTAAATGCGCTATCATGGTGTGTTTGAAAAAGAGTTTCATTCGTTTGGCGAGCTTAAAAAATGATTGCTTTTGTGCCATGTATGTTGGTTTATTGAACTGTTGGGACAGCGAAAACGCTTTTATAATTGAAGTATACCATGAGAGTTACAGGAGGAACTGCAATGAGAAGTCTACAACGTACGTGGCCATTTCATATCATGCTGCTACCAGCCATCATTTTCTTAATTGTATTCAGCTACATTCCGATGGGCGGCATCGTGATGGCCTTTCAAAATTACAAGCCTTGGCTAGGCATAACTGGTTCCGAGTGGGTTGGACTGGATAATTTCCGCTTTTTGTTTCAACGGGAGGACAGTCTTCAAGTCGTCTGGAATACGCTAATTATTGCTGTGTTAAAGATGTTTTTCAATCTGGTGGTTCCGTTTGTTTTTGCTATACTGCTGAATGAAATTCGCAAGGTCGGACTTCAGCGATCCATTCAGACACTGGTTTATCTGCCACACTTTCTGTCGTGGGTCATCTTGGGCGGAATTCTGATTGACCTGTTGGCTACAGATGGATTTATGAACCGTATTCTCGGTAGTTTCGGGATCCAGCCTATCTTTTTTCTTGGAGATAATAACTGGTTTCGGTTTACTGTCATTGTTTCGGATATATGGAAAGAGTTCGGCTACAACACCATCGTATTTCTCGCTGCACTGGCGGGTATTAATCCTTCGTTGTATGAGGCTTCTGAAATGGATGGAGCGAGCCGCTGGAGACAGACGCTACACATCACTGTACCTTCGTTAATTCCGATGGTAGTCGTTGTTGGAACGCTTGCACTTGGCAATGTGCTGAATGCCGGTTTTGACCAAATTTTCAACCTGTATAATCCGCTGGTTTACCAAAAAGGCGATATTATTGATACATTCGTCTACCGGACAGCGTTAATCAATGGAGAGATGGGCTTTGCTACTGCTATCGGCTTATTCAAATCCGTTATTAGTATGATTCTCATTCTGATATCTTATCGACTTGCTTACAAATGGGCAGGTTACCGCATATTTTGATTCCACGAGGCTGAAAGAGGGAGAGTCATGTATCATAAAACAACGCCATACCGCATCTTCAATGTGTTTAATATTTGTTTGCTTGTGATTTTGTCCATCATGTGTATCGTTCCGCTGATTCATGTGTTGGCGGTATCGTTTAGTGCTAAATCAGCAGCAGATGCCAATCTGGTTGGACTGTGGCCGGTGCAATTTTCATTGGAAGCCTATAAGAAGACGATGAATAACCCGATTTTTCTGCATTCCATTTGGATTTCTGTCTGTCGGACTGTATTGGGGACCGGCTTGACACTGCTTATTACCTTTTTAGCTGCTTACCCACTTTCAAAGGAAACATCTGTGTTCCGTAGCCGAAACGTATATTCATGGTTGTTCGTATTCAGCATGATTTTTAACGGTGGTCTGGTTCCATTTTATATGGTTATTCAAAAGATTCATTTAATGGATAGCTTCTGGGTACTTGTTTTGCCGGGAGCGGTCAATACATTTCTGGTCATCCTTATGTTGAACTTTTTTAGAGGAATTCCCAAAGAGATGGAAGAGGCAGCATTGATCGACGGAGCAGGACATTTTCGGACATTGTTTAGTATCTTTTTACCGATATCCATGCCTTCCATTGCGACGATTGCACTGTTTAGTATGGTATTTCATTGGAACTCCTGGTTTGACGGTCTGCTCTATTTGAGCAATGCAAAGGATTATCCGCTGGCGACGTTCCTGCAAACTGTAATTATTCAGAAGGACATGAGTTCCATGAGCATGAGTCCCAAAGAGATGGAATTACTTTCTCAAACGACGGTTAATGCAGCGCAAATTTTCATTGGTGCAGCGCCTATTCTAATTGTATATCCATTTTTACAAAAGTATTTTGTTAAAGGTATGACGCTAGGTTCCGTCAAAGAGTAATAGAATTCATAGAAGGAGATGATTTGTAGTGACGAATCAAAACATAATCAAGTACCCTCCCATTAGTGAGCGAGTTCCACGTATGCTGCATGGAGCGGACTATAACCCGGAGCAATGGCAGCATTACCCTGAGGTGTTAGCGGAGGATATCCGTCTAATGAAACTAGCCAAATGTAATGTGATGTCTGTCGGTATTTTCTCATGGGTTTCCTTGGAGCCTGAGGAAGGTGTATTTACGTTTGAGTGGCTGGATCGTATTCTGGATTCGTTTGCTAAGAACGGAATCTATGCATTTTTGGCCACTCCTAGTGGAGCAAGACCAGCCTGGATGTCACAAAAATATCCTGAGGTGCTGCGTGTGGAGGCTAACCGTGTCCGTAACCTGCACGGGTTTCGCCATAATCACTGTGCTACCTCGCCTGTTTACCGGGAAAAAGTACGTATCATGAATACGAAGCTAGCCGAGCGTTATGCTAACCATCCGGCTGTTATTGGCTGGCATATTTCCAATGAATTTGGTGGAGATTGCCACTGTGATTATTGTCAGGAGGCATTTCGCGCTTGGGTTCAGGATAAATACGGTACGCTGGACAAGCTTAATCACGCATGGTGGACGACCTTTTGGAGTCATACGATTACAGATTGGAGCCAAGTTGAGTCCCCGGCACCTCACGGTGAAACACAGGTCCATGCCCTGAATTTGGACTGGAGACGGTTTGTGACCGATCAGACCGCAGATTTTATCAAACATGAGATTGTGCCGCTCAAGGCCGCAAATCCAGCAATTCCGGTCACAACCAATTTAATGGAGTTTTTTGAAGGATTGAATTACTGGAAGTTTGCTGATCTGCTCGATGTTATATCCTGGGATAGTTACCCAACGTGGCATGACCGTGAGGGAGATGATAGCCGTCAGGCTGCTAAAGTGGCCATGATGCACGATATTATTCGCTCAATTAAGGGAGGAAAGCCTTGGATGCTCATGGAGAGTACCCCGAGCTTGACGAACTGGCAAGACGTAAGCAAGCTGAAGCGACCGGGAATGCATCTGCTATCGTCTTTACAGGCTGTGGCACATGGGTCAGACACCGTTCAATATTTTCAGTGGCGGAAAAGCCGCGGTTCGAGTGAAAAGTTGCATGGTGCAGTCGTCGATCATGTTGGACATGAGCACACTCGTGTATTCGGAGATGTGACAGAGGTCGGTAATGCGCTGGAAAAACTGGAGGAGGTTATCGGTACATCTGTACCGGCGGAGGCCGCAGTCATTTTTGACTGGGAGAACCGTTGGGGAATCAACGATTCACAGGGACCGCGGAACAAAGGTGTGAAATATGAGGAGACAGCAGAAGCGCATTATTTGGCACTTTGGGAGCAGGGTGTGCCTGTAGATGTCATTCATATGGATGCAGATTTCTCTAAATACAAACTTTTGGTAGCTCCAATGTTGTATATGGTCCGCAGCGGTGTGGGGGAGCGTATACAGAAGTTTGTTGAAAATGGCGGCGTTTTCGTAGCAACCTATTGGTCTGGTATCGTAGATGAACATGATTTGTGCTTCCTTGGGGGCTTTCCGGGGCCGCTTCGTAAGACGCTGGGGATCTGGTCGGAAGAGATTGACGGATTGCATGATCATGACCGTAATCACATTTTGCCGATTGAAGGCAATGAACTGGATCTGCAAGGGGAGTATGAAGCTGTAGAATTGTGTGATCTCATTCATACGGAGGGTGCAGAGGTACTGGCTGTGTACGGCTCAGACTTTTATGCAGGACGCCCGGCTTTGACGGTGAACCGTTTGGGAGAGGGAAAGGCTTATTACATCGCATCACGCAACACCGGACTGTTCCACAGTCATTTTTACAGAAGTTTAATTGAGGATGCAGGAATCAGTAAAGCGCTCAATGTGAAGTTGCCTCATGGAGTGAATACAGCGATTCGTACCGATGGGGTTCATGATTATATTTTTATACTGAATTTCACGCATGAGCCGCAAAGGATTACATTGGATGGACGAACTTATACGGATATGCTTGAAAATCATGCGATAGAAGACGGCAGCGTTCAATTGGATGCCTATTCTGTTAAGGTTTTAAAGACAGAGCGCAATAAATAGACCATTCTATAAGTGTGTTCACCGTCGTTTTCCCGAGTGAGGGAGCTGGTAGATTGGTCAGAGGCAATGAGAAGTATACAATTTGAATGGAGGATGTACTTATGAAAACAGGTAACCGCACGATGGTATTTGCGATGTTGATCTTGTTATCCAGCTTATTGTATCCGTTCGGCTCTGTAGGGTTGGGTGCGGCTTCGGCCGCCCCTGCTTTCGCCAAAGGAGCAGATATAAGCTGGGTAGCAGGAATGGAAGCGCAAGGTATGACTTGGAAGGATAAAAAGGGTGTTCGTCGGGATATACTGCAAATTTTGCGAGATGACTATCAAATCAACTCGGTACGTATCCGTGTGTGGGTAAACCCTGACATGAAAGATTATGCAAGCGGATACATGAATGCCGAAAAGGCAGCAGAACTGGCGCAACGAGCTAAAAAATTGGGTATGAGCGTTATGCTGACTCTGCATTATAGTGATTCCTGGGCAGATCCGGGGCAACAAAACAAACCTTACGCGTGGCGCAGTTTCACATTTACACAACTCATGGATGCAGTCTGGTCCCATACGGTCTATGTTATGAACACGATGAAAAGCAAGGGGGTAACACCGGACTGGGTGCAGATCGGTAATGAGACGAACAATGGAATGCTCTGGGAAGACGGCAAAGCTTCGGTGAACATGAAAAACTATGCCTGGCTCGTCAATACAGGAAATAATGCTGTAAAATCGGTAAGCAGCAGTACTAAAACGATCGTACATTTAGCCAACGGGGATAACGGTTCTGTGTTGAACTGGAATATCGGTGGGCTGATTGATAATGGAGCCCAGTTTGACCTTATTGGATTGTCTCTATATCCGTCTCCTTCTGACTGGCAGGACAAGGTGGATCAGACGGTTACCAATGCCAATAACCTCATTGCAAAATACGGTAAAGGTATTGTCATCAGTGAAATTGGGATGGAATATAACGAACCTGCAGCTTCCAAGGCATTTATTTCTGCAATCAAAACGAAGGTTCGGAACATCGGAGGCGGCAAAGGTACAGGGGTATTTTATTGGGAGCCGGCTGCAACTCCAGGTTATAATCAGGGTTATAACAAAGGTGCTTGGCAGGCTGACGGTAAGCCAACCTCAGCTTTGGAAGGATTTATAAATTAAGAAGTACGTAAGAGTATATCAAAGAACCTCTAATGCGCATTCTATGCAGATTAGAGGTTCTTTACTGTTATCTATGGCTATTTAGAGGTTATAAAATTATGCTTCTCGGTTTACCTTGAAGAAAGAAATAAGCTCTTCCAGCTCGCCAGACATCAATGTAAGCTTGTCAGAAGCTTTGACAATAGAAGCCATAGACTCAGCTTGTTCTCCAATGGTTTGCTCAATTTGTTTGCTGCTGTCCACTGTTTTGCTAACTGTGGAAGACAGCTCGTCAGAGGTGGCTGACATTTCCTGCGTGCTGGCAGAGATCTGCTCCGTTGCACTGGATACCTCCTGGATTTGTGACGACACTTTATTAGACGCATCTAAAATTTCAGAGAACATTTCGCCTGTCTGCTTTGTAACTTCCAGCCCGACGTGAACTTCTTTTGTACCAAGGCTGATGCCTTTTACAGTTTGCTCAATTTCTTTTTGGATTTCTTCAATAAGCTCTGCGATTTGTTTGGCAGACTCTTGAGACTGCTCAGCCAAATTACGCACTTCTCCCGCTACTACTGCAAAACCTTTGCCTTCTTCACCGACTCTGGCAGCTTCAATAGAAGCGTTCAGTGCAAGCAGATTCGTTTGACTGGCAATGCCTGTAATGATGCTGACGATATTGCTGATTTCGTTAGAACGGTTCTGCAGCGCATTAACGGAATCAGCTGTACTTTCCATTGTAGTGGAGATGGAGTCCATTTGAGCGGAAAGCTTTTGGGCTACCTGATTGCCTTCAACGGAGCGTTTTTCCATAGAATAAGCTTGATCGGCTACGGAAGAGGAGCTTTCTGCAATCGTTTGGATAACTGTCGACATTTCATTCATAGATCTGGAGCTTTCAAGTGCTGCGTGATCCTGAGCTTCAAGCCCCTGGGTTATTTCCTGAATATTGCTGTTAATGACGTTCGTATTCGTACTGTTTTTCTCGCTAATGCTTAACAATTCCTGGGCAGATCCCGTAACTTCTTGCGTCGTATCCTGTACTTTCACCATTGTATCGTTAAGGCGTTTGATCATAGAATTAAATTTTTGGTTGATAATGCCTAGGTCGTCCTCGCCTGTCTTGATTTTTACATTCAGGTTACCCTCGCTGACTTCCTCGATTCCCTTCATAAGGCTACGAATCGGGGAGAGGGTCCGTTTTACCAATAAGTATTGGATCGTTAAGAAGATCGCAAGGAACAGAATGAGCAATGAAACACCGTATACAAGCAATTTATGAAGTCCGGTAGGTACAGAGCTCGCGTCTACGTCAAAGTAAATCGCACTTGTGATTTTACCGCTTTCATCTGTAATTGGATAAATAATGGTAGTCCATGTACCAAAATCGTCAGTATAAAAGCTGCTAAACGCTGAGTCTTTAGATTGAAGCATTTTATTTACACCTTGTACATTTTCGTCTGGAAGAGTGTACATATCGCCAATATTCATCTTCGAGTCTTGGAAAGCTTGGACTAAATTTGTGGGAACGCCAATAATGGAAGTTTGATTTCCTTCTTTTAGTTCTGTGCCGAATATGTAAGCTTGGGCAACGTTAGGATAAAGTGTGTGAATAGAATCGAGAAATTCGCGTAAATCTTGTTGAACAGAGCCGTTATAATCTTTTTCATTCAATGCTTGTTGTACTTTTGTTTTATCAACATCTTCTGCCCATTTTTTAGTCAATACCTTAACTTGGTCTTGCAGCTGCGTGGTGAGAATGTTCTTTTGAAGTATATAGCTGGATGTGATGAGAATAGCTCCTATTAATACGATGTTAAGAAAAGAGATTAATAGATTTTTACCAAAAAAGGACATAGTTCTCCACTTCAAGTTTTTCACGTTTTCTTCTCCTTTGAATTAGCAATTTAGTTTCATATACAACCTACCCCATATATATATTTCGACAATTTGCTTTCTAAATGTTAGGTATTTATTAAAAGGGAGAGTAGAAGGTTATTCAAAAAGAACGACGGCCCCCTAGTGAATGAAACGATGGGACCGCCGTTTGTCGGCAAAACTGGTTTTATGTTGTTTTTCCAACTCAATTCTTACTAAATCACTTTATTGTTCTAACAATATTTAAAAAATAAGATAAATGAGAACAAACGGGTATGCTTTGCACCTATAAATACCTGGATTGCATTGAGGGTTCTTAAGTTTTTGTCCCTTATAAAAGAAGTGAAATGAGCAAGGGTAGTGAAATGAGCGATAAGACTGAGCTAATAACAAATGCAGATGCAGCTTCCGTTTCCAGTGTTTCATAACGGGTAGCAATCATAGCGGCCACAGCCGAGCCGGGAAAAGCGACAAGCAGTACGGCTTTGGTTACATCTTCATGGGATAGTCCTATCAGAACAGCAATACCGAGCATAACAATAGGCATCACGATGGCTTTCAGCACAGCGATGCTAAGTGCTTTTGGACTGAACGTAATCTTTTTGATACCAATGGTTACCCCGATGGCAAATAGGGCTGTACCAGCAGTAATATTGCCGATTTGATCAAACATGGATTGCAAAAGTTTTGGAGCGTGGAATCCACATAGAGTCAATATGACACCAAACAAAGGTACGCAGGCAAGCGGCTCGCTGAGTCCATGAAGGACTGATTTCATAGTGACTTTAAATAAGTTGCCTTTAGTGCCGTCGGATTCTGTTGTTTTGCGCTGACCGACCGTTCCCAAAATACTTGCAAGCGGATCAAGAATGGCATTAACGACGATCCCAGTAATAGCAATCGGGATGGCGACTGCCGCACTTCCGAACAAGCTTCCCAGAACCGGGATTCCCATGAATGCAAAAGAAGGCTGTGTTGAATTCAATGCGAACATGGAGGATTCAGTCAGGCCTTTTTTGGCAATTAAGCGATAAACAATGAGCAATACAATATAAAAGCCGATTACACCAAGTAGCAAAGCCACAAGAAAGGGCCACTTTTGAATCAACGTCTCTCTTGGTGTCGTCGTAATGCCAATAAACAAGTGTGCAGGTAGAGCAAACTTCGTCACGAGTGTATTTAATCCCTTAGAAGAAGCAGGGTTAAAAGCCTTAAACAATCCTGCGAAATAACCAATTAAAATGACAAAGAAAATAGGAATTAAGATAATAAAAATATGACCTGTAGCCATGATGTCGCCTCCAATGAAGATGTCCGCCAAAAATGGCGGACATCAGTTAAATAATCACTTTGCATATGCAAGTACAAATTTGATGTTGTTCGCTATTTTTTAAACCAGGACCGCTTCCTGACCATATTGTTTGATTGGTTTATATTTGCAGTCCCACATCGCATCTCGAACTGCTTGTGCGATATCGTCCGGTTGATGACGCGCTACTCCATCCTGAACTGCTGCCTTGGCCACAGCCACGGCTACCGCTTCAGATACTTCGCGTAATTCATTGATTTTTGGCAGCAGGGAAGCGCCAGGCTGCGACAAATCAACCATTTGAGCTACTGCATGGGCAGCTGCTGCAAACATGCTGTCTGTTATAATTTTGGATTTTACCACGATTGCGCCAAGACCAAGACCCGGGAACACGAAAGCATTGTTAGATTGCCCAATTTCAAACTTAATATTGTTATAGATCACCGGCTCAAAAGGACTTCCTGTTGCAATGAGGGCTTTTCCTTCAGTCCAGTGAATCAAATCTTGCGGAGTTGCTTCTGCCAGTGGAGTCGGGTTAGACATAGGCATAATAATAGGACGTTCTGTATGCTTGGCCATCTCTTTAACGATTTCCTCACTAAATGCCCCACTAACACCGGAAGTACCGATCATAATCGTCGGTTTCACGCGGCGAATGACTTCAAGCAGAGGGATTTTGCCATCTTCAGCGTGTTCCCAGTCACGGCATTCTGCAGCATCACGTACATAAGGGACCTGAAATGGAAAAAGTCCTTCTGTTTCGTTGGTAAGCAGACCACGGTAATCATAAGCCCAGAAGTTACGTCTTGCTTCTGCTTCTGACAGTCCTTCCAGCATCATGGCGGCGCTAATTTGGTCTGCATTGCCGATTCCGGCAGCTCCTGGACCAAAGACTAGAACCCGATGCTTGCTCAGTGGGATTCCGGACAATTGAACACCAGACATCACACCTGCGAGCGTAACCGCTCCAGTACCTTGAATATCGTCATTAAAAGTCAAAATACTATTTCCGTATTTATTGATAATGTTCCGTGCGTTGACATTGCCTAGATCTTCCCAGTGCAGCAGGGCATTCGGGAAAAAGGAGAGTGCAGTTTGAACATAAGTGTCAATAAATTGGTCATATTGTTCTCCACGTACACGTTTGTGACGATTCCCCATATATAAAGGATCTTCCAATAGCTTCTCGTTGTTTGTACCTGCATCAAGAACAACTGCCAGTACCCGGCTAGGATCTATACCAGCAGCAGCTGTATACACAGCAAGCTTACCAATAGAGATATTAATACCTCCGACTCCCCAGTCCCCGATTCCCAAAATACTCTCGGAATCTGTGGCTACGATCAGGTCGATATCATCAGGGTCTAGATTCAAATTCTTAAAAGCCTCTTCAATACCCGCAAGATTATCAATAGATAAATACATACCACCAGGCTTGTGATATTCATGACTGTATTCCTGTATAGCCTGGCCTACTGTTGGTGTATAAACAATCGGGAGCATTTCGCTTAGGTGCTCAGAGAGCAAACGATAATAAAGAACGGTATTCCGATTAAAAAGATCATTTAAGGCAACGTTTTTACGCAAATTATCCGGTTGGCTCTGAAATTGCTCGTAAACCCGTTGAACCTGCTCCTCAATAGTTAATATCGTAGGAGGAAGGAGACCGTCAAGTCCAAGTTGTTTCCGTTCTTCCAGGGTAAAAGCCACTCCTTTATTCAGCAGTGGGTTGGCAAGTAGATCTTTTCCGGTTAATTTGGTTTCGATAGATCCGTCTTCCGTAAAATGAAAAGCACGCATTTTCAATTCCTTCTTTCTAGAAAATTACATTTAGTTCATCCTTGAACAATTCGTGAACAAGTATACGCCTTATTTTAAACCAAGTGAACAAGTATGTTGTGTGAAAAATGGTTATATAAGTGTTTACATAAGAAAAATTATGAAAATGAAAGCGATTTTCAATGTTTTTCAAATGAAAATTTCATTTAATTTTCATGATAATTTCGGAAAATCCTGATTAAATGTGACGATTATCATAGTTTTTTTTGAGGTGTGTTTCGATTAAGTACGCATAAAAAATAGCTTAAACTTCATTTTATATAAACGAAGTTAAGCTATTTCTTTGGCTATAAGGAGGTTTGAGGGTCGAAATTCAATGCTTCGCAGCTTTATATTTAATGAATATCAGGCATTTAATTCTCCAATACGATTGACGGCTTCATCAGTAACTGTAGCAGGGCGTCGCATCCAGCTATTACGCCATTTCAATTGCATTATGATGACGAGGGTAAAGGCACAGAACGTGATTAGGCTCAGAGAGATGAAGCCTGGCATATAGGAACCCGTTGATTTGTACAGATGACCCAGTATAAGAGGGAGAAAGTACCCGCCTATGCCACCAGCAGCGCCGACGATGCCGGTCATGAGCCCGATTTCGTTGCCGAACCGCTGCGGAACGAGCTGGAATACAGAGCCGTTGCCAGCGCCAAGGCACATCATGCCTACGAACAGCAGCACAACTACCACGGTAAGTGGCGGTAAAAACGCAATGCCAGCAAGCATAATCCCGGCTCCCGCATACAAGTACATTAACATGCGTGAACCACCAATCCGATCAGACAAAAAGCCACCTACAGGACGAAAGAAGCTTCCGGCAATCACACAAACGGTTGCAAAATCGGCGGCATGTACCGCAGAGAGGCCATATTGGGTATTGAAGAAAATAGTCAAATAATTAGAAAGGCCAACGAATCCGCCAAACGTCACGCAGTAAAAGGCACAGAATACCCAGGCATCCCTCTGTTTGAGCACCGAAGCATATTGCGACAGACTTTTTGGTGCTGGGCGGTGAGGGCTGTTGCGGGCAAAAATACTGAACAGAACGAAGACGGTTAAGATGGGGAGGATGGCCAATCCGAAAACGGCTTCCCAACTGCCAAAATGTTGAGCAATGCGGTTGGCGAACAAAGTCGCAAGGACGGTACCGCTATTACCGGCACCGGCAATTCCCATAGCCAAGCCTTGATGCTCTTTGGGGTACCATTGACCGGCCAACGGCAGCGCAGCTGCAAATGAGGCTCCGGCTACGCCCAGGAGCAGGGCAACAACATATAATTGCTCTAGCGAATCAACCCACAGCCAGCCGAGCAAGAGCGGGATTATCGTGACAAGCATACCAATCTGTCCTGTGAGCTTGGGACCGATATAATCCGACATGAATCCGAGCACGAGCCGCAGCAGGGAACCACCGAGTATGGGTAGAGCGACAAGATTGGCTTTTTGTACAGGGTCCATCGGATAATCATTGGCAATTACAACGGCCAACGGTCCGATCATCCCCCATATCATAAAACTGATATCAAAATACAGAAAAGAGCCAAATAAGGTGGGCTTGTGTCCGCTTTTCCAGAAACTTTTTTTGTTCATTCTCCATCTCTCCTGTTCTAATTGTTGTTCTTTGTCTGCAAAATGTAATTTGAACATGAAAAGCCGCAAATCGCCCCTACATGGTATCTAGGAAACGATTTGCGGCTTCATTGCCGTGGTTGACACACTTCATTGTGAGTCGACTTGGTATGATCACGTTGGAGTGATTTTAATTCAAATTATAAAAAGGGATCTGCTATATGTCAATATACATAACACAAAATTATGAAATAATTAAATACAAGGGAAAAATATAGTTTTCATGTATTGAATATTGACATGACATTCACAATTCAGTAATCTTAGATACATATCGGTACAACGATGTGCCGACATTTACGGCAACGGTGCCCTTTTCCATTGAATGGAGAAGGGCTTTTTCTGTCTTATTTTATTCGGAGAATGGGGCTGGTTTTAATATGATGAAAAAACTGGTCGTCGTCGGCAACGGTATGGCAGGCATCAAATGTGTGGAGGAAATACTCAATTTGGAGCCAGAGCGGTTCCAAATCACGATATTTGGTGCAGAGCCCCGTCCCGGGTACAACCGAGTGCTCCTGTCCAAAATGCTTCAGGAGGAGAGCTCATTTAAACATATCGTTACCCATGACTGGGCCTGGTATGAAGAGAACGGGGTAAAGCTGTACGCGGGTGAACGCGTCTGTCGTATTGATGTTGCAGCCGGGATGGTGGAAACGGAATCCGGCATCAAAGAACCTTATGACATGCTCATATTGGCAACGGGCTCATTGCCTTTCATGCCGCCCATTCCCGGAGCTCGAAAACAGGGAGTAATCGCTTTTCGTGATGTGAATGATTGTGAAACCATGGCGAGATATGCCAAAACATACCGCAAGGCCACGGTTATCGGAGGGGGGCTGTTAGGACTTGAAGCTGCTCAAGGCCTGCTGAATCTAGGGATGGAAACTGAGGTTGTTCATAATGCGCAGTATCTTATGAACCGTCAGCTTGACCGGACGGCGGCTGTGCTTCTGCAGCGAAAGCTGGAGCAACAGGGCATGAGGTTTCATTTGGCAAAGGAAACGGTCAACATCATAGGCCAAAACAGGGCGCAAGGATTGATGTTTGCGGACGGGAACAGGTTGGAAACGGATTTGGTTGTGCTGGCGGTTGGTATCCGACCGAATATCGAATTAGCTCAGGACAGCGGTCTGATCGTAAACCGTGCGATTGTCGTGGATGATTATATGCGCACGAATATTCCCGGTATTTATGCCGTCGGCGAATGTGCTGAGCATCGCGGGATTTCATACGGGCTAGTGGCGCCGCTATATGAGCAGGGAAAAGTGCTGGCAAAAGTTATTTGTGGGCGTGAAACGGCTCCCTATGAAGGGACGGTTCCGTATGCGCAGCTCAAGGTAGCGGGGGTTCATGTGTTTTCCGCAGGAGACATTCGCGATGAGGGTAACGAGACAGCGGTCATGGAATATAACGGGATGCAGGAGGTTTATAAAAAAGTGATGATGCACGCCGGTGCTGTCACTGGCGCCATTTTGTTCGGAGATACGGCGGAAAGTACCTCGCTGCTCGGAATGGTGCGGCGCGGAGCGGCCGCTACAGAGCTTACATCCCGGGATAACAGTGGGAGCAAAGCAGAGGATGCGGCAGCCGCACTGCCAGAAGAGGAAACGGTATGTGCGTGCAACGGTGTGAGTAAGGGGGCTATTTTGCGAGCGATTGCCACGGATAAGCTGAAGACGGTGGAAGAGGTGAAGAGCCGGACCAAAGCATCCGGTTCCTGTGGGGGCTGTCGGCCGCTGGTGGCTGCACTGGTCAAAAATAGTTTGTCCCGATCGACAGTTTCCGGGCCTGTAGTTACTCCGACCGCCCAAGAAGTTGTCCCTGTGTGTGGATGTACACATTACGATCATGATTCGCTTAAAACAGCTATGGTGGACGCAGCCTGTCAGACTCCAGAGGAAGTAGTGTCCCGTCTCGGTTGGACCAGACAGCAGGGGTGTGAATTGTGTCGTCCGGCTGTACGTTATTACTTGGAATCTCTCGGGTTGCGCGACAGATCTGCGACAAATCCACTAGGGGCTGGCGTTGCGGTTCAGGTCGCACCGCAGTACGGAGGAGGGGCGCCCTCTGCGGGTCTGCGCTTTACGAACCTAAATGCCGAGGATCGAACTTTTGTTAAGTCGGACCTGATGGATCAGGCTTTTGTAGAAGTAGCCTGGCTAAGAGAGCGGTTGGCAACTTTATGGGGAAGTCTCGCATTGCCCGCGTTGGTTACAGTTGCTATTTGTCCTGGATCGGCGTATCCCGGAGGTGTACTTGTCCACGATATTGGAATATCTCGATCTCCGGCAGGCTGGGAGGTATATGCCGGTGGCCATGCAGAGCATCCGGTTCGCCAGGGGCAGCTGCTTGGCTTGGAGGAAGACCCGGCAGAAGCAGTCCTGATGGCTGTAGCCTGCTTGCAAATATACCGACATAGTGCCCGGTATGGGGAGAAAGTGTGGGAGTGGATGGAAAGGACTGGCGTTCTGGCGCTACGGGAAAGTGTACTTGATGCTGCTCTTCGAAGTGAACTGGCGGGCAGCCTACGGACCACAATGCTGACAGGATGACGGGTTGAGTTGGAGTTGTGGCGATATATCTAGCGTGTGCAGACAATAAAATTACGAAAAGTGGCGAAGGGGAGGTGACTTTGATGTGTCAGTCAGGAGAAGGCAAACCGGCAGCTGGGCTACATGTATCGTCAGTAATGGATACACAGTGCCCGTTTTGCAGCGTGCAATGTAAGATGACCGTTAGTACGGATACGGAGACACTTGCGGGTACCATCCGTACAGTGTATAAGGCGGAAGGGAAGCCTAATGCAGCCTCGCAGGGTAGGCTGTGCATCAAGGGAATGAATGCGCATCAGCATGCAACTCATGCGGAAAGACTGGTACAGCCTCTCATTCGCAAAGAGGGCAAACTTGTTCCCGTCAAGTGGGAGGAGGCGTTGGATACTATAGCTAGCAGTTTCTCTACGCTACTGTCCACACAGGGTCCTGATGCAATCGGAATTTACGGTGGAGGTTCACTCTCCAATGAAACGGCTTATTTACTCGGTAAATTTGCAAGAGTGGCTGTAGGTACGCGATATATCGATTATAACGGGCGCTTCTGTATGTCGGCAGCGGCATCCGCTGGCAGTAAAGTGTTTGGTGTTGATCGCGGACTGACCTGTAGACTGGCTGATATTCCGTTGGCTCGTTGTATTGTGCTCGCAGGTACGAATATCGCTGAATGTCAGCCGACCTTAATGCCTTATTTTCACCAGGCGAAGGAAAACGGCGCATTTGTCATCGTAATTGACCCGCGCGCGACACCAACGGCGTCGGCCGCCGATTTGCACCTGCAAATCAAGCCGGGTATGGATGCTGTGCTGGCCAATGCCATGCTAAAGGTCATCGTGGACGAAGGATTTGCGAATGAAGAGTTTATCCGCAAGCGGACCAACGGCTATGACCAGCTGTTGACTCATTTGAAGGGTGTGGATCTGAGAGAATCGGCTGCGTTGTGCGGAATTGAGGTAGAAATGATCCAGCAGGCAGCACGTGCCTTTGGCAGTGTGGAGACTGGCATCGTTTTTACGGCCAGGGGTGTTGAACAGCAGACAGATGGACATATGGCGGTGCGTGCATTTCTTAATCTGGTGCTGGCCACTGGCAAGATTGGAAGGGAAGGATGCGGTTATGGGGCTATCACAGGTCAGGGAAACGGGCAAGGGGGGCGAGAGCACGGCCAAAAAGCTGACCAGCTTCCTGGTTACAGATCAATTGAGGATGAAGAAGATCGAGCCTATGTGGCATCCGTGTGGGGAGTGAAACCAAGCAGCTTGCCGGGTAAAGGAGTGTCCGCCTATGAAATGATGGAGCTTGTGCATCAGAAAGAAATCCAAGCTTTGTTCGTGATGGGCTCTAATCCTGTTGTATCTAACCCGAATGTCCGGCTGGTGGAGGAAGCCCTCAAAAAGCTGAATCTGCTGGTTGTGGCGGATATGTTTCTCACGGAAACCGCGCGAATGGCTGACGTTGTTTTGCCTGTGACATCTTATTTGGAGAATACGGGGACGATGACCAATCTGGAGGGTCGCGTTCTGCTACGGGAAGCGGCGAGGCCCGCACCGGGCGAGGCTAGAGATGACTGGAACATTTTGTGTCAGGTGGCTGCAAAGCTAAACAAGGGCAGCTATTTCTCTTACAGGGATGCTGAGCATATCTTTGAAGAACTGCGGCTCGCCAGCCGGGGCGGTCCTGCCGATTACTACGGGATCACATACGACAGGCTGCGTCGTGAAGAAGGAGTTTATTGGCCATGCCCGTCTACGGACAGAGCCGGTATGGATACGATGTTTCGGGAAACCTTTGCCCATTTCGATCAAAAGGCTGTTTTTACGGTGGTTGAAAGCTGTGGAGCAGGAGAGGAGATTTCAGAGGAGTACCCGCTTGTTTTGACGAACGGCCGTGTACTTGCTCACTATTTGACCGGTGCACAAACGCGCAGAAGTCCGTCGCTGGCCGCGCGAGAGATTGAAAATTATGTGGAAATTCATCCGCAGACAGCGCGACGCTGGCACATCAGGGACGGGGAGTGGGTAGAAATAGCATCACAGCGCGGCAGCTTCACTGTCCGCAGCCGGATCAAACCACATATCCGCGAAGATACGCTCTTCGTGCCCATGCATTGGGGAGGGATACAAAATGTAAATCGGGCGACCCGACCGGATCTTGATCCGTTCTGTCGGATGCCTGGCTTCAAAACGGCTGCTGTACGCATCCGTCCCCTTCACCTGGCTGTAGCCGCAACCAGTGCAGATAACGGGGAGTGGTCTGAGTTCTAGAGCAGGACTGAGTAAGTGACTTTTTCTTTGCATAAAAGGCCAGCCCCCTTGGTATGAGTAAGGGAGCTGGCCTTTTGGATTGGACAGTTTAGGGCCCGCAATCACTAGACTGCGTGACGCCAATAATTATTAATGTAATTAGGTTTCGGATCTGCTTGCTCCTGTTTTTATTTCGTCTCTGAGCATAGCTTCTCGCCAGTGACAATACAAACCCCAGGCGTCCCCGTTTTCTAGCAGCGGTTTGCAGGTATACAAACCTTCCTCTATGGAGTCGACTCGCCCTGCAACGAACAGTCGGACCGCGCTGTTGAGTAACACCTGATTCGAGAAGGCTATAGAAGCTGTGCCTTGTAGCACTTCCTCCGTAATGCGCAGCTGTTCAGCGGGGGTCCAGTTATGCTCTGGTACCACCGAATCCAGCCCGTACATTTCCGGATCAATAACCTGTAGTGATACCTCGCCGTTAGCAAGCAGGTAAGTCCGGGTCGGCCGATCGATGAACAAATCCTCCGATCCTTCGCTCCCTTGGATGATCAGAGCCCTGTGGTAATTCAGATTTTGCATGAGTTTCGCCGTCTTTTCGAACACCGTATTGTGGAAAACGCCGAATACAATATACGGGGAAGAACCGTAATCAACCAGTTTCTCGGCTGTATTCAGCACTGTGCGAAGCCCCAGCTCTTCGCGAATGGGCCGCAGATCTCGCAGGGGCGCGCACCACTTTTCGGAGGCTACGAACAGTACACCGGTCAGCTTCGCGGCATGAATGGCGGTTTCGCGCGTCATGTTCCGGGGTGTTACCCCCATTTCCTGCAATAAAAGCGGGAGCGTAACACCCCATTTGGGAGGGAGAGGTGTACTGCCATGCATCGTTACAGGAATTCCGCATGAGGCGAGTAGAAAGGCCGTTGCGAAGGTAGCAATAAATGAAGATTTCCTGCCATCATACGGACCGGCGAAATCAATACCTTCCTGCATCGGGAAGCGATGGGTATATTTACGGCAGACGTTTACGAATGCTTCCAGCTCGCCAACACTCTCCATTTTAATGCGCTCCGCGGCAAAGAAAGCTCCGATTTGAGCAGGGGTTGCTGACTGGGTCATAATAAGTTCGGCAGCAGCTTCGGCTTCGGCGTAATTCAGATCCCGGGCGCCCCTTTTGCCACGACCAACTTCTTTTAATATTTCAATGATATTCATGTTCAGGCCCCTTTCAGATTTATGCTTTTAGCATTTGCTGTGCTTTGACGATGGAGATGGCCACATCAACGATACGTTTGCGCTCGTTCATTGCTTTTTTTCGTAGCACATCATATGCTTCCGCTTCCGGGATACCGTTTACTTCCCCGAGTATTCCTTTCGCCATATCAATCCATTTGCGTTCTTCCAGCCGAGCGGTCAGTTGCTTGCGTTCACTTTGCCAGTGCTGGCGTTCAAAAAAGCGTTTGGCACTAAAATGAAGAGCCCAATTCAGCTCATGGGCTGCCATAGAAGGGGTTAGAATGCCATCAACAGTGACATCAGCTTCACAAGCCTCTGTCGATGATAGCGCTGATTCTGCGCTGCACCACCAGAGCAATGGGACCGCTTTGGCTTGCTCCAGCCTGTCACCCCATATGCTGATCATGCCGACAGGTATGTTTAGTACCGCCGCATCTGCATTAAGGATTAGCTGTTTGATTTCAGATTCATTGCGGCAGGGCAGAGTTAGGTATCCGTTGGACTCTAAAAGGTGTTCAGGTCCTGCCTGCCATGAGGAAACGGCGCGTGTCTGCTCAGATACATGGTCAGAATGTAAGTGAATTACCAACAAGGAACGCAAGCGGGCTCCTCCTCTCTGTAATATGAAGGGTAGTTAGCGATGGAGATGGTATTTGTTGATAACAAATATGACATGTGATTTTATCCGTTTGCTTATTTTTCCACCATCATCAAGCTAAAACGGACTTTTAAACCATTTTGGCGTGTTTTGGTCTGAAAATCAATCCTAATTTTGTAGGGAAGTGATATTTTATACGTCATAGACATGTTACATGGTGATAAAATATAATTTTTTATAAGTTAATGCGTAAGGAATGTTGACATATCATTTGAACCATTATATATTAGCTACAATACTTTTTAATTCCATACTCTGATGGATACAACGGCGTATTCGATGAAACGGCAATGGAGCCTGTTTTCTCATGTGGGGGATATTTTGAATCCCCATATGTGAAGCAGGCTTTTTATGTTTTGAGAATACAAATGGAAGGGGAGTGACCTGATGAACAATATCCAAAAGTTAGTGTTGATCGGCAACGGAATGGCGGGAATACGCACTCTCGAACATTTGCTGAAGCTTGCACCAGGTAGCTATGAGATTACGGTATTCGGGGCCGAGCCCCATCCAAACTATAACCGGATCATGCTGTCTTCCGTTCTGGCGGGAGGGGCAGGTTTGCAGGATATTGTCATCAACGACTGGAGTTGGTATGAAGATAATAATATTCGATTGTATACCGATGATCCTGTCACAGCTATCGACACGGAAAAGCAGCAGGTGACATCACGCTCCGGCGTATGCATCTCTTATGATTTATTGTTGTTGGCAACGGGTTCTAAAGCCTTTATTCTGCCGCTTCCAGGGGCCGACAAGGATGGTGTTATCGGTTTCCGGGATATTCGTGACTGTGAAACGATGATGGAGACGGCGAAGACGCACAAAAAAGCAGCCGTCATCGGCGGCGGATTGCTTGGGCTAGAGGCAGCTAGGGGGCTGCTTAACTTGGGGATGGACGTCACAGTTATTCATATTAACGGATATATTATGGATCGGCAGCTGGATGAGGCTGCTTCCCTTATGCTACGGCGCGAGCTGGAGGAGCAGGGAATGACATTTCTGGTCAATAAGCGGACGGCGGCTATAACAGGGCGTCGCCGCGTGGAAGGGTTGAAATTTGCCGATGGCAGCGAGCTGGAAGCGGATCTGATCGTTATGGCGGTAGGCATCAAACCAGACATTGAACTGGCGGCGTCGGCGGGAATTCCTGTAAACCGTGGCATCATCGTAAATGATTACATGGAAACGAATATCCCTGGCATCTACGCCGTTGGCGAATGTGCAGAACACCGGGGAATCACTTACGGGCTGGTTGCTCCATTATATGAGCAGGGTGGTGTACTGGCTCAGCGGCTCGCGGGAGTGGAGACTCCCGGCTACAGTGGTTCTGTTACCTCGACAAGGTTGAAGGTATCGGGTGTCGACGTATTTTCAGCAGGGGATTACAAGGATGAACCGGGAACACGTTCTCTGCGGTATCAGGATGATATTGGTGGCGTCTACAAAAAAATCGTAATCAAGGAAGAAAAACTGATCGGAGCCGTTCTGTTTGGGGATACGTCTGACGGAGCCATGCTATTTTCTTTGATCAAAAGTGGCGAGTCGGTGGTTGGCCGAGAGAAAGAGTTATTACTTGGCTTCAATCCCGGTCAACCTGAAGCTAGTGGCGCCATGATGCTAGAGCAGATGCCTGATGACGAAATTGTATGCGGATGTAATGGTGTATCCAAGGGTGACATTGGAGAGGCGGTTGCGGCTGGCTGCCGGAGTGTCGGGGAGATTAAGGCATGCACGAAGGCATCGGCATCATGTGGCGGCTGCAAGCCATTAGTGGAGGGACTCTTACAGCTATACGCAGGCGCAGAAGCCGGAGAAACAATGAAAGAGGGGATTTGTAGTTGTACGACGCTTGACCGGGAAGCGATCATTGATGGCATTCGGGAGATGGGATTGAAGAGCGTTAAAGAAGTGATGAATGTGCTGGGATGGAACGAACCGGAAGGTTGCACCAAATGTCGGCCGGCCCTCAATTATTATCTAGGTATGCTATGGCCACTGGATTATGAGGATGAGAAGGAATCCAGATTTACGAATGAACGGTACCATGCCAATATACAGAAAGATGGCACCTATTCTGTCGTACCCCGCATTTATGGAGGAGTTACTTCACCTGCCGACCTGAAAAAAATTGCTGCTGTCGCAGAGAAATACAATGTGCCTCTGGTTAAATTTACGGGTGGCCAACGTCTTGACCTGCTTGGTGTGAAGAAGGAGGATTTGCCGGGGATCTGGGCCGAGTTGGATATGCCGTCTGGATACGCCTATGGAAAGACGCTGCGAACGGTTAAGACATGCGTCGGTAACACCTTTTGCCGCTTTGGCACTCAGGATGCTATGGGTATGGGCATCCGGTTGGAAAAGGTATTTGAACGTCTGAATGCACCATCCAAAGTCAAACTGGCTGTATCCGGTTGCCCGCGTAACTGTGCTGAAGCGACGATCAAGGATTTGGGCGTCGTTGCTATTGACGGTGGCTGGGGGATCTACGTTGGAGGTAACGGCGGTATCAAGGTCCGGGCAGCTGAACTGCTTTGTACCGTTAAAACCGAGGATGAAGTGATGGAATGGACCGGTGCCTATCTGCAGTATTATCGTGAGCAGGCCAATTGGAACGAACGCACAGCCCATTGGGTGGAACGGGTCGGAGTTGAATCCATTAAACAGGCACTCGCGAATGCAGAGACGAGGAAGCAACTGGTGACCAGAATTGAGGAGACGTTGAGCACGACGACTGATCCGTGGCACGAAATTATTCACAACGAAGAGCTGCGCAAAAATTTTGTGCAACTGCCGGAACTTAGCCAGTAATGGAATAGGGGGCTGACAAAATGGAGACCAATACGACAACCAACAGAATCAGAATAGCTGATCTGAACGAAATTGACCGACGTGGAGCAAGGACAGTTCGCATTCATAATACAGAGATAGCTGTATTCCGTCTGAGCGATGGCAGCGTGCATGCGCTTGAGAATCGTTGTCCGCACAAAGGGGGACGGTTATCCGAAGGAATGATATGTGGCTCAGCAATCCATTGTCCGCTCCATGACTGGAAAGTTGACCTTTCCACTGGCCGGGTGCAAGAGCCGGATACTGGATGTGTGACTGCTTACCCGACGGAGATTGACGGTGAGAGCGGGGCGGTTTATATCGTAATCTAAGAATTCTATGCGTCTTGTGCTGAGGTCCTGCTTTTTTTCTTCTAAATAATAGAAGGATTAAGGTGAAAAGCTTTGTTGAAGAAGTGGTGTTGTTAAAGTGCAGTGATTTAAGTATACAGAAAAGTCGATCCTACTTTTCCAGACGGATTTTTTATCTTATAAGTATCATTTTGATTAAAAAATAGGTCATTGACTAAATCTTAGTCAATGACCTATTTTCTTTTCACAGGATAACTAGATTTATCTCTAGACAAACAAAAAAGCCTTGAGTATCAAGGCTTTTGACGTATAGGACGGATGGGGATCGAACCCATGACCCTTACCCTGTCAAGATAATGCTCTCCCGCTGAGCTACCGTCCTGCGGTTACTAGATAATATCATGTATTAACCATATATGTAAAGTGGAAAAATAGAAGTCAGCCTGTACTTCATGATCATTTATATATATAATTCGAATTTAGTGAGTTTGCAGATTTGTAATTAATGATAGGGGGAACAGATGTTGGCCGCAGAAATTATAAGTGTAACAACAGAAGAGCAGCTACGGGAGGCAATATCGATCCGTACCAAAGTGTTTGTCGAAGAGCAAAAGGTTCCTCTCGATTTAGAAGTTGATCATTATGACAAGCTGGGAGATACGGCCCATCATTTGCTAATTTGTGAACATGGTGAAATGGTGGCCACTGGTCGGTTGACATACTATGAGGAAGATACAGCTAAATTGCAACGTATTGCCGTTCTCAAGGAGCATCGTGCCGCAGGCTATGGACGTGTATTACTGCTAGCACTGGAGGAACGTGCGCGTGAATTGGGGTTAAGATACTCGCTGCTAGATGCCCAATGTCAAGCCGAGAAGTTTTACGAAAAGCTCGGTTACGAGACGATCTCCGATGAACCTTTTGACGATGCGGGAATACCGCATGTACGTATGCGTAAAAAGTTGTAGTCGACAGCGTAAGGTGCATACAAATCTGTACAATGTGCATGCTAGTAAAAGTTCCTCCACTATACTATGGATAAGGAGCGATACAGCATGGCTAACACAGAACGGGAGCAAATTACTGCAGTACGTAAAAACGGGGATGGCGACCTTACGTCTTTTCAGACATCTACCGGTCGGATCTTAGATTACAGCCAAGCATTGAACGAGATTGAAGCAGGCTCAATTGCAGGCGTTAACGTTTTCAAAGCCAAGGATGGAAGTAAACGAATTCGGGGAGATGCCGATGGAGATCCTTCTAATAACCTGGATCAACTGCCATTGTTCTGACCTTAACTCGCAACATTAGAATGCAAGTTCATCATTATATTCAAGAACAGCAAGCCGCCTGGCTATCCTTTGTAGGAAAGCCAGGCGGCTTTTTGTTCATTGTTCAAGCTGTATTTAGCATGCTACTATGCGCGTTCCAATTCTGCAAGGTGATATACCCGTTGCTGCTCCAGAAAGGACATGGCTCCGGCCTTCTCCCTGAATTGTTCCATATCATCACTATAGTGCATCAAATGAATCTGCTCTTGAAGAGATGGCGCCAAGCTTAGCAGCTCGTCCAACGTCGTATGGACTTCTCCAGCGCCTTGTAATTGAACCTCGTGTAGAATACTCCGACATCCTCGTTTATGCACCAGATGATGAAGCAAATCAGGATCAAAAACCATATCTGCACTATAAAAAAGGCGATCATTAATGAATATGGAGTAACTGTTTTTACCAGGAATATGCCTTGTAGGGATTAGCTCCACCTGGATACCGGATACTAATGTAGTGGGTACACCAGGCGTTATTACGTTTACCTCGAATACATCTTCAAGCTTGTCAATCATACCCTGCTGTGACATCCCACCCTTGAGTGTATGCTCCCATAAAGGGTGTATTAGTGGTTCGGCGATATAAAGTAGAGGCTTACGACGATGGAGAATGTTCATTTGAAAACCGAATTCCTCCAAACCTCCGACATGATCTGCGTGAATATGTGTAATTAAAATTGCGTCAATATCAGGCAAAGGGACGCCCATTTGATGTAATGCTAAAGAAGCGGTTGTACCGCAATCGATCAGCAGTTTGCCTTCTCCGCTGTCAAGCAGCGCGTTGTTGTTGTAATAATGCTTGGCAAAGGCACTGCCTGTGCCAAGCATTTGTATCGTTAGGCTCATTATGGATTTATCCTCCAGACTTTTGTGTACTAGGATATTCTACAGTCGTATTTTATCACCTATACTGCCGGAACTAAAGATTTGGCTCCTTATGTAAAAACTTTGGACAATTTGTGAAACACAGCGCAACTTGTGCGGCTGAGCTAGGTATAAATGTACGACAGAAGGTTTTAAACAGATGACGATGGAGGGATTAGTAGTGATGAAATGGAGAAAAGTGATGGCCCTAGTGATGGCCTTTTCAATAATGGGAGGGACCGCCATTTCGGCGGAATCCGCCAAGGACCAAGTGCAGTTGATTATTAATGGAGAAGTGTCAAAAGATGGTGCGGTTGTCATTGATGGGAAAACCTATGTGCCCATTCGTGATTTTAACGGACTTGTAAATTTTGATCCATCCGGTGGAAAAGTTGTTTTCGACCAGCCTAACGTGCATATGTTCCTGTTCAAGGGAGATACTGTGTTTGGTAACGTGAATAAAGGCAATAAAGTGAAATTTAATGTATTTAGTCAAATTGATACCTTGAAAACAGATATCTCCGGAGTGAAGGTAGCGATCACCGACCCTTCGGGCAACGTAAAGGATATTCAGTCCCAAGATATCAAAGGAGCACAAAAGGATAACTTCTGGTTCCGTACGAACGACTTTACGTATGATTTCAAAACAGCAGGGAATTACCGGGTTGGTTTCTACATTAAAGAGAGCAAAGACGGCAGCTATACCTTGGTGTCCGAAAAAGTCATTACAGCGATAAATTAGGCATACCACAAATTGACCTGCACCCTTGATCATGTTACGATACGGGGGAAAATAAAACAATTTGAAGGTAGGTATTTCCATGAGTGATCACAAACATGAACACGGTGAAGCCTGCAACCACGATCATGACCACGAACATGAAGAAATGGTTCTTACGCTAACTGATGAAAATGGTAAAGATGTAGAAATGGTGCTAGTAGAGACCTTTGATGTAGAAGATCACGTTTATGCTCTTCTGCTTGAGCGAGGCAATCCCGAAGCGGATGGCATTATTCTTCGTATGGAAGAAGAAAACGAAGAAATGGTGCTTTACAATATTGAGGACGAAGATGAGTGGAAACGTGTAGAAGCTGCATATAGCGAGCTTGTTGCCCAATACGAATAGAATTGGATGTAGCAGCTGTTATAGCTCTTCAAGAAAAAAAGCCCCCAAATAGGGGCTTTTTTTCTTGACTATCAACATATTTTGTTAGCATGTGTTGTCAGATCAATATTATGAAATAGCGTCAGTTTCGACGATAACCTTCACCTGATGTACTGTTCGGTCCTCAGGTCCTTTAACAGGCAGGCCTACTTCTACATGATCAACAATATAATCAATATTATCCTGCGAAATAACTTCTCCTGGCAGTAAGATCGGAATACCAGGTGGATACACATAAATGAATTCTGCAATAATGCGGCCAGCAGATTCCTTGAAAGGCACGATTTCCGTATCTCCATAAAAAGCGTCTCTTGGAATGAGGGAGAGCTGAGGGATATCCGGTATCTTTACAACCAGCTCATGCTCCTGACCTGTGGAATAGTGCAGAGAAGCCAGCTCACGCAGAGCTTTCAACAAAATTTCAATTTCCTCTTTGGTATCACCAGGGGTCACCAAACAGAGAATATTGTACATATCGCTAAGCTCAACCTCGATATTGTAGTGATCTCTCAGCCAATTTTCCACGTCGTATCCGGTAAGACCCAAATGGCGGATATGAACCGTAATTTTGGTTGGATCATAATCATAGGTAGCTTCTGTGCCGAGAATTTCGCTGCCAAAACAATATAGCCCTTCGATCTTGTTGACCTCTGAACGACAATATTCAGCCAATTCCAGAGCACGTTGTGCTATTTCATGACCGTTAAGTGCCAGATTACGTCGGGATGTGTCCAACGAAGCCAGCAGAATATACGAAGTCGACGTTGTTGTCAGCATACTGAAAATCGTTTGTACACGCTGCGGATTCACGAATCCGTTTTTCGTATTTACATTCAAAATTGAGCTTTGAGTCAAGGAACCACCCAGCTTGTGAACGCTTGTAGCTGACATGTCTGCTCCCGCCTCCATGGCGGACATCGGTAGATCAGAGTGAAAATGAATCAATACTCCATGAGCCTCATCGACCAGGACCGGCACATTATAGCTGTGAGCGAGATCTACAATTTCCTTCAAATCGGCGCACACACCGTAATATGTCGGGTTGATAACAAGGACGCCCTTGGCGTCAGGGTGGCGTTCCAATGCCCGGCGTACGGACTTGGTTGTAACCCCGTGGTGAATACCGAGATTCTCATCACTGACTGGAGAAATAAATACTGGTTTTGCACCAGCAAATATAATGGCAGACATTATAGATTTGTGTACGTTTCTGGGTACAATAATTTTATCACCTGGCAAGCAAATGGACATAATCATGGTGATGATGGCTCCGCTTGTCCCCTGTACACTGTAATACGTATAATCAGCTCCGAAGGCCTCTGCTGCAAGCTTTTGAGCTTCTTCGATTACGCCTGATGGCTGATGCAGATCGTCCAATGGAGCGATGTTGATCATATCTATGGAAAAGGCATTATCCCCCATAAATTCGCGAAATTCCGAATCTGCTCCCACTCCCTTTTTATGACCTGGGATGTGAAATTGAACCGGGTTGCTCTGAGCATGCTTTTTCAAAGCAGTAAAAAGCGGGGTGTTGCTTTGATTCATTAGTGTTGTCACAACCTTTCGTGCAGGATTTCGACAATCCTGTGCAAGTGATAATAGAACAAAATTGAGTATAGCAGTTTGAAGTAGGAATGCAAGCGATTGAGGGCGCATTTATTTGCGAAAGAGTGAAGTAGGCGGAGAACGCGGTCTTTATAGCCAAAAAACGAAGGTGGAGGATGTGGATTAGATGGGGCAAAAAGGACGAAAAAAAGCTTCGCCGCAGCTGTGGACTCCTTTTTTTACTAAATTGTGGGTTTTGGTATTTTTGGTCGAATTTATGAAAGGATCTCTTCTGGTATCCATCCTGCCGGTATATATGGGAGAAACGCTTGGTTTGTCGGCCGGGATTATTGGTTTGGCCTTTTCGCTTCAGTATTTTGGAGACAATGCGTTTCGGGCACCGGCGGGTTGGATGGCTGAACGGCTCGGCTACCGTGGAACGATGTCGACCGCGTTGTTGTTTACGCTTGTAGCGATTATTATGCTGAGCGTATTGACAGAGCCCGTGTGGCTCGTCGTCGCGTGTCTGCTGCTCGGTTTGGGTACTTCTCCGCTCTGGCCTTGTGTTATGACCGGAACGACCGAAATGTCCGGGCCTAATAACAGCAATGGCGCGGCGATGGGCACATTGGAAATTGCGTCTATGGGTGGAACGGGATTGGGTCCGCTCATTATGAACTTCGCCATATCCCACTATGGGCATTCTTACGGCATGGTGTTCATGATTTTGATAGGATGCAGTGTTGTATTGTTGTTGGTTGCTCTCATGCTGCCAGGACCGAAAAGGTTTGCTGACAAAGGTGACCTCGAACAGAGCGCTCTAGTATCGTCTGATGGGTACACAAAGCAGAAGCGGGGGGTTCTGAGGGGAATCCAGGAGACGATCGGCGTGCTCAAAACAAAGCTTAACGTCAATCCGTTAATTTACCCGGCGCTGTTTTTGCAGTCTTTTGTTATCGGTTTGATCAGCCCGGTACTGACGCTATACGCTCGGACGGACCTCGGGATTTCACCGAACCTGTACAGCATGCTCCTGATTGCAGGCGGTGGGGTGACTGTGCTGGCACTGATTCCTTGCGGCAAGTTGGTCGACCGACTTGGAACGGAGTATTTTCTACATATTGGATTTTTACTAGCCGGAATTACGCTGTTTTTCTTCTCAATCGTTCGATCTATTCCGCTGGTGTTTGTATCCGTAGCGCTTATTGGTTTGGGATATGCGCTCATTTTGCCTGCATGGAACACGTTTCTTGCCCGACTGATTCCGGAAAGCGAGCGAGCAACGGTATGGGGCTTTTTTTTAACACTTCAAGGCTCCGGCATGGTTATAGGCCCGCTCGTTTCAGGAGTGCTATGGGACCGTGCTGGACACACAGCTCCATTTATCATCAGTGGGGTCGTGATGCTGCTTATGTTTGGCTGCCACTTGGCTCTGGCGCGCAATCCACGGAGAAAAACCGTCGTTAAGGCTTGAACGGTGCTCTTAGAAGCGGACAAGGCCGCATTTATCGGAAGCTATTCCTTCGGAAAAGACATCCGGTACAGCGGCAGCAAATGCTCAAAGGTAGAACGCACTGCCTGTAATAATGCAGCCCCGTCGCTGGCGAGTGGATCTTCTCGTTCAATACGGATTCCACACATGACCTCCGCTTTTTTTACCTGTTGCAGCTTATGGATGATCGTTTGAAAATCTTGATTATCCATATGTTGTTGTTCTGTGCCTTCCGGAGCCATATGATCCATAGACCAGTAAAAATGATTCGGGAGGTTAGAACGCACATCACTCAGATTGGCTTCGAGCGCCTGGGCAAATGTAGCTTTGTTCGGGCTTTCATAAATAATTGCGAAGATGACGAAAAGATGGGAAGCGAACATACCTACCTCAAAATGCGGCAGCGCCTTGTATCCGCGCTTGTTTGCCGCCCAGGCAACCCAAGTATCTTTGGGGGGATTGACTTTGCGTCGTGCATGCTTGGCAACGTGAACGTGCATAGGCTCCCCACATAAGTCCGTTAGAAATGGAGCTAATTCCTCTCCAATCGCTTCCAGCTTGGGCCGAACCTGCTGAATCAGCACTTCCATACGAGGCTCCAACCCCGGTATTTCAAAAACATCGAAGTCCTTTGCAGTAAATCCACTAAATGTCATTCCTTTTCCTCCTGTAACTGGGTTAAGCCATAACGTGTGGCGTAATATGTCCAATTATAGCATAATGCCGCCGGGCTTGGCCGACTTTAGGCCAGGTTTGAAACAAGCATATAAGGCAAAAGTAGGATTGTTCGCTGTTACTCATAAAAATAGGTCAAATAACCAAGTACCCTTACATAAAATGAAGTATAAAATAGAGCAAGGGAAGATCAAGCGGGAAAGCCGCAGGCTTGCTGTAGCCGGACTTCTTGAATCGGACTTGAAAAAGGAGGGAATGCCGTGAACAAGGGCTGTGAGGTAGAATATTGCAATCTAGAGCTCCGGTTTAGCCGTCGGCATATCCATAATCTGATCAAGGATTTGATATCGGAAGGGTATTCGCTGTACTGGAGCGAGGATGAGTCGTACCTGGTTTTGTCGGTGAGAACCGGGCGCAAGCTGGTGAAGCTCCGTTTTCAACAGCTGCGTACGGGACACTACAAGTTGGCTGGAGATTATGTAATCCGCGATGCCAAGCTGGCTGAGTGGTTGGAGAAGCTGATTGGAAGCACCCGAGGTCATGCCATTGTCAAAAGAGTTAAGGATCATCATATTTTAGTAGAAAATATTTTATTCGGTGAGGTCATTCGTCTGGTCGAGGTTACTGGCTTTAAGCAGCGTGTCATTTATCAGAAAGGACCGGTGCTGTCAGCACAGGAGATGGAGGATATGTACGCTTCCAATGAAGGGGAAACCCGGCTACTGCTGCTCAAAATGGAAGTGGACGATGAATTGGAGAAGCTGTTCACAGCGATGACAGACGGAGATAAGGCTAAAATCGGGAATTGCCATGAACGCCTGCAAACGCTATCCCACCAACTGCTGATGATGGAAGCGTAGTACATCTGAACACCTCATGCAAATGGGGTGTTTTGATCTGTGAATAGACAGGGGTTCACTTCTTACACCAAAAACGTTAAAATAGAAGTGCACGTGTTCCGATGCACATAAAGTGTAATGCGGTAAAGCGGCGATATAGAAGACAAAATATGTTGCAAAGGATGAGGAACCAGATGGCAAAACAGCAAATTGGTGTGATCGGCCTGGCGGTAATGGGTAAGAATTTAGCCCTTAATATTGAGAGCAGAGGCTTCACTGTCTCGGTTTTTAATCGCTCTCCAGAAAAAACGCACGATCTTATCAAAGAAGCAGAAGGTAAAAAACTGACGGGTACTTTCTCCATTGAAGAATTTGTGAACTCATTGGAATCACCCCGTAAAATCCTGATCATGGTTCAAGCTGGTAAAGCAACAGATGCCACGATTGAACAGCTTGTGCCTCATCTGGACAAGGGCGACATTATTATAGACGGAGGCAATGCCTACTTCCCTGATACACAGCGCCGCAGCAAGGAGCTGGAGGAAAAAGGACTTCGCTTTATTGGTACAGGCGTATCCGGTGGTGAAGAAGGTGCCTTGAATGGTCCTGCCATCATGCCGGGTGGACAAGAAAGTGCCTATAAACTGGTAGAGCCGATTCTAACGGCAATCTCTGCTAAAGTGGAAGGCGACCCATGCTGTACATATATCGGTCCCGACGGTGCTGGTCACTATGTAAAAATGGTGCATAACGGTATTGAGTACGGCGACATGCAATTGATCGGTGAAGCGTATCACCTGTTAAAATCAGTCCTGAACGTGAATGCGGAAGAGCTTCATGAAATCTTCACGGAATGGAATAAAGGGGAACTGGACAGCTACCTGATCGAAATTACAGCTGACATCTTCTCTCAATACGATGCTGAAACAGGCAAGCCAATGGTAGACGTTATCTTGGATGCTGCTGGTCAAAAAGGTACAGGTAAATGGACAAGCCAAAGCGCTTTGGATCTGGGTGTGCCATTGTCCATGATTACCGAATCCGTATTCTCCCGTTTCTTGTCTGCTATGAAAGACGAGCGCATTGCGGCAAGCAAAGTGCTGAGCGGTCCTAATGCTGAGTCCTTCAGCGGCGACAAAAAAGAATTTATCGAAAGCGTACGTAAAGCACTGTTTGCAAGTAAAATTGTGTCCTATGCTCAAGGTTTCGCTCAAATGCGTGCAGCTTCCGATGAATATGATTGGGATTTGAAATACGGAAAAATCGCTATGATTTTCCGCGGCGGTTGCATTATCCGCTCGCAATTCCTGCAAAACATTAAAGATGCATATGACCGCGATCCTGCCTTGAAAAACCTGTTGTTGGATTCTTACTTCAAAAATGTAGTTGAAACGTATCAAGATGCATGGCGTCAAGTGATTTCTGTGGCTGTATCCCAAGGTATTCCAGTGCCTGGCTTCTCTAGCGCGCTTGCATACTATGACAGCTACCGCACTGAGCGTTTGCCAGCAAATCTGCTGCAAGCACAACGTGACTACTTCGGTGCCCATACGTTCAAACGTGTGGATAAAGAAGGCGTATTCCATCATCAATGGTTCTAATGAATGTACGGATATGCATGAATAGCATTATGTAATACAACGGAAGCTTTTTTGCCCTATGGGTAGAAGAGGCTTCCGTTTTTTAATTTTTAATTATGGGTATCATTCTATGGTAGTAGAGATTGTGTAACCTTTTGACGCTATGGTATGATAGGGACAGAATATTTTAATGCATTACCGCGTCTAAGCTTTGAGTTGAAACAAAAGAGACGGGAAGTTCCCGTCTCTTTTGTTAAGTAGGTTTTTTATTGCTCTTGTGACCATTGCAGCATGCCGCCGGTCATGTTAGTACAGCCTTCATAACCTAGCTGCTGTAGATATTCGCAGGCTCGTTCACTGCGATAACCGCTCCGGCAAATAAAAATAATTTCATCGGTGCGTTCAATTTCTTCAAGACGACCCGGAAGCTGTCCGAGCGGAATGTGCTTGGCACCTTCAATCATGCCTTCCGCTACTTCTTCCGCTTCGCGGACGTCGATTAATTGCAATTGCTCTCCTGCTTGCAGGCGTGCGCGCAACTCAGAAGGTTCAATCAGGGCGATTTGCGTCATGGCCGGACCTCTTTTCTGATATATAATTGGGTGCTACGTATGTTTTTACGTGTGCAAAATATCACACACACTCTATGTATGATAGCTAAGCTAGCTCTAGGCTGTCAATCGGCTTAATCCTGAAGGCAGGTATAGATTAATTAACCGACGGGATTAAACTCGGGCGACCTAGATTAATATTTCTTATTTTTTGGGTGGAGAAATGAATGCTACAACTTGTATAATTAACGTAAAATAGGATGGTTTGAACTGAAAAGGAGCATGTACATTATGGATGTTATCGTTAGACCTACCCCTTCCTTGCAAGGAGAGATTGGGGCCCTGTCCTCCAAAAACTACACTACTCGTTATCTGCTCACTGCGGCACTTGCTGAGGGACAAAGTACCATTTATTATCCAGCCCACAGTGAAGACAGTGATGCTATGCGTCGTTGTATCGCCGATCTGGGTGCAGTACTGGAAGAGGATGATGAAAAAATAGTTATTACAGGTTTTGGTAGCCATCCTCAAGCTGTGAAGGAATTGAATGTGGGAAACGCAGGAGCGGTGCTCCGTTTTTTGATGGGTATTGCATCTCTATGTCCGGATGTTACATTTGTTAATACCTATCCCGACTCATTGGGCAAGAGGCCACATGATGATCTAATCGATGCACTGGGGCAATTGGGTGTGAAAGTAGATCATCGTGAAGGTAAGTTGCCAATTCGTATTCAGGGTGGTCAGGCGAAAGGCGGTAAAATTCAGGTGTCCGGCTCGGTTAGCTCACAATATTTGAGCGCCCTGCTATTCCTTACGCCTTTACTGGAGGAAGACAGTGAAATCGAAGTGCTTCATGATTTGAAATCCAAAGTGGTCATTGGGCAGACCCTGGAGGTATTGCAAGAGGCTGGTATCATCATTCATGCAAGCGATGATTACATGTCTTTTCGTGTCCCGGGGCGGCAATCCTATCAGCCACGTACGTATACTGTTCAGGGTGACTATCCAGGGAGTGCAGCGGTGCTGGCGGCGGCTGCAGTAACGAATTCCGATGTTACCATCCATCGTCTTAAAGAGCAGAGCAAACAGGGAGAACGTGCTATCGTAGATGTGCTGCGCATGATGGAAGTGCCACTGACACATGAGAACGATACCGTCGTTGTGAAGGGCAATAGCCGATTGAAAGCTGTCGAGTTTGACGGTGATGCTGCAACAGACGCTGTGCTCGCAATGGTGGCTGCGGCTGTATTTGCTGAAGGCACGTCCCGTTTTTATAACGTGGAGAATTTACGCTATAAGGAATGTGACCGCATTACCGATTATTTGAATGAGCTGACCAAGGCTGGGGCTCGGGTAGAAGAACGCCAAACGGAAATTATCGTACATGGCAGACCGGAGGGTGTCGAAGGTGGCGTGGAAATTAACGCGCATTTTGATCACCGTGTTATTATGGCCTTGACGATTGTAGGTTTGCGCGCACAGAAGCCGTTAGTGATCAAGGATGCACATCATGTTGCCAAATCGTATCCACAGTATTTTGATCATCTAACGACGCTTGGTGCTTCAGTAGAATGGGTAAAATAAAAGCAAACGAAGATACGAATAGGAGGGAACAGGATGGCTTTTGAAAATCCGTCGAGAGAAGAGATTAAAACCATTTTGGAACAAGTAGGCAATATTGCGGTTGTTGGTTTGTCTGATAAATCGGACCGCACCTCATACATGGTTTCTTATGCCATGCAAAAGCGGGGATATCGGATTATTCCGGTTAACCCTGCGGCGGCAGGGCAAACGATTCTTGGGGAGACTTGCTATGCCAGTCTTGCTGAAGTACCTGAGCCTGTGGAGCTGGTCAATGTATTCCGCCGCAGTGAATACTGTGCAGAGGTTGCGCGTGAAGCAACTGCTATTGGAGCTAAGATTTTGTGGCTTCAACAGGGAATTATAAGCCAGGAAGCCGCTGACATTGCGCAGGAGCATGGAATGACGGTTATTATGGATCGTTGCATTAAGGTGGAGGACTCAGTGACTCAGGCTGTACGTAAAGGATAAACATGGATCAGTGATCTGTACTATACGCAGATGAATAAAAACCTTCTTCCCTTGCTTCACAGGGTTGAAGGTTTTTGGTGCGAAATGAGGAATATGGTACAGTATATTATACTTTCAGGAATCCATATAATGTATGTATGCCTTGATGATGAAATTGCTCTAAACGGATTCCTAGTGTTATCTGTTGTGATGATAAAGTTTTTGACCTGTAGTAGCGTAAATAAATATTTTGGCAGATGGAATCATTGCTTTGACAAAAGTATTTATTCGGCTTACCATCAGGGATAGAAAGGAGAGGAATGCCATGAATTGGCTCGGATCCTTACAACAGCTCGGTCGTGCTGTCATGCTCCCGACGATGGTGCTACCAGCCGCTGCAATATTGCTAAGTCTCGGCAGCCTTCCTTGGTCCACATGGGGATTCCCTATGGTGTCTGATATGGCAAATGCGGCGGGACACGGGATTTTTTATTTTTTGCCATATTTATTTGCGGTTGGTGTTGCCCTAGGTATGTCGAATCAGGCAGGTCAGGCGGGATTGGCAGCATTGGCTGGTATGGCTATATACGATCAGGTCACATTGAGATTTGGAAACGGACTCATTCAACCGGCGACGCTCATTGGTATCATTTTGGGGGTCATTTCAGGGGTGGCCTATAATCGCTTCAAAAGCATCAAATTGCCTGAGGTGCTTCAATTTTTTGGAGGTACCCGATTTGTTCTACTGCTTATTGGCCTCTTCTCGGCTGTGTTTGCAGGACTCATGCTAATTATTGCCCCACTCATACAGAGAGGGCTGCAATTTATAGTAGGTCTGGAATCGAGCTTGGGCGGCTTTGGACTGTTTATCTACGGTATTCTATACCGGTTGCTGGCGGCCTTTGGTCTGCACCATCTGCTTAATAATATTTTTTGGTTTCAATTGGGTACATATAAAACGCCGTCTGGCAACGTTGTGCAGGGAGATTTACCCCGGTTTTTTGCTGGCGATCCGACAGCGGGCTATTTCATGTCCGGGTTGTTCCCCATTATGATGTTTGCGATCCCTGCCATTGCGCTGGCGATCATTCAGGAAGCGCGTGAAGATTTGAAGCCAAAGGTGCAAAAAACATTTTTGACGGCTGCGCTGGTCTGCTTTTTTACCGGAGTGTCCGAACAGATTGAGTTTGCCTTTTTGTTCGCAGCACCTTATTTGTTCCTCGTTCATGCGGTTATGTCTGGGCTGGCCATGTGGCTTACCTTTGAGCTGGATATTCATCACGGATTTTCCTATTCGGCGGGTTTTATAGATTATGTCCTTAATTTTCATCTCTCACATAACGCCTGGTTGTTAATTCCAGTGGGAGTGGCGTACGGGCTTGTGTATTATGTACTGTTTCGATGGGCTATCCGGCGGTTTCGTATTCCAACTCCTGGGCGCGAGGAAGGTTCGGTTCTGGAGGATTGGGCCGGCAATATTCCTTATAGTGCTCCGCTTATTTTGGAAGCACTTGGCGGGAAGGAAAATATTGTGCAGGTAGAGGCCTGCATCACACGTTTGCGGCTGACCGTCCACAATGACAGGCTGATTGATACCGGAGCGATGAAGGCTTTGGGATCGGCCGGGCTTATCAATCTGGGTGGGGGTAATTTGCAGGTTGTATTCGGAACGTATTCAGAACTGATTCGTGAGGAAATCGCCAAGCTGATGGAGCGTGATCTCCCTCAAATTTTGTTCAACGCTCCTGTACATGGAAAAATGCTACCGATTCATGAAGTGCCTGACAAAATTTTTGCGACGAAGCTGGTCGGGGACGGTGTTGCTTTTGTTCCTGAACGCGGTGAACTTGTGTCTCCAGTGTATGGTACTGTGATGCACTTGTATCCGACTATGCACGCTTTAGGCATCTCCACACGAGAGGGACTTGAGGTTCTGCTCCACATAGGGATTGATACTTCACAGCTAAAAGGGAATTTTACTGCTATGGTAGAAGCAGGCGATACGGTGGAACCGGGGCAATTGCTGATCAAATTTGATTTGCAGGCGCTGCGAGAGCAAGCGCCATCGCTGGTGACTCCTATGGTCATCACGAATCCGGATCGCGTCAAGTCGTGGAGCTTTGCTCCGTTTAAAACAGTGAAAAAAGGTCAGGCCTCGGTAATGTCCGTTGTGCTGCATGACAGGAATGTTGGAGGGGTAGAAACATGATAGAAGGCATCGGCGCCGCAGCAGGTGTGGCAATCGGGAAGGCATTTGTCCTGCCGAGCTGGGAGTGGGATTTACCTGATCAAAAAATGGATGCGGTAGATCTTGCAAAGGAATTTGAACGGTTGTATGAAGGGATACGCACATCCAAAAGTGAAATCCAGTTTATTAAGGATGAGTTTCGAGAGATGGTGGGGCCGGAGGAATCCAGCATTTTTGATGCTCATCTTGCGATATTGGAAGATCCGGAATTCATGAATGAAATTCGTGGAATTATTGAGCGTCAGTACAAGGCGGCCGAGGTGGCCGTGAAGGAAGCCATTGATCATTTTGTGACAATGTTTGATTTACTGGATGATGAATATATGAAGGAGCGGGCAATCGATATCAAAGATGTGGGGAACCGACTGCTCAAGCATTTGTTGGGTGCACCTGAAGTGACTCTTCCCAAGGACACACAGCCTTATATTCTGGTAGCCAAGGAGCTCTCACCCTCCCAATCGGCACACTTGAATCCTAGCTATGTTTTAGGGATTGTAACTATGAATGGTGGTAAAACATCGCATTCTGCGATCATGGCCCGCGCACTTGGTATTCCACTCGTTTCAGGACTGGAGAGCAATCTGAATTTGCCCGTTCAAACGGGAGACATGATGGTTGTGGACGGAGACCTGGGCAAAGTTTATGTGAATCCTGAAAAAACGGTAACGGATCATTATAAAATTTTGCGCGACGAGCAGCGACGCAGAAAAGAGCAGCTTCAGGTACTTGCTTCTGTAGATGCCGTAACCAAGGATGGAACCACCCTGAGGCTGGCGGCTAATATTAGTTCAATTAAAGAGCTGGAGGCAGCCTTGAAGCATGGCGCTCAGGGTGTGGGACTGTTCCGCACGGAATTTTTATACATGGATCGCAAATCTGCTCCAGATGAAGAGGAACAGTATGAAGTATATCGGCTGATAGCAGAAAAGGCAGTGAACCACTCCGTAGTCATCCGGACCTTGGATATCGGTGGAGATAAGCCGTTGGACTATCTTCAACTACCAGAGGAAGAAAATCCTTTTCTAGGTTACCGTGCTATACGGATCAGTCTGGACTGGAAGGAATTGTTTAAAACCCAGTTGACTGCAATTTTGCGAGCCAGTGCAACGGGGAATATCAAGGTAATGTATCCGATGATCTCATCGGTGGAGGAAGTCCGCCAGGCAGATGCTCTCTTGAAGGAGGCTATGGCGGATTTGGATGCAAGAGGGCTTGCCTATAATCCGAACATTCAGCGAGGTATTATGATTGAGGTACCGGCTGCAGCGATGATCGCTGATCTATTGGCAGCTGAAACAGATTTTTTTAGTATCGGAACGAATGATCTGGTTCAGTATGTGCTGGCTGTAGACCGTATGAATGAGCAGATTGCACATATGTACCATCCATACCATCCAGCTGTACTTCGAATGCTGCGCATGACTGCACAAGCGGCACATCAAGCAGGAATTGATGTGAGTGTATGTGGTGAGATGGCTGGAGATGAACGATCAGTTCCGCTTTGGCTGGAACTGGGGATACATCAGCTCAGCATGTCCCCCCAATCTTTATTGCGGGTCAAGCATCGTGTGCTGAATACGACTGCATCTGAGGCAACGACGGTCGCCCAGGTTTGCTTTGGCATGTCCACTGGTGCAGCGATCGAAGACAAGCTGACTGCAGCTAATGTCAGCTGCACTCCGGCCGGGCCTGGACGGCAGTAATATGTAATGTCCGCATACACCTTCAGGAGGAGCCAGAACTCCGTACTGTTAGGCTTGTCGTAGCAAACCTTAATGGCGTAGCATGATTTGGACGAAAAAGAACCTTCAAAACCACTTAATTCATGGTTTTGAAGGTTCTTTTTTTTATCTTGTTAATAGCCTGTTGTGATTACGGAAAATTCAGGTGTTATCTGCTAACAAATCGCAGAATGCTTTTCCGTAAGGTGGAAGATCAGGCGGCCGACGAGCAGATACAATATGTCCGTCCGTCACAACGGCCTCATCCTTCCAAATAGCTCCTGCATTTTCCATATCATCACGAATACCTGGTGTGGAGGTTACCGTAACACCATCCAAAATTTTAGCAGAGATCAGTACCCAGCCTGCATGACAGATTTGTCCAATCGGTTTATGAGCAGCATGAAACTCCTGTACGAGTTGAATTACCTTGGGATAGCGCCGCAGTTTATCAGGTGCCCATCCGCCAGGGACAAGAATCCCGTCATAATCACTGCTATTCAATTCCTCAAAGGCATATTCCGCTTCAGCAGGTACGCCATATTTTCCAATATATTTTTTACCCTTTTCCGCACCGGCTAAATGCACTTCTGCGCCTTCTTCACGAACACGGTAAATCGGATACCACAGCTCCAGATCCTCGAATTCCTCATCAACTAGGGCGATGACCTTTTTTCCGGCAAGTCTTGACATCCAACCATCCTTTCGTGCGTCACATGATGACACCTCTGTTTTGTAATCTGTACTTTTACATCTTAAGAAAAAGAACGCCCGAAGTCCATTCCTTCGTAGATTCTTATGTTAGTAATCTGCTCTTTGACAGCAATTGTCGTCATTTTCTGACCAGCCAAAGCTTTGGTAATTTGTTCATAGCTGCAATCTGTGGAAGGATTTGAGGTCCCAAAGTCGAAATAAAACAAGGTATGATAGATTTAATGGAGTTAACAAATATTTATTAGACTAGTAGATAGATATATTTGGATTCTGATGAGATCCTCGTATAGTTTGATCCTACGTAATGAGGTGGTTAAATGCATAAGCAATGCCAATGTGGCAAACCGATGGGACTGGAACTGCGAAAGGTAATCTATGCGGGCAAGGTTGAAATTTTGCACGTCCCCGTATTCTCCTGCTCGTCATGCTTTTCCAGTGAGGTTCTGCAACATGTGACGAAGGACATTAAGGCACTATTACAAAGTCTAGGGAGCAGACCTACGGTACGGAGAATATCTTTTGCTCGGAACAATGAACTGGCAGAAATCATTCGCAAGCTTGTACTGGAGGAAGCGGACAATCCCAATGTGGATTGGCAATCTGCTTTGGAGGAGCGGATGGAGCTTCGAATTAATCTCTTACTGGATCTTTATCGCTATGCGAGAAGTCTGGGAGACGAAGATTGGATGAATGATATAGAGAAAAGATTGGTTCAATTATCCGGTTTTACCAGTCATTCGGTATTTACGAATACAAAAAACTAAAAAATATGAAAATTTTCATGGTCACCATTGGATTTTACATGTTCTTTTTGTTACGATGAGAATAGGCCATACGACAAGACACAGAAAGGAATGTATATCCAATGGCGACGATGACAAAAATGACTACTGTTCAACAATTAAATACGGCTCTGGAAGCGTCATCAGACAAGCCGTTGCTTCTCTTTAAGCATAGCACACGTTGTCCGATAAGTGCAGGCGCATATCAGGAAGTGGAGTCCTATTTGCATGGCGCTCCCAACGAAAATATTGAATACGGTATCATTTATGTAGTAGAAGATCGGCCGGTGTCCAATGAAACCGCGGACAGGCTTCTGGTGAAGCATGAATCCCCGCAGGCCATTCTAATCAAGGGCGGAGAGGCTGTTTGGCATACATCCCATTCGAATATTACAGCCCGTGCACTCCACGATCATCTCACATAGATAGAATGTGTGCTGTCGTTGCATAAAGTAGTATTTTGTCGTATCATGGTTCTAATTAGTTGATCTAGGATTCGGTTGAAAATTTATTGGCAATGGAGAGAAGGAATGTGACGGTAACGATCTATGATGTAGCTCGCGAAGCTGGTGTCTCAATGGCTACAGTGTCCCGCGTAGTTAACAATAATCCTAATGTGAAACCTCAGACCCGCAAGAAAGTGTACGAAGCGATTGAACAATTGGGATATCGTCCAAATGCGGTCGCTAGGGGTCTGGCCAGCAAGAAGACAACGACCGTCGGCGTGGTTATACCGGATATATCGAACTCAATTTTTGCAGAAATTGCGCGCGGTATTGAGGATATAGCGAATATGTATCACTATAATATTATTTTGTGTAATGCCGACAAGCGAAAAGAAAAAGAGATTCGTGTCATCAACACATTGCTTGAAAAGCAAGTGGATGGTCTTCTGTTCATGGGTGGTACAGTAACGGACGAGCATATTCAGGCGTTCCATACAGCTGCGGTCCCTATCGTTCTGTGTGCAACGAGTGATGAAAAAGGAAGCTATCCTTCGGTCGATATTGACCATGAAGCCGCTGCTTTTGATGCAGTAAACACGTTGATCCGCCATGGACACCGTCAAATCGCCATGATCAGTGGTACGCTTCAAGACCCTGCAAACGGGTATGCACGTTTCCAAGGTTACAAGAGAGCATTGGAAGCAGCCGGAATTGATTATCAGGAGGATCTCGTGCGAATCGGGAACTACCGTTATGAATCCGGTGTCGAAGCAATGAAATATTTTCTCGGCCTGAAGAAGAAGCCAAGTGCGATTTTTGCTGCAACGGATGAAATGGCAATTGGTGCGATCCATAGTATTCAGGATGAGGGATTGAAAGTTCCTGATGATTTTTCGGTAATCAGTGTTGACAATATTCGTATGGCCTCTATGGTTCGTCCTCAGCTGACAACCGTCGCGCAACCGATGTACGATTTGGGTGCCGTAGCGATGCGTTTGCTGACCAAGCTGATGAAAAAGGAAAACGTGGAGAACCCTCGCGTTATTTTGCCGCATGAAACTATTTTGCGGTTGTCAGTTAATTATTTAGACTAGACGCAGTGCTGAATAGGATATACCTTCGATGAAAGCTCCTTTAATGGAGCTTTTTTCGCGGATATAAAGCTTCTTATGGACATCATCATCAAACCAAGAATAGAGGGATGCGTAATGAGTCGACTTTATGGATTAATGGGTGCTATGGATGAAGAAATTGAATTGCTGCTGGCAGCGATGACGGAAGCGAGTAAGACGGTCAAGGCTGGAATCACTTACACTACAGGAATCATTCACGGGCAAAGAGTCGTCGTCTGTAAATCCGGTGTAGGCAAGGTTAATGCTGCGGTAACAACACAAATCCTGATTGATCATTTTGGTGTAGAACAGATTATATTCACGGGAGTGGCAGGGGCGGTTCATCCTGATTTAAACATTGGGGATATTGTCATCTCATCAACATGTATGCAGCATGATATGGATGTAACGCCTTTGGGTTATGCCAGAGGGGTCATTCCTTATCAGGACACCTCAGAGTTTGGGGCTGATCCCGAGCTTGTAAGTCTAGCTGAGCAAGCCTGCAAATCGTTTGGCGATCGGTATATTGTCGGCAAGGTACTTTCTGGCGATCAATTTGTTGCAAATCGTGAGTTAGTGACTGCATTGCATCAGGAAATGGACGGCGCTTGTACCGAAATGGAGGGTGCAGCTGTGGCTCAGACAGCTCATATGAACGCTGTGCCTTATGTTGTCCTACGATCTATGTCAGATAAGGCTGATGGATCGGCCCACGTGAATTATGCTGAATTTACGGTAGAAGCTTCACAGCGTTCGCATCGTATTGTGGAGTTCATGCTCAAGCATTTGGGCTAATGGTATAATTTTTTAATACATGAATCTTCGGACAAATCGGATATGGTCAAACTGCTCTTGTGATGCGAGGGGCACATCCTTTCCCATTCGTACCATCAGACAGTTAGCAGGATGTGAGCATATTTCAGGATCATCCGTGGCGTACCAGACCATATCTACAGTTTTCATCAGACGTTCCATCATGCGGCGGTATTCCCATACGGAGAGACCGCTGCCTTTTAAATCCCAATGCCAATAGTATTCGGTCGTAAAAATAATATAGGATTCAAGCTGTCCGTCCTCAAAGGCAATCCGAATCATTCGGCTACCCAGGCCCAGACCACGATAGTCATCGGCTACCTCAACAGCTCCAAGTTCCAGTAAATCCTTCATGCCAGCTTCCGACCAGCGCTCCATCTCATCTGGGTAATGAAAAGTAACATATCCCAAAAGGGTTTCCCCGTTATGGGCAATGATAATTCTGCCTTCTGGCAGTTCCGAAATATCCACCAATGCGTCGAATTGCTCCTTTGGTTTGCGAAAGGCATCTAATTGCTTGTGCATTTGAAATGAACGCAGTTGATCCGCGGATACGGGGCCTTCTACATAGATTGTTTGTCCGTTATGATCCAGCATGTCCAAGTGGTACAGTTTTAAATGCTGCATGCGTACGCCCTCCTTGTTCGCCATGAGCTCGTTCCTCATATCCCATACTTATAGCAAAAAAACAATTAAATGAAAAGGATGGTCGTCACATCCTGACCTATGATATACTGTTTTAGACATAAAATGTTCACAATTTAAATCAATCAGTAAACCAAAAGGTTCCATCTGCTTTATTGATTTTGTAAGCGTTATCTTGTTCTGTGTGTTTCTCATTAATCCATTGTGAGGAGGCTGAACGGATGAAGATTGAAGAACTCCAGACTGTAGTTCCCACATCCAACATGGGCCCGTATGAACAAGCTTACAACAACTTTCAGTGGGAAGATGCAGAGCGTCATTTTACGTGGTATGAAACAGGCAAGGTAAATATGGCACATGAAGCCATTGATCGACATGTACAGGAAGGACGAGGTGAGAAAGCAGCACTATTGTATTGTGACGCAAACCGTCATGAAACCTACACCTTCTCTCAGCTTCGTGCTAGCTCTAACAGATTCGGAAATGTGCTGCGCAAATACGGTATTGGTAAAGGGGAGCGGGTATTTATTTTCATGCCGCGTTCACCCGAACTGGTTATTAGTTTACTTGGCGTTCTAAAGGTAGGGGCTGTTGTCGGTCCATTGTTTGAGGCGTTTATGGAAACTGCGGTTAAGGATCGATTAGAGGATAGTGGGGCGGTGGCATTAGTGACCACACCTGCGCTTCTGTCACGGGTAAAACGTGAGGAGCTTCCTGAACTGCGACATATTTTTGTGGTTGGCGATATGGATGAACGCGAGCAGGGAATTATCGATTTCGAGACAGAAATGCTTACGTCCTCAGAGGAACTTGAGCCAGAATGGTTGAATCGTGAAGATGGATTAATTATTCACTATACATCAGGCTCAACAGGTAAGCCCAAAGGCGTGTATCATGTTCAAAATGCAATGATTCAACACTACTATACTGGCAAAATGGTGCTGGATTTGCGGGAAGATGATGTGTATTGGTGTACTGCTGATCCTGGCTGGGTCACGGGAACGTCATACGGTATGTTTGCTCCATGGCTAAATGGAGCGACGAATGTCATTCGTGGGGGGCGTTTCAGCCCGGAAGACTGGTACCGCACGATTGAGCGTCACGAAGTGACCATATGGTATAGTGCTCCTACAGCGTTTCGGATGCTGATGAGCGCAGGGGAGCAGGTTGTTTCCAAATATGATCTCAGTAGTCTGCGGCATGTATTATCCGTTGGGGAACCGCTGAATCCCGAAGTGGTGCGATGGGGATGGCAAGTGTATACACAGCGCATTCATGATACTTGGTGGATGACGGAAACAGGAGCACAGTTGATCTGTAATTACCCTGAGCTGCCGATTAAACCGGGTTCGATGGGTAAGCCACTCCCAGGTATTCAAGCTGCTATTTTGGACGACAGAGGGCAGGTGTTGCCTCCTAACCGGATGGGTCACTTGGCGATCCGTACACCATGGCCATCCATGATGAATCGTATATGGAACAATCCGAACAAGTTTCAGGAATATTTCCGTTTTCCCGGTTGGTATGTATCGGGTGATTCAGCTTACATGGATGAGGACGGATATTTCTGGTTTCAGGGTAGGATTGATGATGTCATTAACTCCTCTGGGGAGCGAATCGGCCCTTTTGAGGTGGAGAGCAAGCTTCTGGAGCATCCTGCTGTAGCGGAAGCCGGAGTCATTGGAAAACCAGATACCGTGCGGGGAGAGATTATCAAAGCTTTTGTTGCACTGCGTGAAGGCTATGCACCGTCTGAAGCTTTACAGCAGGACATCTATCGCTTCGTTAAGGAAGGGCTGTCTGCTCATGCTGCTCCACGCGAAATTGAATTTAAGGAAAAGTTACCCAAAACCCGTTCCGGTAAAATTATGAGACGCGTGTTGAAAGCCTGGGAGCTTAACCTTCCTACAGGTGACTTATCTACCATAGAGGATTGAAGTGCTGTGCATATTAGAATTAAAAAAGGGAGTCTCCAAAGCCTTAATGGCTAAGGGGATTCCCTTTTTGTTAGGGTGAACCTCACCTTCACCCAACCTATCACTTTCTGCTTTTGTCTTCAGTTATGGACGGACGGCTCCGGAAGGAGCCGATTCCCCTATGGCATTCATGGAAGTGACACGAAACCAGCCTTTTGGCTTTTTCCCCGACTTATATTCAAAGCTGGTAGATGCGGTAGAGCCTATGTTTGTAAAAGGCTCCGCACCGCTTTCACTGTAATACACGTTATAGCCTGTAATGGCGTCCGCCGACTTACCTGCGCTCCATTGGAGCGCTACGGACGAGCCAGCGGCTTTAGCTTGAGGCTGTCCAGGGGCAGTAGGAACCTCAGTAGGCTGCGCACCTGTTCCATCTCCTTCGCCCGGAACGGCTGGAGACTCAGAATCTGCAGGTGGTACCACAGGTGCTGCGCTTGCTTTCGTGCTTGGGCCGGACTCATGGCCGCCTACATCAACGGCGGTCACGTAGTAGCTGGAGCTGCTGCCCCCAGGGCTGTCAGAGAACACCTTGGAGCCGTCAGCCATAACGACCTTGCCAAGTCGTTGGAAGCTACCCCCATCTGTAGAACGATACAGACGGTATCCTACGACGTCGCTGTTTCCGCTTGGGCTAAAGCTGATTATGGCTTTACCGTCACTATAGCTTACGTTGACGCTGGATGGAGCGCTAGGAGCTGCTCCATCGTCCTTGCGTGGATCAATCTGAGTAGGAGCTTCCTTATCTGCATCCTGAGGCAGATAGTAGGACAACGAATTATGTCGTCTCATCACCTTAAAGGCTTGCTGAAGCTCTTTAATCAATTCTGAGATTGGCTTTTCCCGTTTCCTAACGGTCCGTTCATACAACATATCATCCGGTGTACCATCGCGTGGAATATAATTCACACCTTGGTAGGTAATATATTTCGCACGGGTCACACCATTTTCACTGTTTTTAGGTGGATACTTGCTGTTATAAATGTCCGAACCATACGCGGATGCTGTACGGCTTACAATGCCGTCAGGTCTATTGAAACTGTCCGTTTGGAACAGTTGAGCATCTTGAGCTGTTACTTCATTCATGATTAGAGCCCACAGGCGACGAGCCCGCTCTTTTTGGACTTTCGTTTCAAGCTTATTGACAGGTTGCTTGTAACCAACCCATACACCCAGCGTGACGTCAGGCGTAAAGCCCTCGAACCAAACATCAGTGTAGGATTGCGTAGTGCCTGTCTTGCCGGCAATCGGAATCTTGCCTGATTGATCAAAGTTCCGCTTCACCAGTCTGCCAGTGCCTTCTGACACGGCGGTACGCAACATATCTGTCATCAGGTAGGCGGTTTGAGGTGAGAAGGCCTGCACAGGATTAGCCTGATGCTTATATACAATATTGCCTTGCGAATCCACAATCTTTTCGATCATATAGGCGTCATTAAACACACCGCCATTTGGAATGGCTCCATATGCATTCGTGAGCTCCTCGACGGTCACCCCGTGGGCCAAGCCGCCAAGTACACCCGTTTGGGCGTTGTTATCACTGGATTCCAAGGTGGTGATGCCCAGCTTCTTGGCAAAAGCCCAGGCTTTGCTGATCCCTACTTTTTCGTTAAACAGCTTGAGTGCTATCGTATTGAGCGATTGATTCAGTGCATAACGCGCCGTGACCAATCCTTGATAGCGGTTGTTAGAATTTTTCGGAATGTGATACCCATTACTGCCATCTTTCAAAATAATAGGGGCATCATCCACGATACTACCAGGCTGCACAAGACCGCTGTCCAATGCAGGGAGATAGGCAGCAATCGGTTTCATTGCCGAACCCGGCTGACGAACCATCTGGGTGGCATAATTCATCTGCTCCTTTTGGAAGTCCCGACCTTCCATCATTCCTAGAATGGCGCCTGTTTTATGCTGAATCAGAATAGCTGCTGCTTGTTCGTCACCCTTGGTTTTACTAGTGGCAGAGAAGTTGTTTTTATTTTCTGCAACTTGACGCATAGATTTGTATACGCTCTTATCAATGGTGGTGTACACCATATAACCGCCTGTGCGAAGCTGCTGTTCTGCTTCTTTGAGTAAATCGTTATCGTCCTTGGTTTTGGTATCTGCACTGGCATTAGCTGCTTGACCCGGATTGGTGACAGACATGAGTGCCTGCGCAGCCTGTCGTTCTGTTTCCATCATAAGATATGGATAGGTGTTATAAGCTTTAACAGTGCGTGGTGAGAGAGATTTTTTGATATCAAAAGCCATCGCTTCATCATACTGTGCTTTATTGATTTTGTTCTCCTCCAGCATTCGACTGAGCACCAGGTGCTGGCGGTTGATGGCTCTTTTAAAACCAGCTTCATTAAACTCGCCCTTACCGTTGTAAGCAGAATAAGAAGAAGGAAGCTGTGGCAAACCTGCCAGATAGGCGGCCTGGGCTACATTAATCTCGTTCAGATCATTCTCATTAAAAATACCTTTGGCCGCGGCTTTAATGCCAAAGACGTTGTAACCGCTTGAACCGTTACCAAAAGGTACTTTATTGAGATAGGCCGTAATAATTTGTTGCTTGCTCAGGAAGCGCTCAAGGCGCAGAGACAGCAAAATTTCTTTGACCTTGCGGTCATCCGTGCGATCGAGATTTAGAAAGACACGACGCGCGAGCTGCTGGGTGAGGGTGCTCCCCCCGGTTTGTACGGATTCATGCAGCGCCTTTTGCTTCACAGCACGCAGCGTTCCCGACAGATCGACACCTTTATGCTCGTAAAAATGATTATCTTCAATGGCAATGACTGCGTCAATGACGAGTTGTGGAATCTCCTTAAACGTGACAGGTCTTCGATCTTCTTCTGTCCGGAGTTGTCCGATGGGAGAGCCGTCATTGAAATAAGCGAAGCCTGTAATTGCATTCTTATCTACTTCCTGTAGGATCATGGATCTGGAACGCACGGGTTCGCTTTTTACAATAGAAGCAACATAGCCGGCGGCGGCCCCTCCTGCAAATAGTGCCCCCATAAAACCGATGATGACGACCCACTTTATGACACGGCCGAGCCTTCGCATGGTTATCCGCAAGCGGGAAGGCTTTGGCTCTGATACATTGTTTTTTTCTTCAACCATTAAGTCTTCCTCCTTTATAACAGCCATTATTATAGCATAAAATTACAAAATGAACCCATATGCTAAAAAGCCTGTCTTTTGGTGTCGTTGACTACATAAAAGCAATGTGTTATAAATAGGTCAAAGTAAATATCGTGAAAAGCTGAGAAAGACTTCAGTAGAAGGCGGAATCACGTTGTGCAGAGAGCCGATGGGTGGTGTAAATCGGTAGCGTCCCTCCTTTGAATTACCGTCTGGAGCTGTCTGGATGAATGGAAAACTTTGCAGGTTTGCGAAGCTAACGTAGTAATCCGGTACCGGGTGTAGGCCCGTTATAGGAATGAAGTGAAAGAAATGTCCGTCTTTGACATGCGTTTCTTTAATTAGGGTGGTAACGCGAGCAGCTCCTTCTCGTCCCTTGGGATGAAAGGGGCTTTTTGGTTTGTCTAATATATAATATTTTGGATAAAAATAGGGGGTATACAGGATGAAGTGGGAAGAATTGAAGCCAGAGCAACAGGTAGAGGTAGAGCGACAGCTAGAGGTGATACAGCGGGGTGTGGCGGAAATTGTACCGGAGGATGAGCTGAAGCGTAAGGTTATCAAATCGGTCGTTAGCGGCGAGCCGCTTAAAATTAAGCTGGGTCTTGATCCCTCTGCGCCCGACATTCACATCGGACATACGGTTGTTATGCACAAACTGCGCCAGTTCCAGGAATTAGGCCATCAAGTGCAACTGATTATCGGAGATTTTACAGGCAGAATTGGTGATCCGACAGGTAAATCAGAGACTCGTAAGCAACTGACTGAGGAAGATGTGCAGCGTAATGCACAAACGTACAAGGAACAAATTTTTAAAATTCTTGATCCTGAAAAAACAAAGGTATTCTACAATTCCGAATGGTTAGGGCCAATGTCTTTTGCTGATGTAGTAACCCTGTCGGCCAAAGTAACGGTTGCCCGCATGTTGGAACGGGATGATTTTACAAAAAGGTACCAGAACGGATTGCCGATCAGCATCCATGAGTTCTTTTACCCACTGATGCAGGGCATGGATTCCGTGGCTCTCCAAAGCGATATTGAATTGGGGGGAACGGATCAGAAGTTTAATCTGCTGATGGGCAGAACCTTGCAAAAGGAATACGGAGTTGAGCCGCAGGCTACGATTACATTACCATTGCTTGAAGGCCTGGATGGCGTCCAGAAGATGAGCAAAAGTTTGGGGAACTACATTGGTGTTGATGAGGAGCCGAACGAAATATACGGGAAATCCATGTCCGTTCCTGACGAGCTGATGCTGAAATATTTTGAGCTTGCAACGGATATCAACAACGAGGAGCTGGCAGAGCTGGCGAAAGGTGTTAAGGACGGCTCAGTACATCCACGTGATGCCAAAATGAAGCTGGCTGGAACGTTAGTGCGCATGTACCACGGTGAAGAAGCAGAGGAAGCAGCGAAGCAGCATTTTGTGACCGTATTTCAGCAACGTGCGCTGCCTGACGATATTGAAGAGTTCACCTTGACGGCTGATCAGTTAGAAGAAGGTGGCATTCGTGTGATCCAGTTGCTGACTCATCTGGGCTTTGCAGCATCTAACGGTGAAGCCAAACGCAGTATTCAGCAGGGCTCAGTCAAAATTAACGAAGAGAAATGGACCGATGTGAACGAAGCATACACGCCGAAGGAAGGCGACATTGTGCAGGTAGGTAAACGGAAATTTGCTAAAATAAAGCTTGGATAATGAAAATATATTCGAAAGCAGCGCTGAGATTGTATCGATCTCAGCGTTGCTTTTTTGTTTCTGCCAAGTGAAAAGTCATGGTAAACTTAGCACAAATAATCAAACAAGTAGGTAAAGAGTTATACATAATGAAAACGTGGGTTGCACAATTTGGGTGTAGGATAGATAACTAGAACAATTACGAGTGTGGGGAAGGATTATATGGACTATTTTAAACGAATTCAGTGTGCGATTGAGTTTATTGAATTGAATCTGCGGGAGGATTTAAAAATTGCCGAGATTGCTTCACAGGCATGCTTTTCAGCTTTTCATTTCCAGCGGGTTTTTCAGGCTATTTCGGGTTTTACGGTTCAACAATATATAAGAAGGAGAAGATTGTCCGAGGCGGCTGAACAGCTGAAACAATCCAATCAAAAAGTGTTGGATATTGCTATTGAGTATCAGTACAACTCACAAGAAGCTTTTACCCGCGCTTTTGAAAAGAATTTTGGGATCCCCCCTGGGAAGTATCGTAATGGTGATATTGAGCTTCCTAGGCAAAGTAAAATCAATTTTCTGGATTACCAAAAAAATACGAAGGGGGATTTGGATGTGAACAAGCCGGTGATATTGCAGCTCGAAACGACCAAAATTATAGGATATGAATATAAAACAAATTTGAATAATGAGCTGCACTATAAAGAAATCCCAGAATTTTATGGGCACTTTGGAGCCAATGAATATTTTATGTGTATCCCGAACAAGATTGCACCGGGAATGTCATATGGGGTTGCCTGTCGATTTGAAGACAACGGTGCATTTTCATTTGTGGTGGGCGAGGCAGTTGGAAAAGAGTCAAAAGAACTGGCAGAGGGTTTCATATATATGGAGATTCCAGCAGGGAAGTATGCTGAGTTTGACGCTTCGGGTTTAGATGGACGAGTTCAGAATATACGAGACTTTATCTATGGCACATGGCTTCCTAATTCTAATTTTGAACGGAGGGAGGGGCCGGATTTTGAAATTACGGACGTGATGAATTCCTCCTATCCAGATCATTTGAGTATGAAGGTGTACATCCCCATTGAATAAAACTCTCAGCCTCGTGCATAGGGAGTATAAAAAAAGCACCCGAATAAATTCGGGTGCTTTTTGGTGCTAATACAAGGATTAGCGGTTGTAGAATTCGACGATTTGTTTTTCATCGATATCTTGGGACAATTCGCCACGCTCAGGCAAACGAATGAATTTACCTTCCAGAGCTGCGTCATTGTACTCCAGGTAAGCTACCAAGTGGTTGCGGTTTTCCAAAGCTTCTTTGATGGAAGACAGGGAACGACTTCTTTCACGAAGACCGATCACGTCGCCAGGGCTTACTTGGTAAGAAGCGATGTCAACTTTTTTACCGTTCACAGTAACGTGACCGTGAGCTACCAATTGACGTGCGCCTGCACGGGAATTAGCAAAGCCAAGACGGAATACAAGGTTGTCCAGGCGGCTTTCCAGCAAGAACATAAAGTTTTCACCAGCGATACCGTGCATGTGTTGAGCTTTGTTAAACAGGGTACGGAATTGTTTTTCACCCAAGCCGTACATGTGACGCAGCTTTTGTTTCTCTTGAAGCTGCATACCGTAGTTGCTGATTTTTCTCCGTTGGTTTGCACCATGTTGTCCCGGAGGGAAAGGGCGTTTCAATTCTTTACCTGTGCCGCTCAGGGAAATACCAAGACGACGGCTCAATTTAAATTTAGGACCAGTGTAACGTGCCATTATAGAGTTAACTCCTTCATAATTAAAATTTGAGTTGGGGCTCTCTTTGCGCTCCAATTTGTTCGGCGCTACCTATTAAGGTGAGACGCACTACTGACAGAAAAGTTCAGCCGCTGTCCTGTCAGCAACAAAAAAGATGAGGGTGACACAAACTGTTACGCCCAAAATTTAAGATCCGCACAGTAGATAGTTCTGCCGTACAGTCTTTTTCAATAATATATACTATATGTAAGAGTAGGTCAATGTCAAGAAGAGAAAAAGAATGAAATCGTCAAATTTTGTCGATAGGGCTTTAGAACTAAAAAAGTGGGACGAATTTCTGGAAAATGGATGCAAATTTCTAGAGTTGGGAGTAAAATAGATCATATTATGAGCTATAGTGGTGTATAGCCGCTGTCTTGGTACAGCTAATTTTGCTGTGAAGGAGCGCCTTAATATGTCGGAATTTTCAACAACGGATCAGCAAATGCTTGACAGTAAAACGGTCCAGGCTAGCGGTGCTCCGCTGTTTGATGATAAAGGATATACGTCTTTTGCCTGGCTCCAGAACATGGATATGACACCCTATGATTTCCCCTATATTAACCAGCTGCTTGTACAAGGATATCGGAGTTGGTTACAGCAGAGCAATGGTATATCCTGGATTAACGAAGAATATACTGCAGTGTTTAATTTTATAGGTGTTCGTGTTGCTGGTAGGGAAGAAGATGATGACGAGGATTTGGATTTGGTCGAACGTTGTTGCATATCTAGAGAGATGGAAGTGAGCCAGCGCAAACTTCGTGATGGAAGCCTTGCGTTTGTGTATATGGTTCCCATACTATGCCGTAACTACAAGAGGGAGCCCTTTGCCGCTCTTCGTTTTACACGGCCTGCTCAACATTCTGTCTCAAATCAGGACACATTGTTAGCAGCTGCTTTACATTTTAAATCCAGCTTTTACTCGAAGTTTGAGTACATATTTATGGAAGATATCCTTGGGATGCAGAATCGAAGCGATCGTGAAGGTAGCCGCCGTTCTATTTTATTTCAGATTGTAAAACGGATGCATGACAAAATTGACGTGGAAGGCGTGCTAGATGAGGTATTCGGAAGCATCGCCTATTTGTTTCCCCATGTAGATATCACCCTGTACATGAGTCAGGATCGACATAGTCGCAATCCGCAGGTCAAACCTTTGCTGCTGCATGAACGGGACGAAGATGTATGCGTACGTGCATTTATGAAAGGGCAAATGGCTGTGAATGAGCCAGTCGGTACACAAGATGAGATGACTGAAATCGGCATCCCATTACGTGGCAAGCAGGGTGTATACGGTGTTTTCCATATGATTCTTCCATCGGGTGCGGATAGTATGAAAAAAGTGGATGTAGAGCTGATTGCCATGATGGCGGATACGGCTGGCACTGCATTTGAAAATGCAAAGCTGCTTGAGCAATCGAATGTACTTATCCATGAATTGCGTCTCATTAATGAACTGGTTCAGCGCTTGAATCAGAGCCTGAAGTTAAATGAAATATTTGAATTTGCCGTTCAGGAGTTATTGAAAATGTTCATGGCGGACTTTTGTTGTATTGTACAGCTTGATCAGGATGGAAACTGTTTTAAGGTTATGTCGAGTAATGTGGAAAGCTTAAGACTGGAAAGTTACCCTCTTGAAGATGGATTTGCTGGACTAATACGTTTAACAGGAGAACCAGTGATTGTGTCGGACTATAGAAAGGATGGAAAGATATCCTCTCATTTTATGGATGCGACGCACTCCCAGTCTTTGATGGCTGTACCTATGAAGACCAGCGGTACTCCTAAAGGAGTTATACTATTGTCCAGCAAGCTTCCACACTTTTTCTCTTACGATAATTATAAAATGCTGCAAATGCTAGCCCCTCATATCGGGTTGGCGGTAACCAATGCTATGCTGCACGCTGAAGTGCGGCGGTTGGCTAATATGGATATGTTAACAGGTCTTTATGTACGTCACTATGTGGACCAAATCATTCAGCAACATCAGGAAAAGGATTTCTGTGGCTCACTTATTTTGGTAGATATTGATCAATTCAAACAGGTGAATGATACACATGGGCATCAGACGGGTGACGAAATTTTGAAAAGCGTCAGCAATATCGTTCGTTCGGCGACTCGCGATGAGGATGTATGTGCCAGATGGGGCGGCGAGGAGCTTGCCATTTATTTACCGCAGCTGGGGGTGCAGCAGGCGCTCGGATATGCAGAAAAAATACGTTACCGTGTACAGCATGAAACCGAGCCTCAGGTGACTGTTTCTTGCGGGATTGCTGAATGGAACTGGCTGGATGAGCAGATCAGTATTGAATCTTTATTTTATAGGGCTGATATGGCCTTGTACGAAGCAAAAAATGAAGGACGCAATCGAATAGTTGTTGATCATGTAGCCAATGTGTAGAGAATATTCCTTAGGGAATGTTCTCTTTTTGTCTTGCATAACCCATTGCAGACAGGTAAATCCTAAACGTACTATATCGTGTGTATGATTGAACTATAGGGATAACGCGATGAAGTGAACCAGGTAGCATAACTGCCTTGAAGCAGGATTATTGCTCATGAGTACAGTTATGTTCAGGATAGGACGGATGATGGGATGCATTGGAGAAAGCAATGGGTGATGCAGGTTTGTGGTGTGTTGCTTGTAATAGGTGTGTTAAGTGGTTGTGCACTGGATCGACAATATACGCCTGAGCAGATTTTTAAGAGAGCTGTTGCAGGAATGGCTGGCAAAGAGATGGTAACGTTTACTGGACGGACTGCAATTAGAGCAGACAGTGGTCTGCCAGCGAATAAGCAGTTTGAATATCGCGGTAGGCTAAAAAATCACGATGAATTGACCATGCACTGGGGCTCTGCAGAGGCTTTCCGTAAGCAAGGTGGCTACGCAGCTCTGAAACAAGGTAAGTCCGAGCATGATGTTACACAGGAACGTTTTCTTCGTCAGAGTGGGAAATGGGTTGCGCTGACATCCGGTTATCCTCCTGTGGTTGGAAATGGTATGTTAAATCGCTTCAATCCGATTCAGGAGCTTGAGGAATTAAATACACTGAATAAGAGCATTCGTATGGAAACGGGAGCTGCCCGGGGAACTTGGGTGTTGAGGATTGAACCGGAATCTGCTTCGGCAAAGCGCTGGTTGAAAGATCGTTTAATAAAAGAAATGAATACTTTAAACCCTCAAATCGGGATATTAAAAACGCAGCATACAGGAACGAATCGAGAGCTGCAAAAGAAGCTGAGCCTAATATGGGCGCAAAGTTGTGAGGAGATGAGCAACCAGCTGGAGCAATCCATTGTGCATACGGTGTATCATTTGACCATAGATCGCCAAACAGGTTTACCCTTAAAGCTTTCATCGGAATGCCGGATTTCCCGACAGGGAGCGAATGCAGAGCTGCATCAAGAGGCTTTGATAACCAGAGTTACTTTTGAGGACTACAAGTAACGTGGCGGGCGTGATACAATGAATTTTGAATTAACCATTGTTCAAAAAGAATGAAATAGAGAAGGAGAGACACTACATGAAAGATCCTAGAATACTTAAGCTGGCGGAAAATCTGGTAGGTTACTCTGTTGAAGTGCAGCCTGGAGAAAATGTATTGATCGAAATGATTGGTACAGAGCGCGACTTGCTTAACGCCATCATTCATGAAGTTGGTAAAAAAGGTGGAAATGTTTTTGTACAGCTTACAGACCGTAAGGTACAGAGCGCCATGCTTCGCCACGCGACAAAGGAAATGCTGGAGACCTGGGCTGAGATTGACCTTAACCGGATGAAGCAAATGCACTGCTATATCGGAATACGTGCAGGTGAAAATGTAAATGATCTGTCAGATGTGCCGGAAGATAAAATGAAAATGTATAATTCCATTTATCAGCATGCGGTACATAGCGAACAACGGGTGAAGCACACCAAATGGGTAGTGCTGCGTTATCCGAATGACAGCATGGCTCAATTGGCGAATATCAGCACGGAAGCGTTCGAAGATTTTTATTTCGATGTGTGTAATCTGGATTATGCAAAAATGGACAAAGCTCAAGATGCATTGGCAGACCTGATGAATCGGACGGACAAGGTACGGATCAGTGGACCGGGTACGGATTTGAATTTCTCTATTAAGCAAATCGGAGCGATCAAGTGTTCAGGTCAATGCAATATCCCGGATGGCGAAGTATACAGCGCGCCTGTACGTGATTCCGTTAACGGAACGATCAGCTACAATGCACAAACCCTGTATAATGGTATTACCTTTGAAAATGTTAAATTCCGTTTTGAAAATGGTAAGATCGTGGAAGCGACGAGTAACGATACGAAGCGGCTGAATGATATTCTCGATTCTGACGAGGGAGCACGTTATATTGGCGAGTTTGCCATCGGGTTTAATCCGCACATCTTACATCCAATGAAGGATATTTTGTTTGATGAGAAAATCGCCGGCAGCTTACATTTTACACCGGGTCAAGCTTATGAAACAGCGGATAACGGTAATCGTTCATCGATCCACTGGGATTTGGTGTTGATTCAGCGTTCAGAATATGGCGGTGGTGAAATTTATTTTGACGATGTTTTGATTCGTAAAGACGGCATCTTTGTACTGCCTGAGCTGGAGCCATTAAACCCTGAAAATTTAAAATAACGATATCCGTTCTTGCTGAGAAAGCGATTTCAATGTATTATTATGGATGAGTAACGATACATGACAATTCAGTAAAGCGAGGGATCTCTATGTCCAATAATAACGCGGCGGTTGTTGAAATTGCACAGACGGCGAGCAAGTTCACCTCTTCCATCGTCCTTCATTCCGAAAATAAGTATATTGATGTGAAAAGTATACTGGGCTTGTTTACGACCCTAGTCAGCAGCCATAGCTATGAACTACACGTTCATGGACCAGATGCGGAGGAAGCTAAGAAAGCGATCATCGAGTTGTTCGAGAAGCACGGACTTCATATTTCAGTAGCCAGCTAACTTTATTCTTGAAGCAAAAGCATCCCTACCTGTAACTGTAGGGATGCTTTTTTTGTCAGGTTCTTGTATTAGCCTGCAATTTGGTCTAATATTAAGGATAGGACGTCTTGTGCGACATTGAGACATAGGGGGGAAGAATCCATGACTTCATCTGATTTGCAGGAACAATTGAATATCAAGGCTATTAATCTGCTTCAGGAAGATGCAGATAAAATAAAGAAGCTTATTGAAGTACAGATGGAGAATCTGGCAACCCGTTATTGCCCTCTCTATGAGGAAGTGCTGGATACTCAGATGTACGGATTTTCCAAGGAAGTGGATTTTGCGGTTCGCGCCGGACTTCTTCCGGAAATGGTAGGTAAACAGCTGGTCAGTGAGCTGGAACGCAATCTGGCTATTCTATATGAGGCCATGAATAATAAGGCCAATTAGGAAGACGGTTGAATTGATGAGAGCATGCGGAGTTTGAGAGCATGCTTTTTTTGATGCCTTTTTTTATAAAAATGTTCTTTTAGGATGGTAAAAGCGCATCGCCCTTCCACCATCCTAATGCACATTTTAAAACCTTAAAAGCTACACAAGGAAGAAGGATACACCTAACAATACATACACTACCAGTAGCATGAGTCCCTCATACCAGTTGGTTGAGCCGTCCTGGGTGATGGATTTGGCGATAAATACAGCGACAGCAATGGCGACCAGCTCAATAGTGGTGAAAACAATATTCATCGTGTTTCCCATAAAGTAACTGACAAAAATCAGCACAGGTGCAACAAATAGCGCAATTTGCAAGCTGCTGCCGACAGCTATTTCGACTGATGCACCGATTTTGTTCTTCATCGCCAGTAAAATAGCAGCGCTATGTTCGGCTGCATTACCAATAATAGCGACGAGGAAGGCACCTACGAACAATTCGCTGAGCCCAAATTGGGTTGTAAACACCTCCAGTGTACCTACCAGCCATTCGCTGACAAAAGCGACCATGACGGTAGCGAGTACCAAATAGGTAATGGATTTGTTTCTGGACCACACAGGGGCATGCTCATGTGGCAATTCTTCATCTTTTTGTTCGGTGACGTCAGCTAAATAGTCCTTATGCGTAATCATAGAAAAAATAAGCCACGCAATATACGCGACAATGAGCGTGCCTGCGACAATGAGGCTGAGCGTATCTGATTCGCTATCCGTGATAACGTGTGTGTTCAGAAAGACAGCTGGAACGAATAAGGCAATAACAGCCACAATCATCAGAGAACCACTTAATCCAGCCAGCGATACATTGAAATTTTGCACTTTGTACTTCAAACCGCCTGCGAACAGACTTGCTCCGAGAACCAGCAGCAGATTACCGATGATGGAACCGGTAAGACTGGCCTTTACCATATCGTAAAGACCTTCTTTAACAAGAAAGATGGCGATGATCAGTTCGGCTGCGTTACCAAAGGTGGCATTTAAAAATCCACCTAAACGTTGGCCAGCATAATGCGCGACACTTTCGGTCGCCCTACCGAGAAAACCGGCTACGAATACAACAGAAATTGCACAAACGACAAATTGGGCTATAGCGTTCCAATGCGTGTAATGAGCGACTGCGCTAAGAGCAAATGTCGCTATAAGCAAAGCGGGAGATAACCATTTTTTCAATGAAGAGCACCTCGATATCAATAGATGTGTACAAGTTTTGGTGAAAGCTGTCACTTCAGCATTTTGCATAATTTGATTCCCAACGCTCATAAGTACAATATATAGACGAACTAAAGCGTTTCGATCTATATATTGCTGATTGGAAAACACTCTTGGGATTTATGCAAAATGCTCACTTGTATGGATTTTCTAAATTAATATACCCAAAATGATATAGGTTGTAAACGAAAGTTGTTTTTCATACGTAGGGTTTGCATTTGGAGTGGCTGAGGCTTTACAATACAAATAAAGGATGGATGAAGGGGGACATAGGTCATGGCAGAGCAAATTCAACAACTGGAAGCAGGAAACATCAAGATTTCCAACGATGTCGTAGGTAAAATTGCCGGGATGGCCGCATTAGAGACACCGGGCATTGCTGCAATGTCAGGCGGCTTATCGGAAGGCTGGGCCAAAAGGCTGAGCGGTAAAAATGTGCAAAAAGGCGTATCAGTGGAGGTTGGACAGCTGGAAGCTGCCATTGATCTACGTATTATCGTGATCTACGAAACACCTATTCATGAGGTGTCCCGAATTCTTCAGCAAAATGTGCGAGAAGCCGTCGAAAGTATGACGGGTTTGCGGGTTGTGGAAGTGAACGTAAAAGTGGAAGGTGTCGCGTTCAAGGACGACACAGTGTAAAAGAATCAGGAACCGATAAATTTACATTTTTAACCAACTTTATACATGCCGGGAATTCCGTGGGATAACCCGAATAAAAACACGAAAACTGGTGGTTATAGAATCGCCAGTTTTCGTTTTGTGAATCAACAGTATAGCCATTTTTGAAGAGGGTTCCCGTCTCTTATACATAACCAAAAGAACTTCCAAAGCCACCGTTGTAAGTGGTCCTTGGAAGTTCTTTTTTTAGCGAAAACGGTTGGTTCTACGAGTTTGAAAGCGGTTGGGTACTTCATTACGGACAGCTACCCCTGTGGTGCGTTCCTGCACCGCTTGTTTGGTGTTCTCACGAGAAATACTGAGCATAATGCCCATGGAAAACATCATGACAAGTAGGGAGGAGCCACCAAAGCTGATAAATGGAAGCGTTACGCCAGTGATTGGAATCGTTTGGGTTACACCGCCGATATTAATGAAGGCCTGAATGGCGATCAAACCCATGATACCGGTGCCTACCAACGTTCCGAACGGATCATGGCAACGCAGAGCAATGATCATGCCTCGCCAAATGAAGTACAAATATAGCATCAGGAATATGGCTGTTCCGATAAATCCGAATTCTTCACCAATTACAGAAAAGATAAAATCATTAAATGAATTAGGAAGATAGTGAAGCTTGATAATACCTTTACCAAATCCTGACCCGTTTAAGCCGCCTTCACCTATAGCTTGCAAGGACTGTACCAGATTGTATCCCGTTCCTTGTCTATATTTCTCGGGATTAAGAAAGGCCTGAAAGCGTCCGATTTTGTAATCTTGCTTGGCAGCAGCTTGTCCATCTGTGGTTCCAGAATCTCCTCCAAACAACGACCCAATACCAAATACAATGGAGGCGCCTAGTACGAGCAGAACAATTGATGCTGTAATATGCTTGACACTGGCTCCCCCGGCATAAATAATCAGACCACTCGTAGCAACCAAAATGAAGCAGGAGCCTAAATCAGGTTGAAGCATGATGAGTCCTGCAACACAGCCTACAATGACGGTTACAGGTATGTAGCCGGTCCGCAGATCTCTAAAGCGATCTCCTTTTTTGACAATCAGTGCGGATAAGTAAAGAATGATGGAAATTTTCGCAAGCTCCGTTGGCTGGAAGCCAACACTACCAAACCTGAGCCAGCTTTTTGCGCCGTTAAGTGAGCCTGTAAAAAGAACGATGATTAGCAGTAATATAGTTATGAAAAATAAAGGTACAAAAAGCTTTTTATATTTTTCCATCTTAATATTCATAGCTACCAACATAATAAAAAGTCCAAGTACAGCAAATGCAGATTGGCGCTTCACAAAATATAAAGAGTCAAAATTGTATTCTTTATTCAGCAGAGCTACGCTGGAGCTGGAGCTAAATACCATAATTACACCGAATCCAACCAGTAACAAAGTGAGGATCAGCAATTGGAAATCCGGTGTGCCTCTTCTTCGAGTCTCCGGCTTCGTATTTCTCATATCAGCTTCCCCCGGTATTCGCCACAAGGTATATTCCTCGCAGACGGTTATCATTTTATCGTTTATCCATTTTATCATATTATGTTTGTTGGGCTTCTGCAACCTCCCTGGAGCAACAGATATCGCAACAATTCCATATCTGCTACAATAGGATAAAAATGAAGACTTGAGAGCAGCGGTGCATACGTGGTGACGCTGCATGATGAATCGGGAACTTGCCCGATGCTTTAAAAGGAGAGGTGGAGCAGAATGACACAACATGTGATAGACGAGACCTGGTTTGATCGTTTGCAAGAAAACATGGTGGAATGGCGTAGACATTTACATAAGAATCCCGAAATTTCTTTTCAGGAAAGCAAAACCGCAGCTTTTGTAGCGGCTAAGTTGGAGAGTTGGGGAATCGAGATTCGCCGTCAGGTAGGGGGACACGGTGTTGTAGGTACCATTCGTGGTGCTAAACCCGGGCCTGTCGTCATGCTCCGCGCCGATATGGATGCTCTTCCGATTCAGGATGAAAAGGAATGTGAATATCGCTCCAGCGTGGACGGAGCCATGCATGCTTGCGGCCATGACGGACATACATCCGCGTTGCTTGGAACGGCTTACTATTTTAGTCTGAACCGGGAGGAATTGCAAGGAGAAATTCGCTTGTTGTTTCAACCTGCCGAGGAATTGCTGCCTGGCGGAGCGGTCAGTGTAATAAAGGATGGTATATTGGAAGGTGTGGACGTCATTTATGGCATCCATTTATGGACACCATTTCCGATCGGGACGGCTGCGAGTTGCGCAGGGCCGCTGATGGCGGCGGCGGATGATTTTTATATTGAAATCACAGGTAAGGGTGGACATGGTGGTATGCCCCAGTCCACTAATGATAGTGTGGTGGCGGGTTCAGCTCTTGTCATGCAACTGCAAAGTGTCGTAAGCCGTTCAGTCGACCCTTTGCGACCTGCCGTGCTTACGGTGGGAACCATCCAAGGGGGCTCTGCGCAAAATGTGATCGCAGAAACGTGTCGCTTGAGTGGGACGATTCGTACGTTTGATGAGGAGACACGAACGGTAATGAAGGAGCGACTGCATGAGGTGACAGAGCTTACAGCCGCAACATACGGTACAACAGCACAGGTTCGCTATATTATGGGATACCCGCCAGTTGTCAATGACGCACATGAAGCATCTCGTTTCTTTAATGAAGCAAAATCTGTTTTCGGCGAGGAGAATGTACAGGTAGCGTCGAAGCTGATGCCTGCTGAAGATTTTGCGTATTATTTGGAACGTGTGCCAGGTTGCTTCATGTTCGTAGGAGCGGGTAACCCAGTTAAAGGAGCAGTTTATCCACACCATCATCCGAAATTTGATTTTGATGAGGATGCTATGATTAACGCGGTTCGTTTGTTTATTGCGATGTCTACGGGATACGCTGCGGAAGGAAAAGCAGGGGCAATTAAAGGCTAAAATGAGTTGAATTGGGAACGGTTCAATCTGTAGTATGAGCTGAATGAAATGGGGTACCCTACTCTTGAAAAGGAGGGAGTACCCATGAAAAAAGTTCAGGAAGTTATGACTAAAAAATGCGTAACGGTTACCCCGCAGGATAATATTTATGAAATTGCGGTCAAAATGAAGGACAATGATACTGGTTTTATTCCGGTTGTGGAAAGCGAAGGCAGTGATAAGTTGATCGGTGTAGTAACGGACCGTGATCTTGTCGTTCGCGGTTATGCGGCTAAAAATTCGGGTTCGGGTTCAGTCGATACGGTTATGACGACAGGTATTCGTACAGCCAGTGCGGACATGTCGGTGGATCAAGCAGCTGAACTGATGGCAGAGCAGCAAATCCGTCGTTTGCCCGTGACGGAAGGAGACCGTCTGATCGGGATTGTCTCGATCGGGGATTTAGCTGTTCGTAATATTTTTGCAGACAACGCTGGAGAGGCGCTTAGTCATATTTCCGAGCAGGTCCACTAGAAGAATAATTAAGATAGGCATTAGTTTGGGGAGGCCTTTACCCCGAGCTTCTAATCAGGAGTTCAACCCGAATATGGGTTGGGCTCCTTGCTATTCTGGTTGATATGCGAATAAACGGATAAGCTATTTATTATATAACTGAATCAATTTCATAATACCTTTAGCTGCTTCAATCAAAACTAGATATAGATCAAAATGATTCGATTTGTCTGTATCTAGTTACAACCACCAAACTTTAATGAGTTATGAAATTGATTCAACTTTAAAATGATATATGGTTAGATTATCAGGAGGTAGTTATGAATCCAGATCATCCTTGTATTGTACAACGTGATTTTACCGTTCTGCTGGAAATGGGCTTGCCCGGTTCAGAATGGGCTCGTTCACAGTTGCAAATTTATGCGGAGCTGGTTAAAAGTCCGTCCGCTTTTCATACATATCATCTCACCCCACTGTCTTTGTGGAACGCAGCTGCCCTCGGATGGAGTGCTAAGGACATTCAAAATAGTTTGCACTCCATGTCTCGTTGGGATATTCCACGTGATTTGTTGAAGGATATTGAACAGCTCGTTTCTCGTTATGGGACGTTGACGCTTTCACGGGAGGGTACGAAAGAAGAGCGAACTTATAGCACAGATACTACTGACGCATACCGTGCTAAACATAAGCCAGACGGAGGTATAAAGACAGGGAAAGGCAACAGCTATACAATGGGTGATCGCTTGATCTTGGCAGCAGACACCCCCGCTTTACTGTATGAGCTACTGACCAAGGAAGAGCTCAAACAGCTTGGTTTACTTCCACTTGATGAGGTAAGCGCATCGGTCCCGCCCGAAAATCGGGGCTTGCTCAAGCAGGAATTAACGCGCTTGGGATATCCCGTTGTGGATACGGCAGGCTATCTTGAAGGGAATCAGCTTAGTTTTACCTTGGGAAAGGGACAAACGAAGTTGCAGCTTCGAGATTATCAAGTAAAGGCCGCTGATGCGTTTGAAGGAGCGGACGGCTTAGGGGGTAGTGGTGTACTGGTGCTTCCATGCGGAGCCGGAAAAACAGTGATAGGCATGGCGGTGATGAATCGACTTCAGTGCGAGGTGCTTATTCTAACATCTAATACTACTTCTGTACGGCAATGGGTAGAAGAGTTAAAGCAAAAGACGGATATTCCTGCCGATTCCATCGGGGAATATAGTGGTCAGAAAAAAGAGGTTCGCCCGATTACGGTGGCAACCTACCAAATTCTGACACACCGCCGCACCAAAGATGGGGATTTTGAGCATATGAAACTGCTGAGTGAGCGGAAGTGGGGACTTATTATTTATGATGAAGTTCATTTGCTGCCCGCCCCAGTATTCCGGGCGACGGCTGACATTCAGGCTACCCGTCGTTTGGGGTTAACAGCCACGCTGGTTCGAGAGGATGGTTGTGAACGAGATGTGTTCTCTTTAATTGGACCCAAACGGTATGATATGCCGTGGAAGGAACTGGAGCGACAGGGCTGGATCGCTCAGGTCGATTGTGTGGAGCTGCGGCTTCCAATGACAGCTGAACTTTTGGAGCGCAGTATGCGTGCCGAGGGCAGACAGCAGTACCGAATTGCAGCCGAAAATCCGGTGAAACTGGAGGCGGTGCGTAGCCTGATGCAACAGCACAGCGGCTTGCCCACACTTATTATTGGTCAATATTTGGACCAGTTGCGTATATTGGCTCAAGAGCTGGGCGTACCATTGATTACGGGTTCAATGAGCCAGACGGAGCGGGTGCGTTGGTTTGATGCTTTTCGCAAGGGTATAATTCGGACCCTATTGGTGTCCAAGGTTGCAAACTTTGCGGTGGATTTGCCGGATGCGGCAGTAGCCATAGAGGTATCAGGTAGCTTTGGCTCTCGTCAGGAAGAAGCGCAGCGACTGGGCCGTATTTTGCGACCAAAGTCGGGCGAGAATAAAGCTTATTTTTATGCGCTAGTGACGGAGAATAGCAAGGAGACGGATTTTGCAGCTCGTCGTCAGCTGTTTCTGATCGAGCAAGGCTATGAATATGCGGTTCGCAGATTTAGTGTGACAGAGGCTATCGGAGGCCGGGATGCTAAGCCTGGAGATCGTGGGAAGAAAAAGGAGGCCTAATCAAGAATGGGCGTAACGAACACGCAAGACAGCTTGAATGAGCTTTCATCGGATGAGCTACTGGTGCTTAGACGATGCTTTATCTGGTACGCGGGACAGCCCATGAAGGAAGAAGAACCTATACAGCTTACCCGGGGAGCGTTAAGCGGAGTCGAAACGAAACTGGCACTGCGTGGATTACGTGCCCGGGGCTGGCTGGAGGCTGTTACTAAATCGTGGGGCGAACGAATTTTATATATTCCGGTTCATCGGCTACCGGATCTGTACGATATGTTGTTAGAGCAAAATCCTATGAACATGATGCATTCGGATCATCCGATAACGGTACATGAATCAATGACAGCTCTGGAGTCGGAATTGCTGCATGCGTTGTCACGTATTGCGGTACAAGGTGTCCCTTTGACGGCCAAAGGAACCATACATAAGCGATCATTGCAAAAATTGAATGAACTAACCCCCTTTCGCCCAGAGGACCTGATGGGTCTTGGGTTGCATTATGCGCATGCAGAGCTGTATCCAGTGCAAACGGTGGTAATGATGGATTTGCTACTCAGTTTGGGGCTGTTAGTGAAAGAAACGGTGTCTTTTCGCATTCAGGAAACGGAACTGGCGACTTGGATTCGTTTGTCTGCTTGGCAAATGCGCAAGCATATTTTTACTACACTCATGGAAAGATACGGCAAGGCCGAAGCGTCCATGCAGCATTTTCACTATATGCTGTGTGCCGTCTCCCAGTATGTAGGAACAGAAGGGTGGATATCTATCAAGTTTCTGCTGCAATGGATGCTTCAGGTAGGCCTAATCCAGCAGGAGAGTACGAGCATAGCTGATTCCAAGAATGGTGCCCTTTTAGACTTTGTTCCTACAATCTCAAATCCGGAAGGGTTTGCGGGAGAAACAGGCTCTGATTTTAATTTCAATGAACCTTTCATGGAGGAATTGAAGGGTTGGCTGAAGGCCCTGACTGCTTTTGGAATGGGTGATTGGGGCCAGAACGCATCGGGCGAACTGTATTTTCGCTGGAATGTATCTGTGATAGATATGCTTCGTCCCAATAATTACGAGGATACACATCAAGAGCAAGGTACTTTTTATGTACAACCTGATTTTGAAATATTGGTTCCACCAGATGTGGCATATGATGTGCGCTGGCGACTGGAATGCTGCTGTGAACGTGTGACAGGAGATCGGATGGTAGTATACCGGATCACCAGAGAAAGTGTTACAGAGGCAATCGAGTTAGAAATGGAAGCCAAAGCAATTCCTGCTCTTCTGGATAAATACAGCCGAACAGGTGTGCCTGATCATGTACGTATGGCGGTAGAACAGTGGGCAGGCGATGTCGGACGGACTGCTTTTGCAACGGTAACACTTTTGCGATGTGGCACACAGGAGGATGCAGACATAGTTGCACGCCATCCCGCGCTGGAAGAATTGCTGGAACGGCTCGGCGATAGGGACTTTATTATTCCGGCGAGCTCTGCTGTCAAAATACGAAAAACGCTTGCTGCAATTGGATTAGGTCCACGTCGTGAACTGGAAGGTGTGGACGAGCCAACTCATCATTATCCATTGATTTCGGAAACAGAGAACATAAGTTCAAGCAGTCCCAACAGTGAAATGGAGTTCGACCCGATTCAGGCCCGTCCTATATTTTCCCAAGAGGGAAGAGCAGGTTTGGTTTATACAGGGCGCACGCTGCATTTTTACGAACAAGAGCACATGTTGCCTGATCCGTCTGACTTTTTTCCGGAAAGATCTACAGTCCCCTCCTCATGGACAAAAGAATGGAGGAGTTACCATACTTCCACTGCCCGGCAGTTGATCGAGCAAGCGATTCGTTGGCAGGCTGCTGTGGGACTGCGAATCGGTGGGAAAGAGGTTAAATGGATACCGGAGGCGGTGGTTCCCGGTGCACCATGGAGTGTCACAGGCTGGTATGCCTCAGGAATGGATGACGAAACACCTTCTCCTGCGACCTTACAGCCAAGTGAATGGTCAGACATGCGGCTGCTGGTTCCTTTTACATAGTAGAGCCAGGAAGTGCATGAAACTCCTTCTTCTCAAAAGAAGGATGTGGTATGATAATTGAGTCTACTCTTACGGGGTAGAACTTTATATAAAGTGAGATGAACATTCATGAGCGTAGCCGAATTGAACACGGTCAATATGGCAGAAGTGCTTATTAACGCCTATGAATTGGGCGATATGGTCAACCGATCCTTTGAGGTATCGGATTATTTATATTGGAAGCAGCGTGTGGAATTGAACCCGTCTATTCAGGCGTGTGTACGCAAGCTGGATGCCAAAAAGGAGCTATTCGCGGAAACGGAGCGTTTTGGGCATTTTCATCCGAACTATCATGAAGCGAAGGATGCAGTGCAGGTCGTTGAGCTGGAACTGGAACAATTCGTGGATGTTAAGGAGTTCAAACGAGCCGAAAAGGCGCTGGATGATATGCTTCATGCCATGTCTGAAACGATTGCATATTCCGTATCCGAGACCATTAAGGTGCCGAGCAATGATCCGAATGTGAAAAAGGGCGGATGTGGCAGCGGAGGGAAATGCTCCTGTGGATAGGTCATAAGAATGATACCGAGTGGAGGGGAGATGAAGCGAATGTTTGCCGAGCGGACAGGGTACATCATTTGGGTAAGCGATATCAAGGCTGCCCGCAATCTGGAGAAATACGGAAATGTCCACTTTATTTCAAAGCGTATGCATTATGTAGTGATATATATGAATGCGGATCGGGCAGAAGACACCGTTAAAAATATTCGCAGACTTTCCTATGTGCGTAAGGTCGAGCGCTCTTTTCGAAATGAGATTAGGACGGATTACAACGACGATAAGGAAAAGATGAAAGAATATGAAATATAAGCTTCTAATGTCTATAAATTGTAAACTCTTCTTAAAAGGTCAGCCTATGGGCTGGCTTTTTTTTGTAAAGTCAGGACTTTTGCATAATGGTCTTAATGCTGTTAGACCTAAAAAATCTTTAAAAATCAGCCATAAACTTCAATTTTGTAACTTGTAGTCCCGGGTCTGTTGAGGTAACATATGAATATATTGGTAGATATAAAGACCTATCTGGTGGGGAGAGTGATCCCGTGCGTGACAAGGCAATGCAGCGATGGAGTACATACGAACCGTTCTACGTGGAGATGGGCGATAAGAAAGTCGCCGATATCGTGATTACAAATCATGCGAAAACTCGCTACTTAGATCGGATAGAGCAGAAACAGTCCGAGACGAATCATATCGCCGCCTGGCTTTGGGAATGCCTGAAGCAAAACAGGATGGAGTCCTACTATCATAACGAAGAGGATGTATATTTAATTGATGGTGATCTGGTCGTCGTGGCCGAATTTGGAGAGTTGCCCGGCGAGATGGATATTGCGGGGAATCCGCTTCACAAGATGATTGTTATTACCTTTTTGGGCCGAATGTCGGAGACCATTGAATTAAGGGATTTAAAGTCATATTACTCATGGTTACGCCATTCGCGACGCATGACACTGATGAAAAGCACTCGTAAACAAAAATAGACGGTGATTGGGCGGACGGCCTCAGAAAAAAAACTCTGCACTCATTGAATACCGTCAAGTTTGAGTAAAAAGTATGCAGTTATCAGCTGCATGCTTTTTTTATTTCCAATAATAAAACTCCCCAATTCAGTAAGTTTACTCGGAAATACTTCGACAGATATTTTTCTTATGTTAAAATAGGGAGATCAGAGGGGAGAGGGCTGTCAGTATGAACTTTCATCAGTTGCACATTTTTTATACCGTAGCGGAGCGCGGGAGCTTCTCGGCGGCGGCACAAGCGCTGCATATGACACAACCTGCAGTGACGATGCAAATTCAGTCTTTGGAAGATTATTTCGGCACGAAGCTGCTGCAACGTTCGACTAAAAAAATCGAGCTTTCAGAGGCGGGAGCGACACTACTACCTTTTGCGAAAAAAAGCATGCAACTGATCAGGGAAGCTGACGAGGCGATGTCTGCTTTTACTCACATGCTGGAGGGAAGATTGCATATTGGCGCCAGCCTAACGATTGGTGAGTATATTGTACCAAGAATGTTGGGGCCGTTTGGCCAGGAATACCCTCATATACGCATGGCGATGAATGTGATGAATACGACTCAAATTATGGATGATATACTAAAACATCAGTTGAATTTAGGACTAATTGAGGCCCCAGTCCAGCATCCAGATATCGTGGTGGAACCTGTGATGCAGGACGAACTGAAACTGATTGTGCCTTCAGGACATGCGCTGGCCAAGACTAAAAAAGTGGTTCTGGAAGATGTGTTTAAGCATCCTTTTGTAGCCAGAGAAAAGGGATCTGGTACACGTCAAGTGATAGAAGATGAGCTGAAAAGTCGTGGTGTGGATGCCTCCCGACTGGGTATTGTAATGGAGATGGGGAGCACTGGAGCGGTCAAATCGGCGGTGGAGGCTGGACTGGGTATTACCATGCTATCACCTTCTTCGGTGAAGCATGAAGTTGCGCTCGGATTGTTGAAAATTGTAAACATTTCAGATATCACGTTCAAACGAGAATTTTATGCAATTCATTTGAAGTCGGCGTTGTTGCCGATTCCGGTAGTAACCTTCCTGTCTTACTTGCGTCGTCATGATCAGGGAACGGACGTGCTGAGGGACTCGCAGGACGAGCTTGCAAAGGTGGAAGAGAAGGAGGATGTATAATGAAGGAGCAGATTAACGTAAAACGATATGATTTACACACCCACACCCAAGCATCTGACGGAATGCAACCACCTGCAGATAATGTGCGCTGGGCCAAGGAAAAAGGGCTGGCAGGTGTGGCCATTACAGATCATGATACGGTAGCTGGCCTGGAGGAAGCTCTGGAAGAGGGAAAACGCATAGGAATTACTGTGGTGCCAGGAGTGGAAATTAGTACTCGAGCTGGCGGTAAGGATATTCATATACTCGGCTATTTTATGGATTACCGCAATAAAGTGTTTTTGGAACGGTTGGAAAAGCTTCGCCAGGCACGGGATACCCGTAATGATTTGATTTTGAGCCAATTGCGTAGTCTGGGTGTGGAAATCACACTGGATGAAGTGGTGGCTACGATGGGCAGACCGCTGGCACCAGATGAAAGCATTGGACGTCCGCATATGGCGGATACGCTGGTTCAAAAAGGATATGCGAAGGATATGCGGGACGCATTTGACCGTTACTTGGCGGAAGGAGCGCCCGGATATGTGTCTGTACCCCGTGTAGAGCCTGCGGAGGCCATAAACTGGATTCGTGAAGCAGGAGGGGTACCCGTGGTGGCTCACCCTGGCTTGTACGGAAATGATGAGCTGGTTCGTTCTATTATAGAGAAGGCGAAGCCTGCGGGCTTGGAGGTGCGACATTCGGACCATGATGCTGAGGCTGAGAGCCGATATACTGCGATGGCGGCGCAATATGGGCTCATTGCAACTGGCGGCTCAGATTTTCACGGTGCACGCCAAGGTGTTATTTTCCACGGTGATCTGGGTAGCCGTAGTGTGGAAGGGCAGGTAGTCGAGGAATTGAGGAAGGCTGCTGTTGGACAAAAGTAAATAAAAAGCCCCTTGCCTTATGCATGGAACACAAGAAGTGTACCGTGCAAAGAACAAAGGGCTTTTTTTGTGGGTTCAACAGGCTAGTAAGATTTAACCGTTTTTGATGCGATTCGGCAGCTTTTTGACTAGTTCCTCATCGGGTGTAATGAAAAGCGTACGCTGATGGTCGTAGATGACAAAGCCAGGTTTGGCTCCGCTAGGCTTACGTACATGTCGAATCAGGGTGGCGTCCACAGGTACACTGCTGGACTGCTTGGCCTGACTAAAATAGGCAGCGAGTTGAGCTGCTTCCTCCAGCGTCGCATCTCCGAATTGCTCAGCACGTATAACGACGTGTGACCCCGGAATATCCTTTGTGTGCAGCCAGGTGTCATTTGGTCCGGCCAGTCGATTTGTTACATATTCATTTTGCAAGTTGTTTTTGCCAACCAGTAACTCGATACCTTCGGATGATGTATAGACGTGCAGGGTTGGACGGTCGTTTTTCTTCTTTTTCTTTCCTTTTTTGACCCGATCTCTGAGATAGCCCTGCTGAACCAGTTCTTCACGTATTTCCTCAATGTCATTCATAGAGGCATGGGCTAGCTGCTGAAGAAGACTGTCCATATAACGGATTTCTTCGTGCGTTTTCTCCAGTTGTTCGTCAATGACAGCCAGGCTGTTTTTATATTTGTTGTATTTTTTAAAATACCGTTGCGCATTATCCGATGGGTTGAGTAGTGGGTCTAGTGGGATGGACATTGGACGCTGTTCCTCATCATAAAAGTTGATGATCGTCACTTCTTTGTCCCCTTTTTTCACCTCATGCAGCGAAGCGAACAGCAACTCTCCATAAATGCGAAATTGATCGGCATCTTCCGCCTCGGCCAAATCCTGTTGGAGATAGTCGAGTTTTTTTACGTTTTTGCTCCGCTCATTTTGCAGAAACCGCAGTAGGTCACTGACCTTTTGCTTAACCGTATCCCTTTCTGCTTTTTCACCGAAGAAGTCTTCCATACACTCACTGATCGTAGCGTACTCCTTACGTTCTTCCTGGATCAACGTCAGTGGAATGGCTGAGAATATCACTTTATCTTGTGCGTTTAGTCCAGATACCGGCTGAAAACGATGATTCCGCACGTCATCCATGATGTGACTGAATGTACTCCATAGTGAACGATCACTATCACCAGACACTTCATTAGTTACTCGAGTTAGTATCTCTTCAGCAATGAGGGGACTGAGTCCAGTAAAAGTGTTCACGATCCAGCGTTTGGGAGCTTCTCCGGCCTCAAGTGCTGTTTGATACGAGGATATGAAAGCTGCCTCTTCTGTTTCTAATGGATTCAGCTTGTTTTGTTCAGGAGGCTCCGTGTATTGAAAGCCGGGCATAATGACCCGATAGCTGCTGATAGACGGTGTGACATGATGAATGCCATCCAGCATCACGCCTGTTTCCGGGTCAAGCAAAATAATGTTGCTGTGTCTACCCATCAGTTCAATGATAATTCGTTTGAGTGAAATATCTCCCAGTTCATCACGTTGACGTATATCCATGTGAATAATACGCTCCATGCCCACCTGCGTGATTTTCTCAATAACGCCTCCTTCGCAATGCTTGCGAAGAAGCATACAAAACATAGGGGCTTCTGTCGGGTTAAGAAAGCTTTGTTCTGTAAAATGTACACGCGGGAAGGTTGGATTAGCCGACAGCAGCAGCTTCACGCTTCCGCCTTGTGCCCGCAGATTCAGCACGATATCGCGATCGTTTGGCTGATGTATTTTATTAATGCGCCCGCCCCGGATGCCTTGCAGTTCGTGTACGATAGCGCGGGTTACGATTCCGTCCAATGCCATAATTATGTTCTCCTTTGAAGCAAATGTATTTTCCTTTCCTTCTATGATACATAACTTTGGGACAAAACTTAAGCGGCTTTGTGATATTTCAGGTCCTGTCCGAATAGATTGAATCTAGAAAGTCTGTCCAGCTTATCAGCAATCGCGGCACAAAAAATATAATAACGGGCAGCCATCCTACGCACAACCGACGGAAACGGACTATCTGACCGGGAGGGAATTGGGGAGAATGGAACAAGCACACTGGCACCAATTAAGCAATGAACAGCTTTCAACAAGTCTGGAAGTCGACCCGAAGCAGGGTCTTTCGGAGGAACAGCTTGCGGAACGAAGAGAAAGGGCAGGATGGAATGAGCTGAGCGAGGGGAAGCGAGTTTCGGCAATCTTGCTGCTGCTCAACCAGTTCAAGGATTTTATGATGCTCGTATTGATGGGAGCGACTCTGATATCCGGCCTGCTTGGCGAATATTTGGACGCGATTACCATTATTGCTATTGTTGTACTGAATGGAATTCTCGGCTTTGTACAGGAATTCAGAGCTGAGCGTTCATTGCGAGCTTTGAGACAACTGTCGGCCCCAACCGCCAAAGTGTTGCGGGGCGGCAAACGAATTCAAGTTCAAGCCAGAGAACTGGTACCGGGTGATATCGTGCTGCTGGAAAGTGGTGATCGCATCCCCGCAGATGTAAGGTGGTTGAGTACGAATGGCTGTGATGTAGAGGAGTCCGCCCTGACAGGTGAATCAGTTCCGGTGAGTAAGCATTGCCGCCCTATTCATGCCGCCGAAGTACCACTCGGGGATCAAAAAAACATCGGTTTTATGGGCACGATGATGACCAGAGGAACTGCACAAGGAATGGTTATACGTACAGGTATGAATACCGAAATGGGTAAGATCGCAGACTTGATTGAAAATACGGAGTCGCAGGAGACACCGTTGCAGCACAGACTGGAGCAATTGGGCAAAATTTTGATTATTGTAGCGTTGGCGCTAACGGTGCTCGTTGTCGTAGCAGGCATTTTACATGGACAACCAGCCATGAGCATGTTCTTGGCCGGAGTAAGCTTAGCTGTGGCGGCTATACCGGAAGGATTACCGGCTATTGTGACGATTGCGCTCGCATTGGGTGTGCAGCGTATGATTAAACGAAAGGCGATTGTGCGTAAGCTGCCTTCTGTTGAAACACTCGGCTGTGCATCTGTCATTTGTTCCGACAAAACGGGCACGCTGACCCAAAATAAAATGACAGTCACCAAGCTATGGCTGGACGGTCGCTTCTGGGGAGTTACGGGAGAGGGCTACGACCCACACGGGCATATTATGGATAGAGAGACTCCTGCTGATCTTAAAAACGGACAATCTCTGCGTAGACTGCTGCAAGCCAGTGTACTTTGCAACAATGCGGAAATTGTTCAAGCCGATACGGATGAGCTGCGTTCGAAAAAGAAAACCAAAGAGCCGACGCCGTCCGCTGTTTGGGAGCTGAAGGGTGATCCGACGGAAGGAGCACTGGTCACGTTAGCTGCCAAGGGCGGAGTCACGCGACAAGGGTTATATGAGCTGTACACAAGGGAGCGAGAATTTCCTTTTGACTCAGATCGGAAGCGAATGTCAGTACTCGTACGCCACCAGGGAGGACACATTGTCTTTGCCAAAGGTGCGCCGGATGTGCTGCTGGGTCAGTGCTCCTACATTTTATGGGAAGGAAATGTCGTTCCGTTAACGGGCACGCTACGCCAAAAGGTACTGGCAGCTAATGAAGGAATGGCCTCGGAGGCGCTGCGTGTACTTGGTGTCGCTTACCGTGATATCCGCTCGCATGAGCGTGTCTCCACGGTTGAGGAGGCTGAAGCACAGCTGATCTTTATCGGGCTGACAGGCATGATTGATCCGCCACGCCGCGAGGCTCGTGAAGCCATTGGCAAGTGCCGTCGTGCTGGCATTCGCACTGTGATGATTACCGGAGATCACGGTACAACTGCAGAGGCCATTGCACAGCAACTAGGCATTCTTCAGCGCGGATCCCATGTGTTAACAGGACAGGAATTGTCTGCAATGGATGATGCGGCGCTGGACAAAGCCGTTGATACCGTCTCTGTGTATGCACGGGTTTCGCCGGAGCACAAGCTGCGGATCGTCAAGTCACTGCAAAGACGCGGACATGTTGTAGCCATGACCGGAGATGGCGTCAATGACGCTCCAGCGATAAAGGCGTCGGACATCGGTATTGCAATGGGCATTACGGGGACGGACGTGACCAAAGAAGCGGCTGCGCTTGTACTGAGTGATGATAATTTCTCAACGATTGTAGCCGCAATTGAGGAAGGACGGAATATTTATGAGAATATCCGTAAATTTATCCGTTATCTACTCGCTTCCAATGTGGGTGAAATTTTGACGATGTTCTTTGCCATGATGGCCGGGCTGCCATTACCTTTGTTACCGATCCAGATTTTATGGGTGAATCTGGTGACTGATGGCCTACCAGCGATGGCCCTGGGGGTGGATCAGCCAGAAAAGGATCTTATGGAGCACAAACCTCGTGGCGCAAAGGAAAATATTTTTGCTCGTCGACTGGGTTGGAAAATCATTAGTCGTGGCTTGTTGATTGGTTTATGTACGCTAGCGGCCTTCTGGCTGACATTACGTATTGCACCGGATGACGCAGGACAATTGATCAAAGCACAGTCTGTTGCCTTTGCTACGCTAGTCCTGGCACAGTTAATTCATGTATTTGATTGCCGCAGTTCCCGTTCTATTTTCCATCGTAATCCGTTTCAAAATAGTTATCTCGTGCTTGCCGTGCTGTCTTCCGTAGTGTTAATGCTAGTGGTTATGTACGTGCCTGTGCTGCAACCTATTTTCAAAACAGTACCGCTCGGTTTGCGTGAGTGGGCGCTATCCATTGTGGCAGCCGGGATTCCCACGTTTCTTATGGGAGCGGGAAGTGTATGGGGCGGCCGACGCAACCGTCGTCGCGGTGGAAATACACACTTTTCAGCAGGACGCACGAAGTTTTCAGCCTAGTAATCGTGTCATGCATACCGCATCGCTTTCCCACTATTGCCCTGTATGATATCATGGGATCAAAGCTTCATGAGGAACATGACATCAGTAGCAACGGCGGAGGTAAGCTATGGAATTCACAAAAATGAACGGTCTAGGTAATGATTTTATCGTTTGGTTTGGGCATCAGGATTTGCCGTCTGACGCCTCGGAATTAGCTGTTCGGCTATGTGATCGACATTTTGGTGTTGGCGCCGATGGATTGGTATATATATTGCCGTCAGAAAAAGCGGATTTCTGCATGCGCATCATTAACTCGGACGGCTCGGAGGCCGAGCAATGCGGTAATGCTATCCGTTGTGCTGCCAAATACGTATATGACCGTAAGCATATCAACCGTGAACAGATCACGATCGAGACACTGGGTGCAGGTGTGCAGCAGGTCGAACTAACTGTAGAGAACGGACTTGTTCGTATGGTGAAGGTAGATATGGGAGAGCCGATTCTTGAAGGTTTGAAAATTCCAACTACACTAGATCGGACTAGCGTCATTAACGAGCCTATTGAAGCTGGAGGAAGTGGTTTCCGCTTTACGGCTGTATCTATGGGGAATCCGCACTGTGTTATTTATGTGGAGGATGCGCCAAGCTTTGATCTGGAAGCTTGGGGGCCGAAGTTGGAATGTCATCCGTTGTTCCCTAAAAAAACAAATGTTGAGTTCGCCACGGTACGTAGCCGGAAGCATATAGATATGAGGGTGTGGGAGAGGGGTGCCGGACCAACGCTAGCTTGTGGAACTGGAGCCTGTGCTACACTTGTTGCTTCTGTACTAAACGGATACAGCGACCGCCACGCCATTGTAAGCCTGAAGGGCGGCGATCTGGATATCGAATGGAGCGAGGCCGATAATCACATATATATGACGGGCCCGGCTGAGATCGTGTATGACGGTCGTCTGTTCTGAATCATGTGAACTATAAAGATAGCGTGCAACTGGCCTATGAATCGTATAGAAGTGAGTGAAAAGAAGACCTTAGTAGGTCTTCTTTTTTTGGACTTACATGCCACTGTATACAAGGAATACGATGAACAAAGCAACATTCTGTCTTTTTTTGACGCCTGAACGATGTATAATATAGAAAATGAGAAAACAATAAGGAGGCCGTTCATGTGCGGAAATTTCGTTGGATTTCAGCAGTTGCAGTCCTTATATTTGTAGCCACCGCGCTTCCGGTTCAGGCGGCGACCATTTCTGCTGCCGCGGAAACGACGGACAAACAGGTTGGCTCGCTAACTCCGACAGTGGTAAGCCGTTTAGAAAAAGCGGTGCAAGAACTCATCGGCTCAAAAACAGCATTTCAATTTGACGATGTGACGGATATGGGGAAAACTTGGATTGTAGAGGGCGAACTGGAAGATGGAACTGCTACATTGCAGACAGAATATAATAAAGAAAAAAACAGAGTGGATTCTACAACCATACGATATAAAATAAGCAGCTTGGGAAAGGCGATGAACGCGCCACTCAAGACGAAAGTGCTAAACAGCGCCAAAGCGTTTGACAGCAAGCGTCCTTTGCATTTTGAAGCATTCTGGCGGGTCAAATCCCCTTATCAGTCCAACAAGCCTTCAAATTACTGGGTGTTTTGGGGCGCAGGAGAACAAGCTTCCTCGTTGTATGTAGATGTGGATCGAGGTAACGCTATTACCATCAACGCGGACTATGCGCTGAAGCAGGTGGACCCTCTGTTGCTGAACCGTGCAATGAACACATTTAAGCGTGTGAGTGGACAGCCAATCAAGGTGCAGCACGCTTCACGGTACAAGGACGAAACGAAGGGGCTTTCATATTGGTCGTTCGAGGATGCAAATGAGGCGAGTGAGGTCAAAATTAGTGCGGTAACTGGTAAAGTGCTGGCCGTATCCACCTATGGGGTGGACTGGAATGATGACACAGATTTCAAAAAAACATTTGCAAGCCCGAAATATACTGCCTCAGAAGCTTTGAAGCTAGTCAAGCCCAAGGCTCAAATGTTGTTTAATATCAATTTGTCCGGCTATAATGTGAAAGTTCAAGGGAATCAATATACATTCTCCAAGCAGCAAAAGGGAACAGATTCTATTGTGGCAAAAGTGAATAAAAAAGGGACTTTTTACGCTTACTCTCTCCATTCTTCCGATGGGAAAATGTAGTAGGAAATAGAAAAGATAAATCAAGCCGCTCCACTCCTGATATCATATTGTCGGGGAGTGGGGCGGCTTTTTTTGTTTTTGGCTTATGTTTGAAGTCTCTTTATGTTACATTAGTATGAAAATAAAGAGCGGGGTGGAGCAGAGGACATGAAACCGGATTTGCGTACTGTGCTGAATCGTGAAATTATTGTCGGAGACGGCGCAATGGGGACTTTTTTATATCAGCTAGGATTTCCAGTAAATACGTCTTTCGAAGAACTGAACATCACTTCGCCTGACGTTATATCAGATGTGCATGGTCAATATTTAAGTGCAGGAGCTCGATTGCTGGAGACTAATACATTTTCTGCAAATGATTATAAGTTAGCTCGGTTTGGACTGGAATCTAAGGTAGAAGAGATCAATCGTGCTGGTGTGAGAATTGCCAGAGATGCGGCCGGACCTGAACATTATGTGGTAGGTGCAGTGGGTTCCATATGTGGGGGCAAACGGCTTAACATATCAAAGCTGGAGCTGGCAAGAAACTATGAGCAGCAAATTGATGCCCTTCTCTCCGAAGGAGTCGACGGTATTTTGTGCGAAACGTTTTATTCACTGGACGAAATACGCATAGCGCTTCACAGTGTACGTAAATATAGTGATATTCCGGTAATTTGTCAGTTTGCGGTCGATCAGGTTGGTCGTACTCAGGATGGTTTTTTAGTGGCGGAAGCTTTTTCGGTGCTGCGTAATGAGGGGGCAGACATTCTTGGATTTAACTGTCACTCGGGGCCGCAGGGAATTATGAGTGTAATGGAGCAGCTTGACGGCCCTTTGTCTGTACCGTTGTCCGTATATCCGAATGCGGGACTAGCAGATTATGTGGATGGTCACTATGTATATGGTGCATCACCTGAATATTTTGGAGAATGTGCCAAATCCTTTGTAGACCTGGGAACGAGGCTGCTCGGTGGTTGCTGCGGAACTACACCGGATCATATTGCTGCTATATCCAAAGCCTTGAACCGTTTGCAACCGCCTCCTCTTGCCTCAAAACAAGCTTTGTCGAAAGAGTCCTTTCAAGTGGCGGAGCAGATTGCAGATGAAGGGGAACGAGGAAATGGCAGACATACCAGCGAGCCCAACATCGTGGATCTTGTAAAGGAACGACATACGGTCATTGTAGAACTGGATCCTCCGCGCGATCTGGACATTACGAGGTTTATGCAAGGTGCTCATGCGTTGAAGAAAGCCGGCGCCGACGCGCTTACACTGGCTGACAACTCGCTTGCAGTCACTCGCATGAGCAACATGGCGCTTGGACATTTGGTCAGTATTGAAACAGGCTTGCGTCCATTAATTCATATAGCATGTCGTGATCGCAATCTGATTGGTACTCAATCCCACATGATGGGTTTTGACGCGCTCGGTATTGACCATGTACTGGCGGTTACTGGAGATCCGGCGCGGTTCGGTGATTTGCCAGGCGCCAGTTCGGTGTATGATATGACCTCTTTTGAAATCATACGCATGATCAAGCAATTAAATGATGGTGTTGCATTTTCCGGTAAGCCACTGAAGCAGAAAGCTAATTTTGTGGTAGGTGCCGCATTTAATCCTAACGTCAAGCATTTAGGTAAAGCCGTACAGCGGTTGGAGAAGAAAATTGCCTCTGGAGCCGATTATGTTATGACTCAGCCCGTTTACGACCATGAGTTAATTGCAGCTATCGCGGAAGCGACACGACATTTGGAAGTACCGATTTTTATCGGTATTATGCCGCTGGCTAGTGGGCGCAATGCAGAATACTTGCACAATGAAGTACCAGGCATTCAGTTATCCGATGAGGTGCGTGCACGTATGTCTGGTCTTGAGGGTCTGGAAGGACGAGCAATGGGCGTGTCTATTGCCAAGGAGTTACTCGATACGGCAATGGAACATTTTAATGGTATCTATTTTATGACTCCATTTATGTTCTATGAAATGACAGCTGAACTGACTTCTTATGTATGGCAAAAATCAGGACGCGAACAGGCCCCCTTGTTTCGACTATAATAATCAATTACAATAGTATAATGGATGTGATGCCGATGTCATTGAGTATGACCGGATACGGTCAAGCCATCCTTCATTATGAGGGCTATAAAGTGCGCTTGGAATTGAAATCGGTGAATCACCGCTATTGCGAAGTGATGATGAGAATTCCGCGCGAATGGACTCGATACGAAGATGGCTTGAGAAGAACGGTTCAACAGCAGATTAAACGCGGTCGTATCGATGTCTTCATCCACAGGGAACGCGATGAAGAACAGATGCCCGCCGCGCGGTTGAATGACACTGTAGTGCAGGCTTACCTGCATGCAGCGGAGCAGCTGGCGGATCGTTATGGAGTGAAAGGAATGTTAGGGATAAGTGATATTCTTGCTTTGCCTGACGTTCTGGGTGAGCCTGGAGAGGCTTGCGATGGAGATGAAGAGGACTGGGAAGAGCAACTACAGCGAGCTTTGAATGAAGCTTTGCAAGGTTTACTGGAGATGAGAAGGCGAGAAGGCGGGCATTTGGCGCAAGATGTGGAATCCCGTATTTTACGTCTGGAATCCCTGCATCATGAAATGACGGTGCTGGCTCCTCATGTTGTGAGCGACTACCGTAACAGGCTGAAACACAGGCTTAAAGAGCTTCAGGACGGTTCATTTACGCTTGATGAACATAAGTTCGGAATGGAGATTGCGTTATTCGCGGATCGCAGCAATATTGATGAGGAACTTACCCGGCTTCAAAGTCACTTTGGACAGTGCAAGGGATTGCTGCTGTCAGACGAGCCGGCCGGTCGCAAATTAGATTTTTTAATCCAGGAAATGAACAGGGAAGTCAACACGATCGGCTCCAAGGCTAATCATCTCACATTGGTTAATTTAGTCGTTGAGATGAAAGCAGAGCTCGAAAAAATTCGTGAGCAGGCTGCAAATATTGAGTAGCTACCTGGTAGCGGCACGGCTGCAAGAGTCACATGTATAGGGGGAAAGACCTGATTATGGCAATCAAATTGATCAATATTGGTTTCGGCAATATCGTGTCGGCCAACCGAATTATCTCCATCGTCAGTCCGGAGTCTGCTCCGATCAAGCGGATTATACAGGAAGCCAGGGACCGTCATATGCTAATTGATGCTACCTATGGTCGCCGGACGCGGGCTGTTATTATTACAGACAGTGATCATGTAATTCTGTCTGCGGTGCAGCCGGAGACGGTCGCTCATCGCCTATCCACTAAAGATGATGACAATGACGAATAAAAATGGAGTGTACTATGGCTAAGGGATTATTATTTGTAATATCCGGACCTTCGGGTGTCGGTAAAGGGACGGTAGGCAACGCATTGCGTGACAAGCTACCAGAGATAACGTACTCCGTTTCTGCTACAACTCGAACACCTCGTTCGGGTGAACAGGATGGAGTGACCTATTTTTTTAAAACGCGTGAAGAATTTTTGGGTATGATTGAACGAGATGAAATGCTGGAGTATGCCGAGTATGTAGGTAACTATTATGGTACTCCACGTGATTTTGTAGATCAGACGCTTGCGCAGGGAAAAGATATTTTTCTGGAGATTGAAGTTCAGGGAGCACTAAAGGTTAAAGAAAAGTTTCCAGAAGGTATATTTATTTTCTTGCTTCCACCTTCGTTAGATGAATTAAAGGATAGAATCCGGGGACGGGGCACAGAAACTCAAGCGACCATTGACCACCGTATGTCGGTAGCTGTGGATGAAATGAATCTGTTGCGTCACTATGATTATGCGGTTGTCAATGATGAGATTGATTTCGCTTGTAAACGAATAGAATCCATTATTATCGCCGAACATTGTAAGGTTCATCCTTAAGCGAGAGCTTTACATATGCCAAGCGTACCTAAAGAGAAATAACACTGTATAAGCTGAGCTTGAAGGTGTACACTGGAGTTCAGCTTATACAGTCCCAAAACTACATGAAGAGGTGTCTATTCGTGCTGTATCCTTCCATTGATGAAATGATGAAAAAGGCAGATAGTAAATATTCGTTGGTTGTAGCGGCTTCACGCCGTGCCAGACAGTTGCGCGAGGGTGAAAAGACGACTCTCAAGAATCCTAAATCCCACAAACAGGTTGGAGTGGCGTTGGAAGAGATTTACGCGGATCATCTGCGTCTTGAAAGCGGCGAAGACGAGTAAGAATTATACACAACTATTATAACCGGGCGCAATGCCAATTCCTTTGACAACCGCAAGGTTGTTATTTTTTTAGGTCAGGGGGAGTTAACGATGTTGAAGGGGAAAGTTATTATTGTTGGTATTACCGGTGGAATTGCCGCTTATAAAGGGGCTGCGCTGTGTAGTAAGCTAACGCAAAAGGGAGCCGAGGTTCATGTCATTATGACGGCATCCGCGAAGGAGTTTATTACCGAGCTTACGCTTCAGTCGCTCTCTCGTAATCCGGTATACAGTGATACGTTTGATGAAAGAGAACCGTCCGTCGTATCCCATATTCATCTGGCGGATGCGGCTGATTTGGTGCTGGTTGCTCCAGCAACTGCGAATATAATCGGGAAAATGGCGCATGGTCTTGCTGATGATATGTTGTCTACAACGTTGCTGGCTACGACAGCGCCTATTATGGTGGCACCTGCGATGAACGTACATATGTACACTCACCCGGCAGTAATGCAAAATATGGAGACGCTTGTATCGCGTGGCGTGATGATGATTGAGCCTGGTGAAGGGTTACTGGCTTGCGGTTATGTTGGCAAAGGGCGCTTGGAAGAACCGGAAACGATTGTGCAGACCATAGAGCGCTTTTTTGAACAGCAAGCTCAGGTATATAAAACCAAAAACAAGTCTGAGCAACGGTGGTTTGGTGGCGAATCTACAGAGGATCAAGCGCCTGAGCCACTTCTGAACGAAAATGAATCGGTGCTTTCAGGCAAAAAAGTCATTGTGACGGCTGGAGGCACGATCGAGCGAATTGATCCAGTGCGTTATATTACGAATGATTCATCTGGTAAAATGGGCTTTTCCATTGCAAAAGTGGCTCAGGAGATGGGTGCAGAGGTGCACTTGATTGCTGCGAATACCAGTGCGGAACCGCCTGCTGGTATTATGCTTGAAAGAGTCCAGTCAGCTGAAGACATGTACGCCGCTGTATTAAAACAATGGGAAACAAGTGATATGGTCGTTATGGCTGCTGCGGTTGCAGATTATCGACCACGTGAGGTGTCACAGAACAAGATCAAGAAAAAAGATAGTGTATTTACGCTGGAGTTAGTGAAGAACGTCGATATTCTAGAATCACTCGGACGCAGCAAGAAACATCAATTTTTAATTGGTTTTGCAGCGGAAACCGGAAATTTGGAGACGTATGCGATAGATAAATTAGAACGTAAAAATTGTGATTTGATCGCGGCAAACGATGTGACTATGGATGGTGCCGGCTTTGGTGTTGATACGAATGCTGTTCAAATTTATGACCGAAACGGGATGGTAGAGCGTATTCCTGTCCAGTCAAAGGAAGAGGTTGCGCGTAAGTTGCTTACTATTGCCGCCGGACGCATGGGTGGGGTGCTGCATTAATGGAGACGGGCAATTTAGTTGCCAAGGTTATTGTCGATGTACCTGCCAAGGATACGGACCGTACCTTCGATTATCTGATACCGGATTCAATGAGGCCTTGGATTGAGCCGGGTAGCCGGGTAGCTGTGCCATTTGGCAAACGGACAGTACAGGCTTTTGTCATCTCGGTAGTCCCCGCTGAGGAGCCGCCGAAATACAGGATGAGAGCGATTCAAGAGTTGCTGGATTTGGTACCGCCCTTATCTGCCGATCTGGTCGAACTGGGCAAATGGATGAGCGAACGTTATGCTTGTAATCAAATTATGGCACTGCAAGTGATGATTCCTACCGCGCTCAAGGGCAAGGCAGAACGTTATATCTCAATTGCCGAACAGCATGAGTTTACGCATTCACAGCGTACTATACAACCGAATCAGGGCGATGAGCTTGAATGGGCACTCCTGACCGACGATGGCATGAGCGACCCGACGGAGCGTCGGATTGTCAGCTTCATTCAGGAAAAGGAGCAAGTCCCATTGCAGCAACTCAGTCGACGTTTCCCTGAGGAAGCGGAGGTTATTAAATCACTGTTACGCCGGGGTGTGCTTCAGGAAAGTCAAGTTATTAAAGACAAACTTGGTAAAAAGACCATGAAATCCGTTGATCTGGCTATCGGCATAGACAAGGCATCAACGGCACTGGAGCAATTTTCTGCCAAAGCGCAGCGTCAGCGGGAGGTACTTGCTTTTTTGCTGGAACGTAGCGAGTTTCTGCCTCTGTCGCTGAAGGAAGTCATGACCTCACTGAGTGTGTCTGCTGCAACGGTTAAGGCGCTGGAAGGCAAGGGCTATGTGTTGCTGGAGGATGTCGAAGTGTTCCGCGACCCGTACCGGGGCAGACACTTCAAGCCTACAGAGCCACTTCCTCTCACAGCAGAGCAGCAGTCGGTGTATGAACGGATTATTCGCCAGCTGGACACGCGTGAGCAAGGAGCTTATTTGTTGCATGGAGTCACAGGGAGCGGTAAGACGGAAATCTATCTACAGACGATTCAGCGTTGTATTGAGCAGAATCGGCAGGCCATTGTGCTGGTACCTGAAATATCGTTAACTCCACAAATGGTTGAGCGTTTTAAAGGCCGGTTTGGCGATCAGGTAGCAGTGATGCACAGTAGGTTGTCCGGGGGGGAACGGTACGATGAGTGGCGCAAAATACGCGAAGGCCGTGTGAAAGTGGCGATTGGTGCTCGCTCGGCAGTATTTGCGCCTTTTCGTGAGTTAGGTCTTATTATTATGGATGAGGAGCACGAAACGTCCTATAAGCAGGAAGAGACACCTAAATACCATGCGCGTGATGTCGCCATACGCAGAGCCCATCAGCATGGGGCTGTCGTTATTCTCGGCTCGGCTACTCCGTCGCTGGAAAGCTACTATGCGGCTCGCTCACAAAGCAACGACGAGTTTGCGCCGTTGCTGCTTGAAATGCCAACTCGCGCATTGGGGAACACGTTACCCGAAGTACATATCATGGATATGCGTGAGGAACTGCGTGCTGGCAACCGCTCTATGTTCAGTCGCGCGTTGCATAATGGAATTGCAGAGCGGTTAGAGCGTAAGGAGCAAACGGTGCTCCTGTTGAATCGGCGTGGGCACTCCACGTTCGTTATGTGCCGTAGCTGCGGCTATGTGGCGGGTTGTCCGCATTGCGATATTTCGCTTACGTATCATCAGCGGTCGAACAATTTACGTTGCCATTACTGTGGTTATTCCGAGCCTGTGCCTCAGACTTGCCCTGAGTGCGGTAGTGAGCATATTCGCTATTTCGGTACAGGTACCCAGCGAGTGGAAGAAGAGCTGGCGAAGCTATTCCCAGGTATACGTGTTGTTCGAATGGATGTTGATACAACGACAGAAAAAAATGCCCACGAAAAGCTTCTCAAGCAATTTCGTGATAAAAAAGCGGACGTGCTGCTCGGTACTCAAATGGTTGCCAAAGGTCTGGACTTTCCCGATGTGACACTGGTTGGTGTCATTACTGCGGATTCGGCTCTCAATTTACCGGATTTTCGGGCTGCGGAAAAGACTTTTCAGCTGTTAACACAAGTAGCTGGACGTGCTGGGAGACATCAATTACCAGGAGAAGTATTCGTACAATCCTATACTCCAGAGCATTATTCGGTGATTCACGCAAGTCGCCATGATTATGCTTCTTTTGTGAGGGAAGAGTTGAAACACCGCCGCAATTTGCACTATCCACCATATTGTCGTCTTATTTTGGTGACCTTTTCTCATGAACAACTCCCGGTACTGGTCCGACTGGCTGAGAATTATTCAGCAACACTACAGGGACGGGCCAGACAACGGGGCTGGTTCGGGAAAATGGATCGTCTTACATCGGATGTACTCGACATTTTGGGACCAGTAGCTTCACCCATTTCGAGAATCAAGAATAGATACCGATTTCAATGTATGATAAAATGGCGTGGAAATATCGACGCAATTGGTTTGGCTCAGAAAGTAGCTGATGAAATGGCCGAATCCGCACAGGCACAAAAGTTGCTGATTAGTCTGGATGTTGATCCGCAAATGCTTATGTAGAGTGTTGCCACAAAAGTTATTAACACAATTAATGCGGACAAGCCGTCCGTACATAGGATAATGTAGCAGTCGCGTTTGTGATGAATACAGTTAAGCCTAAATGAAGCATAAAGAGGAAGGTGTTCTGTTGTCATGTCAATTAGAATCATAGTGTTGGAGCCGGATGACGTATTGCACAAAGTAGCAAAGGAAGTCACTAAAATTACGCCTAACGTGCAAAAGCTGCTCGACGATATGGCAGATACGATGTATGAAGCGGAGGGAGTAGGTCTTGCTGCTCCGCAAGTAGGTATTTTGAAGCGTCTCATCGTTGTAGATGCTGGAGATGAGCATGGATTGATTAAAATGATCAATCCAGAAATCGTGGCCGAAGAAGGGGAGGAATTGGGTCCTGAAGGCTGCCTGAGTATACCGGGGTTGAACGGGGATGTGCGTCGTGCCGAGAAGGTCACAGTCAAGGGATTGGACCGCGAGGGTAAGGCCATTACCGTTACAGCGACAGGATTGCTCTCTCGTGCTTTTCAGCATGAAATTGACCATTTAAATGGGATTTTATTTACGGATATTGCAGAAAAAGTATATGAGGTTGCGCTGGAACAGCCAGGACCGAACCGTCAGATAGGAGAGTGAGGTTCGATGACTCAAGACATTCGTATTATCTTTATGGGTACACCTGAGTTTGCAGTGCCATCGCTGAACATGTTACTGGACAACGGTTATAACGTGGTCGGTGTGATTACACAGCCCGATAAGCCACAGGGACGAAAAAAAATAATGACACCTACACCAGTTAAGGAAGCGGCTGAAAAACGCGGATTACCTGTACTGCAACCGACCCGCCTGCGCCAGCCAGAAGCGGTGGCTCAGGTGGCAGAGCTGCGTCCTGATCTGATCGTAACCGCAGCCTATGGGCAAATTTTGCCTAAGTCCGTACTAGACCTGCCTCGGTTCGGCTGTCTGAATGTGCATGGTTCGTTACTTCCCCGTTATCGGGGAGGTGCACCGATCCAGCGTGCGATTATTAATGGTGAGACCGTGACGGGTGTGACGCTGATGTATATGGCGGAAGGACTGGATACCGGCGATATGATATCGCGAGTTGAGGTTGCTATAGAGCCGGAGGATACCTCCGGTACAATTTTTGAAAAGCTAAGCGTAGCTGGAGCAAAGCTTTTGCAGGACGAGCTGCCTAAGTTGCTGGCAGGGCAATCAGACCGTACGCCGCAAAACGAGGACGAGGCGACCTATGCTCCGAATCTGAACCGCGACGATGAGCGTATTTCGTGGAGTGACAATGCACAGCAGATATACAACCGGATTCGCGGCCTTGTTCCTTTTTCCGGCGCGTTTACGCTTTGGGAGGAAAATGTTTTTAAAATATGGGCTGCTGAGCAGCCTTTCATAAATAATGAAGTGAGTGGCTCAAATGCTCCAGTACCCGGAACGGTTCTTCAATTGACCGCTCGTGGCATTGAGGTGCAGACAGGCGAAGGAACTCTCTGGCTGACTCAGGTTCAACCGGCTGGCAAAAAGGTTATGGATGCCGGAACCTTTGCGCGCGGCGGACAGATGAAGCCAGGCACGGTGCTCGGATGAGCGGGAGTCACTCCCGCCAGGGAGGCCAAGGCAAGGGAGTGGGTGCCAGATCCGGCAATACTCGCAAACAGACGGCGCGGGAAGTTGCACTTGATGTGTTGACCGGTGTGGAGCAAGAGGGTGCGTATAGCAATCTTGAGTTAAATCGTCGGCTTCAGCAGGCAGGTTTATCTGCAAGTGACGCTGGTTTGGCGACGGAACTTGTATACGGTACAGTCGCACGCCGAAATACACTAGATTATTTTTTGAATAAATTTGTTCAAAAAGGAACGGCCAAGCTTCAGGCTTGGGTACGTTCGTTGCTGCGGATGAGTGTGTATCAGGTGGTGTATCTGGATCGAGTTCCGGATCATGCAGTCGTTAGTGAAGCGGTGACCATTGCCAAGCGTCGTGGACATCAGGGGATTTCCGGTATGGTCAACGGCGTGCTCCGCAGCATGCTGCGTGAGCCGGACAAGCTGCGTATCCCTGACGATTTGTCACCAGAGGAGCGGATTTCATTAGAACATTCTCATCCACAGTGGCTGGTTAAGCGTTGGATTAAGCAATACGGTGCAGATACTGCTGAGGCTATCTGTCAGGCTAATAATGAGCCCCCTGCGGTCAGTGTACGGGTGAATACGACAATGACCAGCCGTGATCAGCTGCTGGATGAGATGCGCTCAAAAGGGCTTGCTGCCGTTCCTTCGGCAGTTAGTCCCTATGGGATTGTTGTTCGTAGCGGTGGAAATATGGCGCTTACCTCGTGGTATACGGACGGCTTGCTGTCCGTACAGGATGAAAGCTCCATGCTCGTTGCCGAAGCAGTCGCTCCTGAGCCTGGCATGCTGGTACTGGATTGCTGTGCCGCTCCAGGTGGCAAAACAGCTCATATGGCTGAACTGATGAAGGATCAAGGCCGGATCGTTGCGAATGATCTGCATGCCCATAAGCATCAATTAATCCGTGAACAGGCTAATCGACTTGGCCTGGATGCTGTGGAAACAGTCACTGGTGATGCGCTAGAACTGAAGGAACGCTATGCTCCAGCTTCTTTTGACCGTATTTTGCTGGATGCGCCATGCTCTGGCTTTGGAGTAATTCGTCGTAAACCGGACCTGCGTTGGAGTAAAACTGCGCAGGATGTTCGCAACATTACACAGCTTCAGCATGAGCTGCTGGATAGTGTAGCGGGACTGTTGAAGCCAGGTGGTATTCTGGTCTACAGCACATGCACGATTGAACCGGACGAAAATGAAGGACAATTGACTCGGTTTTTAAGCGAACATCCAGAGTATGAATTGGCAGAGGGTCATTCCTTCCCGGACGTGAGCCGCGAAAAGGATAGTATACAGGGAGGCTCGGTACAGCTGTTACCGCAGGATTTCCACAGCGACGGATTTTATATCGCACGCCTGCGTCGGATGAAATAGAGGGAAGAGAATTCCAGACAGCTGTCCACCAGTATTTTCACATTCCGCCGGAACATTTCCGGCGGTTTTTTGCATGAAGACGAAAAATTTTTACCCCCTCAGGGATTTGTGCTAAAATAGGAAGAATGAAAAATACTATCTGCGATCAAACAGAACTTAATGAAGAAGGAACGGGTGCAAACATTGATGAAACCTTTTATATATGATTTAACTTTGGAGGAGCTTCAGGATTGGGCCAAGAATAATGGTGAGCCTGCTTTTCGGGGAGGACAAATTTTTGACTGGCTGTATGTGAAGCGGGTTAATGATTTCAGCGAGATGACGAATTTGTCCAAGTCGCTGAGAGAGAAGCTTGAGGAGCAATTTAGTTTTGTGACGCTTAGTGAAATTACAAAGTTGGAATCAAAGGACGGTACAGTAAAATTCCTGTTCGGTTTGCATGATGATCATGCCATTGAAACGGTCATTATGAGACACAATTACGGCAACAGTATTTGTGTAACGACACAAGTGGGTTGCCGGATTGGTTGTACTTTCTGCGCTTCGACGCTTGGAGGCCTCAAACGGAATCTGACAGCTGGTGAAATTACTGCACAGGTAGTACAGGCTCAGAAAATTTTGGATAAAACGAATGAACGAGTGAGCAGCATCGTGATTATGGGCTCGGGCGAGCCTTTTGAAAACTATGAAGCGACCATGACGTTTTTGCGTACAATGGTTCATGAAAAAGGTCTGAACATTGGTCAACGTCATATCACAGTGTCGACCAGCGGGATTGTACCGAATATTTATAAATTTGCCGACGAGGATACCCAGATTAATCTGGCAATATCCATTCATGCGCCTAATGATGCACTTCGGTCGAAGCTAATGCCTGTAAATCGGCGTTATCCTTTTAAGGATGTTATGGATTCTCTACGTTACTATCTTGCTAAGACGGGGCGGAGAATTTCGTTTGAATATGCCCTGATTGGTGGGGTAAACGATCAGGCAGAACATGCTGAAGAGCTAGCGGATGTGTTAAAGGACATGCTGTGTCACGTCAATTTGATTCCAGTCAACCATGTGCCTGAGCGCAAGTATGTACGCACATCGCGCAGCGATATTTTTAATTTTCAACGTATTCTTGCCGAAAAAGGCGTCAATGTGACGATCCGGCGTGAACAGGGTCACGATATTGCCGCTGCCTGCGGTCAGTTGCGTGCAAAGCATATGGAGTTGGGGTGAAACCATTTGATCAAAACAGTTCATGTCAGCCATGTCGGACGTGTACGTTCGGTGAATGAGGATTCTGCCTGGATCAGGCACTTAGAGCAAGGCTATATCCTTGGGATTGTTGCCGATGGTATGGGAGGGCACTTGGCCGGTGATACGGCCAGCCGCCTTGCGGTAGAGACACTTGCCGCTGATTTGGCGACGCTGGAGAGCGGATTATCCGCACATTCTTTGACGGCGGCGCTCAGCGACGCTATTTTGCATGCCAATGAAGTCATCTTCCAGACGGCTGCACGCGATGAGAAGTATCATAATATGGGAACGACAGTTGTTGCGGTTTTATTAAACGACGCATCCGGAATTATCGGACATATCGGTGACAGTCGCGCCTATGTCATATCCAAAGGAGCAGTACGTCAGCTTACAGAAGACCATACTTTGGTTAATGAGCTGTTCAAAAACGGTCAGATCAGTAAGGAAGAACGGGAGAACCATCCTCGTCGCAATGTACTGACACGGGCGCTGGGCACTGATTCCGAGGTGAAAGTGGATATTGACTCCATTACGCTGGAAAAAGGCGATGTACTGTTACTGTGTAGCGACGGATTAAGCAATCTGGTAACGGAAGAACAAATCAGTAAAGTAGTAGGTGCCGCAGAGAATCCTTTGGAGGAGCGTGCGGATCGTCTGCTACATCTGGCCTTGCTTGCTGGAGGAGACGATAATATTACTGTAGCTTTGTTTGAAATGCCCGACGACACGGTTTCATTGAGTGAAAAGGGGTGTGACGCATGATCGGGCACCTGCTAGGGGGAAGGTACGAAATTATTGAGCGTATCGGTGGCGGCGGTATGGCGCTGGTGTATAAGGCTCAAGACATTTTGCTAAATCGTAATGTCGCAGTTAAAGTGTTGCGCCAGCAATTTGTTCATGATGAGGAATTTATTCGCCGGTTTCGGCGTGAAGCGCAGTCTGCGGCCTCGCTTTCGCATTCGAACGTGGTCAGTATTTATGATGTCGGCCAAGAGGATGAGATCCATTATATTGTAATGGAGTGCATCGAAGGTAAAAATTTGAATGAGATTATTAAAGAACGTGCACCATTGCAAGTGGATGAAGCAGTACGGATTGCTTCCCAGATTTGCGATGCGTTGGAGCATGCTCACCAAAATCAGATCATTCACCGAGACATCAAGCCTCATAATATATTAATTGGACGTAATGGACGGGTTAAGGTAACCGATTTTGGGATTGCTAGAGCTGTTACGTCAACGACCATTACCCAGACGGGTTCTGTTGTAGGTTCTGTTCATTATTTTTCACCTGAGCATGCAAAGGGTATCGTCACCGGCGAAAAATCGGACTTATATTCTTTAGGTATTGTCTTATATCAAATGCTGACGGCGCAGCTCCCTTTCCTGGGAGAAAGTCCAATTAGTGTAGCGCTCAAGCATTTGCAAGAGGAATTTGAGGAACCACGTAAAATTAATCCGTTGATTCCGCAAAGTGTGGAAAATGTCATTCTAAAATCCATGCGCAAAAATCCAGAAGAGCGTTATCAATCGGCAGACGAAATGCTAAAAGATTTGGAAACCTGTTTGCTGCCGGGACGGCGTAATGAATCCAAGCTGGAGTTTACACATCTGGATGATGAGGATCAAACACGGGTTATTCCGGCTATTAAGCCTCAACAATTAGGGATGTCTTCTAGCGGGGATGATGTACCTGCCCAACCGCGTGAGTCTGAAGAGCTTCCGAGCAAGCAATCGTCCAAGAAAAATAGAAAAAAAGCAATCTTGTGGGTAACACTAGTGTTGGTGTTACTTCTGTGCATGGGCGGAGTGGTGTACTATGTGCAAAGTGTACTCGTCGTGCCTGAGGTAAAAGTACCAGGTGTATTGACACAAACAGAAGACCAAGCGAAGGTTAATCTCAGTAAAGCGGGATTACTCATTGAGGAGCCAATCCAGCATGAATACAAAGAAGGAATCGCGCCTGGTGTTGTATTTTATCAAAGCTATCCTGCAGATTCTTTAGTCAAGGAAGGAACCAAGATTAGTCTGAAAGTCGGGATTGCCAAACCGCTCACCCCGATGCCGGATGTCAAAGGCCAAAGCTACGAGAATGCTGTTAAGCTGCTAACCGCCCAGCAAATTAAGGAGACGCAAATTCAGCAAAATGAGCAGTTCAGTGATCAGGCCGTTGGGACTGTCCTTAGTCAGACACCCGCTGCAAACGAGCCATTTGATAAGGATTCAGTCCAAGTTGTGCTCACAGTCAGCAAGGGCGCTGACACTGTGAAAATGCCAAGTCTCGTAGGGAAGACGCAGAGTCAAGCGGAAAATGAGGTCAAAAAGGCAGGACTTAAAGTTGGCTCGATTAAAGAAGAATTTAGCTATGAGCAGGAAAAAGGAAGAGTAACCAAACAATGGCCGTCAGAGGCAGGCAGTGAGTTGCCACCAAATACGGAAATTACGTTTTATGTAAGCACCGGTTACCCGCCAGAAGCGATTACACTAGCATTTAATGTGCCTGTTGCGCCGAAGGAAGAGGGTAAAAACAGTAAAATTCGTATCACTTATACGGATGCGCGTGGAGATAATCAGGAATGGGGAAGCCGTACGATTAATACGACACAGGTGTTCACTATCAACCTGCTAATGGCTCCGAACAAAGACAGTGTTGTCTCAGTATTTAGAGATGGTGACTTTATTGATACGTATCCGGTCTCTTATATTGATGCGAAAAATGGAACAGTGACGATGCCTCAAATTGCCCCACCTGCTGGAACTTCACCAACAGATACACCTGATGGTAATTCCTCGCAGAATGGAAATGGAAACGGCGAGGAAGGTGATAGCGGGGGATCTTCTAATGATAGTGGTAATGGTGGAGGCGACTCGAACAATCAGGAGGGCACAGGAGGTAATGGTGACCCTTCCGCCTTTGCTCCTGGAACGAGTTCCATGGGGGGCACGCGCAGTGAGTTGGCGGTTAGCCATAAAAACGACACAGGCCATGCTTCCCACAAAAAGAAGGAAAAAGTGATTGAGGCTGTTCAGCATCAGTAAACTTGCAATAGGAAGATGCTCGACCTGTTATACGCAATGAAACTTGAACATTATGAAGGAGGACATCTTACACATGCCTGAAGGTCTGATCGTCAAGGCGCTTAGCGGATATTATTATGTCTCCAGCCTGGATCAGGATGGGCGTCCGGTATCTGGCGAAGCTACGGTACAATGCAGAGCACGCGGCATTTTTAAGAAAAAAGAGATCACGCCTCTTGTTGGTGATCGGGTCGTTTACGAACTGACTGAGAACGGGGAAGGTATGGTCAAGGAGATTAGAAAGCGTACGACAGAGCTAATTCGTCCTCCGGTAGCTAATACCACGCTTGCTGTGCTGCTGTTTTCCTTGCGCGAGCCGGATTTAAACCTGCCTTTACTGGACAAATTTTTAGTCCATATTGAGCACGCCGGGCTGGATACGATTATCTGTCTGACCAAGCGCGATTTGTATGAAGGCAGCCCTTCAAAGGATGACACCGTGCTGGCCGTTCAGGAAATTTACCGGAAGATCGGTTATGAGGTGCTGGTAACCAGTGCCCGTACTGGAGAAGGGACGGCTGAGCTTAAGAAGCTGTTGGCTGGTCAAATCAGCGTGTTTTCCGGGCAGTCAGGTGTAGGAAAGTCTTCTATGCTTAATGCTCTGGAGCCTGGGTTAACGCTGGAGACGAGCGCCATAAGCAATAAGCTGGGCCGAGGAAGGCATACGACGCGTCATGTGGAGCTGATTCCTCTAGACAACGGAGGATTTGTAGCAGACACACCGGGGTTTAGCCAGCTGGATTTTCTGGAGTTAGGTGTGGATGAACTATCTCCCTGTTTTCGTGAATTCCAGCAGTATGCGGAAGGATGTAAATTTCGGGGTTGTACCCATATTCACGAGCCAGGCTGTAAAGTAAGAGAGGCCCTGGAAGAAGGACATATTTCACAGGGACGGTATGATAGCTATTTGCAGTTCTATCAGGAATTAAAAGAAAAAAAGCGGAGGTACTGAGTATATGTTAAAAATAGCACCGTCGATTTTATCCGCTGATTTTGCTCGCTTGGGCAGTGAAGTTGCGGAAGCTGAGGCAGGAGGAGCGGACTGGATTCATGTGGACGTAATGGATGGACATTTTGTATCCAATATTACACTGGGCCCACCTATCGTTCAGGCTATTCGTCCGCACACGACTCTTCCCTTGGATGTTCATCTGATGATTGAGCATCCTGAACGCTATATTGGCGATTTCGTAAAAGCAGGAGCCGATATCATCACTGTTCATGCTGAGGCCTGTGTTCATTTGCATGGTGTCCTTCACTTGATCAAGCAGCAAGGCGCTCTGGCTGGAGTGGCTCTCAATCCAGGTACTTCACCATATGCGATCAAGGAAGTGCTGCCAAATGTGGATATGATTCTGGTAATGACGGTCAATCCTGGCTTTGGAGGTCAGTCCTTCATTCCAGAGACGTTAAATAAAATCAGACAAATCCGTGCTTGGTTGAACGAATTGGGTCGTCCAGACGTACATATCGAGGTAGACGGAGGTATTGCGGAGGAGACGGCACCAGCCGTATTTGAAGCGGGGGCTGACGTGCTGGTGGCTGGTAGTGCGGTATTCGGCAGAGCAGACCGCGCAGCGGCTATTGCTGCGATTCGGGACAGTGCAGCACGTTTGTCCAAGTGAAGCTGACTGAAGCATTGTGGATGACTGTAGCGAGCATGGCGACGGGGTTGACCCTTAGCTGTTTCTCGCTTGTGAAGGCTCCTTGGAATGTCATTCTTTCACTTTTGGCTGTTCTAGTTGTACTGTTTTATTTTCGTAAAAATGAACGGCGTGGTTTACGAATAGGTTTTGTGGTGTGCAGCGCACTTTATTATATCCTGTTTATTTTCATACTCTCAGCATATCTCTATGTTCGCGGACTTGTCTGATGGTATAGCCTGGGATGGTTGTGCATAAATATGGTTACATGAGCGGGATTCTCATGTAGCCTTTTTTTGTGGGGCAACAACCCTTTAGGTTGCATAAACTACAGAGAACGGATGCAGGAGGATGATGGGGAGGGTGAGGCATGAAGTTTTACACAATCAAGCTGCCAAAATTTCTGGGTGGATTCGTTAAAGCCATTTTGAATACATTCCAGAAAAACTGAATTCAACGTAACGTAAACACAGGATGTAGGATGAAAGCTGAAGGTACACAGGGCACGCTTCCCGGGCATAACAGATAGGTAGCTCGGCAGTAAAAGATAGGAACGCACGGGAAGGTGCCTGACATTTTGTTCTCCTGAACCAGATGGATATTACTTTTCGAATAACCAAAAAAGCACCCGTTTAAAACGAGGTGCCTTTTGTTTATAACGATATTTTTTTACGACTACACGCGAGTCACTTTACCGGCTTTCAATGCACGAGTGCTGACATAAACGCGTTTCGGTTTACCGTTAACGAGAATGCGAACTTTTTGTACGTTGACGCCCCAAGTACGGCGATTACGGTTGTTAGCGTGAGATACGTGGTTACCGCTGCCAGGCTTTTTGCCTGTTACAGAACATTTACGAGACATGATTCCACCTCCTATTCTGAAAATAACCAAATTCCATATGGAACGGGTCTCTCTTCAGGCCGACTGGGTCAGCCGGACTTTGTAAGTCACTAACCTGAACAAAACAATACTTAAATATAATATCATAGTCAAAAAAGCTCCGTCAACTGATTCAAAAACTTTATTTATTTCTCTTTCGCATTATAGTACAATATGGGATAGTTATTGCTGCGATTATTTTGTATTTAAATGGAATGTGAATTCTTATTCCAGTCATGCCGGCGGTTCAGAGGCGGGACTATAGTTATCATTCCAGCCGATGATTTATTGTTGGGCAGTTGACTGGTTTTTCATTGTATATGACCTGTAGAAGAACGACCAGACGTGAGTACAAGAGCTTATGAAAGTGTGACATTCGTATTCGTCGTCTGGCTTTAGTATAATTTAATTGAACCTGTAGGCACAGTTGAATAAGGTGTGGTGAAGGTTGATAGTAAAACAAGTGTATTAAGCTAGGAAGGGGAATTCTCTTGAGTAATCGTTCTTTGAATGGAACAGATTTTACCGCAATGGTTTTAGCCGGGGCGGAACAATTACAGCAGCATGCGGAACATGTCAATTCACTAAATGTATTCCCGGTGCCAGACGGTGATACGGGAACCAACATGAATTTGACGATGAGCGCGGGCGTAACGGAATTAAAGAGGGGGGATTCTTCCTCCATCGGTGTCATGTCCGGCATATTATCCAAAGGTTTGCTGATGGGAGCCCGCGGCAATTCAGGGGTTATCCTGTCTCAGTTGTTTCGTGGCTTCAGCCGTTACGCTGCCCCATACGAGGAATTGAATACCCTTCAGTTCGCATCGGCATTGCAGAGCGGGGTGGATGCGGCCTACAAGGCGGTGGTTAAGCCGGTGGAGGGTACAATTCTTACCGTGGCGAAGGAAGCGGCCAGGCATGCTGTGTTTTTTTCGCGCCGGACGAACGATATCACAGAACTGATGGAAGAAGTGCTTGCCAAAGCGAAGGAAACGCTTGCCATGACGCAGGACATGCTCCCTGTACTGAAGCAAGTAGGGGTTGTAGATTCGGGTGGGCAAGGCCTTGTGTATATTTATGAAGGCTTTATGCAGCATCTTGGAAGCGGCTTGGTGACGTCTCCAATTGCAAAAAGTGATAATGCATGCCCGGTTTTTGCTCCTCACGTATCGGAGAGACCTACTGCTCCTGCAGTTGTTCCTTCCCCAGATGCGCCGATTTCTGCGCAAGCGAAGCTCGAAACGGATAATATTGAATTTTTGTATGATATGGAGTTTTTTATTAATCGACAACTGGGCGATGCGCAAGGTACCTATTTTGATGAGGAAGCCTTCCGGAAAGCGTTATCTGTAGATGGTGATTCTATTATCGTGATTTCAGACGATGATGTCATCAAGGTTCACGTACATTCTAAGGCTCCTGGTGAAGTACTGAATTTGGCACTGCGTTACGGAGAAATTACACAGATTCGTATTTTAAATATGCGCGAGCAGCATCGTGATTTGTTGTCTGCGGGTATGGATGTTGCTCCTGAGCCTGAGTGGTTTGCTGAAATACCAACAGAGCCTGTACGTGAGGAAGAGCCGTCTGAGCCCCCCGCTCATGAACTGGCATCCTTTGGTTTTATAGCTGTGGCTTCCGGTGAAGGAATTGCTGATATTTTCAGAAGTTTAGGTGTCGATGTTGTCCTTGCTGGTGGCCAAACAATGAATCCGAGCACAGAGGACTTCGTTAATGCGGCCCGCTCGATTGCGGCTCAACATATTTTTATTCTTCCGAATAATTCCAATATTATTTTGGCGGCAGAACAAGCGCGTGAACTGCTAGAGATGGAACGTATGGTGTCGGTTATTCCGAGCAAAACAATTCCTCAGGGCATTGCGGCAGCATTTGCCTTCCAGGAGGAAGAGGCTTTTGAGGTAAATCAGGACAATATGCGTGACGCAGTCACCCGGGTGAAGTCTGGGCAAGTGACCTACGCGGTACGGGATACGACGCTTGATGATCTGCATATTACAGCAGGGCACTACATCGGTATTCAGGATTCCAAGATTGTTGCGACCGAGGAACACTTAATGGCAACGTCCCGTCTTTTGCTAGCGAAAATGCTGGTGAATGGCGATGAAATTGTTACGATTCTCACAGGTTCGGACGCGAATCAAGAAGACACAGATCAGCTTGTTGCATGGATTGAAGAAAATTATGCGGATGCTGAAGTGGAAGTTCATGAAGGTGGTCAGCCGATTTATCCTTATTTGTTCTCAGTGGAAACCTGATGTGCTTTTGCGCACCCATGGAAGTCCACTACAAAAGGAGGTCTGACTGATGAGTAGTACCATCATTTTGACGGATAGCACGGCTGATATTCCACCGGAATTAGCAGACCGTCTCGGTATAGTCGTTGTACCACTGACAGTGATGTTCGGCAGCACAGCTTACCTGGACGGCATTGAGATGTCAGCGGCGCAGTTTTACAGCGAACTGGTACGGGCTGATGAGCTGCCTACGACGTCACAGCCTTCACCAGCCCGTTTTTTGGAGACATACACGACACTGTTGGAGCAATACCCTGAGAGCCAGGTTATCTCTATCCATTTATCCTCGGGTGTGAGTGGAACGTATCAGTCTGCTCTGCTGGGCAAATCCATGCTGGAGAAGCATGAACATAGAGTGACTGTGGTGGATTCCAAATCAGCTTCATACGGATACGGTATGCTAGTGGTTTATGCGGCAGAGCTGGCGGCAGCCGGGCACTCCCCGGCTGATATTGTTCGGGCTGTGGAACGTCGTGGAGAGCGCCGTTGTTTGTATTTCCTGGTGGATACCCTGCAATACTTACAAAAAGGCGGACGTATTGGTAAGGCAGCGGCAATGGTGGGCACGTTGCTTAACATTAAGCCGATACTTTCGATTGACAAAGAAGGCATTATTTATTCGGTTGATAAGGCGAGAGGGCATAAAAAAGCGACAGCACGAATTATTGAACTACTGGAGCGGGATTTAAAAGGCCAAAAAATTAATATTGCTGTGGGTCATACGGCAGATCGCTCAGCGGCAGAAGCGTTCGTGGCTCAGCTGGCAGAGCATTTTGAGTTGGGAGATCGAATATATACTGAACTTGGCGCTGTGATTGGGACCCATGTAGGGCCAGGAACGATTGGCATTTTTGTATGGCCGGCCGGAGATGAGAGGTAATATGCTGCAATTGGATCAAATACCTTTAAAACAAATACATGGCGTGAGTGCTCTCAAAGAGGGAGAGCTTCACGCTTTTGGCATTTCTAACATACAGGACATGCTGGAATATTATCCGTTTCGGTATGAAGATTACCGACTGCGCTCGCTAAGCGAAGTGAAGGACGGAGATAAGATTACGGTACAGGCTAAAATTATGGGCATTCCGGTGCTTCAGCGTTACGGGCGCAAATCAAGGTTGACTTGTAAATTAATGGCCGAGGATTGGATGTTTACCGCGACATGGTTTAATCGGCATTTCATGAAGGAGCAGCTAACCTCTGGTCGTGAAATTGTGGTGACTGGTAAATGGGACCTCAAACGTATGCAGATGACTGTTGCAGATTCTGAGTTTCCTGATAAAGGAGTGGCCCGCTCGGGAACACTTCAACCGGTGTACTCTATAGGCGGCAAGATTACGCAAAGCTGGATGCGAAAAACGATGAATCAGACGCTCCAGCAGTTTGGTGAAATGATCCCCGAAATATTGCCTGAGTTGCTTGTACGCAAATATAGTATGATGCCGCGCAAGCAGGCTATTGCGGGTATACACCAGCCTCAGGACAACCGTGAGGGGCAAGAGGCTCGTCGGCGGATGGTGTATGAGGAGCTATTTTTATTTCAGCTGAAAATGCAGGCATTCCGGGCGTTAAATCGCGGTCGTGCGGACGGGGTGGTACATACGGTGGATAACGCCACGATTCGTGAATTTGTAAGGGCTTTGCCTTTTGAATTAACGGATGCACAGAAGAAGGTAGAGCTTGAAATACTGCACGATCTACGCTCACCTTATTGTATGAACCGTCTGCTTCAAGGGGATGTTGGGTCAGGTAAAACAGTTGTTGCTGCCATCGGTTTATTTGCTACAGTACGTTCCGGTTTTCAGGGAGCGCTGATGGTGCCAACCGAAATATTGGCCGAGCAGCACATGCGGTCGCTTCACAAGCTGTTTGAGCCCTTTGGAATCAGCGTTGGTCTACTGACTGGGAGTACAACCGGGAAGAAGCGTAAGGAACTGCTAGCTGCTCTCCAAATGGGTCTACTGGACATTGTAGTAGGCACCCATGCTCTCATTCAGGAGGATGTATATTTTCGTCAGCTTGGGCTTGTTGTAACGGATGAGCAGCATAGATTCGGAGTGAACCAGCGAAGTGTACTGCGTCGCAAAGGCTATAATCCCGATGTGCTGACGATGACGGCCACACCGATCCCTCGTACGCTGGCCATCACTGCGTTTGGCGATATGGACGTTTCTACGTTGTCAGAGCGGCCGAAGGGGCGTATTCCAATTTCCACCTATTGGGTGAAGCACGAACTGATGGATCGGGTACTTGGTTTTATTTCCCGCGAGGTAGACCAGGGACGGCAGGCTTATCTGATTTGTCCGTTGATTGAAGAGTCGGAGAAGCTGGACGTACAGAATGCCATCGATTTGCATATTCAAATGCAGCAGGCTTTTCCACATTACCGCGTTGGTCTATTACATGGACGAATGACTCCCGCAGAAAAGGAAGAAGTTATGCGTTCTTTCTATGCGAATGAAATTCAGTTGCTCGTTTCAACGACGGTTGTGGAGGTAGGGGTAGACGTTCCCAATGCGACACTAATGATCATTATGGATGCGGATCGTTTTGGGCTGTCCCAGTTACATCAATTACGTGGACGAGTCGGACGGGGTGCACATGCCTCGTATTGTGTATTGATCGCTGATCCTAAGTCGGAGGTTGGACAGGAGCGGATGAAGGTTATGACTGATACGGACGATGGTTTTGAGGTTGCTAGACGTGATCTGGATTTGAGAGGGCCGGGTGACTTTTTTGGCACCAAGCAGAGTGGGCTACCCGAGTTTCGTTTAGCAGATATGGTAGCGGATTTTGAGGTGCTGGAAAAGGCGCGTGAGGATGCAACTGATCTGATCAAGGATGCGTCTTTTTGGACATCTCCGCAGTATGAAGCACTGCGCGGTTATTTGCAAAAAGAGCAGATTTTCCAGGGGGATCTCATCGACTAATTCACCATGAATCATGAGGTTGTTCTAAACGTTTTAAACAGATAGGCACAATGGACAGGCTGGCCGTCATATATTTGGGAATGACCGAATGATATGGGAGGTGTGGCAACATTGAGCTATCAGCAATATGGAATCAGTCCGCAACTGGTGGAGCGGATTAAGTTGAAAATGAAGAATCGTGCACTCAAGGAGCGGGTTAAACAGCAGATTGAAGGTGTGACTAAAGCGGACCTGCAAAATAAAGCTAAGGTGCGTCATCTTGTGAAGTCCACTTCTGCTATTTTAAACGAGCGTTTGACGGCTGTGCAGGAGGAGCAATTGATCGCCTTCGTATTGGCACAAAAAATTGATCCGTCCAATACATTCCATCTAATCAAGCTGTGGGGAATGTTCCGTTGATTGCTATTTGAAGAGGTGCTTCAAAGCGCTCTCCATGTTTTTTTGTGAAGCACAGATAAAAAAAGGATTGCCTGATGTCAGGCGATCCTTTTTGGTTTGTTTTAGTTCATTCCCCGGGCAATAGCTAGTGTTGCTTATCATGAGTTTTTTTATTTGTAATGACCGCCAATTTTAATAGACCGTTCCATGGCCTGCCCGGCATCTGTTAACGACGATGCTCGCATGATGATGGACTGACCGTACCGATCCTTTAAAGTGTCCGTCACCTTTTCCAAAGCACGGGATCGCTCCTGGTCCTCAAAAAAATCCAGCTGATACAGTTGATCATCCACTAATCCGCTTAAAGTAACCCCTGCGCGCTTCACGGGCATATGATTCCAAAAAGTATAAAAGATTTTTTTAACGGTTTCATATACCTTTTGGGTATGGTTTGTAGGATCGGGTATCTTCATTTGTCGGGAGAATCCGGTTGGTGCCTCGTAGGGACTGCATATACAATGAACAGTCACAACTGAGCCCATATATCCTTTGCGGCGAGCGTCCCGACACACCTCTTCTGTTAGTTCAAGCAGGATGGTTTCCACTTCCGCAGGCTGGAGATAGTCGCGGGGAAGAGTCATCATATGACCGATGGATTTGGGAGGTGTATTAAATGTTTCTGGCTTGACCGGGCTGTGATCCATCCCGTTAGCAGTTCGCCATATCACCTCTGCCTGAATATCGGACTGCTTGCCGAAATGAGACCGGAATCTGTCCTGTAGCCGGGGTAAGGGAGTACGTGCGATATCTCCAATGGTGTGTAGTCCAAGCTTCTCCAAATGCCGTTCCATGCGCGAACCGACGCCAAACATAAGTCGTACTGGCTGAGGCCACAGCAACGCTGCAATATCGGATGCAGGCAACAAGAAAATGCCAGTGTCATTTTTTTTAGCCCATATATCTGTTGCGGTTTTAGCCAGCATTTTGTTGGAGCTGATGCCAATTCGAATCCATACTCCTGTTTGTGCCAGTACCTTTTGCTGAATTTCACTTGCAATACTCACCGGATCTCCGAACAGAGAGAGGCTTCCGCTCATATCCAGAAACTGTTCATCAATGCTGAAAACCTCAACCAAATCCGTATATTCATTATAGATTTCTGTTATTTTTAATGAGACATCGATATAATGCTGCATACGCGGGCGTACAATGATAAGGTCAGGACATTTTTTCACCGCTTCTCCCAGACGTTCTGCTGTAGATATACCATGTTTTTTGGCCAGCGGACACGCAGCTAAAATAATACCTGAACGAAGTGCAGGGTCACCGGCCACAACGAGTGGCTTATGTTGGTATTTGGGATCATCGGCTTTTTCGATGCTGGTATAAAAACTTTGGCAGTCCGATAAGAATATGGTTGTATTTCTGCGTTCCTTCAAAATTCGACCTCCTCTCCTGATAGGTGTTGATCATCCTTCCAAAATATTCTTGAATGTATACTCTTATAGTAGTATTATATACAGAACAAGTGTTCCTAATACAAATGTATTTTTTGGAACGTTACAGTTTACGTAAAACCTAACATGGCGTATCATAATATCTTGAGCAAAAACAAGTTGGAAATGAATGAATATTGAGGGGAGAAAACCATTTTTATGAACCCAAAACGTCGACCATCATCTCAAAAACGCAGTAGGTGGCGTATTTTTGGCAGAGTTTTGCTGATTAATATCAAGTGGTTCTCGTTTGCGGGTGTACTTGGAGTGCTATTTGCTGGAGGTCTTATATCCGGTTATGTAGCGGCACTGGTTCATGATGAACCTGTACGATCACGTCAGTTGATATATGAAAAGGTAAATGAGAACGCTCTGACCAGCTTTGTATTTTTTAATGATCAGGTAACTCCGGTTGGAAGAATGCGCATGGAGGAGGATCGACAGCTCGTTGATCTGAAGGATGTCCCTCAGTCGATTGTGGACGCCCTCATTTCAACGGAAGACAGCCAATTTTATGAGCATCGTGGTGTGGATTTAAAGGGAACAGCTCGTGCCGTTAAGCAGAAGCTTTTGAATGAAAACCGCCAAACAGGCGGCAGCACACTGACGCAGCAGGTAGCCCGAAGGGTTTTTCTCAGTCTGGATAAGACGGACAGCCGCAAGGTGAAGGAAATGCTGCTAGCACTGCGTATGGAGCGGTTTATGGGCAAGGATAAAATATTAACGGCTTACTTAAACAAAATGCCTTTTGGTAATGGTTCCGCTGGTTACAATTTATATGGAATCAAGTCTGCTTCGTTGGGGATTTTCAATGTAAGTGATCTACATAAGCTTCATATTGCTCAGGCGGCTTATTTGGCAGGTCTCCCGCAACTGCCATCTGTTTATTCCGCTTTTGATGGTAAAGGGAACTTCGATGAAGAAGGCTTCAATAAAGCGATGGAGCGTCAACGTGTCGTGTTGGGAAGAATGCTGGCAACAGGTAAACTTACGCTATCCGAATATAACGAGGCGCTTCAATTTGATGTGAAAGCCACTCTTGCGCCACATCGCGAAAAAAGTTATAACACATTCCCTTATTTGATGCTGGAGACAGAGCGGGAAGCCGCCCAATTGTTAGCGCTCCAGCAAAATCCGGATATCACGCCAGCCGAGATTTCCAAACCTGAGCATGCCGAGCTTCTTCAAAATACGCGAGAAGAGTTGCAAAGGTCCGGATATCGAATTTATACAACGATAAATAAGAAAATTTATAATAATATGCGGCAAATTGCAGCCAATCCACAAAACTTTTCTCCATACAGTAAGAAGAAGGGATTAGAGCAGATTGCAGCAATCATGATTGATCATAAAACAGGGGCCATACTCGGTATGATCGAGGGCAGGGATTTTAATACCGAGCAAATGAACTATGCAACTCAAATGACACGTCAGCCCGGTTCTGCCATAAAGCCTATTGCTGCTTATTTACCTGCTTTGGAAAAGGGCTACACTCAGCCAGCCGGTCTTATTGATGATTCACAAATCATATTGAAAGACGGGCGTAAAGGTTATCATATTCCTAAAAATTATAACAGACGGTACGAGGGACTTATGACAGCCCGTGAAGCACTCAATCGGTCAATCAACATCCCTGCGCTGAGGCTGTTTTTATATGAAGTTAAAATTCCAAACGCTTGGAATTTTGTGCGTTCTCTTGGAATTACGACCATTCAGCCGCAGGATGAACATGCTCAGACAGGGGTTCTGGGTGGACTAAGTAAAGGGGTATCCGTCGAGGAACTGACCGCAGCATATGGAACGATTCCCAATATGGGTGTATATAATGCACCTCATCTGATCAGCAAAATTACGGATGCCAACGGGAAGGTCGTATATGAATTTAAACCGCAGACGAAGCGTGTATATTCGCAGCAAACCGCATTTTTGATGACGGATATGCTCAAAACTGTTATATCAGATCCGAGGGGAACTGGCAAACGCCTGCAAAATGCTTTTAAAAGCTACGGTGCCATTGATATCGCCGGTAAAACCGGTACGACACAAAACTTTGGTGATGTGTGGTTTATGGGATACACACCTGACGTTACACTAGGCGTCTGGGCTGGTTACCGCCAACAGGTTAATACATTATCTCAAGAAGGCCATTCCAGAGCACAGTCAGTGTGGGCACTGATCATGAATGAGGCGGTCAAGGACCAGCCTGAGCTTTTTAAGAATAAGCACTTTATACGGCCGGAAGGTGTTGTAAGAGTTACGGTTTCTAGCCTTACAGGTAAGCTACCAGGGCGTTATTCCCGTCAATCGGGTCAACTCGTGACTGACTGGTTTAATCAAAAGTATGTGCCTACCGAAGTTGGAAGAGAACAGCTTCCGCGTTCTGCTAGACCAGCGGTCTCGTCCAAACCAGATATCAAGGAAAAAGAAGTCCCAGAGGTTGAGGTACCTGCAATAGATCAAGAGAAAATTCCACCAGAGGAAACGGATTCTGCTGTTCCTGACGCAGACACAGAGATAGAAATGCCTGATGAGAATAACGATGTGCCATCAACAGATACTTCGCAACCTTCTGTTGAAAACGAACAAGGGACTCCTTTTGAATCGGAAAGCCAGAGTGAGGCTCCAAAAACCCAATCTGATGAAGTTATTTATCCAGAAATAATATCTGATCAACCCAAAAACTAAACGACAGGAACGGTTTAGTTTAAAATGCCGTTCCCGACAATGTCTACAGTGACCTGCGGATGAAAACGGACATTGGGATATTCTTTATTCCAATCTACACTTTTCCATACTGCTGGATGATGAGCGATCAACTGTCTGCCTACGCCAAAGGCATCACATCCATTTTCCTGATTGCTTTGAGGATCATCTACAGCCTCTAGCGTCTGCGACAACACGCCTTCAGGAGTGAGATCATAAGCCGATGCATTTGCCAATCGGGCATCCTTCAAATTGTCCTGATCCCAGCAGCCTGTTATAAACATGAGTAGAGTCAGCATTCCAAGCGCTCTGCTCTTTTTTTATGTTTCAGGTCCCTCCTTTTTTTTGAAGAGATAGGATAGAATCAGTAGCAGAAAAGGGAACACAATTGGGAAAAAATAAGCAGAATCATTGGATGTGGAACCAATTTCCAGTTATTTTTTGATGGTATGCGCCAGCTCTAATGGCAAATAGCTGGATGAAAAGTAATCGTCGCAATGTAAATGGCAGGCAGCGTAAAAGCGATCAAAAAGCTCATCATTCGAATCGTTCTTAGAAATGAACTAATAATCCAACGGCCGTGATAATCATCTGGGATTTGGTAAAATGCAAAAAAATAGACGGGAGCTATTAGAGTAGTTGGGCTACCTTCAGCCCAAATCGCAATCCGTCCCTCCGTTAGATTGGCGGTCACGCGATCCGGTCGTTCCGTGCTGAGCTATTGAGGGAAGAAATAAGGAAGGATTGTCCTCCTTAAATTCTTGAATAAAACCGGGAGGGAGCACCATATCGGAGGAGATCGCTTTAATTCTCGTTTTCACTGCTTTCACCAGCTTAGGATTAGCCAAGTCTTGAACATAGACAATAGCGATTTTGGTTCGGGTTTTAGATCCCACATAAAAGTAGCGTACAACCAGTGACGGGGTGACAATTTGTTTGCGAATCAGATTTAGATTGATAGATAACTGCTCAAACATTTCTGCTTAAATCAACGAAAGCTGCGTCATTGTCCAGCCAAGAGAGCACCTCCTTTTTGGATGAGATAGGCATAATGTGTGCTAAATGGACTGAGTTTATCCATGATCTGGTGACTTATCCATTCTTGAATCACCAGATTACAAGGGGGCTTAATCTTGCGTCGGATCAATTCCTAGATAGTGTCCCAGATTCCGCCGGACCTCGCTGCGGGCAAAGGATGAAAGCATGAAAAATCGCCTTTGATAGCCGCGGCATACATACAAAACTTCTACACCTTCATGATTTCGGATTTCGCTGTATATTTTAACCCCTAGTGTTTTCATGCGCGCCTTTGTCTCTGCTAATTGAACAGCTACGCGCTGTTGTACTCCAGTCAGGCTACGAACATACAAATCGGGCATTTTTAGAGGAGAGGTATGTATAATACGAATGTCCCGTTCCAGCACATCCAGCACAAGAGTTAGAAGTACACAGATCTTGATCAGCCCTGCGTCTTCTGCAGAAGGCAAAGGAGCTTTATTCTTGTGGTTCAGTATCTTTTGGCTTGGCATAAAAATCTCCTTTACTCCGAGTAAGAATACAATATATAATTAGTATATAGAACATACGTTCTATTCATACCTCATCATAGGAATTTTTCTATGGCTAAAGCAATCATCAATTATTGGAAAAGTGTTAGGGAGTGACACCTCATGTGTCATTGTATAAAGAATTCTTGTGTTTATCACCAATGACAGTCAAATAGAGTTTATGTTAAGCTAATGGATAAAAACTTACATAAAAGGGGAGATCGTTCTGACTGCGGTCAGCCTTTACTGTTTAACTTAAGAAAGTGGAGAAAGAAGGTATACATATTGTCACGTTCGTTATATGCAGCTTTATTATTGTTGAGCCTCATTTGGGGCGGTTCGTTTATGTTTATCAAGGTGTTGTTGCTACATCAAGTAGGACCGTGGACGATTGTATTTCTTAGATCCAGCTTTGGACTTATTTTTATCGTCTTATTAATGCTACTTATGCGCAGGCCGTTTAAAATCAAAAGCATTCCGTGGAAATCGGTTACTCTAGTAGCTTTGGTCAACATGGTTTTGCCATGGACATTGATCGGTTTTAGCGAGACCAGAATAGCTAGCAGCATGGCTTCTGTATTGAATGCTACCACGCCAATATGGACCATGTTGGTAGGGCTTGTTTTTTTCGGGGCAATTTTTCATCGAATGCAGTGGTTAGGAATGGGTCTCGCTTTTGTAGGGATTATTATTTTATTGGGTATTAATCCTGCATCTATTATTTCTGTTGATCCTGTGGGTTTTGGGTGTATGCTGCTTGCGACTCTCTGCTACGGATTTGGAACACAACTCTCCAAACGTTTTCTCTCCAATCTTTCCATGTATCAGGCTACCTTTGCAACACTGTTTGGTGCGGCGGCAGGGGGTGGCATTATGATGGCAATTGTGGAAAGACCTGATTTGTCGATCGTTTCTGATCCAGGTGTATTGGGTTCCCTTATAGGACTGGGAGTTTTGGGATCAGGAGTAGCATATATTTTGTTCAACTACATGATTTTGCGGGGGAGTGCGGAATTTGCTTCTTCGGTGACGTATTTTGTACCAGTAAGTGCCATCGTATGGGGCTTTTTGCTCCTGAATGAACATATCGGCTGGAACGTTCTGACCGGGCTAGTCCTTATACTTGGAGGCGTGTTTATGGCCAACCAGCGTAGAACCGCCAAATTAAGTGGATAAAAATCTAAGCAGAAATGAAACACACTTTGGGCTATATTAAATGTGCATTCGCCAAACCTTCGGTATAATGCGTTAATTGGCACATACAATAAAGCATACTCACACATAAAATAAAATATGGTGCAGCAAAAAAGCAAGCTGTTTAGCAGGTGACAAGGTGTGGTATAATAAATTATAGAATTATATGTACCACAGAAATGTCGGAGTTTTATTCCACAAAAGAAAGGATCAGGATACCATGTGTCCCCGAAGGATACTTCCCCAAAGGACGATTTGGAAACGATTTGATCTGTCTTATACTTAGCTTTTCCGCGGAGTAACGTCAAGTTGCGAAAGCCAACTCTGCGGAAGAGGGGATTGTACATGCGAAGGACCAAGTCCTCCAGGCACATCTTACCCGGTAGCTTCCGTAAGAGTGGGTTCATCCACATCAAACTTACGAGAAACCGAGGGAGCCTGTATGAGGAAAACTTACGAATCTATCGTGAACAATGGAGCATTGAGACAGATTGCTGTCATGTTGCTCGGAACATGCATTTTAGCTTTTACGTACTATCACATTAATGCTCAGAATCATTTGTCAGAAGGCGGATTTGCAGGCTTGGCCCTACTGGGACATTACGCGTTTGGCATATCTCCAGCATGGAGTATGTTGCTGCTTGATATTCCCGTCATATTGCTGGCATGGGTACTGAAGGGCAAAAGATTTATGCTGCTTGCGTTAATCGGAGCCGTCGCTTTTTCACTGTTTTATGCAGGATTTGAGAAGTATTCGACTCTGGTTATAGATCTACATGGAAATCTGCTGATAGCTGCTCTACTTTGTGGGGTGCTTACAGGTTTGGGCGCCGGAATCGTACTGCGATTCGGTGGAGCAACCGGGGGCGATGATATCTTATCTCTGCTGATCAGTGAGTGGCGCGGATGGAAAATCGGCAACGTGTTTATTGTCAGTGACATCATCGTACTGGGATTATCATTGTTGTATCTGCCTATGAAGGAAACAATGTTTACAATACTGGCTGTGTGGCTTGCCGGAAAAATAATTACATGGACGACCACGTTCCAACTGCACCGACCTGTGAAAAAGGTACTGCCAGCGACTATTCCCGCTAAAAAGGTAGTTGCCAAAACAGTGCCGGTCGTCCACAGCCTTCGTCAATAAGGAAAGGGTGTTACGTCAGGAGAGAAATCTTCTTTCGTAACACCCTTTCGCTGTATTCAGCTTCTATCAGGAAGGCTTTAAAGTAGAATGGATGCGTCCATTCCGATCGGAAGAAGCGGAATGATGGTTGTGTACATTTTCGCTTGAATGCTGTTTTTCATGTCTTGTCGGTTTCTCATCTTGTTCGGCTGGATGATTATCGTTCCATTCCTCGGCTTGGGAAGTGGCAATTGCAATCGAGCGCCCTTCTTCATAGCCGTCACGGAGTAGCGCGTTAGCAATAACAACGGCTTTTTCTCGCACACGAGGTTCTAGGTTTTTCATGGATGGAGGGTAATCCTGTTTGTTCCAAGGCATAGTTGCACACTCCTTATTGCAGATGATGTAATATGTATTACCCGTTGTCGGCTTAAACAAACGGAAATCAAAGAAATGAATATATTGTAAAATGTATCTTGAGAAAAAGCGTATAATGGTGTGCAGAATACGAGGAAAAGGAGTGAAGTATTTGCTTGCCTGGGGTTTTGTTTTTTTGCTGACTATCATCATTCATACTACGGATAGCTTGTCCTATGCTCTTCGGCTTGGTGGTTTGCGAGCGCGTCGGATTGGATTGGCGTTAACCGTTGCGGGAATGCTGCTGTTGGTTTCACGCACCTCTAACATGGCGCAGGGGCCTTTACTTGGAGGGATGGTCGATCGGGCTAAAGCTGCAGCACAAGTGGGCGGAACGGATATTAGACTGGAACTATATATGCATGGGGTACTGCTGGCAGCAACCGTTGGAACCATGCTTGCTATATTACTGTATCCAACAGTGGTACGCATGTCAGCTAGATGGATTGTGCATTTGGAGCATACCGGATCTATTCCGGCTTTGGTGCGTCATTTAATGCTGCGAAGTCGCTGGAAACATGCAGGCTACTACATAAAGCGCCCCACCTGGTCCATGCTTACTTCACTGATTAGCGGAGCGATACCCAAGCGTCTAATTATTCTGAATATAGCTGTCACTGCGATTTATACAACAGGAGTAGTATCTGCTTTATATGCATCATTCCTGTGGCCTGCTCAAGGTACAGCAATGTCAATGTCGTCAGGTCTAATCAATGGTGTCGCAACAGTATTATTGACCTTGTTAATTGATCCAAGATTGGCGGTTCTGTCGGAGAAAACGCTACGAGGGGAGCTACCCTTAACTCGGATGAACAGTATGTACGGCTGGATGATCATCTCGCGTTTGGCAGGTACTTTATTAGCTCAGCTATTGCTAGTACCGCTAGCAATTTGGCTTGGATGGGTAATGAGTTAATTGTTAGCTTTCGTAATGATGTGCTGCTGCCATATCCCAAAAAAAAGGGCTGACCCGTGATCATCTATTAAAGATAGATCGCGGGTCAGCTCCAATGATTTTATGGTTACTTACTGTTCAAATAATGACTTATATGCTCCGTATCCTTCACGTTCCAAGTCTTCTTGAGGCACGAAGCGGAGCGCGGCGGAATTGATGCAATAACGCAGACCATCTGGACCTGGACCATCATCGAATACATGCCCTAAATGGGAGTCAGCTTCGCGACTTCGCACCTCGGTACGGATCATAAAATGGCTGAGATCGGTTTTTTCTTTGACATTATAGCTGCGCAGTGGACGGGTAAAGCTGGGCCAACCGCAACCTGCATCATATTTGTCCAATGAACTGAACAAGGGCTCTCCTGATACGATATCTACGTAAATGCCTTCACCCTCATGGTCCCAAAACTCATTTTGAAAAGGGCGCTCGGTCGCATTTTTTTGTGTTACTTCGTATTGAATAGGCGTCAGCCGATCTTTAAGATCGGATTTATCAATCTTGCCAGACCAATTTTGTTCGATAAAATCTTCACGACCGGAACCTTTGCGGTAGCGTTTGTAATGAGCGGGGTTTTTCTTATGGTAGTCCTGATGATATTCTTCTGCTTCATAAAAAGTGGTCACAGGCAGGATCGGTGTAGCAATGGGCTTGTCGAAGCGGCCACTTTGAGCCAAAGCTTCTTTAGAAGCTGCTGCCTTGATTCGCTGCTCTTCATTATGATAGAAAATAACCGTTTGGTAAGATGAACCTCTATCGTGAAACTGTCCACCTTCATCCGTCGGATCAATCTGCTGCCAGAATAGCTCCAATAGTTTTTCATACGGGAAAACTTGTGGATCGAATGTAATCTGTACGGCCTCCACATGCCCCGTTGTTTCAGAGCATACCTCTTCATAGGTAGGGTTTTCGGTATGTCCCCCTGTGTATCCAGATCTAACCTTCAAAATACCGGGTAATTCCTCAAAAGGGGAAACCATGCACCAGAAGCAGCCACCTGCAAAAGTTGCTTTTTCTACCGTGTGTGGATTGTTGGTGCTCATATTTGTCACTCCAATCTGAGAATGTTTAATTAGTTGTTATTTAAATAGCTTACAATTAAATTATATACGAGATTTTTGCAAAATCCAACGAAACGTCAGAAACCAAACGGCAGCGTAACTGGCTCTGTCCTCAAAATTGCAATGAAACATCCTACAGAAACGGTAGCAAACTGTCGCATTAAATTCTATTGGTGCGTTGAAGCCTTTTTCGGTAGAGCATAAAGCCGCCGCCCACCAGTGCAGTATATAGCACCAAAATGAGCAAACCAGTGATTGGGTGTTCTGCAAAGGTGCCGCCAGCATAAGCATACACTGCAATTGCGGGAAGCTTGCCAATAGCTGTACCTAGGATAAAGCTCCAGAACGGAAACTCCGCTACTCCAGCGTATACATTTACCGCTGCCTGGGGGATGACTGGAATCAGGCGAGCCAGAAGAACAGCAGCAAAAGGCTCCCTCTCCATGACTCGATTGAAGCGCTCCAATGCGGGAACCCGCTTCAAATAAGCACGTCCTTTGTCACGGAACAGGGTACGTACTGCAGTAAAAACGACCAACGCAGCCATTGTAGTGCCAAGCCAGCAGATCAGAGCACCTTGCCAGGGGCCTGCGGCATAAGCAATGGAGGCGATAATCAGCTTGTAAGGCACAAACGGAATTAACGCGAATAAAAATGCGAGTAGTAGCAGAACTGGAGAGGAGGTCTGCTTGTCCGCCCAGGCGAGCCAATCATATCTGTAGATAAACGCGATGCAAAGCAGCGAAACATAAGCCGCAGCGAGTAGCCATTTTTTCATTTACATACCTCTTTCAATATCCCTGTTCGGCTTATCGCTTATACAGAAAAAATAGGGTTCACATTTCCAATAATGTGTGCTATACTGCCACTAACAGAATAGTTCCCAAAGGGGAGTAGCTCAACGAGTAAAGTCGTCATTACGGGATTTTTAATCCCCGGCTTTATTGGCAACGTAATGTTGTAAGCGAGACCTTTGCCAGGATTTTAGGAATCCGGGTAAATGGTCTTTTTTTGATGCCAAATTTGGGTCAAGCGCCGTTTCCGGATTCCGTGAAATGGCGCTTTTTAGTATAAAGCGCTGAACTATGTACAGTATAACAAATAAATAAAAAAGGTGGGAGAAACGTATGGATTTTTTGTCAATTGAGTTTTTAACCGCATTAGTATCCATCATTATCATTGATCTGGTGCTAGCTGGTGACAACGCGATCGTAATCGGTTTGGCGGCTCGCAATGTTGATAAGGCCAATCAAAAGAAGGTCATTATTTGGGGGACAGTCGGAGCGGTCATCATTCGTGTGATTGCTACAGTGCTGGTTACGTATTTATTGCAAATTTACGGATTGCGTTTGATTGGGGGACTCGCACTTATCTATATTGCCTATAAGCTGCTGGTCGAAGAGAAGAAACATGAAATTTCAGCTACGAATCAAATGTGGGCAGCGATCCGCACGATTATTATCGCGGATACGATGATGGGACTCGACAATGTACTTGCTGTTGCGGGAGCAGCTCATGGAAACATGCTGCTTGTTATACTGGGTCTGGCAATCTCCGTTCCAATCATGGTGTGGGGAAGTACGATTATCTTGAAGCTGACTGAACGTTACCCGGTAGTTATTACGATTGGTGCTGCTGTACTGGCTTATACTGCTGCCAAAATGGTGGTGGCGGAACCGCTGATTGCGCACTGGTTTATGAACGGGGTCGTTAAATACGGCTTTGAGGTTCTGGTTGTGGTTCTGGTTGTAGCCATTGGGATGCGTGTTAAAAAAATTAAAAGTGAAAAAACAAGAAAGCAAGCACAGCACGCCTAAGCTAACTTACACTGAAGTAAACTTAGCTGAAGCTGAACGATCATGCCATAGAGGCTGTTCCGTTAGGTCCAACTGGATCGGGAGCAGTCTCTTTTCTTTGCTTGTCAGCAGACTTCCATGTAAACTAGACAACAGATGAATGAGTGATTAGAGGTGGGAACGATATGGACAAGCCAACGAAGACAAGAGTAGCCATTGCAGGACTGGGTGGTATTGCGCGTAAAGTGTACTTGCCGTTACTGGCAGCACACCAAGGTGTAGACATTGTAGGTGTCATGAACCGTTCACAGGAGCCGGTGAGTTCCATTATGGAGCAATACAGGTTGCCAAGAGGAACGACTGATGTGAAGGAGATGCTAGCATGGGAACCGGAAGCTGTATTTATACATGCCGCGACCGAAGCTCATTTTGATCTGGTTATGGCGTGTATCGAAAAAGGAATTGCCGTGTATGTGGATAAACCGTTGTCCTATGATCTTCGCCAGAATCTGGAAATGACCGCTTTTGCGGAAGCGCAGGCCGTGTTGCTGGCGGTAGGCTTTAATCGACGTTTTGCCCCGCATTACATAGCTGCTAAAACATGGTTAGAGGAAGCTGGTGGATTCAGTCAATGTGCGGCCATTAAACACCGTACTGGATATGATCGAAGACCGGCGGCACAGACGGTTTATGATGATTTAATTCACATGCTTGATTTACTTTTGTGGCTGGGTGGCGATGATTATGAGCTGCTGCATAGTAGTCTGAATACGACGAGTGAAGGATATATGGATGCTGCGTTCGGGATCGTACTTTTGGGAAATGCCACCGGAAGCTACAGTATGAGTAGACAGGCAGGGGCTGACATAGAGAAGCTGGAGCTTCACGGGGCAGGACGGTCTGTTGAAGTAACAAATATGGAACAGGCTGTTTTTATGCAAAAAAATCATTCACCACTAACGAAAGCTTTTGGAAGCTGGGATACGATTTTGGAAAGACGGGGATTCACCGGAGTCGTGAATCATTTTCTGGAGCATATTCATCGTCCGGAGGAGTGTGCTGTACGGGCTGGAAAGGTATTGGAAAGCCATATGCTGGCTGACGAACTGATCAGCCGTTTGAGTGATTAATTTAATATGGAACGTTCGAATGTGATCTTAACAGTCCAGACAGACATCAAGAATTAGGTTGAAGGAGAAATGAATGAATGGAAGAAGATAACCGTGGTAAACAGCTAGAAGAAGCCATCATCGAAAATTATAAACAAGAAGAAGATATGATGATCCTTGTATTTGCGCAATGGTGTATCAATCACGGGTTAGAACCAGAGGAATTATATCGTGTAGCATATCCGCATCAGGATAGCAACGAGCGTCTGCTACGAGTACGCAAGTTGACTGTATCGCGTGAAGAAGCGGGTGATATTCCGCTGGATACGGTGTTAGGGGTACTGTCTATGTTCGGAAATGAGGACTTGGCGATGGTCGTATCCGAGGCGGCTGCCAACCTTCCGGCGGAACGGAAATAAAGCTAGTCAGAATAAAAGATAAACTGCTATCATTTATGCATCATGGACTCACTGTATTTACTTAAGACATTGTTGATGGGGAGGGTAAGCTGACGATGGAAGATATACCTGTGCCAAGTACCTGTAAAGGCTGTGAAAGAGATATCTCGATATCGGAAGAGCAAATTACCAGAATTCTAACCAACATGAGACCCAAAATGGAATGTGTAAATGATGAAGTGTACGAAGCCAGACTGTTGGCCTGCTCACAATGTGAAGAGTTAATGTCCGGGCATACGTGTGGCATCAGCGGAAGTATTGTTCGTGTACGTGCTTTGGCGGCAGCTCAAAATTGTCCCAGTTACCATGGTTCACGCTGGATTGGAACAGCCTAAAAGATACAATGCTCAGGCTCGGCTGAACTTGGATTACGGGTTAAAGTAGTCATACCTTGGTCTGCCTTAATGGCAGGCTTTTTGGTTTGATTGGACTTTTTCTCAAGGATTGACAAAGAGTGGACAATAAAATATATTAAACACGTGAAATGTTTTTATTTAATTATTAATATTAATATTAATATTTACTAGATGTGAAAATGCGTAAAAAATTAAGATCGAAAGAAGCTTGGTGGTATAAGTGATATTTACATCGAAATGAAAGCGCAAACATTTATGAGGATGTTCCAACAATCTTAATATTTTTGGGGAGGGTTTGTTGTGAAGGGTACTATTATTGTAAATACCGATTGGAAACAAGGCATTATTAATAAAAATATTTATGGACAATTTGCTGAGCATCTTGGACGTTGCATTTATGAAGGTATATGGGTTGGAGAGGACTCACCGATTCCAAACACAAACGGAATTCGAAATGATGTGGTGGAAGCCCTGAAAAAGCTGAACATTCCTGTGTTGCGCTGGCCGGGAGGCTGTTTTGCCGATGAATATCATTGGAAAGATGGTATCGGACCAAAAGAAAACCGTAAGAGAATGGTAAATACGCATTGGGGCGGTGTGGTTGAAAATAATCATTTTGGCACACATGAGTTTTTTCAATTGTGCGAACTGTTAGATGCAGAGCCTTATATTTGTGGAAATGTCGGCAGTGGTACAGTTCAGGAAATGTCGGAATGGGTAGAGTACATGACCTTCGATGGAGAGTCCCCTATGGCTGCATGGCGTCAGGAAAACGGTCGTGAGAAACCGTGGAAGCTCAAATATTTTGGAGTGGGTAACGAAAACTGGGGTTGTGGCGGTAACATGCGCCCAGAATATTATGCCGACCTGTATCGCCGCTATCAGACATATGTCCGTAACTATGGCGAGAACCGCATTTATCGGATTGCAGGTGGAGCGAATGTGGATGATTATCGTTGGACCGAAGTGTTGATGCGTGAAGCTGGGCAACTTATGGACGGTTTGAGCCTGCATAACTATACGATCCCGGGAAACTGGGAAGGGAAACGGCAAGCACTCGGCTTTGATGAAGCGGAATGGTTTGAGACGATGAAAAAATCATTGCATATGGATGAATTGATTACTCGTCATTCAGCCATTATGGACCAATATGATCCTGACAAAAGGGTCGGACTGATCGTCGATGAATGGGGAACCTGGTTCCTGACTGAGCCGGGGACCAATCCGGGCTTCCTGTATCAGCAAAATACGATGCGCGATGCGCTGGTAGCTGGGCTGCACCTACACATTTTCCATAATCACCATGACCGAGTACAGATGACGAATATTGCTCAAATGGTCAATGTTTTACAAGCAATGGTTCTGACCGAAGGTCCTGCTATGCTGTTGACGCCGACATACCATATATTTGAAATGTTTAAGGTGCATCAGAATGCGCAAGCACTGTCTGTTCATGTAAAGGTAGGCAATTATGAATATGACGGGGATTCCATTCCACAAGTAAGCGTGTCCGCCTCCAAAGCGCAGGATGGCAATATTCATATCAGCTTTTGCAACGTCCATCCGGGCGAGTCGGCAAACTTGAATTTGGAGCTAAGAGGACTGGAAGAGGTTAAAAAGATCAGCGGTGTTGTCCTTGTCAGCGACGATATGCAGGCACATAATACGTTTGATCAGCCAGAGCGTGTGAAAAAGGAAGCTTTTACATCCTATCAGCTGCAAGGTCAGCATTTGGATGTTACACTGCCACCAATGTCGGTAGTGATGCTGACGATTGCTCCGTAAAAAAGCTAGGCCGTGGTATGTAAGCAGTACCAACTATATCATTAATTATGACAAAGAGAGCGTTCAGAGGAACGCTCTCTTTTACCTACAATTGCTCGCGGTGAATCACCCTGAATTCCTTGGGCGACATACCGAAGCGGGAACGAAATACACGGTGAAAATATGTGTAATTTGCAAATCCTGACGATTCAGCGGCTTGTTCCAATGACATGGGACTGAAAATGATTCGTTCTCTCGCCATGTTAAGTCTGATGTCCAGTGTATACTGCATAATGCTCGTATCGAATGTTTCCTTAAACAGATGTACTGCTCGGGATACGCTGATACCGATGTGTGAAGACACGTCATCCAGCTTGAAGTTAGAGGATGCATTTTCTTCAATATAATTTTTAATCTGATACGCAAGGTAGTTATGATGGGTAGCGATAGGATGATCGGATAGCATACGGTCAAACTCCAAACATAAAATGCGCATGTAATAACTTGATATTTCAGGGTAAGGATTAGAAATACGTCGCTGCTCCATCACAAGCTGACGAAATAGGCCAAGCAGGGCTTCTGTGAGCTGAACCTTAATTCTGTTGGGTCGTTTATGATGGTTCCACCACTCATCTACCCAGGAGCCACCGAAAAAAATGTGATAATCTCCACTTTCCACGACCTGCTCTCCCATAGGATTTAACTCACTATGAATATCCAGTTCATAAGGCTCGGTAGGGTTGAATAGCAGTAGGTCACCCGCCTCAATCCTTGTCATTTCCCCGTTAATACGGGCTTGGCAGCGTCCATCTGTTTGCAAACGGAATAAATAATTTTTAATCCCATCAGGCTGGTTCGAATAAAAGGGCTTTCGATGAAAGGAATAGCCTGCGGTAAGAACCTGACAAGGCTCGACGATAGACATGATGATGACTCCTTTGGACATATGGCTGTTTCAAATATTGACCAGATTGTTCATGTTTTAATCATATTATTCATTTTAAACGAAACCGAAATAGAATACTATGTGAACTGTAAAGCTTACATGTTAGATGAGAAAGTACATGTTGAGGCCAAGGAGTGTGACGAATTGGAACGAATGAAGGCCGGGATTATCGGCTGCGGTAACATTAGCTCGGTATATCTTGAAATCTCCAAAACAGCCCACTTACTAAAGTGGTGGCCGTCGCTGATTTACTAGATGAGAGGACCAAGGAGAGAGCCGATGAATTCAACATTGAAAACGTATACAAAATGAATGAATTGCTGCGCCAGCCTGAGATCGAGCTTGTCTTTAATCTGACTGTGCCTGGCAGCCATGCACGGCCAGATGTGGCGATACTTGAGGCAGTAAAGCATGTGTACAATGAATTGCCTTTGGCGCATTGAAATTTACGGACCATCGTGTCAATACTGAGCTGGCCTACCATGTGTTAGAAGCCATGCATGCTTTTCGGCGCTCATCTTGGAAGGTAAGCACATTACGATGAAAAGCACATTCAAGCCAGACGAGGATTTGTATTATGGAACAGATCTAATGGTAAATCCATCCTGATTGAAGAGGTGAAGGGTAATGGCTAAAGTAGGATTGCAATTGTACACAGTAAGGGAAGAGCTTGAACAGGATTTTGAAGGCACATTACGCAAGGTAGCTGAGCTTGGCTATAAAGGGGTAGAATTTCATACCTTTTTCGGACGCAATGCCAAGGATGTCAGAGCGCTTTTGGATGAGCTGAATCTGGAAGTTGTCGGAACTCATATACAATATTCTCGTTTGTTGGATCATTTGGATGAGGAGATTGCATACCACAAAGAATTGGGCAATAAATACTTAATCGTTCCTTATTTAACCGAAGAACAGCGACAGTGGGATGAAGTCTTTGCTAATTTGAATCGTATTGGTGAAAAAGTGAAAGAACAGGGCTTGATACTTGCTTATCATAATCATGATTTTGAATTGACGGAGAAAATCAATGATCGCCCGGTATTCGATGCTTTATATGATGCGATTTCCGATGATTTGTTACAGGTCGAAATGGATACTTGTTGGGTATACTATGGGGGCTATGATCCAGTGGAATACATCGGACGTTATAATGGACGCCTGCCTATCATTCACTTAAAGGATATGGCACGTGACGAGCAACAAAAAGCAGTGACTGTAGAGCTTGGCAAAGGGGAAGTGCAGCTTCAGGCCATTACAGACGCCGCTATTCAGGCAGGTGTGGATTGGGTCGTCGTGGAACAGGATTTCTGCTCAAGTCCTCCAATCGAAAGCATTGAAACCAGCATTAAATGGCTCCAACAATACGCAGCTCAGGGAGGAAATATTCATGTCTAAAACACTCAAAATCGGGATTATTGGTTGTGGAGGGATTGCCAACGGCAAACACTTGCCGAGTCTTGCCAAGCAGAAGCGTGCAGAAATCGTTGCATTCTGTGACATCATTCAGGAGCGCGCTGAAGAGGCAGCAGAAAAGTTTGGAGTTGAAGGCTCGCAGGTTTATAGCGATTACCGTGAGCTGTTAGAAAATAAAGACATTGAAGTCGTACATGTATGTACACCCAACGATTCGCACTCGGAAATTACGGTTGCCGCGCTTGAGGCAGGTAAGCATGTGCTATGTGAAAAACCGATGGCCAAAACTGCAGAGCAGGCACGAGAAATGCTCGATGCGGCTAACCGTACAGGTAAAAAGCTGTCCATTGCGTATCAAAACCGTTATCGTGATGACAGTCTGTATCTGAAGCAACTGGTCGAGCAAGGAGAGCTTGGAGACATTTATCTGGGCAAAGCCATTGCTCTCCGCCGTCGCGCGGTTCCGACTTGGGGAGTATTCTTAGATGAAGAGAAGCAGGGCGGTGGTCCCCTCATTGATATTGGCACGCATGCACTCGACCTGACACTCTGGCTGATGGATAACTACAAGCCTAAAAGTGTACTAGGTTCAACCTTCCATAAGCTAGGGGATCGTAAAGATGCGGCAAATGCCTTTGGACCTTGGAATCCTGAGGAATTTAAGGTAGAGGACTCAGCTTTTGGTTTTATTACGATGCAAAATGGAGCTACGATTGTACTGGAATCCAGCTGGGCATTGAATGTTGTAGAGTTTGGCGAAGCGAAGACGTTGTTATGCGGTACCGAAGGCGGAGCCGATATGCAGGATGGATTGCGCATTAACGGGGAAAAGAACAGCCGCTTGTTTGATACGAAAATTGATCTGGATGCAGGCGGTGTTGCTTTTTACTCTGGAGAAACGGAAAATGAGGCAGACCGCGAAGCCCGTCTATGGATCGAATCTATTCTGGACGACAAAGAACCTCTTGTGAAGCCGGAACAGGCACTGGTTGTTACTGAAATTTTGGAAGCTATCTATGAATCGGCTCGTACGGGGAAAGCAGTTTATTTTGATTAAAGCCGCTTTACTCACATATGATACAGGGAGGGATTTCTTTTGAAACTTGGAGTATTTATGGTGTTGTTTGGCGGACGTTCGCTGGAGGAGGCGCTGGATTATGTGGCTTCTCAAGGATTGGATGCTGTAGAAATCGGTACAGGCGGCAACCCTGGGGATAAGCATTGTAAGCCGGATGAGTTGCTTGAGAATGATACAGCGCTCAAAAATTTCAAAAAGGCAGTAGAGTCCCGCGGACTAACGATTAGTGCGCTTAGCTGTCACGGCAATCCTCTCCATCCGCAAAAGCATTTGGCCCAGGCTGATCATGATACGTTTCTTAAAACCGTTCGATTGGCAGAAAAGCTGGAAGTTCCAGTTGTGAACACTTTCTCTGGCTGTCCGGGTGATCATGAGGATGCGAAATATCCTAACTGGCCTGTGGCTCCGTGGCCTAATGATTTTCAGGAAGTGTTGAAGTGGCAATGGGAGAATAAAATTATTCCTTACTGGACTGAGACGGGGAAATTTGCAGCAGATCACCATGTTAAAATTGGACTGGAGCTACACGGGGGCTTCTCCGTTCATACACCAGCGACCTTGCTTCGTTTGCGTGAAGCTGCGGGAGAGGTCATTGGTGCTAATCTGGATCCGAGCCATATGTGGTGGCAGGGAATTGACCCAGTGCAGGCGGTTCAAATTTTGGGCCGAGAGGGAGCCATTCACCATTTTCATGCCAAGGATACGACGATTGATCCGGTCAATGTAAATAAATATGGACTTACCGATATGCAGGAATATACGAAAATGCTAGATCGCGCTTGGCAGTTCCGTACTGTGGGTTATGGACATGATGTAAAAACCTGGGCAGATATTATCAGTGCTCTGCGTCTGGTGGGATACGATTATGTAGTGAGTATTGAGCATGAAGATGGTCTGATGTCCGTGGAGGAAGGCTTTACTAAGGCCGTCCACAATCTTCGCCAGGTACTGATTGAAGAACCGCTGAGCGAGATGTGGTGGGTCTAACCTAATAGGGGGAAATGTTGATGATTAACGTCACCATTTGGAATGAATTTTTGAATGAAAAGTTGAATGATGAAGCCAAACAGATATATCCTGATGGGATACACAAAGCGTTGGCTGACGGCCTGGCAGGAGAAGGATTTGCCATTCGAACAGCTACTCTACGTGATGATGCCGAGCATGGTTTGGGAGAAGATATCCTGAATTCCACAGATGTGCTGCTGTGGTGGGGGCATAAAGCCCACGATCAGGTGAGCGATGAAGTTACGGCGCGTGTTGTCAAGCGAGTGCAGGAAGGAATGGGCTTAATCGTGCTGCACTCAGGCCATTTTTCCAAGCCATTCAAAGCCCTAATGGGCACTAGCTGTGATCTGAAATGGAGGGTGGCAGGTGAACAGGAGATTATTTGGTCGGTGAATCCGTCACATCCCATTGCAGAAGGCATAGATGCCAAAATTTTGTTGAAGCAGGAAGAAATGTATGGCGAGTTCTTTGATATTCCAGCGCCGGATGAATTGGTATTTGTTAGTAACTTTGAAGGCGGCGAAGTATTTAGAACCGGATGTACTTTCCGCCGAGGTAGCGGTAAGATATTCTATTTCCGCCCAGGTCATGAGACCTATCCAACTTATTACCAGCCTGATATTTTGAATGTTATCGCCAACAGCATTCGTTGGACTTCTCCGACAAGGATTAACAAACCAATATATGGTAGAAGTGAACCTGTAAGACCTCTCGGTGGAGTGTTGGTATAATGACAATCATCACATTTTGATGAGCTGTATAATGAATAGATTGATAGGCGGAACCTCTTGGGATTCCGCCTTTTTGTATTTAACGATTTAGACATATACCTGCTGTGTTGGTTTGTTGTATAATCGGTTTTGGTCATGGCAACTTTATCGGCGCAGGTTTTTAATTTAAGAAGAAAGTGTTTTCTTTCGGGATAAAGTATGCTAAAATGATATATACTAACAAAAGGAAAGCTTTATCAAACCGAAATGCAAAAGAAGGTGAAAAATTTGGAGAGTCAACCGCAATATACAAAAATGTGTCCGCGTTTTGAAACCGCCTTTTCATGTTTGGGCAAGCGTTGGAATGGATTAATTATTCAATCCATGATGAGCGGTCCTAAGCGGTTTAAGGATATTTCCAATCTGATTCCCACAATGAGTGACAAAATGTTATCAGAACGGATGAAAGATTTGGAAAATGAGGGAATTCTTACACGTCATGTATATCCGGAAACTCCTGTCCGCATTGAATACGAGCTAACAACCAAAGGCCGTGCACTTCAGCCGGTTATGGAACAGATTCAATTTTGGGCTGAGGAATGGATTAGATGAGCACCAAACTAAATAAGCGTTTTTCATAGCAAAACAGCCTTTTCCTAGGAAAAAGGCTGTTTTTTTATTTTGTATATGACTAGTTATCCATTTCACAAAAATGATGTGCATAGGCAGCACGGCTTAATAGCCTTTGGCGCGCCCTGCAACTGAGAACAATGCTGCTGTTGCACGGCGGGGTACACGGGTTTGAATATCCAGCGCGGCCGAACGGAATGTACCCAAGCAGGAATGGCAAAGTCTTCCTGCATAAATGGGGGAACGGCAGGACTCGCAAGGATAATCAAGCTGACTGTATGTGGAGGGAAACTTGCCTGCTCTTACCCAGTCTGTGAGCAATTCCATAGGTGTGCCAGTTACATCACTGAGCTGGCGGGTATGAGTAGAAGGATGCTTCCATAGATAGTTAGAACAGCGGTCCAAGAATATATTTTCTTCCTGAATACAAGTACTACACAGGTTTCTAAGGTTTTGACGAAAAACGGAACCGCATTTTGGGCAATTAGAAGTATGTATCTCCATAGAAACCAGTCCTTTGTATCGAAGTATAGTAAAATTTTAAAATTTATTAGTTACATATTACTATGACCTTATACCTATATCAATCTCTATTTATGAAATCTTTTATCTTTAAGTGTATGTTGAAATCTGTGTTGACATGACTCTATTACTTATGTATTATTGCTTACATAAAGTTACTTAATGAATAAAATAAACTAATAACGATAAGGGGATCTTTATATGATGCCATCTTTATTTTTGGCCCACGGCTCACCGATGCTTGCTATTGAACAGACGGACTACACTTCATTTTTAGAGCAATTGGGGAAAAGCATTCGCCCTAAAGCGGTTGTTATCTTTACAGCTCATTGGGAAGCGCAAACGTTGACAATCAGCTCGATGGATGACGTGTACGATACCATTTATGATTTTGGCGGTTTCCCACCGGAACTGTACGCGGTGAAATATCCAGCACATGGTTCTGTGGAACTGGTCAATAAGCTGAAAAAATTATATGAACAAAAGGGCATTGACGTACAAACTGATCGGGTGAGGGGGCTGGATCACGGATCATGGACATTGTTGCATCGTATGTATCCTGAGGCAGACATTCCGGTAGTTCAGATCTCTGTAAATCCATATCTCTCGCCCAAAGTACAATATGCCATTGGTGAAGTGCTGCGTGGACTTGGAGAACAGGATATTCTAGTCATTGGCAGTGGCGTGACTGTTCATAATCTGCGTATCGTCAAATGGGGGGAAACGAAAACAGAACCTTGGGCTATAGAATTTGATGATTGGATTATTAATAAAGTGCAAAGTAGAGATATAGAGGCTTTGGATCACTATGAAAACGAAGCACCGTATGCTCGCCAGGCCGTACCAAGAGCAGAACACTTTGTACCGTTGTTTATTGCAATGGGGAGTGGCAATCCTGCAAACAAAGCCAAGGTCATCCATAGAAGCTATGAGATGGGGAATTTAAGTTATCTATGCTTACAGTTTTAAAAAAAATGTGTTGCCAGAAGAAGGACTATTGTTTATACGACCGCTACTGTTTCTGTATAAGTAGAGGAGTGGAAATAAATTAGGGAGTGTTATAAGCTATAATGGCTTATAACACTCCCTTTTACATAGAAACGATTTATTATATCCGACAAATCTCACGAGGGCACAATTCACAATGACATACACCTTGCAGCATTTCCAAATCCTTGACAACAATCATACCATTATCGTATTCTACTGCATTTTTCTTACGTAGATCACTAAGCATCCGGTTTACGCTTTCCCGGGTCGCACCGATCATATTTGATAAGTCAGTATGAGTAATTTTTTTATGAATCAGGATATGTTCGCCGTGAGGCTCACCATAGGTATTGCATAGACGAATGAGTGTTGAACATAAAGCGCCTGGCTTGCCGTACATCATCAAGTCGCGGAACTTAGTCTGAGTAATGCGGTGATGCGAACCCATCCATTTCATAAAGTCAATCGCAAAATCACAATGCTGGCAAATAAGCAACTCCAGATCTGTATGATCGATTACGCCAATATCACTGTCTTCCAGAACCTCAGCAGAAAAGGAATGCTTAGTACCGAAAAATGGATCGGCTTGACCAACAAGATCGCCGCTTTGATACATATATAGAATAAGTTCCTTGCCCTCATCCGTTGTTTTGGTTACTTTCACGCGTCCGCGCTTAATATAAAACAGCTTATCCGCTGTATCTCCTTCCCAGAACAGATGCGAGCTTTCTGGCATAACTCGATCTTTCATCATCACTTGCAATCGGTTGAAGCTGGCCTCCGAGAAGCAACAGGTGTTGCCGCGGGCTTCCATTACATTTGTAGGGTTTCTCATCGTCCATTTCCCCTTTGTATCCTATGTTTTTTATCTGCAACTTGATCAATTCAAATTCATTATATACCTGTGCAATGAGTTTTTGGGGCAAGAAGAGGGGGTAAAAGTGGCAGAATTCCAAACTTTGTGATTTAATTCACTTCATAAAATAAAATTTTAAATAGATTGTGAAAAAAATCACAATATATCTTGAAAAGCTGTGTTACGATCAGTGCGTGAACAAGAGATAGTACACGAGATAACAGGAGGATGAGGGAAATGGCTGTTAAAAACGAGGTTATTCAAAAAGAGCAAAGCGCAGAGCAGTATATTCAAACGCTGATTGACCGGGGGAACCGGGCACAGCAAGCTTTCATGAGTATGAATCAGGAACAGATTGACGAAATCGTACAAGCTATGGCACTCGCAGGGATGGATAAACACATGTACCTGGCGAAGTTGGCTGTTGAAGAAACAGGACGCGGTGTGTACGAGGACAAAATCACCAAAAACATGTTTGCAACAGAATATATCTATCATAGCATCAAAAATGAAAAAACCGTCGGTGTCATTGAAGACAATGATTTTGACAGTTTTCAAAAGATAGCAGAGCCAGTCGGCATTATCATGGGGATCACTCCAGTGACAAACCCGACTTCGACTACGATGTTCAAAGCGTTGATTGCCATTAAAACACGTAACCCAATCATTTTCGGTTTCCATCCATCTGCTCAATCGTGTAGTGCGGAAGCAGCCCGCGTCTTGCTCGAAGCAGCTGTTAAACATGGTGCTCCGGCCGATTGTATTCAATGGATTGAAGCACCTTCGATGGATAAGACCAATGTACTGATGAACCACCCTGATGTGGCGCTAATTTTGGCAACTGGTGGATCAGGCATGGTTAAGGCAGCTTACAGCTGCGGTAAACCAGCACTTGGTGTAGGTCCTGGTAACGTGCCTTGCTTTATTGAAAAAACAGCGGATATCAAACAGGCCGTGAATGATCTTATCCTCTCGAAATCTTTTGATAACGGTATGATTTGTGCTTCGGAGCAAGCGGTTATTATCGAAGAGCCAATCTTCGAACAAGTGAAAAAATTGATGATCGCTAACGGTTGCTATTTTGTAAATAAAGAAGAAGCAGCTAAGCTCACTCAAGGAGCTATGAATGTCGAGAAATGTGCAGTGAACCCAGCTATTGTCGGGCAGTCTGCTGTAAAAATTGCTGAAATGAGTGGTATTACAGTACCAGCAGGAACTAAAATTTTGGTCGCTGAGATTGAAGGGGTAGGAACAAAATTCCCATTGTCTGCGGAAAAATTGAGTCCTGTATTGGCTTGCTATAAAGTAAAAAATGCGGAACAAGGTATTCAACGCGCTGCTGAAGTCGTGGAATTCGGGGGCATGGGTCACTCGTCCGCTATTCATTCGAACGATGAGGATGTTATCGCTCGGTTTGCAAACCGTTTGCAAACAGGACGTATCATTGTAAATGCACCTTCCACACATGGTGCGATTGGCGACATTTACAATACCAATCTTCCTTCGTTGACACTCGGTTGCGGTTCGTACGGTCGTAACTCAACTTCGTCGAACGTATCGGCAGTCAATCTGATTAATGTGAAAAGGGTGGCGAAACGGACGGTGAATATGCAATGGTTCAAAGTACCTTCCAAAATCTATTTTGAAAAAAATTCGACACAGTATCTTGCTAAAATGCCTGATATCACACGTGTAGCCATTATCACAGACCCTATGATGGTACAACTGGGATATGTAGATCGTGTTATTCATTATCTGCATCAACGCCAAACACCAGTAGCTATCGAAGTGTTCTCTGAAGTAGAGCCAGATCCATCGACAGTTACGGTAGAACGTGGTACTGAAATGATGAGACGTTTCCAACCGGATTGCATCATCGCACTGGGCGGCGGTTCGCCAATGGATGCCGCTAAAGGCATGTGGATGTTCTATGAATATCCAGATACTGATTTCAATAACTTAAAACAAAAATTCATGGATATCCGTAAACGGATTTACAAGTACCCACGTCTAGGCCAAAAAGCACAATTTGTAGCGATCCCTACAACCTCGGGTACAGGTTCGGAAGTTACATCGTTCGCAGTAATTACGGACAAAAACTTGGGCAACACGAAGTACCCGTTGGCTGACTATGAGTTGACTCCTGATGTGGCAATTATTGACCCAGTGTTTGTATACTCGCTGCCTAAAACAGCTGTAGCGGACACAGGTATGGACGTTCTGACACATGCTATCGAGGCTTACGTGTCCGTAATGGCTAATGACTACACGGATGGTCTGGCGATTAAAGCCATTCAATTGGTATTCCAATACCTGGAACAATCGGCTCTGACTGGTGATAAGCTGGCTCGTGAAAAAATGCATAATGCTTCTACACTTGCTGGTATGGCATTTGCTAATGCATTCTTGGGTATTAACCACAGTCTTGCACATAAATGGGGTGGACAATACCATACAGCGCATGGCCGTACGAATGCCATTTTATTGCCGCATGTCATTCGCTATAATGCGAAAAAACCGACAAAATTTGCTTCGTTCCCTAAATATTCGCACTTTGTTGCGGATGAGCGTTATGCAGAAATTGCACGCATACTAGGACTGCCTGCACGCACCACCGAAGAAGGGGTTAACAGCTTGATCGAAGCGATCCGTAAGATGAACAAAACACTTGGTATCGAGGAATCGTTCCAACAAATCGGTTTCGATGCGAAGGATTTCGAATCACGTGTAGACTATCTGGCTGACCGCGCATTTGAAGATCAATGTACAACTGCGAATCCTAAGTTGCCACTGGTTACTGAGTTGGCTGATGTCTATCGCAATGCCTTCTACGGACGTTTTGACCAATAATATAATAGGTAAGAAGAGGCTTGTGAAAAAGCATTTTCTCGTTCAATACCGATGCAGGCTCTCTATATAGAGAGCCTGTTGGTTTGGGAAGGGGGGTGAACGGCAAGGCTAAGGATAGGCGCGCAGCTAGGGAAAATAAAGTGATAAAAATCACTCATGTTGTGATTTTTATCACATACTACACTCTATCATTATTCTACAATAAGGGTGTAAGAAAGGTCCCGACACTGAGCGTAAGGCATCGGTGAACAGGCCGGGCTCAAGAAATAGCTTTATCGTGAAAAAAATCACAAGTCCGGAAGACCAAACAATTTGGAGGGATTTACATGTCGGTGATTGAGAGAGAATTACAAGAGCAACAATCTGGCTGGAGAGGTTTTAAAAAAGGCAAATGGACTAGAGAAGTCAACGTCAACGATTTTATTGAAACCAATATCTTACCTTATGTTGGCAATGAAGAATTTTTGGTTGGTCCTACTGCCAACACTACTGCATTGTGGGATATTGTATCCGATCTTACCAAAAAAGAGTTGGCAAACGGCGGCGTGCTTGATGTAGACGTGAATACGCCATCCACTATTATTTCACATAAACCGGGTTATCTAGACCGGGATAAAGAGCAAATTGTCGGTGTACAAACAGATGCTCCATTCAAACGTTCTTTACAGCCGTTTGGCGGAATTCGGATGATGATCGACGCTTGCAAAGCCTATGGTTTTGAAGTACCAGAAAGTATCATTGATATCTTCACTCATATTCGTAAAACTCACAACCAAGGTGTATTTGACGCTTATACGGATGAAATGAGAGCAGCTCGTAAAGCTGGTATCATTACTGGTCTGCCAGATGCATACGGTCGTGGTCGTATTATCGGTGACTATCGTCGTGTAGCTTTGTATGGTGCAGACTTCTTGATCCAAGATAAAAAGCTGCAACTGAAAAGCCTTGAAGTTGATTCCATGGAAGAAGACGTAATTCGTCTGCGTGAGGAAATTTCCGAACAAATTCGTGCTTTGAATGAACTGAAACAAATGGCTGCTGAGCACGGTTTTGATATTTCAAAACCTGCTAACAATGCGAAAGAAGCTTTCCAATGGGTATATTTTGGATATCTTGCAGCAATCAAAGAACAAAATGGTGCAGCAATGTCCTTAGGACGTGTATCTTCCTTCCTTGATATTTACTCTCAACGTGATATGGAAGAGGGTACAATGACAGAAGAACAAGCTCAAGAACTGGTCGATCATTTTGTTATGAAATTGCGTATTGTTAAGTTCTTGCGCACACCTGACTATAATGAACTGTTCAGTGGAGATCCAACTTGGGTTACTGAGTCCATTGGTGGTATGTCCGTAACTGGAGAAACTCGGGTAACTAAAAACAGCTTCCGTTTCCTGCACACTCTCTACAATCTGGGACCTGCACCGGAGCCGAACCTGACTGTACTGTGGTCGGAAAAATTGCCTGAAGGCTTCAAAAAATATTGTGCAAAAGTTTCTATTGAAACTAGCTCCATCCAGTACGAGAATGACGATCTGATGCGTCCGATTTATGGAGACGATTATGGTATTGCTTGTTGTGTATCGGCAATGAAAATCGGTAAACAAATGCAATTCTTTGGTGCTCGTGCCAACTTGGCTAAAGCTCTGCTGTATGCAATTAACGGTGGTAAAGATGAAAAATCTGGCGTCCAAGTAGGGCCTGAATTCCCAGCCATTACGGGTGAGGTTCTGGATTATGAAGAAGTGTTGAGCCGCTTCAAACCTATGATGGAATGGTTGGCAAAACTGTACATGAACACTTTGAATGTTATTCACTACATGCATGATAAATATAGCTACGAACGCATTGAAATGGCGTTGCATGATCGTGATATTCTCCGTACCATGGCTTGTGGTATTGCGGGTCTGTCAGTTGCTACCGACTCCTTGAGTGCCATTAAATTTGCAAAAGTTAAACCAATCCGTAACGAGAAAGGGATTGCTGTTGACTTTGAAATCGAAGGCGAATATCCTTGCTACGGTAACAACGATGACCGTGTAGATAACATCGCTGTGGAACTGGTAGAGAGCTTCATGAGCATGATTCGCAAGCATAAAGCTTATCGTAATGCGGTTCCTACTCAATCTGTACTGACTATTACTTCCAACGTAGTTTATGGTAAGAAAACAGGTACAACACCGGATGGACGTAAAGCAGGCGAACCGTTTGCACCAGGGGCAAACCCAATGCACGGCCGTGATAAAAAAGGTGCTTTGGCATCTCTGAGTTCCGTAGCCAAATTGCCTTATGAACACAGTCTGGATGGTATCTCGAACACCTTCTCTATCGTGCCTAAAGCACTGGGTAAAGAAGAAGAAACACGCAAAACAAACCTTGTTTCGATGATGGATGGCTACTTTGGAAGCCACGCACATCATCTGAATGTCAATGTGTTTGCTCGCGAACAACTGTTGGATGCAATGGAACACCCAGAAAACTATCCACAGCTTACGATTCGCGTTTCCGGTTATGCTGTTAACTTTATCAAGCTGACTCGTGAACAACAATTAGATGTTATTAACCGTACTTTCCACGGTACAATGTAAATAAGTATTACAATGACGCACGCATAGCGGATGCGGGAAGGATGATGCAACATGTTGAAAGGTCACATACACTCATTGGAAACCTTCGGGACCGTCGATGGTCCCGGCATCCGCTTCGTGCTCTTTATGCAAGGATGCTTGTTGAAATGTCAGTATTGCCATAATCCGGACACTTGGGCCTTGAATGAAGGTAATCCGATGACCCTAGAGGAAGTATTGGCTGAAATTGAGCCGTATTTAGCCTATTACCGTTCTTCGGGAGGCGGATTGACCGTATCCGGTGGAGAACCGACATTGCAAGCTCATTTTGTAGCAGAGCTGTTCAAAGAAGTGAAACGTCGCTGGAATTTGCACACGACACTGGACAGTAATGGCTTTAATGATGCGGGCCGTATCCATGATCTGCTGGACGTAACAGACTTGGTGTTACTTGATATTAAGCATATTGACAACGACAAGCATATTAAGCTCACAGGCAAGTCCAACGACCGTATGCTAAGTACAGCTCGCTGGTTGTCTGAGCAAGGGCGTAAAATGTGGATTAGACACGTATTTGTACCGGGTATTCATGATGACGAGCAGGATTTGTTGAATTTGGGACGGTTTATCGGAACGTTGAACGGAGTCGAGAAATTCGAAATTTTACCTTACCATCAAATGGGTGTTTACAAGTGGGAAATGCTCGGTAAGGAGTATCCGTTGGAGGGGGTTCCATCTCCTACAGATGAAGAAGTCCAACGTGCTTACCGACTCATTGAAGAGGGTCGTCTGGAGACTGCAGGAAAGAATGCTGTCTGTCGTCTATCATAATGTAAATGGTTCAAAAGCTATTTCCTAGTAATGAAGCCGCCGCCACATCAGGTCAGATGGGCGGCGGTTTTTTGTTGTTGAATTTTTTGCAGTCACAGGAGAAAGTTCCCTTTTTTTCATGATAAGCAAAATTTCCAGAAACTTTTTAACAACTGACGCGTCTAATAGTATGACTTTTTACGGGAATGATAATAATTTGGTGATAGAAGGAGACAGACAATGAATTTCAAGAAATGGACCATGCTCACCGCCCTTGCGGTGGCTCAGGTAGCCGCAGTAGCGCCTGTAGGAGCAGAAGCAGCATCAACAACCGTTCAATCCACCGATTCGGTTAGCGCACAGCAGGCTCAGGCCAATGTTGCTGATTCAGGCGTTCAGAATAGCATCGGAGATCAAGAGGGAACAGGCACACAAAACAACACGGTAACACCTGATAACACAGGCGTAACCAATGATCCGTTGACTGGCCTCCCTACGGATACAACCAACGGATCGAACGTATCCAATGATGTATACGGTGGAGACGGAACGATCACCAATCCTGGTGGAGCTCCAACAACCATGGGTGCTAATCAACTGATTTTGTACTTAAACAGCGCGAAAATGGAACAAAACGGACAGGTATACACAGCAACTCAGCCGATGACTGTTAAGGACGGAGTTTCCTATGTAGCTATCCGTTCTCTTGTCAGCCGTGTCGGATTGCAGTTTAGTTATGACACTGCCACCAAAGAAACCGTAATCACACAAGGAACAAATGTCATGCGCTTCAAAACAGACAGCAAGGTTTATACGGTTAACGGTGAAGCCAGACAAATGAAGGGACCGGCTTTTCAGCAAAAGAACGTATTTATGGTGCCATTGACCTCGATTACACAGGCCTTAAATATTCCTTATACTGTGAATAATACGACTAAACAAGTTATCATGGATTTGAATCAGAAGCCAAAAGCCTCCTTTACGGTTCAGCAAAAAGATATCTACGCAGGCGAAACCCAAGTTACGTATTTGACGAAGGAATCCTCTCCTACAGGTCTTCCAATTGTGAACCAACGTTGGGAAGGGAAGCAGGACGTATTTCAGGAGCCGGGTACATATGTAGTTACCTATTCTGTTCTTGACTCTGCTGGGAACTGGAGTGATCCTTACTCAGTTACAATTACAGTAAGACCACCAAATCAGCCGCCAGTGGCTCTGTTTACAACTGATAAAAAAGAGTACAAGATGGGTGAGAAAATCACCATTACCGACCTGAGTACAGATGATGAGAATGCTATCACTAAGCGTGATTGGGAGAATAAGAAACTGGCCTTCTTCCAACCGGGTGATGTAACAATCACGCTCACCGTGACCGATAAGCACGGCGCAACAGGTACCAAAAGTGAAACGATTAAAATTACGAATGAACTGCTGTACAACGAAGATGATTTCAATAAAATCTTCACACCCTATGGTGATAAATATACAGTAGACGGCAGTCAGGTGCCTACCATGGCTACCATTCCATTGACTAGTACATCTTCACCACGGCTTCTGATCCGTGCTAACAGCCCGGAACGTGTATTTCAGGATGGAATTGTGTATCAGGAAACCGGATCAGGAAGCACGCGCATACTCGTCCATCATGTCAATGAAACGGGTAGAGATGTGAAAATGTACGTGATTGCAACAAACAACAATATCACTGCTGCCAACATGAATGTCGAAAATTCCGGTTTTGCCGGACCATCTGAATTCGCCACGGCTGCGGGTAAAGTTTCGATTCAACGATATTTTCAATCCATGCAGGATGGAAGCAAGCGTTCTAGCACAGTTCTGAATCCTGGCGAAAGTCGCATTATTTTAGAGGATTTGAATGCACAAAAAATCAAGCAAAAACAGGTCATTTCTCTGTTATCCGATTTGTATACGGATCAACCTATTCAATACACGGTTATTGTGTTAGATGCAAATGCAGATCCGTTGACCGTGTTGCCTACTCTGGCAAAACTGCCTAAAGACGGTATTCATAACCGTGGAACGTACGCTAATTCGGATATCTCGCTGAATTATACCGAAGAGGTTGGTAAAACAGCTCAACGTATCGTTCTTGGCGATAATAAGGTAGACCCGAACCTGATTGGTACGGACGGTCTGGACGGCTCTTCTGCTTCCAATGCCGGTAATTTTGGGGTTGTATATAAAGTTAAATTGGATCATGTAGCGCCGTATTCACTGATTGCGTTCAACCCGCGTGGAGGCGAATATTCCGGCTATGCGATGGTAAACAATCAGGTTGTGGGTATCCCGACGAACGGCGCGGTATGGGCTCCAAATGAGATGAGTGTGCTGTATCGCACAGGGCATATCGAGGAAAGTGTAGAGATGTATTTCACTGCTGCTGCAGGAAGTAACTTGCCAGTTTCCGTAGTAGTTATGCCTTTGCCAGCTATTAAAAATTAATATGAAATAACCGGCGCTGTTTACCGGCTTAGACCTTGGGTCTCGTCATTCACCGTTTAAAAGTCGATGTCACTTGCAGAATATAGGCGTTCTCCTGCTACGAATTTGGTCGTAGCGCCGGAGAGCGTCTTTTTCTTATGTATAGATGCGAATATCTCTTATAATATTGACTTTAATCGTGGTATAATAAATAGATGCAAGCCTAAGCCTGCATCAGAAAACCTGAAACTACAGACAGGGGAGGGTGAAACGCATGCTGACAAAGGATGAGATTATTGCAACAATGTCCGCTCAGGGGCTGCGTATTACAGATCAGCGCAAGACGTTGGCCACGTTATTTTCCGAGAATGAAGGGTATCTGTCCCCCAAAGACGTTTATGAATATATGGGTAAGAAGTACAGTGGACTTAGCTTTGATACGGTTTATCGTAATCTGCGTGTAATGCAGGAATTAGGTGTGCTGGAACAGGTATCTTTTGAGGATGGAATGAAGTTCAAGGTGAGCTGTAATGAGCATCATCACCATCACCATATGATTTGCTTGAGCTGTCAGAAAACATTACCGATTTCTTTTTGTCCAATGCAAATGACGGATACAACGGATCAGTTCCAAATCGTCGAGCACAAGTTTGAAATTTTTGGTTATTGCAAAGATTGTCAACAGAAGAATGGGCATACTGACAGTAATTCGGATGGGGGATTCAGACAGACGAGCAGTCACACTCACAGCCACGGGGGCTACTGAAATGAAAATCACCACACGCAGAGTGGTACAGGCTCCGATTAAGTTTTATCGTTCCTATATTTCACCGTTAAAGCCGGCTACCTGCCGATTCTATCCAACGTGTTCGGCGTACGCGTTGGAGGCGGTAGAGGTGCATGGTGCGCTCAAAGGTTCATGGCTTGCTGCTAAGCGTATAGCTAAGTGCCATCCCTTTCATCCGGGTGGCGTAGATTTGGTTCCTCCTGGAAAAAAGGGGACAGATAGGTCTAGCGAAGATCGTTTGGCTACCCATTCCGAGAAGGGTCTGACTTGACAGCACTATGCGGATCTGGTTATATTTTGGTTAATATTGTTTTCCTGTGAAGGGATGAGTAGGGTACACCGTCCAGTACAGAGAGCCGGGGTTAGCTGCAAACCGGTCTGGAACGAAGCCTGAATATGGTCCTGGAGGAACCTTTTTCGAGCGTATTTGCCACAGATATTAGTGCTTGTGAGGCAAGCGTAAGGGAGAGGCGTGTTCCAGCGTTAATGGGCGGTCAGATGTGACCGGTGAAGCCTGTAATCTGCGAGGATACAGGGAATTTGGGTGGTAACGCGTGAGGTGACTCTCGTCCCATAGGGGCGGGGGTCTTTTTTGTGCCCAATTTGTGCCAAATCCATGAATTGGAGTACCATCATGTCAGCAGGTCTTATCGAGCTGCCGTGAACAAAACAGGAGGCAATACACAATGTCCAATGAGAACACATTTTACATTACAACACCGATCTATTATCCGAGTGACAAGCTACATATAGGTCATGCTTACACGACAGTTGCGGGAGATGCAATGGCCCGTTACAAGCGGCTACGCGGTTATGAAGTGCGTTATTTGACAGGTACAGATGAGCATGGTCAGAAGATTGAACAGAAAGCGAGTGCAGCAGGCAAAACGCCGCAACGTTTCGTAGATGATATTGTGGCAGGTATTCAAGAACTGTGGCGGAAGCTCGACATTTCCAATGATGATTTTATCCGTACTACGGAAGAACGTCATAAGGCTGTCGTACAGGAAATTTTTGATCGTTTACTGAAACAAGGCGATATTTACAAGGGAGAATACGAAGGCTGGTACAGCATTCCTGACGAGACGTACTACACAGAAACACAGCTGGTTGACGTGGTGAAGGACGCCGAAGGCAATGTGGCTGGAGGAAAAAGCCCGGATAGTGGACACCCTGTAGAACTGGTCAAGGAAGAGTGTTACTTTTTCCGTATGAGCAAGTATGCTGATCGGTTGCTGCAATTTTATGAAGAGAACCCACAGTTTATCCAGCCGGAATCACGTAAAAAAGAGATGATCAATAACTTCATCAAGCCGGGTCTGGAGGATTTGGCCGTATCTCGTACTACCTTCGATTGGGGCATTAAGGTGAAGGGCGATCCGAAGCATGTCGTGTATGTGTGGATTGACGCACTTTCCAACTACATCACAGCCTTGGGATATGGCTCTTCCAATACCGAACTGTATGATAAATTCTGGCCAGCAAATGTGCATATCGTAGGTAAAGAGATTGTACGGTTCCACACGATATATTGGCCAATCATGCTGATGGCATTGGATCTTCCGTTACCTAAAAAAGTATTTGCACATGGTTGGCTGCTCATGAAAGATGGTAAAATGTCGAAATCTAAAGGCAATGTGGTAGACCCGGTAACGTTGATTGACCGTTATGGTCTGGACCAACTTCGATACTACTTGCTGCGCGAGGTGCCTTTTGGGGCAGATGGAACATTTACACCAGAAAGTTTTGTAGATCGAGTTAATTCGGATTTGGCAAATGATCTGGGCAACTTGTTGAATCGTACCGTGGCGATGGTAGATAAATATTTTGACGGCAAGGTTCCGGCTTATGAAGCGAATGTAACGGCATTCGACGGAGCTTTGGAAGACATGGCAACATCGACTTATAGCAAAGTAGAAGAAGCCATGGAAAACATGGAGTTTTCCGTGGCATTAACGGCGATTAGCCAATTTATTAGCCGCAGCAACAAATATATTGACGAGACGCAACCATGGAATTTGGCTAAGGATGAGGCAAAACGTCGTGAATTGGCATCGGTTATGTTGCATTTGGTAGAAAGCTTGCGTATCGCTTCCATCTTACTCCAGCCATTCTTAACCCGTGCTCCTCATAAAATTTGGGAACAGCTCGGTATTAGCCAAGGTGAGCTGACTACATGGGATAGCGGCAAGCAGTTTGGTCGTATTCCGGAAGGAACGCAGTTGGTCAAAGGTAATCCGATCTTCCCGCGTCTGGATTCAGAGCAAGAGGTTGCTTTTATCGTGGAAGCAATGACAGGAGGTAAGAAACCAGAGGAAGCTACGACACAAGTTCAACCACAGAATGCATCTGAGGCGAGCCAGGAAGCGCCGGAAGCAAAGGAAGAGATTGGCATTGAGGATTTTGCCAAGGTGGAACTGCGCGTTGCTCAGGTCGTCGCCTGCGAGCCTGTAAAGAAGGCCGATAAACTGTTGAAGCTCCAACTTGATCTTGGTTATGAGCAGCGGCAGGTAGTATCAGGGATTGCGAAGTTTTATACACCTGAAGATATCATTGGGCGCAAGGTGATCTGTGTGACCAATCTTAAGCCAGTGAAACTTCGGGGAGAGCTGTCGCAAGGTATGATTTTGGCAGCTTCACATGGAGATCAGCTTACGCTCGCCACCGTACCGGAAGGTATGCCGAATGGTGCAGTTGTAAAGTAGTACGCTAGTAAAATAAAAGAAAGTAATGAGCGTATGCCCGAGAATCATTCTTCTTGGGCATGCGCTTTTTGGCGTGCATCATATTTTGCTCCCGCTACACGTATGTTTTAGTAGGCAGGGCTTGTTTGCTCGTGTTCACTTAAGACAGGTGGGAGGAAATGAGGATGACAGATATTAACGCCGGATTGGCGATCGTAGCCGGACTGGTTTCTTTTTTTTCACCGTGTTGTTTACCGCTGTATCCATCTTATTTATCGTATATGACAGGGATGTCTGCGCGTGAACTGGCTGAAGGACGGCATAAGGCCGAGGTTCGTTATCGTACGATGGGGCATACACTTGCTTTTGTGCTGGGCTTTTCGGTTGTTTTCTATTCACTGGGTGCAAGTGTCGGGTTGCTTGGAGAATGGTTTGCCAATTATGGGGATACGCTAAGAGTGGTAGCAGGGTTACTTATTTTACTAATGGGACTGGTATCTCTTGGTGTGGTAAGTCCTTTGATTCTAATGAGGGAGCATAAGCTTCGCTGGACATGGAAGCCTGCCGGGTACGCCGGTTCCTTTGTAATCGGAATTGGGTTTGCGGCAGGCTGGTCGCCCTGTATCGGTCCCATGTTAACAGCTATTATCGCTTTGGCGGCAGTAGAGCATCACATTTGGTTCAAACTGATTACAGGCTATGCGCTTGGGTTTGCGATTCCATTTTTTGTATTAGCTTTGCTGGTAGGCTCTGTTCGGCTATCCTCTCGCTATACCTCCATCCTCATCAAAACAGGTGGCACACTACTTGTTATCACTGGCATTTTACTGGTAACGGATCATATGACCGATGTAACGTTGTTTTTACAACGGATTACCCCGGATTGGATGCTAGTTATGTGAAATACTCAATACGACTTAAAGGAAAATGTTCAAAAATGCGCTCTGTGATAAACTCTCGCAGTGCATTTTGCTGTTCATCGGGATAAACATATTTGTTTTGTCCCCAGCGACCCCATTTTTTCTTGCGTTTCTCTATGTCCATCTCCAGCTTGGTTTTCGGATAACGTTTCTCGATGACAGCTTTGGATGTTTTGGTGAAGCGATGCTGAATTAATTCGAACGTCAAGTCTTTTGTAGCATGCTGGGGCAATGTTTCTCCCAATTTGCGCAGCAACTCGCCGTAACCTTCTTCCCAGCCGTCATACCAGATGATGGGTGCAATGATAAATCCCAGTGGATAACCGGCTCGTGCGATTTTGCCTGCAGCTTCAATACGTTCATTAAAGCGTGAGGTTGCAGGTTCAAACTGTTTAATAACATAATCGGAATTAATGCTAAAGCGGATGCGAGTATGACCATTATGTTTAATATCCAGCAATGGATCAACATGATGATATTTAGTAACAAAACGCAGACGACCAAATTCCTCATCTGCCATGAAACGAATCAAGTCTCCAAGCGTTCCGGTGATATGCTCCAAACCAACCGGATCGGAGGTACAAGCCGCTTCAAAACGGGTAATTTCAGGCGTACGCTCCTCGATATAAGCTTTAGCTGCTGATAAGATATCGTCAGTGTTGACATATACACGAATATACGGCTTTGCTCCCAAGGTTGTTTGTAAATAACAGTAGTGACAGTGCCCCATACAACCAGTCGAAATGGGGATAGCGTATTCGGCAGAGGGCTTGGATTGGTCAAAAGTTAACGTTTTACGGATACCAACTACCAAAGTTTTTTTTGCCATTCGGTACTTTTCAACTTCGGTTTCACCTGGTAAATTGGTAATTCGGTTGTGAGAGGTAGTCATCCGATATGGAATATCCTTGGCTTTAACCCATTCCATAATACGCTGGCCCTTGGGATAATTCAGTGCGTCTGGCTCAAAAAACACCAGGTCAGGCAAGAAAGGCTTGGTTCCTCTGGTTTGGACAGGAGTACGCTCAAGCGTAGACATGGCTAACGCTCCTTTCGAAATAAATCCACAGTGCTCTGGTGTCCAACTTTAAAATATTGCCGCAGAAATAAACGATACAGGACGACGATATTAGTGTGCCCGGCTTAAATTGAACAAATCGTGGCAATAGCTGTGAGTCAAGGGATGAGACTTGCCAATGGGCAATGATAACATGTATCATTACATAGTAGGTTTAACGCAGGAAATGAAGGCGGTAAGCGCCCGTTCAATAACAGAAAAGAGGGAAACAAGTGCCAACGCCAAGCATGGAAGATTATTTGGAACGCATTTACCAACTGATTGATGAGAAGGGATATGCTCGTGTCTCGGATATCGCAGAGGGTTTAGAGGTGCATCCTTCGTCCGTCACCAAAATGATTCAGAAGTTGGATAAGGACGATTATCTTGTATATGAGAAGTATCGGGGACTGATTTTGACACCGAAAGGGAAAAAGGTCGGCAAACGGTTGGTTGATCGCCATCAGTTATTAGAGCAATTTCTGGATATGATTGGGGTTGACAAGGACCTGATATATAAAGATGTGGAAGGTATTGAGCATCATTTGAGCTGGGATTCCATCACCCGTATCGAAACATTGGTTGAATATTTTCGTCGGGATGAAGATCGCTTGCGCCAGCTTTATGACATACACAAGGAATTGAGTGGAGATTCCTAAAAGCATCTGTCCTTACGGACGATGCTTTTTTATTTGTCCCGACCGCAACAAACATCCGGTTTTTAGCGTCTATCCATTATATAGCAGGACAAGATAGGGGTTAAAATTAACAAGGTTAGCGGAGGATTGTAATAATATGAATCGAAAGAAAATAGTGGCGTTGGCTGCAGGTCTACTCTTAGCAGTGCAGACTGCCATCGTTCCTGGAGTTCAAGCAGCTCCAACTGGTGATATTGATATTATATTGGACGGACAGTCCCTGCAAAGTGACGCGTCACCGTATATTGTACAGGGAGCCAATGTTACAATGGTTCCTTTGCGAGTGATTAGTGAGGGATTGGGCGCTCAGGTCAACTGGTCGGAATCGTCCGGTACGGTAACGATTACAGCACAGAACAAAAATATATCTATGGAGAACGGTGCACAAAGCGCTACGGTGAATGGCAAGTCAGTTCGACTGGATGCATCTGCCCGTATGACAAGCGGAAGAGTCATGGTGCCTCTGCGTTTTGTTGGGGAAGAGCTGGGATTAAAAGTGGATTGGCAAGCTTCAGAGCGAGTCATCACGCTAAGCAGTGGTAAGGAAGGTGTCTCTAATGGCGGGAACACTTCTGCGGGAAGCAGTGGCTCCATATCAGATACGTCTGCATCTGGCAATCAGGGCAGTGTAAGTACAGATCAGGGAGCCATCGATGATGAGCAGGCGGTTGTTACTTCACCATCAACGTCTACTAGTGAGGACGGTACAAGTTCTTCACAGGCAAATGTTGTTCAGGTAAAGGCTTCAACTTCCATGCGTGGGGCATGGATTTCTACCATTAATGGAGATTGGCCTTCTTCCTCTGCCCGGAGCAGCTCCGAGAAGCAAAAGCAGGAATTTACTAAAATGCTCGATGATTTGCAGGGGATGGGCATCAATGCGGTATTTGTCCAGGTTCGTGCCAGCGGTGATGCGCTCTATCCTTCGAGTCTCGTACCATGGAGCAAGTATTTGACCAACACCCAAGGTAAAAATCCCGGCTATGATCCCTTGAAATTTATGATTAGCGAATCGCATAAGCGAGGGATGGAATTCCATGCCTGGTTTAATCCGTTCCGTGCGAATTCAACAGGAACAACCAGCGGTTTGGCTGCAAGCCATGTGGCTAATCAACACCCGGACTGGATTGTTAAGAATGGTAGCCAATTGTACATCAATCCAGGAATTCCGGCTGCACGTCAGCATGTCATTGCGGCGATTATGGAGGTCGTGAACGGATATGATATTGACGGCGTCCATTTGGACGATTATTTTTATCCTTACAGCGGGACTTTTGATGATGATGCGACCTTCAAAGCATATAATGCCAACAAAATCTCTAACAAGGGCGACTGGCGCAGAGATAATGTGAACAGTTTTGTTCGTGATTTAGGCAAAAGCATTCATGCCAGCAAGTCGAAAGTTCAATTCGGGATTAGTCCATTTGGAGTGTGGCGCAACAAATCTCAGGACTTAACCGGTTCAGACACGAAGGCAGGCGTTACAGCGTATGATACGACGTTTGCGGATGTAAGAACCTGGATTAACAAGGAATGGATTGATTATGTAGCTCCACAAATTTACTGGAGTATCGGTTTCCCGGCGGCGGGTTATGACAAGCTCGTCGCATGGTGGTCCAATGAGGTCAAAAATTCAGATGTTAAGCTGTATATCGGTCATTCTCCGTATAAAATCGGCACCCCTGAAAAGGGCTGGCAAACGGCTCAAGAGCTAATTAAGCAGCTTGAACTGAACGAAGATTATAAACAGGTCAAAGGGGATATATACTTTAGTGCACAGCATTTGCGTAAAAATCCATACGGACTCATTCAGCTTCTTCAAAATTATTATCAAATGTGATATAAATTGGATCATATAGGTTCTATTTGGGCCTCCGTTCTCATAGATAAGCAGTAGAACTGCTTACTCCCAAGAGAACGGAGGTTTTTTGATCTATGCTGATCAATGCTGTGTTCCAGGGTGGAGGGGTTAAGGGAATTTCGCTGGCGGGTGCAGTTAAGGCTGCAGAGGAGCATGGAATTGTATTCAATCGTTTGGCAGGTACATCATCAGGTGCTATTGTAGCTGCTTTATTGGCTGCGGGATACTCTGCGGATGAAATGAAAGTCGTAATTGAGAAAACCCCCTTGGTCAAGTTGTTACGACGTTCTCCAGTGTTCAATATTAAATGGGTTGGACCAGCAGCTCGTATCTTTCTTAAAAAAGGTCTCTACTCAGGGGAGGCACTGGAGCACTGGGTACGTGAGCTGCTACGAGCTAAGGGAGTGCGTACGTTTGCGGATTTACCTCCTGGCAAACTGCGCATTATTGCATCAGATATCACGAATGGACGCATTCTGGTGCTTCCTGAGGATATCAAACGTTTTGGTATCAATCCCTCTTCACTGGAGGTAGCCAAGGCCATTCGGATGAGCACGAGTATCCCTTATTTTTTTGATCCCGTTATGTTAAGGCTTGATTCTGCACTTGCCAAGGGAAAAACCTTTTCCCAGCAATTTGTATTTGTAGTTGATGGGGCTTTACTAAGCAATTTGCCTTTGTGGCTTTTTGATGAGCCTGTAAATGAACGTGAGGCCAAAACGATTCCAACGGTAGGGTTTCAAATGGTGGGCAAAACGGGGACGGAGACCAAAGTTTCTTATATACGGGGTCCATTGACCATGCTGCAGGCTATTTTCGATACCATGCTATCAGCACATGATGAACGATATATTGAGCAGGAGAATCGGTATCGGACGATTAAAATTCCAACATTGGGTATCCGCACTGCACAATTTAACATTTCTACAGAGCAAAGTGATTTGTTGTATGCTTCCGGTGTGCAGGCAGGGGATGCTTTTTTCCACAAATGGAGCATCACTTCTTACCAGCAGCAGTATAGCAAGTACCAATTGATGAAGGATACCATGTACGCTATGAAATAAACACTAACTCGCAGTTAAAGTTAATTTAAAAGGGTGTAAAAAAGGAGCCCCTCCCCGGTCATATTTGAATACGCGGGTGATGGCTCCTTTGTGCTACATTTTTAAGGATGATTATCATTAATGATATTTAGGTTGTTCTTCTTCATTCTTCCCCTTAGAACCTTCAATCACATGAAAAGGATACGCTTTGCGCTTGCCTGTAGTCTGCTGCTTACGTGCGTTGGTTGTTTTGGCCATGGTACGCATAGAGGGTTTGATTTTGGGAGTACGATTGCGTTGTCCTGGCAGGTATTTGTATAGCAGAAATATAACTGCAAAAACAAGGACGGGAATTAGTAAACTCATGAGAAAGCCCCAGCTTCCTCTCCATAGCATATCCACAATCCCATATGCACCCAAAGCAAGGGTAAGCCAGAAAATAACGGCATGTCTGTTCATTATTCACTCATCCTTTCACAGGATCAAGGACCGGACTGTTGAAGGTCTCCTCTACAGGTACATTTTCCAACTCAGCATCCAATTCAAGCATACGCTTAAATGAGGCAATAGATACCTCCACTTGATCATCAGTCGGTTCTTTGGTGGTAAGTAGTTGCAGCCATAGACCGGGGTAACCTAAATAACGAAGTACCGGAATTTCACGAAGAGCATTGGTCAGCTTGAGAAATTCAAAAGAAAGCCCCAGTACGATCGGAAGCAGTAGAAGCCGTTGCCCCATACGTTCCCACAGATTATCGTAGGTAAATAAGGAATAGACAAGCACCCCGATGATCACAGTCAGCATAATAAAGCTACTACCACAGCGGTAATGTAGACGACTGTATTTTTGCACATTGGCCGGAGTTAGTTCTTCCCCAGCTTCGAATGCCGTAATTACTTTATGCTCTGCACCGTGATATTGAAACAATCGTTTAATTAACGGAGTTTGGGAAATACCCCACAAATAAGCCAGCAGCAGAATCAGCTTAATAGCTCCTTCTGCGAGGTTATGCAAAATTTGGCTGTGAAACAAGCTACCGAACAGGAAATTCTCTACAATAACCGGAACGAGAGTCAATACAATTTTGCCAAACAGGAATGACAAAATACCGACCGCCGCCACACCGATCATCATACTCAGACTCCAGCGAGATTCTTCTTTTTTCTTTTGCTCAGCGCGTTCTTCCGGATCTACTTCATCATCAGCATACGCATCGGCTGAATAGTTTAAGTGCTTGGTACCTTTGGCGCTGGAGTCGATGATGCTTACAATCCCCCGCAATAAAGGAATTCTGCGGAATTTGGATACCCAGGATTGCTCCTTGCGTGGTACTTCCAAATATGTGATTTCGCCAGTTTTGCGGCGAACTGCCGTGACATTGACACGCTTGCCGCCGAACATGACACCTTCAATGACTGCCTGACCGCCGTAGCTCACAGGCTTGGATGCTTGTGACAACCGTCTCACCTCTCTTAATACATGCTTTTTTGTATATTGTATCGAATTTGGAAGGGAATATCTAGTTAGATGAAACTGGTGTAACCACTGGCTTATAAAAAAAAGCATTTATGGAGCGTCAGTCTGCTCACATAAATGCTAAATCATTATAAAACCGAATGACAACCTATTGTGTAATTGCCCCAACAACCTGGTCAACTAGTCCTTTTGATGAGAGAGGGCCGCCAAATGTCCACGTTGTACTGGCCAACGGATAAGTACGTTTTTCTTTGACGAATTTCAAACCGTTCCATACAGAATTATTTTCCATAGATGAGCCGAAAACATTATCGTCCGGCTGCACAATATAGATAAAGTTACTGTCCTGAACGGCTGACAGAGCTTCAATGCCTACAGTTGAAAAGCCATACGATTCAACCTTGCTCGGTTTCCAATCGTTAACCAAACCGATCTTCGCCAGTGTTCCCACGACGACTGAATTATCTGAAAACATACGCAGGCTGGCTGCATTTTGCGAAGTGAAAGCCTGTGTCAGTATAAAATGAAAATCCGACTTGTCTGCAGCGGCGAGCTTTTGTTTGGCTTCGGCATAATGCTGATCCAGATCGGCAAGCACCTGCTTAGCTTTATCCTCTTTTCCAAGAGCGACTGCGATACTATTAAAAATCTTTACCATCTTATCATAGTCGTAGCCGTTACCATCGTTCAGATTATATTCAATCGTCGGAGCGATGGCCTTGAGTTGCTCATAGATAGCTTCATTCCCATCAACATTAGAAATGATCAAATCCGGCTTCAATGCAGCAATCGCTTCCAGATTCGGCTCGTTACGCGTGCCTACATCGACCACGCTATTATCCAGAGCCGCCTCGGGTGTCACGTACACCTTGTAGTTGGCATTGTCTGCATTACCAACCGGCTGAACGCCCAATGCAATCAAATCCTCTGTAAATGTCCATTCCAGTACTACGACACGCTGTGCGGGCTTGTTGAGCGTGATCTCACCACGATTATGCTTTACCGTCACAGGACCGGTCGCTGTGTCAGTCGGTTTGCTACCCGACGTGGCTGCCTGATCTTTATCCGATGCTTTGTCGGCTGCTCCGCAACCTGCCAGAGTGAGCGTAAAAATCATTAACAATAAAATCCCGATTAATCCCTTTTTCATAGAAGCGTTCTCCCGTATATATGTTTTTAGAAAATGATAATGATTATCATTTTCATCATTATATTATGATAGAGGATTGAAATTTTGTCAATGTAAAAACGGGTCCGAACGCTTAACTGGTAAGCTGCTATTATTCAGCATTCCGGTTCATTGTTAAACTATCCTCCTTTTGAGCATACTACCTAGCAAAATGGGAATACAGAATCCGATGGAAGTACATGCATTTCCGATTGCAATAGTCTTTACGATGTGAAAAAGTTTGCATCTTGAAAGGGGATTAAACAACATGAGTGAAACCTACTCTATACCCAAGATAGGCCATGAACAGGAGCAGTCTCGCGAATCTCAGGATCAACGTAATCATAACGACAGTGGTGGAGGCAGGCAGCAGTCTGGAAAAATACATACGCCTCTCATTCCTTTTGCACTTGAGTTGGGTTTTTTTGCGGGTTTGCTCTGGGGATTGCTGCGTTGGCTGTTTTATAAGTTGCACTTTACCGTAGTAGCGCCTGGCTTTCTCGCAGAGCCTTTTTTCAAGCATTCGTTTATGAACACCATGGCGGGGCACCTGGTAGGGCTACTGTTTTTTATTGCATTATCCGTCGTAGCTTCACTGGTGTACACTTTGTTGCTGCGCAGATTTAGGGGTCCTTTACCCGGAATTGTATATGGCCTGATTTGGTGGGTTGTTTTATTTGTATTAACAGGTCCTAAGCTAGGGATGATGAATCCTCCTAATCGGTTAACATGGAATTCCTTATATACGGAAATTTGTGTGTTTATGCTGTGGGGACTATTTATCGGATATACTGTTGCTGTCGAGTATACGGATGAAAGAAAGCGCGAGCCTGAGAAAGCTGAGGGCTGAACGTAACAAAAACTTCTCAAGCGCCTATTCCCTGTGTTAAAATAGCATTTGGTTATTTGACAGAGGGGAGCGGAATGAAAGATGAAGAATGACCGGGTGTTAAAGCTGCGGCAGGCGCTGGGCGAGCATAATCTGCGGGCTATGCTAATTACTAGCCCTGTCAATCGTCGATATTTGACAGGCTTCACAGGTTCGGCGGGTTATGTGCTGATTACGGAATCCCATAGCTATTTGCTGACTGACTTTCGCTATATGACGCAAGCGACCGAACAAGCCGAAGGCTTCACGGTGGTGCAGCACGCTGCACAGGTCATGGAAACGGTGAAAGAATTGCTGTCTTCCCATCAGATCAGCGAAACAGGCTTCGAGCAAGACGCTGTAACTGTTGCGACGCATAAAGCTTATAGCGAAGATTTGTCACCTATTTCACTGGTTCCGGTATCGGGCATTGTAGAGAAGTTACGGGTGTACAAGGATGCAGAAGAGCTGGAAGTGATGCAGCGGGCAGCGGATTTGGCAGATGCTACTTTTACCCACATTTTACCTTACATCAAGCCAGGTGTCAGCGAGCGTGAGCTGGATCTGGAAATGGAATTCTTCATGCGCAAGCAGGGAGCTACATCCTCTTCATTCGACACGATTGTGGCTTCCGGGGTCCGTTCGGCATTGCCTCATGGCGTAGCCAGTGCTAAGTTAGTACAAGCAGGCGAGCTAATTACGTTTGATTTTGGTGCGTTGCTGGATGGCTACTGCTCCGATTTGACACGTACAGTGGCTACACAAGGGGATTTAGCGCCCCAGCTGCGTGAGATCTACGATATTGTACTTAAAGCGCAGCTTCACGCACTCGAACATATTAAGCCGGGCATGACAGGCCGTGAAGCGGATGCACTGACCCGGGATATTATTGCGAGCCATGGCTATGGAGACAATTTCGGGCACAGTACAGGTCATGGTCTGGGGCTCGAAGTACATGAATCTACACGTCTGTCGAAGGCGAGTGATGATATTCTGGAGCCGGGTATGGTGGTAACGGTCGAGCCAGGTATCTATGTGCCTGGACTGGGCGGTGTACGGATCGAGGATGATATCGTTATTACAGATAGCGGCATCAAAGTATTAACACATTCGAGCAAAGAATTTACAGTCGTTTAATAACGATAACAGTCCTGTAGGAGGGGTATTTTAGTGATTAACGTTAATGATTTTAAAACAGGTTTGACCGTCGAGGTAGACGGAGATATTTTTACGGTGCTGGATTTCCAACACGTAAAACCGGGTAAAGGTGCAGCATTTGTACGCTCCAAGTTGAAAAACTTGCGTAACGGTAACACCGTTGAACGTACATTCCGTGCCGGTGAAACGATCGGTCGGGCGCAAATCGAAAATCGTGGTGTGTCTTATCTGTACGCTAGTGCAGACGATCATACATTCATGGATAACGAAACATATGATCAATTCACATTGTCCAGCGATCAACTGAAATGGGAGCTTAACTTCCTGAAAGAAAACATGAATGTAAATATCGTAAGCTACAACGGAGAAATTCTGGGTATTAACCTGCCAACCAGTGTGGAACTCAAAGTAATCGAAACAGAACCGGGTATTAAAGGTAATACGGCTACAGGTGCTACCAAAAATGCCAAATTGGAAACGGGTTTGAATGTTCAAGTTCCTTTGTTCATTAACCAAGATGACGTATTGTTAATTGATACACGTGACGGCAAATACATGTCTCGCGCATAAAATTTGCAGCTTTTAGATTTCCTCTGTCCTCGTTAAGGGCAGGGGATATTTTTATAAGCACTAATATTAAAAAACAATGGCTCCGCACAGCACTTTCGTATTATACTGTACTAAAGTTATGCCGCAGGATGTCACGTTCAAGTCGTTTGGTGCCATCTCTAGGTTACATACTGTTGAGTCTGAGGGAGTGAATATCGTTGTCTTTGTATGTCATGAAATTCGGAGGCAGTTCCGTCGGTGACACGGAGCGCATGAAACGCGTGGCAAAACGCGTTGTGGAGAAACAGAGTGAAGGGCATCAATGTGTAGTGGTCGTTTCCGCAATGGGAGACACGACAGACGAACTGATTGACCAGGCCAAATTGTTGAATGAGCAGTTGCCTGCACGTGAGTTGGATATGTTGATGACGACAGGTGAGCAAATTTCAATCGCTTTGTTGTCGATGGCAATTCAGCAGTTGGGTCATGAAGCGGTATCGTTTACAGGATGGCAGGCTGGTTTCCGTACTGAATCTGACTTTGGTCGAGCACGGATTACGGATATTCAACCTCAGCGTGTGCTGGATGCACTGAGCAGCAATAAGATCGTTGTTGTAGCTGGTTTCCAAGGGATGTCTGCCGAGGGAGACATTACGACGCTAGGACGTGGTGGATCTGATACGACGGCAGTTGCGCTGGCGGCGGCGATTCAAGCGGATGCCTGTGAAATTTACACGGATGTGGATGGCATATATTCAACAGATCCACGGATTGTGAAGGTTGCTCGTAAGCTAAAAGAAATTTCTTATGATGAAATGTTGGAATTAGCTAATCTGGGTGCAGCTGTATTGCATCCTCGTGCGGTAGAATATGCCAAACATAATCGGGTACCGCTGATTGTGCGGTCCAGTTTTAACCATAATGAAGGAACGGTCGTAAAGGAGGATGCAGTAATGGAACAAGGCGTTGTAGTCAGTGGAATTGCATATGATAAAAATGTAGCAAGAATCAGCATTCTGGGCGTCGCCGATATCCCCGGCGTACTGGCAAAAGTATTTGGAACACTGGCGGCAGCTAAAATTGATGTAGACATTATTGTACAGAGCGGGGTTGAAGCTGGTAAAGCGGATTTCTCCTTTACAGTAGCTCTGACGGATCGTGAAGCAGCACTGAAGACGCTGGAAGGTATTCGTGGGGAGCTTCCATACCGTGAAGTAACGTCTGAGGAAAACCTGGTGAAGGTATCCATTGTAGGTGCAGGAATGGTTAGCCATCCGGGTGTTGCTGCGCAAATGTTTGCTGTACTGGCAGAGCAAGGCGTTAGCATTAAAATGGTAAGCACATCTGAAATCAAAGTATCGTGTGTAATTGAAGCGGGTAAACTTCATGAGGTTATTCAGGCGTTGCATACAGCTTATAACCTGGACACCGAGGAGCAAGCGTTTGTGGGTGGACCGCAAGACCGTCGTTAATAACTGCAACGTGATCTAGACACTGAATATGTCTAATGTGAACGATGCTTAATGACAGGTAAAGGTTGATACATTATATGCCCTCTATTTATAGTTTGATAAATCATAGAATACAGCAGTAGGTTAAGAGGTTGTTCCATCAGTGAGAGTTAGACTGAGGGGCAGCCTCTTTTTTTTTGCTGAATCTATCTTTTCTACCCAAGGGTTTCCCTTAGCCGACAAGGCTTTGAGAGGCCCTTTTTTATTTGTACGAATTAGAGAATGGTGCTTAAACAAGCGGGGGAAAGGTCTGTTGAGCGTTGATAGGAGTTAGCAAAAGTTTGTCTAGGTTTTCAATATATTTTCGGCATAAAAAGCGAGAGTCAACCATAGACTTGTCTTAAAGAAAAAGGACAACTGTGAGGGGGCTGCATCGGTATGGAATGGCTGGAGTTATTTCCCGAACCGTTGCACGGTATACTCGGAAGGCTTCCAGAAACGGTATTTGAGCAACTGGAAGAAATCCGGGTCAGGGAAGGAAGGCCGTTGGAAATTAATGCAAATGGTGAACATCATTTTGTAACGTCTGCTGGTCAGCTGACTTTGAACCATGTGGAAGCCTATAAGCCTGACCGTGAGGATGCCCACCGACTGCTGGATTTTATCAGCAATCATTCCCTCTATACGATGGAAGAGGAGCTTCGTAAAGGGTTTATTACGATCCCTGGCGGTCATCGTATTGGCTTGGCAGGGAGAACCGTGCTTAACCGAGGGCGAGTGGAGCATTTGAGGGATATAAGCAGCTTTAATGTAAGAATTGCGCGTGCAATTCCCGGCATAGCTGATCGGATATTGCCTTATGTAGCAGATCGAATGTCCGGGAAAATCCGGCATACCCTGATTTTGTCCCCTCCTCAGCATGGCAAAACAACACTGCTTAGGGACTTGGCTCGGCAACTCAGTTACGGAGGGATGGAAAGCAATGGGGTGCGACGGAATGGACTCAAGGTAGGCATTATAGACGAACGCTCTGAGATCGCTGGTAGTCACAAAGGTATCCCCGGTTTTGATGTCGGGCCTCGCACCGATGTATTGGACGGATGTCCGAAAGCAGAAGGCATGATGATGATGATCCGCTCGATGTCACCGGATGTCCTCATTGTTGATGAAATCGGACGACCGGAAGATGCGGAGGCGGTGCGCGAAGCGCTTCATGCAGGCATTGCAGTCATTGCTTCCGCACATGGTCGCGATGTGGCTGAAATGGCGACCCGGTCTGCTTTTGCTGGATTAACTACAGGACAAGAGCTGTTTCAACTCTACGTCATGCTGGAGCGGACGAGCCGGGGCGTCTCATTCCGACTGGCAGATGCCAAGCAACGCAGGCTTACACTGTCTGGAGAAGGGCAGAATGGGGGCATCTCCTATGCTTAAGCTGCTGGGTGCAGCCTTGGTTATACTGGCCGCTACGCTGGCAGGTTGGCAGCGGGCAAGGCAGTTTGCGATGAGGCCGCGGCAAATCAGGGAGTTGATTCTTGCGCTGCAAAGACTGACCACCGAGGTTTCCTACGGGGTGTCTCCGCTACCAGATGCTTTCGCCAAGACAGGAGAGCCCTTGCGAGAGCCGCTACGCACTCTGTTTCAGCAAGCCTCACGCTGGATGCACCCCTCTTTTGGCCTGACTGCCAGAGAAAGCTTGCATAAAGCTATTGAAGACTCGTGGAGCCGTTCCTCTATGAAGCAAGCCGAGAAGGAAGCGATGCGGCAGCTTGCCTACAGTCTTGGAACCAGCGACCGTGAAGACCAGATCAAGCACATTGCGTTGACCATCCAGCAGTTATCCCATGAGGAAGCGCAGGCGCAGGCAGATCAGGTGAGGTACGAGCGTATGAGCAGGAGCCTGGGACTGCTGATCGGAGCATTGATCGTCATTTTGATCTATTAGCGGGGTGCTCGAATGAATTTAGAAGTGAACGCAATTTTCCAGATTGCCGGAATTGGCATTATTATCGCTATGATTCATACCGTATTAAAGCAAATGGGCAAAGAAGACATGGCCCACTGGGTAACGGTCATCGGTTTCGTCGTGGTCCTGTTCATGGTGGTGCGAATGCTGGATAACCTTCTGCAAGAGATCAAATCTATCTTTCTTTTTCAGTAGGTGGACACATGGAAATCATTCAGGTAGTGGGCTTTGCCCTCATTGCCACAGTCCTCATTTTAGTCATTAAGGAACAGAAACCGATGTTTGCCTTTTTGATTGCAACAGCTGCAGGCATCGTCATTTTTTTGCTGCTGATTGGCAAGATCGGATCTGTGGTTGCTGTACTGGAGCGATTGGCCCGGTCTTCAGGCATGGATATGATCTATTTTAAAACCGTCTTGAAAATAATCGGTATCGCTTATATTGCTGAATTTGGAGCGCAAGTCGTTCGGGATGCAGGACAAGACGGGATTGCTTCCAAAATTGAGCTTACCGGAAAGGTACTCATTATGGTGCTCGCAATCCCGATTATCAGCATTATTATAGATACCATTCTGAAGCTGATGCCCGCCTGAGGGGGTGATGCCATGAAAAGGCTGGGGGGCATGCCGAATCTCAAGGTAATTGCGATGTTGCTGCTATGTCTCTGGTGTGCCTCGGCTGCGTTCATCTTTGCAGATACACCGACAAACGAATGGATCAGACAGCAGGCGGAGCAAATGCCCAAAGATGAAGTAGAACATTATTGGGACGGGCTCATGCAGCAATACGGCGGATTTTTCCCTGATCAGAAAACGCCTTCCTTCATGGACATGCTGCTTCCAGGCGGTGAAGGGTTCAGCATAAAGGGTGTATTAAGCGCTATAGCTGATTTTTTCATCCATGAAATCCGAGTAAATGCCAAGTTGCTCGTCACCATTGTCATGCTCAGCATTATGAGTATGGTGCTGGAAACGCTGCAAAGCGCTTTTGAAAGCAAACAGGTCAGCAAAGTGGCCTACGCTATCGTATACATGGTTATTATCATTTTGGCGATTAATAGCTTTAGTGTAGCGATTGGTTATGCCAAAGAAGCGATTGATAGCATGATTCACTTCATGATGGCAATGTTGCCCTTGCTGTTCACCATGTTAGCCTCGATGGGTAACGTCGTAACAGTTTCGGTGACCCACCCGCTGATTGTATTTATGATCAACACGGTCGGAACAGTCATTCATACGCTGGTTTTCCCGCTGCTGTTCTTCTCGGCTGTGCTGTACTTGGTCAACTCGCTGACAGGCAAATACAAGCTGACCCAGCTAGCCGATCTGTTGCGGAACGCTGGAGTAGCAGTGCTGGGAGTGCTGCTGACCATTTTTCTAGGAGTCATTTCGGTCCAAGGCTTGACATCGTCAGTTACTGACGGATTAACGATCCGCACAGCCAAATATATTACAGGTAGCTTTGTTCCGGTGGTCGGCAAGGCGTTGGCAGATGCGACAGATACAGTCATTTCGGCTTCGCTGCTCGTTAAAAATGCCATTGGTCTGGTAGGAGTCATTATTATTTTGTTCCTGTGCGCATTTCCTGCTCTCAAGATTCTGACACTGGCTCTCATTTATAAAGTGACAGCAGCAATCATGCAGCCTTTGGGTGATACGCCTATCGTGGAATGTCTGGATGCGATCGGTAAGAGCATGATTTATGTTTTCGCTGCACTGGCGGCAGTGGGATTAATGTCCTTCCTTGCGATTACAATCATGCTCGCAGCAGGAAATATGACGGTCATGATGAGGTGAACCAATGCACGTAAACCAACAAGGGGGGAGGGGAGTGACGTGACCTGGCTGGGAGGCTGGCTTAAGGAACTGGTGCTTATCGTGTTGCTGGCTTCTTTTGTCGATATGATCTTACCGAGCCGATCTATGGAAAGGTATGTCAAACTCGTTCTTAGCCTGCTTATTCTGCTGACGTTGCTATCACCGGTCGTGCGCTTACTGAGCAGCAGCCCCTCTGAGGTTCTAGGGCGAGCATTGGATCTCCAACGTCAGGCTGAGACAGGCAAGAGGGAACCGACATTGGAGGAGATTTTGGCAAAAGGCAGCAAGTTAAAGCAACAGCAAGAACAAAGCTCCATGCAATGGGCTGGCAAAGAGGTAGCTAAGGAAATGAAAGGACAATTGGAACAGTATACTGGGTTAGCAATTCAGTCGGTCCAGGTTACTCTTGCAAAGATTCAACAAAAGGAATCGGGGCTGGAGGCAGGAACGGGTGTCCAGTCGGTAGTGGTCAAATTGGCGGAGCAGCAGCCAGAAAAAGAAAAGAAAAACACAGACGTCTCGCCTAGTGCAGATGCCAAACCAATTATGGTGGAGCCTGTAGCTGAAAAGACAGTGAATATTCGTGTGGAGCCGACACATGCAAAAACTTCAGACTTAAATGAAGGAACGCGAGAAGATGATCGTAAACCTGATAAAACTGCTGAGGACGGAAAGCCAACGGATACGAAAGCTTTTGGCTTAATTACAGGACTTCTACGTGAAAAATGGGGAATAGACAGCAAAAATATTCAGGTGGTTTCTTCGCAGGCTGGAACACATGAATGGTAACAGGAGGTGAGCAGAAATGAGCAAATGGTTGAAAAAGCTGGAGCAATGGCTGGGTGGAGGGGCGGATGGGGCGAAAAGGTTCAACTCATTTCGTTGGCTGCTTATTCTTGGCCTTATCGGTGTAGCGATCATGCTTTTCAATTCATTCGTTAATGTGAAAAAGGTCGATCCAGAAAACGTAGGGCGTGAGCCGCCTGGTGTGATGAAAAATGAGCCTACGTTAGAGACAACAACAGGTGAAGAAAGTTCCTTTGCCGGGATCGAGAAGGTTTTTGAGGACAATATGAAACAGATGCTTGAGCAGATTGTTGGCGTAGGAACCGTTGATGTCATGGTTACGGTAGACTCCACCGAAGAAGTTATCGTTCAACGCAATGTAAAAGACATGCAGGAAGAGAACAACGAGACAGACGCCAATGGTGGACAACGGCACACTACTCAATATACACGTGATGGCGAGATTGTCACCTATGAGTCGTCAGGTGGTCAGCACACCCCGATTGTGACCAAAAAAGTAAAACCGCAGGTGAGGGGAGTGCTTGTTGTGGCTATGGGGGCAGAAAACCCTACAGTGAAGCAGCTAATTGTCGATGCTGTACAGAAGGGACTCAATGTACCTTCCTACAAAATTTCAGTCGTTCCGCGTAAGCAGGGATAATTTGGAATTGGGGAACAAAGAAGTTTATATTTTAAACCATTAATGAAAATGGAGGACGGAACATGAATAATAAAAGACAAACCGTTTGGCTGGTGTCCATGCTGAGTTTAATGGTGGTACTGTCTGCATATTATTTGTTTACGGAGGACTCAAGCCCGGCAAATCCGCCAGTAGCCGATAGTGAGCAAGTGAGCAAGGTTAAGCAGGATGCCGCACAGGAAGCAACGACGAAGGCAGAGGAACAATTGAACGAACTGAAGGTAAATGAAGTGGTGACGAATGGAGAAGTAACTGATGGAGCATCAGCAACTTCCACAAAGTCGGATACGGCTTCCACAACGGACCCAGCAACAGAAAACTCAAAAGGCGATAAAGATACGACAGCTACCCCTACGACTGAACCGGCGACATCCGATCAAAACACAACTGCGACTAAGACGGACGCGACAGCACAAAGTGACGACAAAGCAGCCTCTACAGCCAAAACCGACCAGCAGGTACTGGATCAAGTGGCAACCGATCAAGCTGCCCAACCTACAGCAGCAGCTGTGATTGACAACTATTTGCTGGAACGGGACGTGGAAAATCAGAAGAAAAATGATGAACTGACTACCGCAATGAACGACAGCACACCAAAGAAAGCTGCTGAGGCTCAAAAGGAATTACATGTACTTGAAGATAAGCAGGCAAAAATTACTGGAATAGAAGAAGAGCTTCAGCAGCAGTTCGCCAATGCGGTCGTCCGTGAGGAAGATGCTGATAAATACAAAGTAGTGGTTCTGAGTGAAAAATTGGATGCTAAGCAAGCGGTAACAATTGTCGATAAAGTCATGAAGGAACTGAACGTAACGCAGGATAAGATCAGTGTCCAGTATGTTACACAATAAGACAAAAAACGCGAAAAAGCCCGGAGTTCTGCATTATTCCGGGCTCTTTCTATTTTTAATGATTGTGATATAATACATAAAGCTGTTTCAACAATGTAATCAGCAACCGGCAAAATGCTGAAGGAGTGATTAATAGAGATGTTTAAATTAAGCGAGATTAAGGAATTGATCAAGCTGGTGGATGAAACGTCTGTGCATGAGCTTGAAATTGAAAATGAAGGAACTCGCCTGTTGATCCGTAAACCGGGCAAAAGCGAGATCGTTACAGTACAGGCTCCTGTGGCAACACCTGCTTATGCAGTGGCACCACAAGCTGTTATTCCAAATCCACAAGTACAGTCCGATGTTGGATCTACAACTGCTGGGGAACCGAGGGAATATGCAAGTAATCTACATAAAATCGTATCTCCGATGGTAGGCACTTTCTATAGTTCTTCATCTCCGGATACGGCTCCGTATGTGAGTATCGGTAGCAAAGTGGGCGAAAAAACAACGGTATGTATCATTGAAGCGATGAAGCTGATGAATGAGCTGGAAGCTGAAGTGAAGGGCGAAATTGTGGAAATTTTGGCCGAAAACGGACAGTTGGTCGAGTATGGCCAGCCATTGTTCCTTGTGAAACCGGAGTAAAAAGCTTGTTTGTACCCTCTTTTGAGGGTTCGGCAAGACTGCTCCCAGGGAGGATAAAGTCATGACATTTCAAAAAGTATTGATTGCGAATCGTGGAGAAATTGCGGTTCGTATCATTCGCGCTTGCCGCGAAATGAATATTTCGACAGTTGCTGTATATTCGGAAGCTGATAAGGATTCGTTACATGTGCGTCTCGCAGATGAGGCTTACTGTATCGGACCGACGCTATCTAAGGACAGCTACCTTAATTTTACGAATCTGATGAGCGTTGCTACATTAACTGAATGTGACGCCATTCATCCAGGTTACGGATTTTTGGCGGAAAACGCAGACTTCGCTGAAATTTGCGAATCGTGTAATATTACATTTATTGGTCCTTCTCCTGAAGCCATTAACAAAATGGGAGATAAGGCCGTAGCCAAGCAGACCATGAAGGATGCCGGAGTTCCGGTTATTCCGGGTTCAGATGGGTTGGTTGAGGATTTGCAGGATGCGATCAGCATCGCACGTGATATCGGATATCCGGTAATTATCAAGGCCACAGCAGGTGGCGGAGGTAAAGGTATTCGTATCGCCGAAGATGAGGATAACCTAATTCAGCAAATCACTACCGCTCAGCAGGAGGCGCAAAAAGCATTTGGCAATGCGGGTGTGTACCTAGAAAAATATTTGACCGGTATGAAACATGTGGAAATACAAATCATAGCGGACAAGCATGGTAATGTTGCCCATTTGGGCGAACGGGACTGCTCTGTGCAGCGTCGTCGTCAGAAGTTGTTGGAGGAAGCACCATGTCCTGTACTTTCGCAGGATGTCCGTGAAGAAATGGGCCAGGCAGCTGTTCGTGCAGCTTTGGCCGTTCAATACTCTGGTGCAGGTACTCTCGAATTTTTGCTCGGCCCGGACAATAATTTCTATTTCATGGAAATGAATACACGTATTCAGGTAGAACATCCCGTAACAGAAATGATTACCGGCGTAGACCTGATTAAGGAAATGATCTCTGTCGCTGAAGGACATCCGCTTTCCTTTACGCAGGAAGAAGTCACCATCAATGGTTGGGCGATAGAGTGCCGTATTAACGCTGAGGACCCGGATCGTAATTTTATGCCTGCACCGGGTAAAATCGGATTTTATCTGCCTCCAGGCGGTCCTGGAGTACGGGTAGACAGCGCAGCATATCCAGGTTATAGCATTCCTCCTTATTATGACTCTATGATCGCCAAGCTGATTGTGTGGGCACCTACACGGCAGGATGCAATTGCCAAAATGAAGCGGGCTTTGTCTGAGTTTGCTATTGAGGGCATCCCCACAACGATTTCTTTTCATCAGCGCTTGCTAGAGCATCCGACCTTTATTAAAGGCGATTTTGATATTAAATTTTTGGAGGAAAACGAAGTTTAATCGGTATATTTCCTCAGTTTGTCATAATGAACGCCAAATGATATAGTATGGATAATAAGTGAGCATGTCTGCTTTGAGATCCAAAGCTGGAATGAAACTTATTTTGACCGAAAGGTGTTGAAGGTATGAGCACAGTGCCAACCGAATTCGAACGTACAGAAATTGGGGAAATTCAAATTGCTCCAGAAGTTATTGAAGTCATTGCCGGACTGGCTACCGTTGAGGTACCGGGTGTAGCGGGAATGAGTGGCGGATTTGCTGGTGGGTTTGCCGAACTGCTAGGACGCAAAAATTTATCTAAAGGTGTAAAAGTGGAAGTCGGACAGCGTGAAGCTGCTGTAGACGTATCCGTCATTATTGAGTACGGTAACCGTCTGCCTGAGGTGGCTGCTGCTATTCAGCATAATGTTAAGCGTTCGATTGAGAACATGACAGGCCTTAACGTTGTTGAAGTGAACGTGCAAATTCATGATGTTCAATTCAAAAATGCCGAAAAAGTAGAAGAGCCGGAAGTGCTGGGCGCCGGACGGGTTAAATAGAGCGATACTTTGTACAAACCCCCGACCCTTATGGGTCGAGGGTTTACTCTAATTTAAGGAGGCTGTGCGTTTCGTGGCTAAAGTTATGGACAGACTTCTGCTGTTCTTGTACAGCTTAAGTATCGGAATTATTTCCATTCTCGCCATCCTCCTCCTGAGCGGAGCCGTTCCGTATGCTTTAAGTATTGAGGATGAGCGAGTAGTGTGGTTTACCAGCCTGATTATTGCAGGGGTTCTGTTGTTATTGAGTCTTCGTTTTTTTTATATCTCTATTCGACGGAACCAAACCGTACAGCATTCTATTGATCAACGAACGGAATACGGTGACATTCAGATTTCAGTGGATACCATTGAAAATCTGTGCCTCAAAGCAGCTTCCCGATTTCGCGGGATGCAGGATTTGAAAGCACGCGTTCGCGTGTTGGATTCGGGACTTGATATTACGATTCGGGCGGTTGTAGACGGGGAAAGCTCCATTCCGGTGTTAACCTCCGAGGTACAAAAGGGGGTACACGATCATGTGGAAGAAATTACAGGAATTCCTGTGTCCAATGTGTCGGTGTACATCGCTAATGTTTCTCAGTCACCCAGCTTTAAGAGTCGTGTGGAATAGAGGTGATTTTCCCTGATGCCCTGGAAAGAAATATGGGGAAGTTACAAGGGCCGGATCATGGGGATCACGGCTGGTATTTTTTTCGGTTTTATATATTTGTGGGCAGGCTTTTGGAATATGTTGTTCTTTGCATTGATGGTGTTCATCGGATATACGCTAGGAAGACGTAGCGATTCAGCGCTCGGTTCATTCCTCCCTTGGAAGGAATGGGGCGATTGGTTGTCGCGGCGTTGGCGTCCTTTTAAATGAACCCTGTGATACGTGTTCTCCAAAATAGAGCTGTAGCTTCTTTGCGCCCAACGTTTTGGAGGATGCGTTCACAGGTTTTTTTGTGGAAATTGGTTAGAATGAAAAATAGATATAGGCAAGCGTAGGAGGCAGGGCATGAAAAGACGTCTGGCGAGGGAATTAGCGGTACAGAGTATGTACCATATGGAAATGAATGAAGTGGATGCGGCAGCAGCCGTGGACATGTTGCTTCAGGAAGCCGCTGAGGAAAACGAAGCGGAAGTTGTCGTTAAAAATGCAGCAGTGTTAAGAGCGTATGTTTTGGAGCATGTGCGTGGTACGTGGGAGCACAAGGAAGCCATTGATGGGCTGTTGGTGGATTATCTTAAAGGCTGGCAGATCAGCAGACTTTCACGTGTAGATCGTCAAATTTTGAGACTTGCGGCATATGAGATGATTTTCCGTGAGGATGTTCCAGCCAAGGTAGCTGTTAATGAAGCGATTGAGTTGTCGAAGCACTTTGGTACCGAGGAATCCGGTAAATTTGTTAATGGTGTACTGGGACGAGTAATACAAGAACTGGAGCAATTGAAAGCACGTTTTTAAGTAGAGACTACTGAATCAGGTTGGAGAGTGGTTAAACATGTCAGCACCGATCATTGATGGTAAACAAATCTCTCAGGATATTCGCGCAAGCATTCAGCAAGAGGTCATTCGTCTGAAAGAGCACCGTTTTCAACCGGGACTGGCTGTTGTATTGGTAGGCGAAGATCCCGCTTCGCAGGTGTATGTTAAAAACAAGGAAAAGGCATGCCATGATCTCGGTTATTACTCCGAGGTTCACCGGTTGGCAGCAGATACTTCGCAGGTAGCATTACTGGAACTGGTGGACAAGCTGAACCATCAAAGTACAATCCATGGAATTTTGGTACAACTGCCGTTGCCAAAGCATATTCATGAAAAAGCTGTCATTGATGCGATTGCAGTGGAGAAGGATGTGGATGGATTCCATCCGGTGAACGTAGGAAATTTGGTCATCGGTGACGATAGTCTATTGCCTTGTACTCCTGCTGGAGTCATTGAGTTAATCAAGCGTGCTGGAGTGGAGATAGCCGGTAAACATGCGGTAGTTATTGGTCGCAGTAATATCGTGGGCAAGCCAGTGTCTTTATTGTTGCAGCGTGAAAATGCTACGGTTACGATGTGCCACTCCCGTACAGCGAATATCGCGGACCTAAGTCGACAAGCGGATATCTTAGTCGTTGCGATCGGCAAAGCCAACTTTATTGATGCTTCGTTTGTGAAGCCCGGAGCGGTAGTGATTGATGTAGGGATGAACCGTCTGGAGAACGGAAAGTTGGCGGGGGACGTTGATTTTGAGAGCGTGAAGCAAGTGTCTGGTCCGATTACGCCTGTTCCCGGCGGAGTAGGCCCGATGACAATTACGATGCTGATGCAAAATACGCTCGTAGCGGCCAAGCGGTCGCACGGTTTGGCATAAGGGCAGCTGCCTGTGGCTGAACAACGTATTTACTCTATAAAGGACCTGAATCGTTATATCCGGATGAAACTGGAATCGGATCAGGTGCTGTCTGATGTATGGATACGCGGGGAAATTTCCAATTTTACGCATCATTCGAGTGGTCACATGTACTTTACGCTCAAGGATGAGGGGAGCCGCATACGTTCGATTATGTTTGCAACCCACAATCAGCGGCTTCCCTTCGTACCGAAAGAAGGTACGCGTGTTATTGCCCGGGGAAACGTATCCGTGTACGAACGAGATGGACAATATCAGTTTTATGCGACTCAAATGCAGCCTGATGGTATAGGAAGCCTTTATTTAGCTTACGAGCAGCTCAAGCAAAAGCTGGATGCAGAGGGACTGTTTGATACTGCTCGTAAGCGTAATCTTCCTGTCCATCCGGGAACCATTGGCGTGATTACGTCACCGACCGGAGCGGCTGTGCGTGATATTATTACGACACTTCAACGGCGATACCCGCAGGCTGGAATTGTGTTGTATCCTGTGCTTGTACAAGGAAAAGGTGCTGCACCCTCGATCGTCAAGGCAATTGAAGCTATGAATCGTATGCAAGAGGTTCAGGTGATGATCGTCGGACGGGGAGGTGGCTCGTTGGAAGAACTGTGGGCGTTTAATGAGGAATCGGTTGCGCGTGCCATTTACGCATCGGTTATTCCGGTTATTTCGGCAGTTGGACACGAAACGGATTTTACCATTGCCGATTTTGTGGCTGACTTACGTGCGGCAACGCCAACCGCAGCAGCTGAGTTGGCTGTGCCTAATCAGGTAGAACTACGGGATCAGCTGCTCCAGCGGGAGCAACGGTTGCGCAACGCCCTCCGGCAGCGGCTGGAAACCAGCCGTGAACGCTTGGCGAGGCTTCAGCGTTCGCCAGTCCTGCTGCACCCACGACGTTATATGCTACAGCATGCAGAGCGAATGGACATGCTGCATCAGCGGCTAATCCGCGCAGCGGGTAACCGTTCGCGTTTGAACGCAGAAAAGAACGCACGTATGCGTCAGGTACTAGAGCGGTTTAATCCGCGTGAACAAATTCGTTCGGCACGCAAGCAAACGGATATGGCGCAACGTCAGTTGGAGTCTGCGATGCGTGCTATTACAAAAACGGGACGGCAGCAGTTGCACACGGGAATTCGTCAGCTGGATGCACTGAGTCCACTCAAAGTCATGGCCCGAGGCTATAGCTTGGTATACGATGAGCAGGAGAAACGGCTGATTAAGTCGCTCAAAGACGTACAGCCGGGAGATTCCATCAAGATTAAAGTGAGTGATGGGCAGTTGGACTGCCAAGTATGGGGAATGAAGGAGGACGCGAAGCACGGTGGCGAATGAAACGGAATTGAATTTTGAAGCGGCTATGGCCGCTCTTGAAGAAATTGTCGGACAACTGGAGCATGGAGACGTTCCTCTGGAGCAAGCCATTGATTTGTTCCAGCGGGGGATGAAGCTGTCTCAGCTTTGCAGTCAGAAGCTGGAGCAGGTTGAACGTAAAATTGAAATGATCGTGGAAGAGGATGGAGATTTGCGCAAGAAGCCTTTTGGCGGTGGATTGGATGAAAACGGCGGTGAAGGGCTTGAATAGACCGTCGTTCAAGGAATATTTGACCGGGACAACGGATGTAGTTTCATCCGCACTGATCGAGCAGTTCCCAGCCGATTGGAACATTCCCGCTGTTCTTCGAGAATCCATGAATTACTCACTCACCGCAGGCGGAAAACGGCTGCGGCCTCTGCTTGTGATCGCTGCTGCTGAAGCATTCGGTGGAAGCAGGGAAGCTGCGCTGCCAGTGGCATGTGCGGTAGAAATGGTACATACGTATTCCCTCATTCATGACGACTTGCCAGCCATGGATGATGATGATTATCGGCGAGGTAAGCTGACGAATCATAAGGTATACGGCGAGGCGGTTGCTGTCCTTGCGGGTGATGCTTTGTTGACCCATGCCTTTTACAGCATTGTGCAAGCGGGACGGCGTCACGGTGTTTCATCTGATTCGCTATTGTCCATTGTTGAAGATTTGTCCGAAATGAGTGGCGCGCGGGGCATGGTAGGTGGACAGGTCGCAGATATGTCAGGCGAGCAAGGAATGACGGGGATCGAGGAACTGGAATATATCCATCTTCATAAAACTGCTGATTTGATTATTTTCTCGCTCTTGGCAGGTGGACGGATTGGTGGTGCGGACAAGAGTCAATTAGAGGCGCTTCGCCGCTTTGGACGAGACTTGGGGCTGGCTTTTCAGATCCAGGACGATATACTGGACCTCATAGGCGATGAGAGCAAGATGGGTAAGAAAACGCAAAGTGATGTTGAACAGGAGAAGGTTACCTATCCGTATTTCATTGGTATGGACGCATCTTTGCAGCAGGTGGAGGAACTCACCGCATCTGCTAAAAAAGTGATAACAGAGGGCGGTATTCCCGATTCTTCTCGTTTGTTGGAGATAGCCGATTACCTGATGAAGCGTGATCATTAGTTGCGTTAGAGCTGTTTTGACTTGTCTGCGTTTAAGCACAGTCAAAAAGTGTGATATAATACTTGTTAACTTTACACACAAACTTGAAGGAAAGCGGGGAGATATGCGTGCTGCTTCCACACATAAAGCAACCAGGCGATCTGAAATCACTGTCGGTTGAGGAGCTGGCTTCTCTAGCCGAGGAAATCAGGAGCTTTTTGATTGAGAAGCTGTCCGTGACTGGGGGGCATCTGGCATCGAATCTGGGAGTGGTTGAGCTCACGATCGCCCTGCATTATTGCTATAACAGTCCGATGGACAAGATGATTTATGACGTTGGGCACCAAGCCTACGTACACAAAATATTGACAGGGCGAATGGACCGTTTTGATACACTTCGTCAGCGTGATGGACTTTGTGGTTTTGTAAAAAGAAGCGAGAGTGAGCATGATGTTTGGGAAGCCGGTCATAGCAGTACTTCTCTGTCGGCGGCAATGGGAATGGCTTTGGCTCGAGATTTGAAGGGCGAGGACAATAAAGTCATTGCAATGATCGGAGACGGCGCGTTGACTGGCGGAATGGCCTTTGAAGCGTTGAATCATATCGGACATGAGCGCAAAAATTTAATGGTCATTCTGAATGACAACGAAATGTCCATAGCACCTAATGTAGGGGCCATGCATAATTATTTGAGTAAAATCCGCTCGGACCGTCATTATTTACGTGCAAAAGATGAGCTGGAAGTTTTGCTGAAAAAAATACCCGCGATCGGCGGTAAACTTGCCAAATCGGCTGGCCGTGTCAAGGACAGTCTTAAATATATGATGGTGCCTGGTGTACTGTTTGAGGAGCTGGGCCTTACGTATCTCGGTCCAGTGGACGGACATGATTTGCCGAAGCTAATCGAAACCTTCCAGCAGGCTGATAATGTCTCTGGCCCTGTATTGGTGCATGTCGTAACCACCAAGGGCAAGGGCTATAAACCTGCAGAGGCAGATTCACACAAATGGCACGGAATCAGCCCTTACAAGATTGAATCGGGTCAGGTATTCAAAGCTGTGGGTAATCCGATGTATACGGAAATTTTCGGCCGAACGCTGATTGAGCTGGCTGAGCAGGATGAGCGCATCGTTGCGGTCACGCCTGCTATGCCTGGTGGATCAGGACTGGTACCGTTTAGTAAAGAGTTTCCTAGCCGTATGATTGACGTCGGCATTGCTGAACAGCATGCAGCTACCATGTGTGCTGCGTTGGCAATGGAAGGGCTGAAGCCGGTGTTTGCGGTGTATTCGACTTTTATGCAGCGTGCTTATGACCAGATTGTGCATGATATCTGTCGTCATAATGCGAACGTAATGTTCGCGATTGACCGTGCAGGTTTTGTTGGGGCTGACGGGGAAACTCATCATGGCGTGTTTGATGTGGCATTCTTGCGTCATATCCCCAATCTTGTGCTTATGATGCCAAAGGATGAGAACGAGCTACGCCATATGATGAAAACAGCGCTCGACTATGAAGACGGTCCAATTGCTTATCGTTACCCGCGTGTTAATGTGGTTGGCGTGCCGATGGATAAAGAATTACAGGCTATTCCCATCGGCAGTTGGGAGCTCCTGCGTAAAGGCGAGGGCTTTGCTGTAATCGCATCAGGACCGATGCTCCAGGTGGCGACAGAGGCCGCGGAGGCGATGAAACGGGAAGGTTTGCAAGTGGGCGTCGTGAATGCCCGTTTCCTGAAGCCTTTGGATGAGGATATGTTGCGTGAGCTGGCTCGTCAGCATACGAAGCTGATTGTATTGGAAGAAGCTTCTGAGGCAGGAAGCTTGGGTAGCGCTGTACTGGAATTTTACGCCAAAGCCGAAATCCAAGAGGCGCAGGTGCGCTTAATGGGGATTCCCGATCTGTTCGTGGAGCATGGCTCCATCAAAGAGCAGCGTGCTGAAGTAGGTCTTACCATTGAAGATGTATGCTTAAAGCTGCGTAAATGGGCTGCTGAGCCAGCATATGGCATGGGACAATCCGTATAGGGTAACTTGAAGCGAAGACCATGACGTTTATAAAAAGTATGACAAGAGCAGCCTGGCTGCCTAAAGGGAGATTAACATGTCTGTTCCGAAGGAACGCATTGATGTATTACTTGTAGAACAAGGCTTTTTTGAAAGCCGTGAAAAAGCTAAAGCCGCGATTATGGCTGGTCTAGTGCTGGCGGACAGCGAACGGATCGAGAAGGCGGGTATGAAGGTACCACGATCCAGCGAGCTTAAAGTTAAGGGTTCGGTGCATCCATATGTAAGCCGTGGAGGATTGAAGCTGGAGAAGGCCATCCGTCAATTTGAGCTGAATATGAAAGGCAGGACAATGCTGGATATCGGCTCGTCCACTGGAGGTTTTACGGATTGTGCACTTCAGCATGGAGCTGAATACGTATACGCCATTGATGTGGGTTATAATCAGCTGGATTGGTCCCTTCGTAATGATGAACGAGTATGCGTAATGGAGAAAACGAATTTCAGATATATGACACCTGCGGATTTGAATGGTTCTGTGCCAAATTTCGCAAGTATCGACGTTTCGTTTATTTCATTACGTATTATTTTGCCCCCGTTGCTTGCCTTGTTGCATCAACCTGCTGATATTGTAGCTCTAATCAAGCCGCAATTCGAAGCTGGACGTGAAAAGGTCGGAAAATCGGGTGTGGTCCGTGATCCTGATACACATAAAGAAGTGTTGCAGACCATTCTGATGTTTGCGCATGAGCTTGGACTTACGCTGCAAGGTTTGGCTTATTCGCCTATTACAGGTGGAGAGGGCAATATTGAGTTTTTAGCGCATTGGCGTTTGGATGGGCTTCCTGCTGCAGAATCGCAGCTGGAGAAGATGGATTTCAGACCACTAATTGAACGTACCGTTCAGGAAGCAGGTCAGACTTTTAATAATGGTCCATCGCGTAAGTAACATTCAGGGGTTCTCCATGAGTTCTGTGAACTTAAGGGAACCTCTTTTTGGTGTGAGGGATTGATTATAGAACTCACGTTCGCCTATAATGAGATGTACAAAGGAAAAGGAATTTTACTTCCTGTCCTAGAATATGTCCATGAGGTGATCGGTCCATGGACACAAGATATGATACGGTTATCATCGCTGTAATCGGGGTGATATTAGGGATATGGGCTTTATATAGCCTGCGTGCCTGGTTGAAGGAGCCAGGGCCGCTTGTGCTAAAGACGATACCGATTAACGAGGATTTGGATGAAGGGCCTGCTATAGACCTACTCGAAGAAGCAGGATATGAAGTAGTGGGTGGGAAAATGAAAATACCGCTTGCTTTTAAAGTGAATGGACATACCGTGTATAGCCGTTTGTTTATAGACTACGTTGCTGTACGAAACGGTTCGACATATATGGTCAAAACGTCACGCCGCAAGAAACCAATGGAGTGGAGTGGTCCTGATTTACGGGACAGGCTCATGCCGTATTTGTTGCTCTATCCGGGTTGCGCGGGTGTATTGTACGTTGATACGGACGAGCGAAGTATTCGCCTTATTACATTAGTGGAAGACCTCGAAGAAGAGGAATATGAAGGTTAATCCATAGGAGGATTATATGAAGGGTCAACGACATATTAAAATTAGGGAAATTATTTCACAACATGAGATTGAGACGCAGGATGATCTGGTTGAAGCATTGCGTAAGGCTGGTTTTCAGGTCACGCAGGCGACCGTATCGCGCGATATCAAGGAGTTGCTGCTCATCAAGGTTCCAATGGACGATGGCAGATATAAATATTCGATGCCTTCAGATCAGCGCTACAATCCGGCTCAGAAACTGAAACGTACGTTGGTCGATAACTTTTTGCATATTGACTACACAACCAATCTGATTGTGATGAAGTGTCTGCCGGGAACAGCCAACTCGATTGCTGCTTTATTGGACAATATTGAATGGTCCGAGATTATGGGTACGATTAGCGGAGATGACACCATTTTGATTATTTGCCGATCGGAAGAAAACAGCGAAGCTATCGTGAATCGTCTTATGGGCTACATTTCCTAATTATAATGGCTACGCATATTAGGCGTTTTAATTTGTACATCATAGAGGTGAAAGAACGATGCTGGTCACTTTGTCTATACGGAATTTGGCGGTCGTAGAGGCCGTCGATGTTCATTTTTATAAAGGGTTTCATGTCTTGAGCGGGGAAACAGGTGCTGGTAAATCCATTATTATCGATGCGCTTGGGCTGATTGCAGGCGGTAGGGGCTCTGCTGATTTAGTGCGTTACGGTTGTGATAAAGCAGAGATGGAAGCCTTGTTTGAGCTACCGGTAAAACATCCAGTTTGGAATACACTGGAGGAACAAGGGATTAAGGCTAATGCGGAGGAACATCTGCTGATTCGTCGCGAACTTACGGTTCAGGGGAAAAGCTCTTCTCGAATTAACGGCCAGATGGTTAATTTAACGATGCTGCGTGAGGTAGGTGAGCAACTCGTCAATATCCACGGGCAACATGAGCATCAAAGCTTGCTACGAGCAGATCGCCATCTGACGCTGCTGGATACATTCGGTGATTCGGTCATCGGTCCGGTCAAAATGCTTTACCGGGAGCGTTACAATGCTTTTGTCAAAGCGGAAAAAGAGGTAAGAGAACTGCAAAGCTCCAGTCAAAAGGCTTATCAGCTTTTGGATATGTACCGATTTCAATTAGAAGAGATCGCTGCGGCGGAGTTGAAATTGGGAGAAGATGAATTATTGACAGAGGAACGGGTCAAGCTATCCCATAGTGAGAAAATGATGGATGGGATATCCGGAGCCTACGAACTGCTAAGCGGCAGAGGTGGACTGGATACGATCAATAACGTGTTGTCCAGATTAAACGATGTCCAAAGCTATGACAGCAAAAGCCTTCAGCCCATTGCGGAGCAGATTCAGTCTGCTTTTTACCAGTTGGAGGACGCAGCATTCCAATTACGTTCTTATCGTGAGGATATTGAGTTTAATCCAGGTAAGCTGCATGAAGTGGAGCAACGTTTGAATCAAATTACCGGATTACAGCGAAAATATGGTGATAGTATAGAGCAGATTTTGGAATACTATAGCCGTATTGAGCAGGAAACCGATCTGCTGGAAAATAAAGATGAGCGGCTGGAGCAGCTCATTGCAAAACGGGATGAGTTGCTTTCCGATTTGCTGGAGATTTCGGAAGAGCTTACAGAAGCACGTGAAATTTGTGCTGAAGAGCTTGCAGAGCAAGTGGAGCAGGAGTTAAAAGACCTGCAGATGCAAAGAACGTCACTCAAGGTGCGCATTGATCCAATTGAAGATCCACGCGGATATGAGTATAAAGGTCTGAAGGTAAGACCTACCAAGCAAGGCATTGATAATGCGGAATTTCTTATTTCCCCCAATCCAGGTGAGCCACTACGCCCACTTGGTAAGATCGCTTCAGGCGGTGAGCTATCACGTATCATGTTGGCGATGAAAAGTATTTTTGCGCGTCATGATCAAATTCCAGTACTCATTTTTGACGAGGTGGATACCGGGGTGAGTGGTCGTGCAGCTCAATCCATTGCCGAGAAGCTATATCGTTTATCTTCCGTTTGTCAGGTGTTTTCCATTACTCATTTGCCGCAGGTGGCATGTATGGCAGATCATCAGTACCTTATTGAGAAAAATGTTCATGATGGACGGACCATGACTCAAATTGAGGGACTTACGGAGGACGGGCGTGTCAAGGAATTGGCACGGATGCTGGGCGGCGTGGAAATTACCGAAAAAACATTGCATCACGCACAGGAAATGCTGAATTTGGCGGAAGGAAAGAAAGCCTGAAAAGAGCGGCTGGCGTAATGTTTAACAGTTATAAAAGCCTGGGGGCAAGGTTACCTTATAGGTACGCAATTGGCGACCACCTTTACTCGTCAAGCGAAAGAAGCAAAGGGAGCGTGACAGCCATTGAATTTTTACTCCAGGATCAAATTGCTCGGTCTTTTGCTTGTTTTTCTTATGTGTTCTATCGGTAACGCTCAGTATGTGCAAGCAGCGCTGCCTCCACAAGCTTCTTTGGATTTGTTCAGCTCTAAAAGCATGAGGACAACCCAAGAAAGTGTAGTTCCCGATTTAAAAGTATACCCGGGGGGACAGACGATTGGGGTCAAAGTAAAATCTTCAGGAGTGCTTGTCGTCGGTCACCATATCATTCAGGAAAGTAATGATCGTAAGGTGTCACCTGGTGAAACAGCAGGGATTCGCCTAGGGGATCGAATTACACACATGAACGGCAAGCCACTCAATAGCCTGGCAAGGGTTGCTGAGGCAGTAGACGAAGCAGGTAAGAACAAAAAACCGCTCGACATCACGCTTTGTCGAGGGGAGCAGACCATTTCCACCAAGTTAACACCAGCATATGATCAAGATGATAAAGCGTGGCGGCTTGGGTTGTATATTAGGGACTCGGCTGCAGGTGTAGGTACATTAACGTTTTACGCACCGGATCAGGGGGTATACGGGGCCTTGGGTCACGTAATTACCGATATGAATACCCAAACCCCTATTGTCGTGGGAAGCGGAGAGATTGTGCAGTCCAATGTGACGTCAATTGCGAAAAGCCAAAGTGGGGAACCAGGAGAAAAACGCGCTCATTTTCTCAAAGATCATCGGGTATTAGGAAATATTGAACGAAATACGAATTTCGGAATCTTTGGGAAAATGTCAGATGAGCCGCAATATGGATTGTATTCGACTCCTATTCCAGTGGCTCTTGCGAATGAAGTAAAGGAAGGACCAGCAGAAATTTTGACTGTACTGGAAGGTCAACAAATTCAGCGATTTCAGGCGGAAATTGTACACATTTCTCAGCAAGACAAACCAGCAACCAAAGGACTTGTGATTCGCATTGTAGATCCAAAGCTGCTGGATAAGACCGGGGGAATCGTGCAAGGAATGAGCGGTAGTCCGATTATCCAAAATGGTAAGCTTATTGGGGCTGTGACACATGTATTTGTGAATGATCCTAAATCAGGTTACGGTTGTTTTATCGAATGGATGCTGCGTGATGCAGGAATCATGCAGAATAACGTAAGCTTGAAATCATCTTCTGATCTTAAGGCGAGCTAGCGGCCTTAAGATTTTTTTGTCGAAAAGCAGGGGAATAGCTCAGAATTGCAAGATAAAGATTCAATTATAATAGAAACTATAAAAAAAATAAATAAAAATAATTTTCGACAGAAGGAATTCATAATTCGATGTCGAAATCATATACTCCGACAAGAAATATTTATATACTGTAAACAGATATCACAATGGAATATCACTCAATGAGGAGGAAGTACATTGCAAAAAATTGAGGTATTGTTGGCTGATGACAACCGGGAATTTACGAATTTGCTTGCTGAATATATTTCCGATCAGGAGGATATGGAAGTTACAGGAATCGCCTATAACGGCGAAGAAGTGCTCCAACGCATCGCAGAATCCCGCAACATACCTGATGTACTTATTTTAGATATTATTATGCCTCATCTGGATGGTCTCGGTGTATTGGAGCGTTTGAGAGAAATGAACCTGACTCCACAGCCGAAAATCATTATGCTGACTGCATTCGGTCAAGAAAATATTACACAGAGGGCCGTACAGCTCGGGGCATCTTATTATATTTTGAAGCCGTTTGACATGGAAGTGCTGGCTAACCGTGTTCGCCAATTGGTGGGACCGCAGTTAGTTAGTAGCAGTCCGGTGACCATTTCATCCATGCGATCCAACGTTGTACCTATGGGTAAAACGAAAAACCTGGATGCCAGTATTACGGCCATCATACATGAAATTGGTGTACCAGCTCACATCAAGGGCTATCAATATTTACGCGAAGCCATTACGATGGTGTACAATAATATCGAAATTTTGGGAGCCATCACCAAAACATTATATCCGGCAATTGCAGAAAAGTTCAAAACGACGGCATCTCGCGTAGAACGCGCCATTCGTCATGCTATCGAGGTAGCATGGACCCGTGGAAATATCGACAGCATTTCACACCTGTTCGGGTACACCATTAATATCAGTAAGTCCAAACCAACCAATTCAGAGTTCATAGCGATGGTGGCAGATAAGCTGAGAATTGAGAACAAGGTGTCCTGAAAGGGTCAGAATGATTGATGAAGCAAGGGATTCTTGTGTTTTGATGTTTGTCGATGCTAATTGCAGGGATGGCTTCTAATCTCTAAAACAGCCGTCCGAATACCGATAAACTTCTGAATAGTAGACCAACTAATACCGCCTATTTATTGGTTTTTCCAAAGACCAGTAAAGGAGCGGTATTTTTTATGAACGATTTTCAATTTCAACTGGACAATTTAGAGTTTTCTTAAATTATCGTTATTTCCATTGCTATCAGTGGTCGTTCTATCAAGCGAGAAAGTTGTAATGAATTATTATTGAACTATTGCTTGATCGACAAGCTCTATTAGAAATATAATTAAAACAATCTTTCAAATGAGGTGAATCGGATGTCATTCCGTATTATTCGAGGTATTTAGTTTCCGGGCTGGAAAAAACGCGTACCAGCCGTCAAGGGAGAAGTCTATCCTTTTGACTACAAAAACTAAAATTCTGAATGATATCGGTCTGCTAACTCGTAGTCTTTATCCTTAATTGGAAGGTGGAATAAAAATGAATTCAACAGAGTATAAAGAGTTTTATGATAAGGTTGGAAAAATCAACGGATGGGATTTCAGCCATGTGAAATGTTTCTCCAAAGGAGTAAAATGGGACTTCTACAATGAAGTAGCGAAGACATGCAAGAAGTCGGACATATTGCTTGACATCGGTACTGGCGGCGGGGAAGCAATTTTATCAATAGCAAATTTTGCATTACTTCTAGTTGGGATTGACCATTCCACCGGAATGATTGAAACAGCAACCAAGAATTCTGCTGAATCAGACATAGCCAATGTTCGTTTTATCCAGATGGATGCTGAAAATCTAAATTTTCCTGGGAACTTCTTTAATGTAATCTCTTCTCGACATTCATGTTTTTATGCAAAAGAAATAGCAAAGGTGTTAGTAAAGGGTGGTAGTTTCCTGACACAGCAAGTAAGCGAAAATGACAAATTAAATATTAAAGAAGCGTTTGGAAGAGGACAGGCATGGGGGATTAAGAAAGACTCGTTAAAAACTAAATATATTACCGAATTAAGTGATGCGGGCTTTAACGATATACAGTCATTTGAATTCAATGCAACCGAATATTATCAGACTCCTGCAGACTTAATATTCCTCTTGAAACACACTCCAATTATTCCTAACTTCGGAGAAAAAGAAATTGATTTTCAAATACTCCAACAATTTATTATGGACAATCAAACCGAACTAGGAATAAGGACAAATTCAGAACGATTTATGGTGATTGCTAGGAAGTAAAACATAAAGGGATACCCGTTTTTGGGTATCTTTTTTTTAAACCTAAGTTTGATGAGATAAGTGAAAAAAGATTTTCAACACCTCTCTCGCTATAAGACGGTACAATTGTTGGGGATTCTAAATCATAATACTCTCCAAGCGGTTTATAAAATAAACCTGAATCAGTTTGTACTAACCATTACGAAGAGAAATTTCCCTTTTGTAAACAGTTCTGAAATTCTCTTTAATTTTGATATAAACAAAGTGTCGATTCTTGTCGATATAGTATCTATTATATAGAGAACTGAGGAGCGAATATATGAAATTTAACATTCGAACAAAATTGTTATTAGGTTTTCTTGCGGTAATAATCCTGTTGGTTGTGATTAGTACGGTATCTATCTCAAGAATGAAAAAGTTAGGCGATACTTCGATGGAAATCGATAGCCATTGGATGCCAAGTGTGACTATCCTGGGGACACTTAATGGTGATGTATCTGATGTAGAGCGGATTTCATTAAACATTATTGTAGAACGTGATCCAGAGGAAATGGAGAAGGTTCAGGCCGAATATGATAAGGTTTTAAAAAAGGTTGAGGACGGCCGAAAAACATACGAAAAATTAATTGCTACCCCTAAAGAACGTGAAATGTATGAAGAATTCTCCAAAACTTATACTGAGTATCTGAATAAGTTGCCTGAAGTGATCGAAGCAGGTAAAGCTAATGATTACGCTCAATCAAGCATCCTTCATCAAGAGACCTATAAGTTATGGTATAGTTCAAACGATATGATCAGTCAGCTCATTAAATTGAATGCAGATGGATCTAAACAGACTACGAAAGAAGCTGTTGATAACTTTATTTCAGGGAGACAATTGGTCATCGTTTTGAGTATAGCAGCCGTTATATTAGCATTGATTATGGCAATCATCATAGCCCAAATTATTTCTAAACCTATCTTGCGAATCAGTCGTGCTGCTGAAAGTATCGCATCGGGTGATCTTACAAGTGAAGCTATCATTGTGAAGGGGAAGGACGAGATCAGTACGTTGGCACATTCCTTCAATGTCATGGTTGAGAACCTTCGTCAACTGATTCAATCTGTGAGTAAGACGACTGAGTTGGTAACCACTTCCTCAGAAGAATTGACAGCCAGCGCAGAACAAAACAGCCAAGCTTCTGCACAAATAACCGAAACGGTGCAAGAAGTAGCTACTGGAACAGGAGACCAGGTAGATATGGTGACGAAATCGTCCCAAGCTATTGAGGAAATGTCTATCGGTGTTGAGCAAATCGCCATCCGCGCGCAAAATGTATTCGCATCTGCGCAAGATGCTGCCCATAAATCGGCTGAAGGTAATCAGATGATTCAACAGGCAGTTTCGCAGATGAATGCCGTGAATGATTCCATGAATGGATTGGCAAATCTCATGGCTGGTTTGGGAGAGCGCTCAGACGAAATTGGCAAGATCATTGATGTTATCACCAATATTTCTAGTCAGACCAACCTTCTTGCCTTGAACGCTGCGATTGAAGCGGCCCGCGCAGGGGAACATGGTCGCGGATTTGCTGTAGTTGCAGGCGAAGTTCGCAAGTTGGCCGAACAGTCGGCTCATTCTGCTCAACAAATTACGGAGCTTGTGGGATTGATTCAAAAGGATACTACCCATGCTATTGAGGCGGTAGCGTCCAACGGGAAGGATGTCATGACAGGTCGTGAAGTTGTACAAAATGCGGGCGCATCTTTTGAACTGATTCAGGAAACCGTCAATAAAGTGGCCAGTGAAATTGAAGAGGTCTCTGCTGGATCGGAGCAAATGTCTGCAAGTACCGATGAGATAGTTGGCTTTGTTAAACAAATTTCAGCAATTGCTGAAGAGGCTGCAGCCGGGACACAGCACGTGTCTGCTGCGACTCAAGAACAACTGGCATCGATGGAGGAAATTGCTTCCTCTGCAAGAAACCTGTCCAAAATGGCAGAAGATCTGCAAGGGCAAATTGGTAAATTCAAAGTATAATTCATATACTGCTTTTTATGTTTCAGAGGAATAGCTGCTCTATTGTGAGCGGCTTTTTTCTGTTTTTTATTAATACTTTGCGATTAAAGAGTGGAGATAAGAAGAGCCTGTAATTGGAACGATATGATATAATGGTGGGAAATTCTTTGGGTTGGAGTGACATCATGGACCATAAGACTGAACTTAAAGCAAGTGATCTACGTCAGTTAGCGATAGATAAAATCATAGCTACACCATTTTTGAATGATTTTAAATATCTGAAAAGCAGAAAAGTTTTGAAAAAAGAAACCAAGGAATTTATATTTGAAATTTATTTTGGTGCGACTAAATATGGTGCATTAAAAATTTATATTATCGTGGAATCTAAAAAAATAAAAAAGAAGTATAGTACGGGGGCTTGTTTTCACAGTGAGTTGATTGCTCTGACCAAGAAATATACGGAAAACAGGGATTACCTTGTGTCCACAGAAGCAGAAAGAGAGCGGGTGATCCAAGAGATTATTGAAGATATCTACACTTTCGCGTTGCCTTTTTTCAAGCGATTTGAACATGTAGAAATACTAGCAGAACAAGTACATAATTCAGGTTTTTTACCGCATCGCAAACGCTTTGATAAGTTTAATCCGTTGACGGAAAGATTCATTGATTTTTATTATCAAGGGGAGTAATGTAGCCATCTGGGGCATTTTTGTTCTTGTTCTCACCATTGAGCAGTAGATAAGCATTTTGATAAGGAGAACGATTTCCATAGAGTAGATATTATCGTTTTTCAAAAGGATGATGTACAATTTGTAAAACGGTCAATGTACTCCTCAGGAAAAGATGATTTACCTAACATGCTCAATTTCTTGCTAAGAGGCGAGTCGGATGTTGCATTGGGGGGTACGGTTTTTATATGGGTAGACGACTGGACGAGCAGCACAGAGGCTGTACACACGGGTATATTTTAATAAATAAAACTATAGGCTAAGTCATCGCATTGAACGGGCTAGTGGTATTAACCCAATTGATTCTAAAGCAAAGGCGGGGATGAGAGCATGTGGAATAGTCTGACTTGGGTGTTCTTTGGTGCGTTGTTGGTGGCGTTGGGTTGGATTGTTAAAGCAAGGCGTAGTCGTAGCAGCAACAAACAAGTGAATGATCAGCGGGGCAGTAATGTCGTTGAATTTCGTCCTCGTAAGTCCGCTCGACAATCCCGCACCGGAAATGAATCTAAGCCTAAAGTGTCTTCCGGTTCACGCGCGAATGCAAAAGCAGCAGGTATTCAGGCCCAAACTGGATTTGGACTGTCTGACTCTATCCAGGGCACAGACAAGCAAAAATGCTCCTTTTGTAAAAAAGAAGACAAATTAACCTTCTATGCGGATGACAATGGATCGCTCTACGGGGTATGCAAAGAGTGTAAGCATAAGGCGGAAAGACAGGATATGTTGCCACTTTAGTCTATACAGACGATTGAGGACCATCATTATAGAAATCTTATAATTAAGAAAAACTCCCAACCGATGTAGAAAATTGGTTGGGAGTTTTTTGTTTGTGCTTTACATTGTTATCTAATTTGCCTGTCAATCAATTCCTCAAGCGCATCTGCTATGTGATCCGGTCCATAGGATAGCTCTTCCCGGCTTAAGCTCAACCAGGCATGACGCTCATCCATATCAAAGGCAGTCTCCAGCCAACCAGATAATCCTTTGCCCCTGCGGTCTACTTCTACAAGCACATGCACACCCTCGGGTTCCAACTGCATAATCAACTCCAGCTCCTCGATATCACGTGCATATTCTGATCCGGGCGTAAATTCAAATTCCTGTACGTACGGAACACCGCGTCCCAGCTTAGGGTGACGTTCGCAGGTGGAGGAGCGGAATCGGAAGCCCAACAGGTGAACCGCCTCAAACACTGTATTCATATAGGGATGTGGCTCGATTTTGAGTGAATCACGATCGGTCGGGTCTAAAGCCATGCCAATATCTAATGCTGTTTCCAGCCAGACGGGCTGTTTGGCGTGAGTAACAGGAGTTTCCAACGGCAATCTGAAGGAAAAAGGAATTTCAAGCTCCTGTCCTTGCTCTAGATGAAAGCCCTCAGATACCTTAATCCGTGCAATGCAGCAGGTGCTGGTAGTTTTTTTATCATCGTGCTCCACGATATATTCAGTCTTGAGCTCGATGTCAATTTTGCCGATTTCCTGATCAATTTTGCCGCCTTTGATGCGCATGATGCCACTAAGTTCTTCCCCAGGCACATATACGGCTTGATCCACCAGCGTATCGACTTTAGCTGAACCGATTCCTGCGCTTGCTAAGATTTTGTTAAAAAAACTCATTTTTTCGTCCCCCCAGATAATCTCATGGTCATGATATACAAACGAAAACTAAAAACTTGTACAGCTTAACCGGATATACGGGGCAATGGTTCGAATCGTTCCAAAAAAATGCAAGAAAAAAGTCACTGGTACTCACGTAGGTATATTGCAGCTTGTCGATCTATCTGTCCACTAATCGCAGTTCACTTTATGAGGAGGTATAAAGCAATTTCGACAACGAGGCTCATAAGCCTCAGAGTCGCCGATCATCACAATAGGTCCCACAGTGGAAGGTTTACCATTTACCATACGTTGTGTAAATACTGCTTCCGAGCTACCGCATACAGCGCAAAAGGAAGTCAGCTTCTCGATGTCATCCGCCATGGCGAGCAGACCACCGACATAGCCGAACTCCTTGCCTCGATAATCCAGATTCAGCCCATCGGCAATTACATGCTTGCCGCAATAAGCTAGCTCTTGTACGAGCGACATAATATGACGACTGAAAAACTGGACTTCGTCAAAGGCAACTACGTCGGCATCTTTTGTTTCTTGCAAAATACGCTGAACGAGCTCATCTGTAAGTTTTCTGGGGATAGAGATAGCGGGCAGCCGATATCCGATCCGGCTTACGATTTCGTCCTCGGCATAGCGGTTATCTTCAGCGGGTTTGTAAGCGATCACTTTACGATGCCCGTATTGGATTAGTTTTTGACAGCGGCGAATCAATTCGCCGGATTTTTCACTGAACATGGGGCCTGTAATAATCGTAATTCGTCCTGTAGGCAAAGCGAATTCCCCTCTCTGTAACATGTACATAACACTGTAAATCTTCTTCTCCGAAAGAAAACGCCATTATAGATTACCATAACCAGCCGCATACAGACTAGAGAAAATATATTGTTTTTTCGACATGTGTTGTATGTCTATTCCTAAAACGTAAATGTGGTCGTCATTGCTCTGCCGCCTCTGGCATGATATGGTGAAGCGTAGTGGAATGAAGGGAAGAGTGAAAGGCATGGACGAAAAAAATACGGATTATAGTGCCAAAAAAGGAGCATTACTGGAGCAAGGGCTGATCAGCCCGCAAGCTCTAGAACTCATCACTGAGCTGGAGACGAAGCTGAACTTTCTGCACAAGCAAAATGAATCATTTCGCAAGGCGCTGCGAGCCAAATCAGCACAAAGTCCAAGGATGTCTACCAAATTACGAGATGCGCTATATGAATGATATGGAAAGATATTTGGATTAAAGGATTAGCTTTTTTGTAGCCTATGCCTAAACGCTATATTTTGTACGGTGAAATAAAGAGAGTACAATAAGCTATATATAATCAATTGTTAATGGAGGAGAAACATGACTATACATTGTGATGTCGCTATTTTGGGTGGAGGAACCGGGGGGTATGTAGCAGCCATTCGTGCCGCCCAGCTAGGCAAGGAAGTGGTTATCATCGAAAAGGACAAGCTTGGCGGAACCTGTCTGCATCGTGGTTGCATTCCGAGTAAAGCCTTGCTGCGCAGTGCGGAAGTATATGCGACAATTAAGGAAAGTGCGCAATACGGCATTGAGACATCGGGGGCGCAGCTTGTATTTCCCAAGGTTCAGGAGCGTAAGGAAGCCGTTGTGGAGCAGCTGCATCAGGGCGTTCAATTTTTGATGCGTAAAAATAAAATTACGGTGCTGAGCGGTAAGGGACGCGTGATTGGTCCGTCTATATTTTCTCCAAAAAGCGGGGCAGTTGCTGTGGAACTAGAAGATGGTGAGATGGAGACGATTGTTCCTGCGCATCTCATTATTGCAACGGGATCACGCCCGCGTGTGCTGTCCGGACTAGAGCCAGATGGCGAATTTATTCTGAGCAGTGACGAAGCGTTAACGATGGAGGAGCTACCAGCATCCCTGATTATCGTGGGCGGTGGTGTGATTGGCGTGGAATGGGCTTCCATGCTAAATGATTTTGGCGTAGAGGTTACGGTGGTTGAAGCCGCGAATCGACTGATTCCCACGGAAGACGAAGACGTTTCGCGTGAAATGCAGCGCTTGTTAACCAAGCGTGGTGTCAAGGTGCTGACGGGTTCACAAGTGCTGGCTAAAACATACGGCAAAGATGAGGAAGGCGTACAGATTGACGTGCAAAAAGGGGAAGAAACCGAAACCCTCAGCGCTTCCAAACTGCTCATTTCTGTAGGGCGTCAGGCCAATGTGGAAAATATCGGGCTGGAAAATACGGATATCCGCGTAGAGCGGGGCTTTATCTCGGTTAATGAGCATTTGCAGACGAATGAACCACATATTTACGCCATTGGAGATTGCATCGGCGGCTTACAACTGGCGCATGCGGCGAGCCATGAAGGTTTGCAGGCGGTTCATCATCTGGCGGGCAAAGAGTTTCACAGTGTACCTAACCATCTGATTCCGCGGTGTATTTATACACGTCCTGAAGCCGCGAGCGTCGGCTTAACGGAGCAAGAAGCTCGTGAGCGTGGACATCAGGTGAAGACAGGGAAGTTCCCTTTTCAAGCTATTGGAAAATCGCTAGTATATGGCAGTCGAGACGGCTTCGTTAAAGTAGTAGCCGACGAGAAGACCAATGATATTCTCGGTGTACATATGATCGGTACGCATGTGACGGATCTGATCAGCGAGGCCGCTCTTGCGCAACTACTGGATGCTACGCCGTGGGAAGTCGGACAACTTATTCATCCGCATCCGACGTTGTCGGAGATTTTGGGAGAAGCGATGTTGGCCGTTGATGGACAGGCGATTGGCATATAAACGTTTCAATAAATCGGTGCTTTTCTTTTTGGGGAGAAAAGGATTATAATGGGGTTAGCTAGACTTTAGTACCAGGTTTTAAGACAAGATGGTACTAGGTACTGGAAGTAGGATGTTTGACACTTAAGGAGGTGCCTCAATGAGTTCTAAAGGCGCTGTAGACGCTGGCTTCAGACATGAACAGCTGGGACTTACTCACGGACAAGTTATTGATATGTACAGATATATGTTGCTCGCAAGAAGATTTGACGAGCGTAACATGCTCCTGCAACGGGCAGGGAAAATTAATTTCCACGTTTCTGGCATTGGACAGGAGGCGGCACAAGTAGGTGCAGCTTTCGGCCTTGACCGGGAAAAGGACTATTTTCTTCCCTATTATCGGGATTATGGATTCGTGCTTGCGGTAGGAATGACGCCGCGCGAACTGATGCTGTCGGCATTTGCCAAGGCAGATGATCCCAATAGTGGCGGTCGCCAGATGCCAGGACATTTTGGTAGTAAACGGCTGCGTATTGTGACAGGCTCCAGCCCAGTGACGACACAGGTTCCGCATGCAGTGGGTGTAGCTTTGGCTGCCAAAATGCAGAAGAAGGATTTTGTATCGTTTGTTACGTTTGGGGAAGGCTCCAGCAATCAGGGAGATTTTCACGAAGGCTGCAACTTTGCTGGTGTACAGAAGCTGCCAGTCATCATTATGTGCGAGAACAATCAATATGCGATATCGGTTCCGATTCATAAACAGTTAGCAGGCAAGGTAAGCGACCGTGCATTGGGCTACGGATTTCCAGGGATTCGAGTCGATGGTAATGATGCGTTGGCCGTATATGCGGCGGTGAAGGAAGCGCGGGAACGTGCTGTCCGCGGAGAAGGTCCTACGCTGATCGAAGCTATGATGTACCGTCTGTCTCCTCACTCTACCTCGGATAATGATCTGGCTTACCGGACCAAGGAGGAAGTGGATGAGAACTGGGCCAAGGATGGCGTAGCCCGTATGAAAAGCTACTTGATTGAATGCGGCATTTGGGATGAGGCCAAGGATGCGGATCTGTCGGCTGAGCTGCTGCTCGAAATCAAGGAAGCGATTGAATATGCGGATAATGCGCCTTTTCCAAAGCCCGAAGATACGCTGCTGCATGTGTATGCAGATAGCGATGGGGAGGGCCGGTAACGATGGCGATTATGGAATATATTGATGCGATTCGTCTTGCGATGAAAGAAGAGATGGAGCAGGATGAAACAGTTTTTGTATTAGGTGAGGATGTCGGGGTGAAGGGCGGTGTCTTTACAACGACAAAGGGGCTTATGGACCAATTCGGTGAGCAACGTGTCATGGATACGCCATTGGCTGAGTCGGCTATTGCCGGGGTAGCGATTGGTGCAGCCATGTACGGAATGAAGCCGATTGCTGAAATGCAATATTCGGACTTCATGCTTCCAGCGACGAATCAGATTATTAGTGAAGCAGCTAAAATCCGCTACCGCTCTAACAACGATTGGAACTGTCCTGTTGTGATTCGCGCGCCAATCGGTGGAGGGATCTTTGGCGGTTTGTATCACTCTCAGTGTCCAGAATCGATCTTTTTTGGTACGCCGGGTTTGAAAATTGTTGCTCCATTTACACCTTATGACGCAAAAGGATTGCTGAAAGCAGCCATTCGTGACCCTGATCCAGTGCTATTTTTTGAAAATAAAAAATCCTACAAGCTGATCAAGGGTGAAGTGCCTGAGGATGATTATATCGTTCCGATTGGTAAGGCTAATCTATTACGTGAGGGTGACGATATTACGGTCATCGGATATAGCCAGCCTTTACATTTTGTCATGCAGGCTGCTGAGGAATTGGAGAAGGAAGAGGGCATTACCGCACAGGTTGTGGATTTGCGCACACTCCAACCGCTGGACCGCGAAGCCATTGTTGAGGCTGCACGACATACAGGTAAGGTATTAATCGTGCATGAGGACAACAAAACGGGCGGCATCGGTGCCGAGGTATCGGCTATTATTAATGAGGAGTGTCTGTTCGAGCTGGATGCGCCGATTGAGCGTCTATGTGCTCCTGATGTACCAGCCATGCCGATCAGTCCACCGATGGAGAAGTTTTATATGTTAAACAAGGATAAAGTTAAGGAAGCCATGCGCCGTCTTGCAATGTATTAATATAGGGCAGATTGGACGAAAGCATTCCAAAAGTATAGCGGGGGCAGCGGTAAAACGCGCCCTCCTATGATGTTAAGGAGTTGAAAAAATGTCAGACCAAACACAATGGAACGACGTGACCATGCCACAATTGGCAGAATCGCTCGTATCGGCGACAATTGCCAAATGGCTCAAACAACCTGGTGAAACGGTAGAGCAATTCGAGCCGATTTGCGAGGTTATTACAGATAAAGTGAATGCAGAAATCCCATCCACATTGGACGGCATTATGGGTGATCTGTTGGCAGAGGAAGGTCAGACAGTAGCGGTAGGCGAGTTAATTTGCCGTATCCAGACGAAGTCGGCTGCACCTGCGGCCGCATCAGAACCGACACCTGTTGCACCAGCATCTCAAAGTACCGTACAAACACAATCTCAGCAGAATGATGGATCGGACCAGTCCATGAGAGGACGTTTTTCCCCAGCGGTGCAAACCCTGGCTGCTGAGCATAATGTCGACTTAAGCCAAGTACCAGGCACGGGCATGGGGGGAAGAATTACCCGCAAAGACGTGCTGAATTATGTGCAGCAGGGCGGTTCTGCTCCCACTGGAGTATCTGGACAGCCGACTGCAACAACATCAGGACAAGGCTCTCCTTTTGCAGGAAGACAGCAGTCTGCCCCTCAGTACAGTACACAGATTCAAAATATGGACCCTGCTATTCCGGTTCGTAACAGTGGGATTCATTTGACGGAGGCTCCAAAAGCTCCTGTGATCGAAGTTGAGGGTGGCAACAATAACAGATCCGAGTATTTTATTGATGTTACACCCATTCGCAGTGCAATTGCTCGCAATATGCGACAAAGCGTTTCCGAAATTCCACATGCATGGACGACGATTGAGGTGGATGTGACCAACCTGGTGATGCTCCGCAACAAGATTAAAAACGAATTTAAGCAAAAAGAAGGAATTAATATCACGTATCTGGCTTTCCTTATGAAAGCAGTCGTGAATGCGATCAAGGAATATCCGATCATGAATTCGGTGTGGGCTGTGGATAAAATTATCGTCAAAAGAGACATCAATATTTCGCTGGCCGTGGGTACGGAGGACTCTGTTCTTACCCCTGTTATTAAAAAAGCGGACCAGAAAAATATTGCTGGATTAGCTCGTGAAATTGACGATTTGGCACGTAAAACCCGGGAAGGCACGCTCAAACTGGACGACATGCAAGGTGGAACGTTCACTGTAAACAACACAGGCTCCTTTGGTTCGATTTTATCTTATCCGGTGATTAACTATCCGCAGGCTGCAATTCTTACCTTTGAATCCATTGTCAAAAGACCCGTGGTTATTGATGATATGATTGCGGTTCGCTCGATGGCTAATCTGTGCTTGTCGCTGGATCATCGCATTTTGGACGGAGTGATTTGCGGACGATTCTTGCAACGGGTTAAAGAAAATCTAGAAGGCTACACTTTGGATACGAAGCTGTACTAATCATCCGAACAGTGGGGGAAATGTACGGAGAGGAAGTGACAGTCCGTGAACAGACGACCGCTTGATGTAACCTATACGAATAGGATGGAATATGCCCATGCATGGGATGTCCAGAAGGAGATTGTGGGAAAGCTGGATGCGGGAGAGGCAAGAGAAACACTTATGCTTCTCCAGCATCCGCCGACCTATACGATTGGTTCTCAGCGGCATCCTGAACATTTGCTCCTTACACCAGAGCAACTGAAGGAACAGGGTATCAGCGTCTTTCAGATTGACCGTGGGGGAGACATTACATATCATGGGCCGGGGCAGCTTGTCGGATATCCTCTACTTATGCTCGGCAACCGGGAGGCGCTGAATCTGCACGGATACCTTCGAAGTCTGGAAGAAGTGATCATCCAGTTGTTGGCATCTTATGGGGTTGAGGGAAGCCGTAAGCCTGAATATACGGGGGTATGGATCGGGAATCTTAAAATTGCGGCCATTGGTGTCAAATTCAACAAGTGTAAGCACCGTCGGGGCTTCGTAACCAGCCATGGCTTTGCCTTTAACATCAAATCAGGGATACAGCATGAGGGCTTTGAAGGCATTGTCCCGTGCGGAATTCAGGAATACGGTGTGACATCATTGGAGGACTGCACACAGAAGACCATGTCGGTGGAGCAGATTGCGAAGGAAATTGTACCGTACTTTGAACAGCAATTTTCATTTGCTGCGCAATGGCAAACGCGTTCTTTCCAATAAAGGTAAGGCGGGCTATTGTGTATCTACACGGAAGCCCGCCTGTTTGCTTTACGTAACAGCTCGTCCACTCAAGGCTTCAATAGTGCCTTAGAGCAGCCGGATACCTTGAGCGGTATAGTTATTATAGTGGCATAATAAACGGCTCAATTACCATGAATAGCGTAGAACCAATCATAGCTGCGAGCATAATGTAGACGAAAAAACGAACCCATTTTTTGTTCGACATGTGTAACTCCTTTAGGATAGGTTTAAGTCATAGATAAGAACATCTATCCGTATTGTAGCGTAATCGGGAAAGAGAGGAAAGTTTAATGACAGTAAAAGTAGTAAAAGACCGAATCGTACAGGAATTTATGGAACTCGTACAGGTGGATAGCGAAACGAAAAATGAGCAGGAAATTTCACGTGTTCTAAAAGAGAAGTTTAATGCACTCGGGCTGGAAGTAATGGAAGACGATTCTCGTGAAAGAACCGGACATGGTTCAGGCAATCTGATCGTCACCTGGAAAGCGGAAGGTGTGGAGCAAGCACCCAAATTATTTTTTACCTGCCACATGGATACCGTTACTCCGGGTAAAGGCATTAAGCCGCAGTTGGGTGAGGATGGCTGGATTCGTAGTGACGGTTCAACGATTCTGGGGTCTGACGACAAAGCGGGAATTGCTGCTTTGTTCGAGGCGATTCGTGTCGTGCGCGAGCAGAATATTCCCCATGGTCAAATCCAGTTTGTGATTACGGCTGGTGAGGAATCTGGTTTGATGGGTGCACGGGCCATGAAGCCGGAAGTGTTGGATTCTGATTTCGGATATGCTTTGGATTCGAATGGTGAAGTCGGCTCTATTTGTATAGCTGCCCCAACGCAGGCACGTATTGAAATGAAGATAACCGGGAAGTCCGCTCATGCAGGGGTAAATCCCGAAGATGGCATTAGTGCCATTCAGGTCGCTTCTAAAGCAATTTCTAAAATGAAACTAGGACGGATTGATAAGGAAACGACCGCTAACATCGGCAGTTTCGAGGGCGGCGGCGCAACAAATGTGGTATGCGATTTTGTATTGATCCGTGCAGAGGCACGTAGTATTGTGCAGGAAAAGGTTAATCATCAAATCCAGCATATGCGTGAAGCACTGGAAACCACCACACGTGAATTTGGTGCACAGGGAGAGTTCCGCAGTGAAGTCATCTATCCGGCATTCAGTTTTACGGAGCATGATGAAGTTGTACAGGTTGCTCAGCGTGCGATTCAAAGACTGGGACTAGCAACGCCGACCTTCCATTCCGGTGGTGGCTCAGATGCTAATGTGTTCAACGGGCTTGGAATTCCAACGGTGAATTTGGCTGTGGGCTACCAGAACATCCATACTACTGAGGAAAAGATTAAGGCCGATGATCTGGTGAAGGTTGCTGAAGTTGTCGTAGCTCTGATTCAAGAAACCACAAAATAAATTTGTATTATACACTTGCAACATACTGAAAAAAGGTTCAGGTTAAAGACAGGAACAGTGTTCCTTCGTCTTTAGACCTGAACCTTTTTTGGAACAACTAGCGAAGCGATGGTGGCAGTAGGTCCGTGTTCCTTTTGCCATTGACGCAAGAGTGCTTGAATCTGCCAGGCTTTACCAACGATATGGAGGGTGCTTTCAGTACGGTAGCTTTTCATTTCTGTATCTCCTCATGACAGGAAGTTTGTTATCCTACCACCAGCATATGTACAAAGTGGACAAGTTAGACTAACTTTGGTGATAATTAATAAAGAAAGATAGATATGAAGGAGGAAACTTACCGATGAACGAGCAAACGAACGGACAATTGAACAATCAAACAAACGATGCACATCGCAAGCCTTATTCCAATCCTGCGCTGGAGGAAAAGACCGTGTCCACACAGCCTATCTTTGAGGGAAAGGTCATTACATTGCAGGTAGACACGGTAGAGCTTCCCGACGGCTCTACTGGAAAGCGTGAGATTGTAAAGCATCCAGGTGCGGTGGCTGTTTTGGCTCTACATGAAGGGAAAATGCTGGTCGTGGACCAGTACAGACAGGCTATGGGGCGCTGCGAGGTGGAAATTCCTGCAGGTAAGCTAGAGCGGGGCGAAGACCCGATGGAAGCAGCGGGGCGTGAGCTGAGAGAAGAGACAGGTTATACTGCCAAGTCGCTGAATCTGCTGCACTCCTTTTATACCTCTCCTGGCTTTGCAGATGAAATCATTCATCTGTATGTGGCCGAAGAGCTGGAGTTAGGTGAGATGGAACCGGATGAGGATGAATTTCTGGAGCTGTTTGAGGTAACGCTGGAAGAAGCACAGACGCTCATTCGTGAAGGACGGATTAGTGATGCTAAAACGATTCTGGCCGTCTATGCATGGCAACTCCGCCAACTTACAGGGAGCTTCTAAGCGTATGGATGAAAATATAGTAGAACTTAACGACTACTTTGCAGACTTGCATATTCATATTGGCAGGACAGAGAAGGGAAATCCGGTCAAAATTAGTGGCAGCCGCGACCTGACCTTTGCCAACATAGCTAAGGAAGCCTCCGGTCGCAAAGGAATTGGGCTGATCGGTATCATTGACTGCCATGCACCTAATGTACAGGAGGATATTCGTACCTATTTACATACGGGTGAAATGAAGGAAATCAGCGGCGGCGGTATCGCATACCGGGATACGGTTATTCTTCTTGGCACGGAGCTGGAAATACGTGCTGAAGGTCGTCCCGAGGCGCACGTACTGGCCTATTTTCCAAATCTGGCGACGATGGAAGATTTTACCCAATGGCTGACTCGGCATATGAAAAATGTTAATCTCAGCTCACAACGAATCTATGCACCGCCACGCGAGTTGCAGCAACAAATTTACGGACGTGGAGGCATTATGGTGCCTGCACACGTGTTTACTCCTCATAAGGGCATATACGGCAGTTCAGCGGCTCGTATGGAGGAACTGCTGGATATGGAGCTCATTAGTGGGGTGGAGCTGGGGCTGAGCGCAGATTCATCTATGGCCGGTTTGATTTCGGAACTGGATCGCTTCAGCTTTCTCACGAATTCAGATGCCCATTCACTTGGGAAAATCGGACGAGAATACAATAAATTATCACTGGCGAAGCCGTGTTTTGATGAATTTAGAATGGCTTTGGAGCGGCGGGAAGGACGACGGGTGCGTGCCAACTACGGATTAAATCCGAAACTGGGCAAATACCATCGCTCTTACTGTCAAAGCTGCGGTACGATTATTGACGAGCAACAGATGGCGGATGAACGTTGTCCTGACTGTGGTCATACCAAGCTGGTGCGAGGTGTGCTGGATCGAATATGGAGCATTGCCGACCGTGAACAGCCCATGATTCCCTCCTATCGTCCGCCGTACATTTACCAGATTCCACTGGAGTTTATTCCAGGTCTGGGCAAAGCCAAGCTGAACCAGCTATTGGCTGCATTTGGAACAGAAATGAATATTTTACATGAGGTTACACAGGAGGAGTTAGCAGCAGTCGTCGGAAAAGTGCTGGCAGAGCAAATTGTGCTTTCACGCGAGGGGCGACTGTCACTTGTATCCGGTGGTGGTGGAACATACGGCAAAATAGCGAAGTCCTAGTAAACTCTTGTCCCTCTAAAGGCATATCAGCGTCTGCTTGTTCATAACCATAAATTATCTATGCCGCTGGCTTGGCACATCATTCGTGATGTTTGATCTGCAGCGAAAGCTGCCCCATTTCTAGCCATCAGCCGTCGGATTACGGTTGTTTTTTGGACAAACAAGCAGATGAAAGGGGCAGGACGCCGATGCAATGGTTTCGTCATACGTTAAAGGATCAGACGCCGTATTATGTTTTCTTGGCTGTGCTGTTTCTGGTGGGAGTCGTATTTGGCGCACTTATGGTAAACGCACTCACCCTGGAGCAATTACAGGATTTGTCCCGTTACCTGAAGGATTTTTTTGTAACGGTCAATCAAAACGAACAGGGCTTGGCTGATTCGCAGGCGACCTCGACCTTTTGGGATAGCGTATCTTTACATCTGAAATGGGTCGGCCTAATTTGGGTGTGTGGCCTTTCGGTTATTGGTCTTCCAGGCATTCTTGTATTGAATTTCCTCAAGGGTGTGCTAATCGGATTTTCAGTAGGTTATATGGTGGGGCAATATTCGTGGAAAGGACTGCTATTTTCTTTGGTTTCAGTTGCTCCCCATAACCTGCTCGTGATTCCGATACTGCTCGTCTGCAGCGTGGCTGCGATGACTTTTTCCATCCATATGATCAAAACGAAAATACTCGCTACCCGGCCGTCAGACGGAATGCTGCGTCCGTTGCTGTCTTACGCAGGATTGACTGCTGTGATGATGGTGCTTCTTATTGGTAGCGCGTCCTTTGAAACTTGGATCACCCCGGTTATGATGCAATGGGTCACTCCTATGCTGACAGCTTCCGTGTCATCTTGATCCGTTTCAAAATGTTTGACTTTATTTGTATAGACCCCCTATAATAATAGGAGTGAAAAAAGTGCAGTAGGCAGTAGCTTTGCAGGGGGAGGGAGACACATGGAAGCACGGATCGAAAAAATTAAGCAGCAGCTGCAATCCCAGGGCTACAAACTAACGCCTCAGCGGGAAGCCACCGTCAGAGTTTTACTTGAGAACGAAGATGATCATCTGAGTGCGGAAGATGTATTTATGCTCGTCAAAGAGAAAGCTCCCGAAATCGGTCTGGCAACCGTATACCGTACCCTAGAACTGCTAAGTGAACTGCATGTCGTGGAGAAAATTAATTTTGGTGATGGCGTTGCGCGTTATGATTTGCGCGGCGATACAACCAAACATCACCATCACCATTTGATATGTGTGCAGTGTGGCAGTGTAGATGAAATACTGGAAGATTGGCTTGGACCGTTGGAGGAGCGTCTGGAACGGGAATATAATTTTACCGTAGTGGATCATCGTTTGGACTTCCACGGTATTTGTTATCGTTGTAAGGCGAAGAACGATACGACCGCTCAGAAATCTTTGGGCAAATCCAGAAAAAACAAATCTCAGGACTAAAAGCTGACTACCCAAGCTCTCACCGACGAAGATGCGTTCGGGAGAGCTTTTTTGGTTCGAAATCTGTTGTTCGGGATTAAGCGGTATAAAAAGGAATAGCTTGTCATACCCTTCCATAGAGAGTCCTAATTAGGGCCATATTCTGGGGAAAAGGCGGCTGATCGACATGGTACTATCGTTGCGGAGAGGACTAAAATGGCTGCGTTTGGTAATCTTGTTCGGGGTACTGGCATGTATGTTCTTTTTTAGCCTCAGGCTGTTTACAGATTGGATAACACCTGTAGATCATTACCGAATACCGGAAGGACATGCAGTTAAGGTATTTGGCGGACAAAAAGTAAATGAAGGGTCCGAGCATCGAATAGCAGTGTTGGAACGTTTACGTTTCTTTTACTGGTATGGTGAATAGTCTAAGTAATCGGTCTTGATGAGCTTATGAAATGAAGGCAGCACACGAAGAAGCAGACGCTGAGACTGAACCGCTGTATGCAGAACAAGGAGACTTTTGGAACTCATGAAAATGTACATTCAACCTTTCGCTCAATATATGGAAGAGGAAAAGGGTTTGTCGCGCAGCACTTTGGAAGCGTATCAACGAGACGTGCAGCAGTTTGCTGAGTTCGCAGAAAGCTGTGGAATTGAGCAGCCGGATAACGTCCAACGGTCACATCTGGTACTGTATTTGGGCCGTTTGAAGGAACAGGGAAAAGCTGCGGCGACGATATCACGTAGCGTCGCCTCCATTCGCTCCTTTTTTCATTTTCTTATTCGGGAGGGAATTACGATCCATGATCCGTCCGTTCTGCTGGAGCTGCCTAAAGCGACTAAAAAGAAGCCCTCGGTGCTAACGCAGGATGAGATAGAGCGTTTGCTGGACGCGCCAGATGTGACTGCCCCGCAAGGGGTGCGAGACAAGGCGATGCTGGAGTTGCTATATGCGACGGGCATTCGTGTATCGGAGCTAATTGCCCTAAATGTGCGTGATGTGCGCACTGATCTGCGCTTTGTGCATTGTGGCGGCGAGGCAGGCAAGGAGCGTGTTGTACCGATCAGCCGTGAGGCATCACAGTGGGCACAAGCCTACATGGACGAGCAGCGTCTATTATTGCTGAGATCCGGGCAGGGTGAAGAAGCTCAGGTAGAGCAGGAAGCCATGTTCCTGAACGTATCTGGACAGCGTCTCAGTAGACAGGGCTTCTGGAAAATGATTAAGAAGTACGGCCAGGAAGCAGGCATAAGCGAGGATATCACGCCCCACACGTTGCGGCATTCCTTTGCGGTACATATGCTGGAGGGCGGAGCGGACTTACGCTCTGTACAGGAAATGCTGGGTCATGCTGATCTGTCAACGACGCAGGTATATGCGCAGACGGCCAGACGGAATATGAAGGAAGTATATGAAAAGCATCACCCGCACGGCGGCAACCGCACTTCTCATGAAAGCAAAGATCGAACGTAACGATACTTTACTTTCATAGAAAATGTGATTATGACTATAACTTTACGATGTACAAGTCAGGAGAGATACTAATGTCAACAGCCAACCAAGCTACAATTCAGGAAGCAGCAGATTATATCCGTGCCAAAAGCGGAATACGTCCAGAGATTGGTCTTATTCTGGGATCGGGTCTCGGTATTCTGGCCGATTTAATTCAGGATGGAATTAGTATTCCTTATCAGGATATTCCCCATTTTCCTGTATCGACGGTAGAAGGTCACGAGGGAGAATTACTGTTAGGCACGATTGAAGGTCGCGCTGTCGTCATGATGAAAGGGCGCTTCCATATGTATGAGGGCTATGGCCCGCAACTGACGGCTTTCCCAGTTCGGGTGATGAAGCAATTGGGGATTCAAAGTCTGCTGGTGACAAATGCAGCAGGTGGTGTAAATACTTCCTACGAAGCAGGCGATCTGATGGTCATCTCGGATCATCTTAATCTGACAGGACAAAATCCGCTGATCGGACCGAACGATGCCGGTCTGGGCGTTCGTTTTCCAGACATGTCGGAGGCGTACAGCCGCCGCTTGCGTGAAATTGCCAAGCAAACGGCTAACCAGCAGGGCTTCAGCCTGCAAGAAGGTGTATATGCTGGATTGCTGGGACCTAACTATGAAACGCCTGCTGAAATCGTCATGCTACGTACACTGGGCGCAGATGCGGTGGGTATGTCGACCGTATCTGAGGTTATTGTAGCCCGTCATGCAGGTATTGAGGTACTGGGCTTCTCCTGTATCACGAATATGGCCGCAGGCATTCTGGATCAGCCTTTGTCCCATGGTGAAGTGATGGAGACGGCAGAGAAGGTACGTGAGCAATTTTTAAAACTTGTGCTAGCGATTATTCCACAAATGTAGATTGGGGATCATGTTCAACCGAAGCGGTGGACATATACCCCAAGAGCCCCGTATCCGAACGCCTTTTGTTGGCGTGGGTACGGGGTTCTTTTTCACATACAGCGGTTGAGCTGAGTATGATCTCCTAATGAAGAGGCTGTGTGCTCAATGCAGTTGAATTCGCTTTTTCTGCTACAGCCAGTTTATGTCGTTCTTGCACCTTGATCACAATAACCATAAAAATAATCCAGTAAATAGATAGCGAGTTCAGGAAACGGCTGTCCGTTATATTGTTCAATACGATAAAAAGGAAAAAAACCGCTGCCGTCAGCCATGTATACATATCTGCTTTGCCAATTCTGAATTTAAATAAAGTGGTTATGGCGAGTGTAATGGTTGCCAGTAGTCCTGTAAGGCCCACATCGATCCACAGATCTCGGAAACCGCTATGGCTGCTTGTCAGATCAAATCGAATTCCATTCGCATAGATACTGGGCCGGGCTGCCCAGTAGGAGCCATAACCATGTCCGAACCAGTAATGGCTCTGAATAGCACCACCAATCCCCTGCCAGATTTCCGTTCTTCCAGTTAAGGTCGTTGTTTTTCCAAATTCCGATGCAATCGCATCTCCATAAGCAAAGATGAATACCAAACCCAAAAGAACGAGCAAGCAGGAACAGCTAATGAAGAAACCGCGCAATGCAATGCTTCGGATTCTCTTGAATAGCAATATAAACAATATAAATACGAAGAGCGAAGATGTCAGCACCAATGAGGTGGTAGATTGGCACTCGAAGAGCAATAAGGCATTGAGTAAGATGAAGCCAATATGCAAAACTTTATGTTTACCCCTGAAAAAGTAAATAACATGTGAAACAAAACTTAACAGAGAGAGAGTTCCAAGTGTATTTTTATGACCAGAGATGCCCTTCCATAGCCCAGTATGTTCTACGCCACCATGAATAGCAAAGGAGGGAACGAGCAAAACGGCGAGTAGATTGAGTATGCTCAAAATACTTAACGTAACGACTAAGAGGCGAATGCAGCCCTGTGTTGTATAATGGGTGACCAAATAGAGTCCAAAGGTAGAGAAGGCAAGAAATTTGAGAACCATCAGCAAGGAAGAGGTCTGCTCTTGTTCAGCCCATAAACAGGAGGCAGCGATGTACAGCATGAGTAAAGTAAGCAACGGATTGTCGGCTAAGGTTGCGATCAATGACTTGAGTGAAGGTAGTAGCATGGTATAGCTGAACAACAGGATAAGCAGGGAAATCGTGATAACTCTGGGGGACAAACCCTGACAAGCATAAGGAATCGAAAAAGCCAGTAAACCAGCTACTGTAAGTACATGTTTCACGATTTCACCGCCTAGATACATTATGTATCTATAATATACAAAACGTATCTTCTTGTACAATAATAATAAAATATTTATTTTCATTTTTCTCAAGCCTAGAGCAAGCCTTATTGTGCATATACTCAGTCCATGCTAAGAAAATGAAGAATTCTTCGGCTTGGTTAAAAAGGAACTTTTTACGTTTTTAAACATGGGGGTGTTCGGGTGGCGGATCATTTTACAGACCGTTTGAAGTTGAATTTGAGTGGTACAGGCAAAGACTTAACGCAGCAGCAATTAAATGAAAATTTTAAAACCATTGAAAAAGAATTCATTGAACGCAGTGTAAACGTAAGCTGGTTTGGAGCTGTTGGTGATGGTATTCAGGATGACACGGCAGCTTTGCAGGAATTGATTAATAAGACCCCCGATTATTCCATTCTTCACATCCCCAGTGGACGATACAAAATAACCTCTACCCTACAGATTCGCAAGCAGGGTGTGCGCATTTTTGGCATTCATAAGGGCAGATACCGACAAGGCAAAGGTGTTACGTCGATTGAATATTATGGTACGGGTCCTTGTTTTCAAATTGGAGATGAAAGTCTACCATCGTTTAGCGGATTTCAAAATGTGCAGTTTCATGACTTATCGATCCGGTACGAGGGGGCTGACAGAGCCACATTAAATAATCCGTTTTCGCAGTCAGTGAAGCGTGGATATTACGGCAAAGGTACCTTGGGTATTCAGGATTGGAAGGGCGGCGGAGTTGTCCTGGATAACGTCCTAATTGAGCATTTTGAAACGGCTTTTTGGGGCTACGAAAGTGATGTGAATTTATTTAAATGCACGGAGATTAATTACAATAAAACAGGGATTCACTTGCAGAACAGAAGTTCACAGTTTACTAGCATAGCGCTTTTTACATTGGGGAACGATACGGCATTGGATCTGAATAGCTCCAACGGGGCCAGATTTTTGGCTAGCCAACACATTAAGGATGGAAGTTCCAATGATATTCCCATTCTAATTAATGATTTTATGAACGCTGAATTTATAGGCTGCTGGTTTGAGGGACTAAGCAGAGAGCATAAGATGACAGTGCCTTCTTTTATTCAAATTGGTACTACTAAAGAAACCAAAAATGTGGCTTTGCGTGACTCCATTTTAGCGATAGCGGACAAATTCGATGACACCCAATCCGTATGTAACTATTTTGTAGATGTGGTCATTGGCAAAAAAGTTTTGGTGGACGAGGTTGGAGGGTATCCCCGTAATCTAAAGCAGCTTATTTCTTTCTCTGGTAGCTCTTCTACACAGCAGGTGACACTTCGCTCACATTTGGATTTTAGCTATAGTAATAATCGTTATGACGAGAATAATGGGACAGGGCAGGCTTTGCTGCTGGTCGAGAAATACTCGAACAACGGGATTGAGCATTTGGACGAAACCTTTGTTAAAGCCTACCTGGGAGCGAGGCAAAATCTTCCGGCAGGTAGTTGGCAGAAGGTGAAGTTCAATCAAATCAATCATGATGAGCTGATCGAATTCGATGCGGTGAATAGCCGATGGCGAGCCAAGCGAGCTGGGAAATACAGAATACAAGTCTACATTTCGACCGATCCTCAAGTGGATGGCAATCGCACACGGCTGGCACTTCACCTGAATGATGAGCAGCTTGCCGGGAGTTCCGCCTATGCTTATCTCGATGATAGGGTAATTGGCGGACTGAACTATAGTGCATTGAGTGGAGCAATGGAACTTAGACTGGAAGCGAATTCTTTTATTGACATACGGGTGTTCACTCAAAATACAATGGATATTCTACCGGGCGGAGGGATCACATATCTCACCGTTAGCCGAATTTAAACAATTATTTCATAGACGATAGATGTTCTGTCATTTTATATATTGGAAAATGCGCACCATGCTGACTCAGCTTGGTGCTATTTGATGTTTTTATTCATATGGAATATTTTTCTTTCATTTTGACGACAATGGTTAGCAGCACGCGAATAGGCCGGAAGGGTAAGTAAATGGGCTCCGGTGCTTTACGCCAATATGTTGAGGAGGGAACCGATTGTGAAGAAAAAAGTGGTGGCGTTCATCCTGGCTTGCCTGGTAGCCTTGACTGCCGTCCCCGTCGGCGGTTGGGCCGAAGAAAGCATACCTGAAAGCAAAACCAAAGAGGGATCAGGGGCTGAGCTAGCTCCGCAGGCTCTCTCGGCGATCCTGATGGATGCAGATACGGGCACAGTCATCTATGAAAAAAACAGTCGTGAAAAGCTTCCTCCAGCGAGCATCACCAAGATTATGACGATGTTGCTGACAATGGAGGCCATTCAGGATGGCAAGCTCAAGCTGACCGATAAAGTTCGGGCCAGCGAATATGCGTCTTCAATGGGGGGATCGCAAATTTTCTTGGAGCCGGGAGAAGAAATGACGGTCGATGAGATGCTGAAGGGAATTGCGATGGCTTCCGGCAACGACGCCTCTGTGGCGATGGCTGAGAAAATTGCAGGGTCTGAGCAGGCTTTTGTCGACATGATGAACGCCAAGGTGCAGCAGCTCGGACTCAAGGATACACATTTTGCCAATTGCAACGGTTTACCTGTCGAGAATCACTATTCTTCTGCGCATGATATTGCGGTTATGAGCCGAGAGTTGTTGAAATACCCGCAAATTACGAAATATACGGGAGCCTATCAGGACTATTTGCGCAAATCCTCCGAAAAACCCTTTTGGCTGGTGAATACGAATAAGCTGGTCCGTTTTTATACTGGAGCAGATGGGCTGAAAACAGGTTATACAGCAGAAGCAAAGTTCTGTCTTTCCGCTACTGCGAAGCGTGATGGCTTGCGCGTCGTAGCTGTCGTGCTCGGGGAGCCGAATACGAAGATACGCAACAATGAAGTATCTTCCATGTTCGACTACGCATTTTCTCAATATACAATGAAATCCATATACAAGCCGGGTGAATTGCTGGGCAGTGTAAAAGTTGAAAAAGGCGTATTGACAGAGCTGAAAATTCAGGCTGACCGTTCTTACAGTGTGCTGGTGAAAAAAGGTGGCAACAAACAAACGTTGCGTCATGAGTTGCAACTGGCCCCAAGCCTTAAAGCTCCTGTCCGGGCTGGTGATCCAGTTGGTAAGCTGGTCGTCTATCAGGATGGACAACGGCTTAAGGAGTTTAATATCACTTCGCCTGTGGCTATCGAAAAGGCCGGATGGTGGAAATTGTTTAAACGTACCATGTCGAACCTATTTTCTTTGTAGATTTTACGGGGTTTTCTTCTAGTTTTGTCGGAGGGCAGGAATCGTCTGCGGCTACGTAGAAATCCTTGTCCAAGACCGGGAGGAGAGTGAGTAAGCATGAACCTGCAAATTGAAATGGAGCATCACCGGGGGGTACTGATTGTAAGGCTGTCTGGTGAGCTTGATCACCATACGTCGGACATGGTCCGTATGCAAATGGACGAGGCGATTCAGCGCCGGCAATGCGAGCATATTGTGCTAAGCCTGAAGAATCTTCAGTTTATGGATAGCTCCGGCATTGGCGTTATCTTGGGACGGTACAAACTGATCAAGCAAAAGGGCGGAAAAATGGCAGTCTGTGATGTCAATCCGCCAGTACACCGACTGCTGGATATGTCAGGGCTGTTCAAAATCATGCCCATATATGACAACGAGGGAAATGCGCTCACGGAACTGGAGGTAGTGTCATGAGAGAAGGCACGGGTAACAATTTCATGAGCTTGCAGTTTGCTGCCAAATCGGAGAATGAAGCATTTGCTCGTGTGGCTGTCGCAGCCTTTATTTCCAGGCTTGATCCCACAATGGATGAGCTAAGCGATTTGAAAACCGTGGTGTCTGAAGCGGTGACAAACAGTATTATTCACGGTTATGACAGCGACCCGTCAGGTGTCGTAACGATCAAAGTCGGGATTGAAGCGGACGTGATCACGTTGGTTGTTGAGGACGCAGGCCGAGGAATTGAGGATCTAGAGCTGGCCAAGCAACCTCTATATACGTCCAAACCTGAATTGGAACGCTCCGGCATGGGCTTTACGATTATGGAAAATTTCATGGATGAGTTTGAAGCAGTCAGTGAGCCGGGCGGAGGCACGTCGGTCCGGATGAAGAAAAGGATTGAATCCAAGAAAGCTTTATATAATTAGGAGTTGATCCTATGGAAGCAGGAGGAAAAAAAACTTCGCACAGCTATTTGGAGGATGCGGAAGTCAAGCGGCTTATTGCACTGAGTCAATCCGGTGATAATGAGGCTCGTGAGACACTGGTCAATAGTAATATCCGGCTCGTCTGGTCTGTCGTGCAGCGCTTTATGAACCGGGGGTATGAACCTGACGATCTTTTTCAAATTGGTTGCATCGGCTTGTTAAAATCGGTGGATAAATTCGATCTCAGCTACGAAGTCAAATTTTCAACATATGCAGTACCGATGATTATCGGTGAGATTCAACGGTTCCTGCGTGATGACGGTACACTCAAGGTTAGCCGTTCCTTGAAGGAAACGGCCAATAAGGTTCGCAAAATGAAGGACGAGCTATCCAAACGGCTCAACCGCCTGCCTACAGTCAAGGAAGTTGCTGATGAGCTGGGAGTGACACCGGAGGATGTTGTTTTTGCGCAGGAGGCCAATAAGCCGCCTACTTCAATTCACGAAACGGTGTTCGAAAATGATGGTGATCCAATTACACTTATGGATCAGATTGCTGACGAATCACAGGAAAGATGGTTCGACAAGCTGGCACTCAATGAGGCCATTGGCGGACTATCTGAGCGGGAGCGGTTGATTGTGTACCTGCGCTATTACCGGGATCAGACTCAATCAGAGGTTGCAAGTCGGCTTGGTATTTCTCAGGTGCAGGTATCACGGCTGGAAAAAAAGATTTTACAACTGATCCGCGATCAGATTGCCCAATAATAACAGTCAGGATCTTAGTGAAATCCTCATGCTTACGTAATTCTAAAGGGTATTCCAAAGCCATTTTAATGGCCAGGGGTACTCTTTTTTGCGTGGGATAAAAGACAATACACAGAATAGGTTTGCTTTCTTCGTTCCATACTAATCGATAATTACGAGGATAAGGAGGGGATCGGATGACTCATAGTCCGGCTCCTACAGTAGCTCCTATTGTCTACTTGCGGCTCCGCAGCCGTGTGCGCATGATACAAGGGCAGGATTTACATTTGGGTGATGTAGCCCATCTGCTGACTAATCCTGAATGGGAAAAGGATCTGCTTGAGCTTGTTCTCAAGCGGCCGCAGCACCAGGACGGTAATCTGATACTGATAGACATGCTGCAGATCATAGCAAAAATTAGAGATCATATTCCGGGGGTCGTAGTTGAGTCTCTCGGGAAGCCGCATGTACTTGTGGAACTCGTGGAGAAACCCCGTAAGCCGTCCAAAATACTGTTTGTTTTGGTATGGGTGCTTCTGTTTTTTGGCTCTGCACTGACAATTATGAATTTTCATGCCGACGTTAGCATGATGGAGGTACAGGTTCGGATTGTGGAGATGATTACGGGGCATAAGGATGAGCATCCGTACCTGTTTCAAATTGCTTACTCGATCGGCATCGGCTTTGGCATGATCGTTTTTTTTAATCACTTGTTCAAGAAAAAATGGAACGAGGAGCCGACGCCGCTGGAGGTGGAAATGTATCTATACCAGGAAAATGTGGATCAGTATGTTGTGGCAGAGGAGTATGAAAAGATGGCCCGTCTGCAGACAAAGGATAAGAAACCATGATATTTGTACAGGCTGCACTTCAGATTATTTTAGGTATTGCTGGGGGCCTTGCGGTGGGTAGCGGTGTAATTGCTTTTTTTATTGTGCTGGATATCATGCCGCGATTAGCACAACTCACCCGTACGTATAAAAAATCACGTGCATACGAAAAGGCAATGATTATAGGTTCAGTGCTGGGAACTGTGGTCGATTTTTGGAACATTTGCTTGCCACTACCGGGCATATTTACATGGATACCTGGGTTATTTTGCGGAGTGTTTATTGGTTTGCTCGCCGCGGCTTTAACGGAGGTATTAAATCTCCTACCTATACTCGCCAAGCGACTCCACATGACCGTGTATATGCTCGGTCTGCTAATGGCAATGGTGCTTGGAAAGGTGACGGGTTCCTTATTTGACTGGTTTGTATACAACCGTTAACAACGAAAGCGAAGGGGGCAAGGAATATGGATCACAGAGCGGATCAAGGGCATCGGGAGCAGCATCAAGAAGACGGGGTAATCGGAAAGGAATATCATACTGGCGAAGAAAAGTTGAGTCCATGGCAGGAAAAGCAGGAGCAGGAATCTGCACGTTTTAAACACAAAAAAGAGAGTGAGCGATCTGATAACGTAGAGGAGTCCGTTCGCTACTGGCAGGCCGAAGATAATATATCGCCGAGGATGAAAGATAACAAGAATACACTTGAAACAGTATTAGGTTTGGGGGAGACCTTTGATGTCGTATTCAGGGAAATGACACTGGGAGGGCGTCATACCGGATATCTGTTCCTAAATACCTTTGCGAAGGATCAAATCATGCTTGAAGTGCTAAAGCGGCTCACCTATCTGACGCCGGATAATCTCTCTTCGGATGGATTACAAGCGTATTTCGAAAACTTTATTCCACATATTCAGGTGGAGAAGACAGATAAGATGTCAGTCGTCATTAACAAGGTACTGACAGGGATGAGTGCCTTTTTCATGGAAGGCGAGCGTTTTTCCCTTATTCTGGATACCCGTAATTATCCGGTGCGTAGTCCGGAGGAACCTTCTTTGGAGCGGGTTGTGCGCGGTGCCCGCGACGGGTTTACTGAAACAATGCTTACTAATGTAGGTTTGGTGCGCCGACGCTTGCGGGACCCAGGGCTTAAATTTGAGGCTATGCAGGTCGGACGTCGAACCCGAACAGACGTATGTTTGGGCTACATTGACGATATTGTGGATAAGGTGATGGTTGATACTGTACGAGACAAAATTAAAAATGTTAATTTGGATGGTATTCCGCTGGCAGATAAGCAATTAGAGGAGACGATTATCAATAAAGGTTGGAATCCATATCCATTAGTACGATATTCGGAGCGACCAGATGTCGTGGCTTCGCATATTATGGAAGGAAGGCTCGTTATTTTCGTCGATACCTCACCCAGCGTGATGATCTTGCCTACCACTTTTTTTGACTTGTGCCAGCATGCGGAAGAGAATCGGCAAACCGCTTTTATGGGAAGTTATTTGCGCTGGGTACGTTTTTTAGGCATATTCGCCTCGATGTTTCTGCTTCCGATGTGGCTGCTAATGGTCATCAATCCCGAATTAAAACCGGCGTTTCTCGATTTTATCGGTCCTCAAAAGGAAGCACATCTTCCGCTGATTGCTCAGTTTATCATCGTGGAACTAGGGGTCGATCTTATGCGAATGGCGGCTGTGCATACTCCAACACCACTGGCTTCCGCTATGGGCTTGATCGCAGCCATTCTGGTCGGTGACATAGCGGTTCAGACGGGACTTTTCGTGAATGAGGTCGTGCTGTATATGGCTGTCGCTGCCATAGGAATGTTCGCAACACCGAGCTACGAGCTGGGACTGGCGAATAGACTGATTCGACTATTCCTACTGGTTGCGGTTGCTATTTTTCACGTACCGGGCTTTGTCGTGGGTACGACACTGATCATTTTGATGCTGACGCTACATCGGTCATATAATTCTTCGTATTTGTGGCCGTTCATTCCTTTTAATGCCAAAGCGTTAGCTTCCATCTTGTTCCGTATGCCTGTACTAGATGCGCCTAACCGCCCGTCATCTAACAAAACGAGGGACAATACGCGTATGCCCAATACGGATGCCGACACAGATTCGAACTCAGGCAATGGACAGGAGCATTAATATAAATGATCTGCATAAAAATCCATTGTTCTTGATGTTTTTTTTGCTATACTGGTGTAAACATTCGATGGAATATGACTAGCTTGTTCCAGAAAGAGAGGCGCCAGAACATGTATTTGCATGGAAGCAGTAAAATTAACAGCAATGGACATTTGGAGATCGGCGGTTGTGATACAACGCTTTTGAAAGAGCGTTTTGGCACGCCGCTATATATTGTTGACGAACAGTTAGTCCGCCGGCGCTGCCGGGAATTCATAGAAGCTTTTCGTGAAACCGGATTGAAGTTTCAAGTTGCTTATGCAAGCAAAGCGTTTTGTGTTATGGCGATGTGCGCTTTAGCTGCTGAAGAAGGGATGTCGCTTGACGTAGTTTCCAGTGGAGAATTGTTTACTGCGCTACAAGCAGGGTTCCCGGCAGAGCGAATCCATTTTCACGGCAATAACAAAACACCGGAAGAAATTGAAATGGCGTTAGATGCGCAAATTGGCTGCTTCGTCGTCGATAGCGAAATGGAGTTGCATTTGTTGCAGGCCCTTGCCTCCGAGAAAGAACAGCAGGTGAATATCTTACTGCGGGTTACACCAGGGGTTGAGGCGCATACGCATGAATATATGGCCACAGGTCAAGAAGATTCGAAATTTGGCTTTGACATTGGGAACGGTACAGCACGCCAAGCAGTGGAACAGGCTATCAAGCTGGACCATCTTAACCTGCTGGGGGTACATTCTCATATCGGTTCGCAAATATTCGAAGTGAATGGCTTCCAAATGGCTGCTGAACGGGTTGCAGCTTTTTCCAGAGAAATTAAGGAACAGCTTCAGTTTTCTTTCAAAGTGATTAATCTGGGTGGGGGATTTGGCATTCGCTACACAGAGGAGGACACACCGCTGAAAGTATCCACCTATGTACAGGCTATAGGCGAAGCGGTGAAAACTTATTTTTCAGGACTTTACGATGAACTTCCAGAAATTTGGATTGAGCCGGGACGCAGTATTGTAGGGGATTCAGGCACGACCCTATATACGGTAGGAAGCATCAAGAATATTCCGCAGGTACGTAAATATGTCTCGGTAGATGGCGGGATGACAGATAATCCACGCCCTGCACTGTATCAGGCCAAGTATGAAGCGATGCTGGCTAATCGAGCGCAGGATGCGAACGAAGAGACGGTGTCCATTGCGGGCAAATGCTGTGAAAGCGGCGATATGCTGATTTGGGATGTAGAGCTGCCTCGTATAAATAGCGGCGATTTGCTCGCTGTTGCTTCAACCGGAGCTTATAACTACTCCATGGCGAGCAATTATAACCGGATACGCCGACCAGCAGTTGTATTTGTCAACAACGGTGAGGCCGAGTTGGTGGTTCGTCGGGAAACCTACGAGGACATCGTACGCAACGATGTTGTGCCACAGCGCTTGATTCGTGATCAAGCCAGTCCGGCGGTTCAGCCGAACGCCAAGATTACGGTTTCGTCCTAATTTTAGAATTGTAAGATCAAGCAGGCCATTGAGTCGGTAATAATACACCGGGGACAATGGCCCCTTTTTTTGGACAAGACTTTGCTAAGTGCGGCAATTCATAGTAAACTGGAACTTGATGTTATTTAGTTCTCAAAACAGGTTGAAAAGGAGATACAAACAATGAAAAAAGGTAGAATAGATCTTGAAAACGGCGGTATCGTCGAAATTGACTTTTTCCCAGAAGAAGCTCCAAACACCGTTGCTAACTTTGAAAAGCTGGCAAACAGTGGCTACTACAACGGTTTGAGCTTCCACCGTGTCATTCCGGGCTTTGTTGCTCAAGGTGGTTGTCCAATCGGTAACGGTACAGGCGGTCCTGGTTACACGATTGACTGTGAAACAGCTACGAATACAACAAAGCATGCCAAAGGCGTTCTGTCCATGGCTCATGCAGGCCGCAACACAGGTGGCAGCCAATTCTTTATCTGCTACGCTCCACAACCACATTTAGATGGAGTACATACTGTATTTGGTAAAGTAACCAAAGGTATGGAATTCATTGATGCTGTAAAACAAGGCGACAAAATGAAAGAAGTTAAAGTATTTGACGTGTAATTTTACCGTTAATTACATGATCTTTTTTTAAATAGCGTTGCACCTAAGCCGTTCTGTCTTTGGACAGGGCGGCTTTTGTTGTCTTTTGTTTGACGGTTTATTGATTTTCGCAATCACGTTGGCATTACAGTGCGTAAGATCACATTCGAAAAGTAAGCGTTGTGATAGCCTTTTCATAAGAATGCATTTTCCATTTATTTTATATGAGTATTCAAACTCAGTAAGGATTGGAAAAGAAGGGGGCTTATCACATTGTCTATTTTAACGCGCACAAATCGACTCGGATTTTTTGAAATCCGGCTGGAATCCATTGGTGGACTCGGCGCTAATCTGGCTGGCAAAATGTTGGCCGAAACCGGGGTGCTTGGTCTGGGGCTGAATGCTTCAAATTTTTCGTCCTACGGTTCGGAAAAAAAGGGAACTCCGGTTAAAAGTTTCGTCCGTTTCTGTGAGCCAGAAGTCGATATTCGGGATCACAGTCCGATTGAGCAACCGCATGTGGTAGGCATTTTCCATGAAACATTATACAAAACGGTAAATGTAATCAGCGGACTGCCAGCGGATGGGATTGTAGTGGTTAATTCCACGCGACCAGCAGAAGAAATACGGGCAGATTTGGGACTGGTATCCGGAACATTAGCGGTGGTGGATGCGATGGGCATCGCACTGGAAGAGCGAACCAAACTAAATACGTCCATGCTCGGTGCCTTGTTCCGTGTCTGTGATTTCCTGGACCCGGAAGCGATGAGATCGGTTATACGCAGTACCTTTGAAAAGAAAAATCCACTGTTAGTGGAACCTAATTTGCGTACGTTTAACCGTGGTTATGATGAAATGGAACTGCACGTATATCCTGTTACTGATGACGCGCAGGATCGGGTTTTTGAACGTCCGCAGCCATTGTTGGGATACGAAACGCAATTACTGGGGGGCGTTATTGCAACTCAGGGAAACAGCATAACGAGAGATGTTAGTGGTTCACGTCAGGGGTATGTGCCTGAATATGAAGCTGATAAATGTACCCATTGTGCCAAGTGTGATTCGATTTGCCCGGATTACTGTTTTGTATGGGAAGAGCAAGCAGACAAACGCGGAAGAATGATGCCATTTTTGCAAGGGATTGATTACCAGTATTGCAAAGGATGTCTGAAATGTGTAGATATTTGCCCGTCAGGGGCATTAAGCTCGCGTCGCGAGCAATGGGGATGGGCGGAACAGAATCGAGTTGCCCACCAATTTCCGGCATATGAAGGAGGGCGTGCGTAATGGCAAAACTGGAGGAAGAACTCAAACAGACAGGCGCCGCGCAAGTGACAACGTTCGAATCCGGTAATGAAATGGCAGCTACGGCGGCTGCGCAGATTAATTATCATATGATGGGATATTTCCCGATTACTCCATCTACCGAGGTAGCGCAGTATCTGGATCAGATGAGAACGAGAGGTCAGCATAATATTAAGCTGGTTGCAGCAGACGGAGAACACGGATCGGCAGGGATTTGTTATGGAGCTGCCGCAGCGGGAGCGAGGGTTGTGAACGCCACTAGTTCGCAAGGTTTCCTGTACATGCTGGAGCAGTTACCTGTTCAGTCAGGTACCCGTTTTCCAATGGTTATGAATCTGGTGACACGAGCTGTTAGTGGTCCCCTGGATATTCGCGGGGATCATTCGGACCTGTACTATGGTTTGAATACAGGCTGGGTCATTTTGACGGCAAGTACACCACAGGCTGTGTATGATATGAACATCATGGCACTAAAAATCGCAGAGCATAGCGATGTTCGGTTGCCTGTAATGGTCGCATATGACGGTTTCTATACGTCCCATCAAAAACGTAAAGTGCAATATTTTGCCGATGCTGAGACCGTGCGCGGTTTTGTAGGTCCTAACCCGAACTTAAATTATCCGAATATTACGGATTTTGATCATCCTGTTACCGTGGGCGCGCATATGAACGGCGATGACCTGACGAATAATCATGTTCAGCTGTCCGAAGCACTGAAGCTGTCAGAAGGAGTATATGAGCAGGTAGCAGCAGAATATGCCGCTTTATCAGGTCGGGAATACCCGATTTTAGATTTGTATCAAATGGAGGATGCTGAGGTCGCGGTATTCCTGTTGAATTCGGCGGCTGAATCGGCTAAGGATGTGGCGGATCAACTCCGTGCGCGCGGGATTAAAGCTGGTGTGATACGTCCGAATATCATTCGACCGTTCCCAGCCGCACAACTGCGGGAAGCATTACGTGATGTCAAGGCGCTGCTGGTAGGTGAACGTGCAGATTCGTATGGGGCAGACGGCGGTAATTTAACGCATGAAATTAAGGCAGCCTTGCAGGAAGACCCTCGAAACCGGACACTTGTGTTGAGCCGTATCTTTGGCTTGGGCGGCAAGGATTTTTATGCGGAAGATGCAGAGGCGTTCTTCCAGCTTGCGATTGAGGCAGCAGAGGCCGGACGAGCGGAGAAACCCTTTGATTACTATGGAATAAATCCGGGTTCACCGGACAAGGTGATGCCGCAAGTTATGCAGCCGCCACGTGGTAATGATTACCGTTCGGGCCTGATTCAGGTTACGCCGGACGAGGCGACCGGGAAGCTTAAAGTCAAGGTACCACCTCTGCGGTCGTTGACAACCAAACCACGCCGTCTTACACCAGGTCACGGGGCTTGCCCAGGATGTGGGGCATTGTCTGCGCTGGAACTGTTTTTCAAAGGTATTGAAGGGGATATTGTCGTGCTGTTCCAGACAGGCTGCGTATATGTGACGACGACAGGGTATCCGTATACATCACACAAACAACCGATGATCCACAATCTTTTTCAAAACGGAGCCGCTACACTTTCAGGAGCACTGGAAGCTTACATGGAAATGAAGCGCCGTAATGAAATTGAAATGTCAGACGATCCGACCTTTATCATGATCAGTGGTGACGGTGGGATGGATATTGGTATGGGTTCTGCGATTGGTGCGGCTCTGCGTAATCATAAGCTGATCATGCTGGAATATGATAACGAGGGGTACATGAATACAGGTTCACAGCAATCGTACTCCACTCCGCTCGGTCACATGACCAGTACGTCGGGTGTAGGGAAAATGCAAAAAGGAAAGCAAGGGCACCACAAGGATACCGTGCAAATCATGGCTGCTTGTAACATTCCATATGCTTTTACAGCAGCAGAAAGTCATCCGCAGGATATGCTGCGCAAAGCAGCCAAGGCTCAATGGTATGCGAACAACGTGGGTACGGCCTATGGTAAGATCCTGTGCGCCTGCCCGTTGAATTGGAAATCCGAAGACAGACTGGGTACCAGCATTGTAGGCGCCGCAGTCGAGTCCTGTTTCTTTCCTTTGTACGAAATAGAGCAAGGCAGTACGACGATTACGTACAATCCGGAAGACAAGGGAAAACGGATTCCAGCTGCAGAATGGTTAAAATTAATGGGTAAGACGAAGCATCTACTCAAGGAGGAAGCTACGCTGGCTACCTTTGAGCAGGAGATTGAGCGTCGCTGGACTATCCTGAAAAAGAAACATGAAATTTCGGAGCTATAATTCCGTTTTTTGCATAATCATCGATTAACATTGTTAGCCGCTGTTACTGTGGTGGTTCGATCAAGATTCTTTGTGCTTATTGCGCAAAGAATCTTTTTTGTCGTTTATGGGTTGAAGCATAAAAAAACAGGTAATGATTTCCGATATAGGAGTGGAGGCCTATAAGAGGCACGTTAAAAAGTTTTCTTCTGAATTTTAAGATGCAATGAGGTGCAGGTAATGATTAAGCTGAATACAGTTGAAATAATCGAAATTATAAAGAAGCAGATCCCTAAGGTTATGAACATCAAGCCAGTGGAACTCAAGTTTACGGATGATTTTGGACGGGCATCGCTGGCAGCGACAGAACACAAATTCACGCTGACGAACCAGCATTATTCTGCCAAGGTGATGGATTGCGTGTTAGAAACACAGGTACGCCCCATTTTAATGTGCGAAATTATTTATTTTCTGAAATGCGAGTTTATTGACGGACATGTTGATGTGCGACTGGATTATGAAGCATGTTCTGAGGAAGGGCGGGGACCGGTTGCTTCAGCCATAATTACCTTTGACCATGCAACAGAGTTGGGAGTCGAAGAACTGGCCGATCTGATTGACTTGGCGCTTCATATGAATGATAAAACCTGGTTTGAAGAACTCTCCAGCCAATATGTCAAAACCAAAGCAGGAGTTTCTATTAGATAACTTGCTTTTTTTAGAAGTCGGTGCTAATATACGTAACAAGTTTAATGTTAATTCAATTAAATAAGAGCAAGATCCTTCGGGGCGGGGCGAAATTCCCCACCGGCGGTGATGACATGTCTGTGGATCGTTTTGGTGAGAAGCAGCATGGCTTAGTCCGTGACCCGGATGCTGAATGATCAGCAGAAGGTGGACCTGGTGCAAATCCGGGACCGACAGTATAGTCTGGATGGGAGAAGGATACGAAGCGCATGCATGACGTGACATGTGCCGATTTTTAGCATACCCAATTGTGCGTACGGCTTATTTCGTTGTAGGACAGCATCGGGCGATAGCTTGCTTAAGCTTTCTTTTTGATGGGTGTTCTGAGCGTATTTGGTTGTAACCTCAGTCATGCTTTCTATTGGCAAACCTATGATTTCATGTCGTCTTAAGATGCATATGAACTGCGCTTGTATACTACAAATGTGACTCTCATCACCCCCATGACGGATTGAATCCGAACTGGGGGTTTTTTGCGCTTATAGCTGATGAATTAGGGATAAACTGAAATGTAGTGGAAAGGAGTGAAGGCATGTTTACCGGATTGGTCGAGGAAGTGGGTCGCATTCAAACGATTTCCAAAAGCGGTGAAGCGCTGGTGCTGGGGATTTCGGGTTCCGTGGTGTTGGGCGATTTGAAAATAGGAGATAGTGTCTCAGTGAATGGCGTTTGCCTGACGGCGATACAGATCGGTACGAAAGACTTTAAGGTTGATGTGATGCCGGAAACCTTTCGCAGCAGTAATCTGAAAGAGTTGAGATCCGGCAGCCGAGTCAATCTGGAGCGGGCGATGGCGGCGAGCGGAAGGTTCGGAGGACATATCGTGCAAGGACATGTGGACGGGACGGGAACGATTCGCGGAGTGACATCAGACCAGAATGCAGTTGTGTTCGAAATTGAGCCTAAAAATCAAACATTATTTAAATATATTCTTCTCAAAGGGTCAATCACGATTGATGGTATCAGCCTCACAGTCGCACAGCGTACGGGAGATACCTTTGCCGTATCCATTATTCCCCACACCTTATCCGAAACGGCCTTACAAGCCAAACGTGAGGGAGACACCGTCAATATTGAATGTGACATATTGGGCAAATATGTGGAACAACTTTTAAACTACAGAGGTGCAGCGGCGGAGGGAGTAGAAAAAGCTCCTCTCAGTTTGGACTATTTGGCGAAACACGGCTTTGCCTGATATTGAATGGTAAACCTGTTTAGGAGCATTCGTGGCACAAGACATAAGGGAGGAAAGTGTTATGGATAGAGGTAGCCAAACAAGTGCAATGGCAAACGTCATAGAGCATGGCGAGTTGGAACATGACGAAGAGATTCGCTTGGATTCCATCGAAGAAGCGTTGGAGGACTTGAAAAACGGTAAAGTCGTTATTGTAGTGGATGATGAACAGCGCGAAAATGAAGGCGATTTTATCGCTTTGGCTGAAAAAGCGTCGCCTGAGGTCATTAATTTCATGATTACAGAAGGTCGCGGGTTGGTCTGTGTGCCAATCACACGACAAAGAGCCGAGGCCTTGGAATTGCATCCTATGGTAGAGCAGAATACAGATTTCCACGGTACTGCCTTTACGGTATCGGTAGATCATATGGAGACAACAACGGGGATTTCAGCGGCCGAACGCTCTTTGACTGTACGCGCCTTGGCAGACGAAGCAGTCACAGGAAGTGATTTCCGCAAGCCTGGTCACATGTTCCCGCTGATTGCTCGCGATGGGGGTGTCTTGCAGCGTGCTGGTCACACGGAAGCGGCTGTTGATCTGGCTCGACTCAGTGGCTTCAAGCCTGCTGGGGTCATTTGTGAAATTATAAAGGAAGATGGCTCAATGGCCCGTCTGCCTGATCTGGCAGTGGTCGCCAAGCGACATCAATTGAAGCTGATCAGTATTCAGCATTTGGTGGACTACCGTCGTCGTTTGTCATTGTAAATAATTTAAATTAGGAGAGGTTGATTAATTATGGCACGTTTTCTAGAAGGTAATCTTGTATCGAACGGTTTAAAATATGGTATTGTGGTGGGCAGATTTAATGAGTTTATTACGAGCAAGCTGTTAAGCGGCGCAATTGACGCACTTCAACGACATGGCGCACAGGAAGATGAAATTGATGTAGCCTGGGTTCCGGGTGCATTTGAAATTTCACTGATTGCACAAAAAATGGCCGCAAGCGGCAAATATGATGCCGTAATTACGCTGGGTACGGTCATCCGTGGTTCTACTTCACATTATGATATCGTCTGCAATGAAGTGGCCAAGGGTGTGGCAGCGAGCAGCCTGAAAACGGGAGTACCCGTTATCTTTGGGGTAGTGACCACAGAAAACATTGAACAGGCTATTGAACGAGCAGGTACGAAGGCTGGTAATAAAGGTTGGGATTCTGCACTGGCTGCGATTGAAATGGCCAATCTCGGCAAGCAATTTTAATGATAGGAATAGCTGAATAGAACGGTATAAACTGAAAGGTGAAAAAGGGATTGGATTGTTAAGCAAGGCGATGACGTATATACTACAGAAAGAGGGATTGATAACGTAGAGCATAAGTGCTATAGGGAAAGGTATTGTTGAATGATGATTGGAGTAAGGCAGGGGGAAGCACATTGACAGTCGTAAACTACAAGCTGGAAACATTCGAGGGTCCACTGGATCTACTGTTGCATCTGATTGATAAAGCCGAGATCGACATTCAGGATATCCCGATTAGCGATATTACTGATCAATATATGGCTTTTTTGCACAGTATGCAGGAGCTGGAACTGGACATTACGAGCGAGTTTCTGGTGATGGCGGCGACGCTCTTATCCATTAAGAGTAAATTGTTGCTTCCCAAGCCACCTGTGATGGAATATGACGATTTGGATTTTTATGAGGAAGAGGATTATGATCCACGTGAGGAACTGGTCCGCAAGCTGGTGGAGTATCGAAAATATAAAGGAATTGCTCGCCATCTAAGTGAACGTGAGTGGGAGCGGAGTCTAATTTATGGCAAAGAGCCAGAAGATCTGAGTGCATTCCTGCCCACTGAACCCGTAAATCCGGTGCATGGGCTGCATGCAAGCGATTTGGTCGCTGCCTTTCAGCGTGCATTGCGCAAAGCAGAACGGCGTACGACGGTAACCCGTGTTCATCGGGACGAGATTTCAGTCAAGGACCGTATCCGGCAAGTTATCGGAGCTTTAGAGATGGTGGGGAATGGAGGGCGGCTGCTGTTCTCCAAGCTGATGCATGAGGATATGTATCGGCATGAAGTGGTTGTGACCTTTTTGGCTATCCTTGAACTAATGAAAATGAAACAAATTTTCTGTTATCAGGAGAAGCTTTTCGATGACATTGTAATGGAGTGGAGAGGGGATTTACGGGTTAATGGATTATCTGAAGCTGAAATCAATTATTGAGGGACTGCTATTTCTCGCAGGAGAGGAAGGGTTGTCCACCAAGCAGATCGCCGACATTGTAGAGCAGCAGCAAGAGCTGGTTGAACAGTGCCTTGAAGATATGAAGCAGGACATGGAGCAGGGGGGAAGAGGCCTGCAACTTGTCCGTATTGCGGGTCATTATCAGCTTGCAACTTTATCCGAACATGCACCTTACTTTGAAAAGCTCGCATACTCTCCGGCACGTGCCTCACTGTCTCAAGCTGCTTTGGAGACGCTGGCCATTGTGGCCTACCGCCAGCCCATTACAAGAGTTGAAATCGAAGAGATTCGGGGTGTTAAATCCGAGCGGGCCATACATACACTGGTCAACAAGGAGCTCATTGAAGAGAAAGGTCGAGCTGAAGCCATCGGACGGCCGATATTGTACGGAACAACGAAATCATTTTTGGATTATTTCGGTCTGGGCTCTCTGGCAGATCTACCGCAACCGGAGCTGTTCGAGGATTCGGACAATTTGGAGGAAGAGACTCAATTATTGTTCGAGCGTCTGGAGAGCAGCTAGCCTGCGGCCAATGATCTGGATCTTGAATCCCAATAAAGTTGCTCCAGATCTTGCGGCTCACTTATGTAAAAGTTCAAACAGACAGCCAGTCCCCATATAGTTGGGGGCTGGCTGTTGGTATTTTAAGATGCATGATTTTCCGGCGAACGGTCATACTATTTTTGCCATGATATTCTATAGCAAAAAGGTAGGGAGGACACGCCAGTGTGGAAATGGATCAGTATCGCCATCATCGTCGTTATATTACTTGTGCTGGCTATTCTGTTCTCTCGTATTCGATTGAAGCTGGATATTGCCAAACATGACAATGATGATCGGGCGCATCTAGAGATCAGATTTCTATACGGGATGATTAAAATGAATTACGATGTTCCGGCCATTCTCATAACAGGGTTAAAAAAAGGGCTTCTCTATCGGCTTGATCGCAACAAAAACATACATAAAACGGATGCTTCCGTGGATAGCGGTAATATTGATACAGAAAAAATCAAGCAATTTATACATGATGTACGGGTTTTGCTCAAGGGAACGAAATCCTTCAATCGATGGTTGCGACATACATTGGCACATGTGACGATGTCCAAAATGGAATGGTCTACCAACATTAGTCTTGCTGACGCGGCTTATACAGCTACTTCAACTGGTATTTTGTGGGGATTAAAAACGACCTTGATCGGTTTTGCTTCCAGCTTTGTGCGCATGGATTGTACCCCTAAGCTGTATGTTGTGCCTTATTGGGTGGATCGCTTGCGTTTTACCACCACTTTGAACTGTGAAGCAAACGTATCGCTCGGCTATTTAATGTTCTCCATGCTCATCTTATCTTACCGCATATGGCGCGTTCCGGGTGGACCGGAGGCATGGAAACGGGTTTTTTTCAAAAAACCTGAGGATATTCAAGCTAACAGTGAAAGTTAAACAGTGGAGTGAGGTGAGATCAATCCTTTCTGAACTTTGAGATTCAGTGACCTTCAGATTAAGGCATAACCGAATCGAATGACATACATATTTCCTTGAACCCCTGCGCACAATAGCGAAAGAAAAGGCAGTCTACGCTTGAGATAAGCAGAGGAGGAATAAATCATGTCAGATCACCCGATTCAAGGGCTCATGCAAACCGCAATGGAAAACATCAAAGCCATGGTAGACGTGAATACAATTGTAGGAGACGCAGTGGAAACACCCGATGGTTCCGTTATTTTGCCAATCAGTAAGGTAGGATTTGGTTTCGCTGCCGGGGGAAGTGATTTTAACGTAGACGAAGAGGCACTTCATACGTCCTCGGCTTCCGGTAATCATAGCGGGAAGGAAGGCCATCCTTTTGGAGGCGGTAGCGGTGGTGGTGTATCTATTCATCCCATTGCTTTTCTGGTTGTTGGCAAACAGGGGGCACAAATCGTTCCATTGGACAATCAAACGCATCTGTTTGAGAAAATCATCGACTCCACACCATACCTAATCGATAAAGTTCAGTCCATCTTCCAGAATTCAGGCGGCAACATGCAGACTCCACCCCCACAGGTACCTGTAAATGCTAATACTGATCAAAGTCAATCTGGTCCGGCTTACTTGTAAAAGTTACTGAAAGTAAAAGTGTTCTCTCAAAGAAGGTATCCCAAGCCAAGTGTGGCCTAGGAATACCTTCTTTTCAGTATGCTCTCGGTCCTATTCCTGAATATACTGTCTTCCGCCAATGACAGCATGTATATGATGACTGTATTCCTGTTGATACAAAGTATGCTGCGAGAATTCATTTTTTCGATTTTCTTCGGCAGCAAACTGCGATAGGTAGATGAAGTCCGGATAGACCACTTCATTCGTCAAATAAGCAGATACCGTGGCTTCCGGCCGACGATGTTGATTCAGGGAATCGATAATACCTTTCTCTGGCAAGATGCCAATCCCATGTCCATAAAACAAGTCTTCCTTCAGCTTAACGACATTTTCTCCTTTCCATTCCAATGTTTCAGACGACACATCCGGATTGTTGAAATACAGAATATCGCCAGGATCCGCTTTATGACTTCCTTGCTGCTGTATGAGTCTGAGGTCGCTGTCATAGTGCCAGTCATACAGCAGTATATCTGCAAAAATCCGATTAAACTCACTTTCCAGAATGGAATCCAGCACTCCTTTGTACAGTACAATAACCATAGCTGTTGCACATTCAAAAGCGTATTGATGACCGTTTAAAAAGATATCTCTGATCCCCTGTGCCGGTGTGACACCTGCTTTGATCTGAAAGCCACCTTTTTCCGTTAGATCCCAAAATTGCGGATTGCAACGTGCGGTGGCAAAAGTGGCAAAGGATACACCACTTCGATGCAATGCTTCTGCGGACTCTACAATCTGCGATCTTAAAACCATTTCAAACTGGAGACGCAACATGATGTAACCCCCGATCCATTTTAACTTTGGTAACTAATATATATGTACTCGGGAGGGCAAGTTGCTTGGTTTATGCAGAAAGAAAGCAAAAAGAGAGCAGCTAATGGCCGTCTTGTAAAGGAATTTTCTGTTATAAAGGTGGACATACTTTGAACAGCTTGGACATAGAATGGTACAAGACTTGCTCAAAACCGGAGGAATCCAAATGTTTAAAAAAAAGCAACACATCCACGCGGACCACAGCCATTTCTTGAATAAGGCACGCGCATTTGTTTTGCCGCTGGTGCTTCTGCTTATTTTGTCATTGCCGCTTACGTTGCTGAGTCCACAGCCCGTTCGAGGAGCGATAAAAACAGAAGCAGCGCCGCCCTCATTAGGAACCCATGCACAGGCTGCTTCTTTAATTGATGTCACATCAGGAAGAATCATTTATTCTACCGAGGGTGACCGGGAGCTACGTATTGCCAGCCTGACCAAAATTATGACAGCGATCGTGGCCATTGAACATGGACGCTTGCAGGACCGGGTAAAGGTGAGCCCAACCGCGTATGCCAAAGAAGGGTCCTCGCTTTTTCTGCAAATGGGTGAACAAATGTCGCTGGAAAATATGCTGTACGGCTTAATGCTCCGTTCTGGTAATGATGCTGCTTCTGCCATTGCTGAGCATGTGGGTGGGACAGAAGAGGGATTTGTCCATTTGATGAATGACAAGGCGGTTCAGCTTGGGCTAAGCCATACACATTTTGCTAATCCGCACGGGCTGGATGCCGAGGGACATTATTCCTCAGCCAATGATATGGCCCGGCTTACTGCTTATGCGCTGCATAATCCAACTTTTGCCCGTATCGTAAAAACAGAACTGAAAAAAGCACCGAATCCCAACGATTCTTGGGATTACTCATGGCACAATAAAAACAAAATGCTGCGGCTGTATGACGGAGCTGATGGGGTGAAAACAGGCTTTACCAAAAAAGCGTTTCGCTGTCTGGTCAGTTCGGCCACACGGGACGGTCGCCAGCTCGCTGCTGTTACCTTGAATGACGGGGACGATTGGAACGATCATGCCCGTATGCTTGATTACGGATTCCGATATTATCCGCTCATTCCGATTACGGACAAGCAGCAACCTATCGACGGTTACCCACTATTAACAGGTACAAGCTTTGCCTATCCTTTACATGATGGTGAGAAGACCCAGTTGCACAAAAGACTGGTGTTGTATAAAAATCGCGTTTCTGCAGACAGAGCGGACGTATCTTTTGGCTTACGAGGGCGGATCGAATTCCTGTTGGAAGGTAAACTTATCGGTTCCGTTCCTGTGTATGAAAAAGGGAGTAAGCTGCCTGCTCAAAGTACCGTACAGCCACAACAGGAGGCTCCTACTGCACAAGATCCTGCGAACAATACTCAGCAACGAGATTGGACGAGCAGATGGAACGAAATCCTTAAAAATTTGTTTGGAGCATAGAGCAATAGGAAATAGTGCTGCATGTGTCACATCATTGGGAAAAGGAGGAATCAGCCATGATTCATCTCATATGGGTGGCTTTGATTTGTATTGGATTTGTATTTGCTGCCGCGCAGGGAAATATTGAGGTGGTGACGAAAGCGGCTTTTGACGGGGCAACTACGGGGGTCACAGTGTGCTTTGGACTGATAAGTGTGCTGGTGTTCTGGATGGGCATGATGAGGCTGGCTGAAGATGGCGGACTCTTACAGAAAATATCCAAGCTGCTTTCTCCTTTGGTTGCCTTTCTCTTTCCTGATGTTCCGCGTAATCATCCCGCTATGGGTTACATTTTGTCCAATATGAGCGCCAATCTGCTAGGTCTGGGGAATGCAGCCACACCGATGGGGATCAAGGCAATGCAAGAGCTGCAAACGCTCAATCCAGATAAGCAAACCGCCACACCAGCCATGTGTACGCTGCTCGCCCTGAATACAGCCAGTATTACGCTTATTCCTACGACGTTGATCGCGATACGACTAAATTTTCATTCCGCACATCCGGCAGAAATCGTCGGTACGACGCTGGTAGCGACCGCAATAGCCACCTTTGCTGCAATTGCGGCGGATCGTTGGTACCGAAGTCGAGAATTGCGCCGCCGTCCTCCAGCGATTCCGCCGTCCCAGTCATCCTTGGCGCCACTCGTCCCACCAGCACCAGCATCTGCTGCCTCTTCAACTACGTTGCCCGTATCTCCACCTGCCGTTCCGCGAACGGGAATCACGGCTGCCAAGGGCAGGGACACCACTTGGAAAGGATGAGGGAGGCATGTTTAATTTTATAAACCTCATATCGACTTGGGCCATTCCGGTTATTCTCGCTTTTATTCCTTTATATGCATATGCTAAAAAGGTCCCTGTTTACGATTCTTTTGTGGATGGAGCCAAAGACGGCTTTTCTACCGCCATCAGCATTATTCCTCATCTCGTAGGCATGATGGTGGCGATTAGCATTTTTCGAGCATCCGGCGCCCTGGACTATTTGATCTCCTGGGTAACCCCATGGATTAAACACTGGGGTGTACCGGGCGAGGTACTGCCTTTAGGCTTGCTCCGTCCACTGACGGGCACCGGTTCACTTGCGTTCACGACGGATCTAATTCGTACCTATGGCCCGGACTCCATGATCGGTCGGATCGCTTCAACGATTCAGGGCAGCACAGACACGACGCTATATGTGCTAACTGTATATTTTGGTGCGGTAGGTATCCGCAATGGACGTTATGCTTTGAAGGTAGGACTATTTTCAGATATGGTTGGTTTTGTGGCAGCCATTGCCATTTGCCTGCTTGTATTTTAATTTCTGCATCTTTTTTGAACGGGGGTTGTGATTTTGCTCATGGATGGGTATCATTAGCATGAGGTGAATTAGCGAACATGGAAAGATTGCAGAAAATATTGGCCCAAGCTGGTGTAGCTTCCAGACGTAAATGTGAGGAGCTTATTCAGGCGGGCAGCGTGGAAGTGAACGGGGTTGTCGTAACTGAATTGGGAACGAAGGCAGACCCTGATCAAGATATGATTACGGTAAAGGGACGCCCGATCAAAACCGAGAAAAAAATCTATCTGATGATGAACAAACCTAAAGGAGTCATTACGAGCGCTTCCGATCCGGAAGGCCGTAAAATCGTGTCAGACTATCTGAAAGGCGTTAAGGAACGCGTATATCCGGTAGGACGTCTTGATTACGACACCGAAGGACTGCTGTTGCTTACCAATGATGGCGAGTTCGCCAATCTGCTCACCCATCCCAAGCATCATGTGCCCAAGACATATGTGGCAACAGTCAAAGGCGTCCCGCATGGTACTGAGCTGGACAAGCTGAAAAAAGGAATCGTGCTGGAAGATGGCATTACTGCACCAGCCGAGGTAGAATATAAAGATGTAGATCCGAATGGTAAGGAGTCTGTGATCCAGATTACCATTTATGAAGGCAGAAATCGCCAGGTAAGAAGGATGTTTGAGGCCATTTCACACCCAGTCATCAGACTCAAGCGGATTGCCTTCGGAGATCTTTTGCTACAAAACTTGAAGCGCGGTCTGACCAGACCCCTAACTAAGGACGAAATCAACCGTCTCATTCAACTTGCCAAATCAGACAACACGAAAAAGAAACGGACAGGACGGGGGTCATAACCCCGGCCTTTTTGGTGTAAAGAGACTGTTGGATGAGAGTAAAGTTTGACCAAGCACGGGAAAATAGTAAAATAGAGAGAATGCTTTTTTTAGCGAAGGGGCTGGGAATATGTCAGAACAAAGCAACCGCATATTAATTGTAGACGATGAAGAACGCATTCGCCGCCTTCTGCGGATGTATCTGGAAAAAGAAGGATATGCAATTGACGAAGCTGAGGATGGTGAGATTGCCCTCCAAAAAGCGACTGCAAGCGATTACAGCATTATCTTGCTCGATGTAATGCTTCCGGGGATGGATGGGATTGAGGTGTGTACACGGCTACGTCAGACCAAAGCTACACCTGTAATTATGCTGACTGCCAAAGGTGAGGAAGTGAACCGTGTACAAGGCTTTGAAGTCGGAGCCGATGATTATGTGGTTAAGCCCTTTAGTCCGCGAGAAGTCATTTACCGGGTAAAGGCGATTTTACGTCGTTCGTCGGAAACGGCCTTTTTAACGAAAGAGGCGGTACCAAGCAATAGTATTGTTTTTCCGAATCTTATCATTGAGCATGATGCGCACCGGGTAACTGCGGGGGGGATTGAAATCAGTCTCACGCCTAAAGAGTACGAGCTGTTGCACTATTTGGCGGTGTCGCCAGATAAAGTCTTCTCGCGCGAAGAACTGCTGAAAGACGTTTGGAATTATGAATTTTTTGGTGATCTGCGCACTGTGGATACGCATGTGAAACGGCTACGTGAAAAGCTGAATAAAGTATCGCCAGAGGCAGCGGCTATGATTACGACCGTGTGGGGCGTAGGTTATAAGCTGGAGGTTCCGAAATAACGTGAACTTCTGGAGATCGCTGGTAGGTAAGCTGTGGATCACCATCATTTGTCTTGTAGGCTCTGTGCTTATTTTTCTAGGGCTTTTTTTATTGCCGTACATCAACAGAAATTTTGCGGCGTATGAATCGACGGAAATCAAGCATTTGTTCACCTATACATGTATTGTTGGATTTTTATTGACGACCTTTTTTGCCCTATTTCTTTTTACTAAAATCACACAGCCTATGCAGCTGTTGATTCAGGCGGCGAATGCCATTCGAGAGGGAAGGTATGATACTCGGCTTTCGCTGGTGACCAGTGATGAAATTGGAGAACTGGCGAAAACTTTTAATCATATGTCTACGGAACTGGAAGCAACGATCCGCAGTCTGAATGAGGAGAAAAACCATTTATCCAGCGTACTGCGAAGCATGTCTGATGCTGTAATTACCTTCGACAGAAGCGGACAAATCATCTTAACGAATCCGCCGGCACAAAGTTTGCTGGATATATGGAAAAAGCTGGAGTGGCAGGAGCGTGATCTGGAGGAGTTTGGAGCTTCTGTACCTGAGCCTTTGCAGTCTCTGTTCCATACCGTTATGGACAGGGGAGAGGATGTCGGAGACTATATCCATGTCAAGAAGGGCTCCTGGTCGGTGCAGATGGCGCCTCTGTATACGGATAATGCAATCCGCGGTGCAGTAGCTGTGCTTCGAGATATTACGGAAGAAGTGAAGCTAGAGAAGATGCGGAGCGATTTTGTGGCCAACGTATCTCATGAAATCCGTACACCTTTATCTATGATGCAGGGCTACAGTGAGGCGTTGCTGGATGGTATGGCGGGTTCACCTGAAGAATCTGAGGAGCTGGTACAGGTCATCCATGATGAGTCATTACGCATGGGAAGGTTAGTCAAGGATCTGCTTGATCTGGCCCGAATGGAGGCTGGTCATACAGACATGCACCGACAGGAAGTGGATGTGAATGAGCTGATCGAGCGTGTTCACCGTAAATTTACGGTACGTTCGAAGGAACAGGGACTGACACTCGATTACTATGAGCAAGGCCAACGTTTGCTGCTGCCTGAGGCAGATGAAGACCGACTGGAGCAGGTATTGACCAATTTGTTGGATAATGCATTCAGACATACACCCGGCGGGAAAAAGGTTACTATTGCGGCGGATCGAATTTTGGGAGAACGGCATGAGTTAATCCGTATTCGGATTAAGGATGAAGGTGTAGGCATTGCCAGCGAGGATCTACCTTATATTTTCGACCGCTTCTACAAGGCAGATAAGGCCAGAGTACGTGGTGAGGATAAAGGGACTGGTTTGGGGCTTGCTATTGTCAAGAATATTGTAGAGGCTCACGGAGGCTCTGTCTCTGCTGCCAGCGTATTGGGGGAAGGGACGGAATTTACTATTTTGCTGCCGATCTCCAGCAAAACAAAGCTGGGTCTGTAACTGGCTTATAAGCCTGTTACAGACCCAGCTGATATATCCCGGTTTGCAGGCATCCTCGGAAGAGGGTGCTTTTTGTTGAAAAATCAACATTTATCTTGTTCAACGTGGAACATCCTGTTTCAAGATGATTGCTCTCATGATAGATAACGATATAAGAAAAAGACGCCTGGGTAGCCAGGCGCCTCTCTTTATTATAAAACCATGGACTTCGCAATATGGTCTGGAACTAATCTAGGACTACTTCTTGGGCAGTATTTAGTTCTGGCAAACCAACGAGTTGAATCAGCACATCTTTTGGCACGGCTTTATCGACGGTCAGGATCATGATGGCTTCACCGCCGACAATTTTACGCCCTACTTGCATGGAAGCGATATTGACGCCGTTCTCCCCAAGCAAGGTGCCGACACGGCCGATAATGCCTGGTTTATCATTGTGGGAGATGAGCAGGAAATGAGCTTCCGGTGCCACATCTACAGGGAACTGGTTCAACCGAACAATACGTTCGCCATAGCCTGCCAGCAGGGTGCCAGATACACGTTGTTCTTCGCCGCTCTGCGTTTTGAGTGTAACGGTAATCAGATTGGTAAAACCCTTGGTGGCGGGCGCCTGAGATACGACAAGATGGAGGTCACGTGTTTTGGCCAGATGTACAGAGTTTACAATGTTCACATCGCTGCCCAGATGACGGCTAAGTACACCTTTCAAAATATACCGTGTCAGCGGCTGTGTATCCACAGATGACAAATCGCCAGCGTAATCTACCTGAATTTCACGTACAGCCTGATTTGTGATCTGAGCGGCAAAGCTGCCCAGCTTCTCTCCAAGCGAGAAATATGGCTGTAATTGCGTCATGACGTTGGATGGTACTGGAGGCATGTTGACCGCATTTTTAAAAGGCTCATCACGCAAAATATGCAGCACTTGCTCAGACACGTCGATAGCTACATTCTCCTGAGCTTCGACAGTCGAGGCACCCAGATGTGGTGTAACGATAATTTTCGGATGGCTCAGGAATGGATGATCCTGTGCTGGCGGCTCTGACTCGAATACGTCAAAAGCTGCACCGGCAACGATACCTTCATCAATGGCTTCAACAAGAGCCATTTCATCGATAACTCCGCCCCGGGCACAGTTGATGATGCGCATTCCTTTTTTCATCACTTCAAACTGTGGACGAGCAATCATATGTTTCGTTTCCGGTGTTAATGGAGTGTGTACGGTCATAAAATCTGCGTTGCGGATAATTTCATCCACGCTCGCCAGCTTAATGCCCAGCTTCTCAGCGCGTTCTTCCGTTAGAAATGGATCATAGCCGAGGATGCTCATACCAAATGCTTTGGCACGTTTAGCCACCTCACTGCCGATACGTCCCATGCCGAGGACTCCAAGTGTTTTGTTACGTAGTTCGACACCGAGGAATGTTTTACGATCCCATGTACCACCAATGGTTTTGGCATATGCCTGTGGAATATGACGTGCTAGAGCCATCATCATCGCAAAAGTGTGCTCACATGTCGTAATCGTGTTGCCGTCAGGAGCGTTAATAACGATAATCCCGCGTTGTGTTGCTGCTTCGAGGTCGATGTTGTCCACTCCGACCCCAGCTCGCCCTACAACCTTGAGGTTCTTACCTGCCGTCATGATGCGTTCGGTTACCCGAGTTTGGCTTCGAACGAGTAATGCGTCATAGTCACCAATAATTTGAACCAATTCATCCTCGCTGAGACCTGTGTTCTTGTCCACCGTGACATCGTCTGCATCCATCAGTTGCTGGATGCCCAGGTCACTGATTGGATCGGATACTAACACTTTAAACATTTGGTTTCCTCCTCAAAGTTAACTTCTTTTATGGACAGGATGTACTTCAAACTGAAATACATTCCATAAAGAACATGAAAAAACTTGAAATGCTTCTAAAAGTACAGGAGAGCGGTGTGAAATACTAGTGTGATAACGCATTGACGCGGAAAAGGGATGGAATAGCATTATGCACCAAACTAACGACCAAAAGTCTTATGCGGAGACGCTTTGCGGTTTTCGGGCATCAAAAAAACTCCCGAATCACATACTATCTCCATAGTAAGGGACGAGAGTTATCGTGGTACCACCCTAATTCGCAGCCATTTCGCAATGGACTGCCTTCAGCGGTCATAAAATGACCGAAAGGATAACGGTTTTCTGCCGATTGCATCTAATGCCGGGAAATATTCCCCAGACTTCGGTGCAATAACTCAGGAGCGCTGAAAGTAGTTACTTCGTCACCGGCTTCCACCCAAGCACCGGTTCTCTGAGGACGAAATCAATACCTTTTCTCCATCATTGTTGTTGTCGCTAATAATTTTTTCATAATGTATCATGGCTTACATGGGCATGTCAATAGGACATGCGACATGTGTGGATAGCCGGCTAGATATATAGCTACAGAATGCGGAAAATTAAGATTTAAGTCTTCTTGAATCCGCCCGACTTTTTGGCTATGATGCTAAAGAAGACTATGCAGAGGACTAACTAACTATGAAAAAGCTTAAAGTGAAATGGAAAAGAGCGCAAATTCATGAATTGAATGACCGCTTGCTGCTTTACAATTTGTATCTAACTCAGGGACTGACCCTGCTGATTGGCGCAATCTGGATATTTTTTCAGAAAAGAAATGTGTTAGAACTATTTGCATTGCCGAACACTCTGCACGTCTTATGGTGGGGATTAGGATTGGCCGCCGCTATGTTACTTGTGGATCTGTTGCTATCCCGGATTATGCCTGAGGATGCTATGGATGACGGTGGTATTAACCAAATGCTGTTTCAAAATCGCCCGGTTTGGCATATTATTTGTATAGCAGCTATCGTCTCTATCTGTGAGGAACTCTTGTTCAGAGGAGCGATTCAGTACAGCTTTGGTCCTTATTGGACAAGCATTTTATTTGCGGTGATTCATATCCGATATTTAAGGCATTGGATTCCCACGGGCTGGGTTTTTCTTAGCAGTTATGGATTGGGCTACATATATGTGCAAACCGGTAGTCTGTGGGCACCGATCATTTGTCATTTTGTGATTGACCTTATATCTGGTTTAGCGTTACGTTTTCGGAGGTATGAAGAATGAATCAGGAACTTAGCAGAGTGCAGACCTATGGCAGCCGTCGAAATGGTCGCAAAGGCAAGGAAGAGGACAGGTCAAAATCTAAACCAGTTCGCTCCCGTGCTTCACGGCCCGTGCCAGAATTGGCTCACGTAGCCGCTGCACCAGAAGTTGCTGTGACGATGGAGGATGACACTCCAGCCAGTGAGTACCGAACGCGGGCAGAAATGTTTCCGTCCCGCCGTATTCGGGTAAGCAAGTGGTTTTTAAATTTTTTGAGCACTCTTTTTGTGCTGATTACTGCAGCGTTACTGTGGTGGGGCATCAAGGGTGCACCACCCATCAGTGAAATGCTTTGGTAAAGGCGCAAAATGATACGGTAAAAAGGCCTCCATTCTCCGCATGAATAGCGGAGAATGGAGGCCTTTATTGCATCATCTACAGTTAAGCCTGAGTATACGCAAGTGTCTATTGGCTGGTAGAAACCTCAATGCCTTGCGGATCGACAAATTGGTAACCCTTTTGCTCAAGGCGCGTCAATAGACTGTCGAGTGCCTCAGCTGTCCATGGCAGTTCATGCATCAAGATATTACTTCCTGGATGAAGTTGTTCTGTTACGTTATTGAGAAGAGTCTCCGTTTTATTAGGCTGATTCTTTTTCATTGTCCAGTCCAGAGAACCGACGGACCATGTCATGTATAGGAGACCGTTTTCTTTAGCGACCTTGCGGCCTACGTCTCCGCCTGCACCATGAGGGGGGCGAAAGAATACGGGGGCTTGTCCTGTAATGTCCTTAACAATTTTTTGTACCGTTTCAATCTGTTTTTTGACCTCGGCCTCAGATTTATTCTTCAGCACGATATGATCCCAGCTATGGTTGCCGATGGGTTGTCCACGGTCATGGATAAGCTTGAGCAACTCAGGATGCTCTTTAACACGGTAACCGTTTACGAAGAAAATCGCTTTGGCCTTATGTTTGTCCAGTATATCTATGATTTTGTTAATCATGGCTGCTTCCTTAGGACCATCATCAAAGGTCAGTAACACGACTTTTTTTTCAGCACCTTGTTGGTTAGGGATTACATTATAGGCTTTGTCCAAGTGATACATTTTGTTATTGTTAGTTACAGATGTCGCAGCTCCTGCTTCGTTGCTTTCGCTGGTTTTATCATTTTGTGTATTGGTTTTACCCGCTGAGTTATGATCATTACTGCCTGCTTGCTTACTGCTGTTTTTTGGGGAAGAGACGCTGCTCTGATCTTTGGTGCTGTTACTTGAGTCAGACGCTACCGAATCCTGCTGGTTGCTTGTTGCCGCAGATTCCGGCTTGGTTGCAGTGCAAGCACTAAGCAGCAGACATGCGGTGAACAAAATGGCTGCTGTTTTTGTACCCATTATTTCATCTCACCTTCCTGTATTTTATACCGTATGAGTTTGTCACTACTGACGAACACTATGCTTGATTCTACCACAAAGGGAGGTTCTAATTGTGAAAACATCTTCATTTTTCCTGGGAATCGTTTTGGGCGCTGTCGCAAGCTCTTTGATCTCCCGTAACCGCAACATGTTGGGCTTATCCATGGACATGGGTGGAAAAAAAAGCGGCAATTTAGTGCAGAAAGCCCGTACTAAAATGATGGACGCGGCATTCCCCGGAATGGGCGAGATAACGCTCAATAAAGAAGACAGCCATAAGGATCAAGACCATCATTCACAAACAGATAAAACCGCTCATAACGCCCATACTGCCAAGAACAAAGAAGAGAATATGAAGTTGATTAAAGACTTCATCAGCACAAGTCCCGATGTTAAACGTGAGGTCGAGCAAATTTTGAAAGAAACTCATACAGCCGTACCGGGATTGTAAACCCAGAAACCTTTATTCCGAATCATTTTGCGGCTTTTTTGTAAAAGCCGTTCAAATGATTCTTTTTTTTATCTTTTTATTGCGTGCATTTACGATTATAAAATGATAACATGATTACATAGAACCATTTTCATCACAGGCATCATAATTGCATCATAATCTGTTAATAACACTCGGCTGCCAGGAGGAGGGTCCAGTATGAAAATAGAAAGATTAAGTCAGGACAAGATACGGATTTTCCTTACCTTTGACGATTTGAGCGAACGCGGTATTCAAAAAGACGATATGTGGCAAGAAATCCCAAGAGTTCATGAGCTGTTTACCGAAATGATGGATCAGGCATACAGCGAGCTGGGCTTCGACGCCACGGGACCGTTAGCTGTCGAAGTCTTTGCGCTTCCTGCTCAAGGAATGGTTGTTATCGTCACCCGGGGGAAATACGACCATCAACAGTATGGTTCGGGTCCCGATGAGGAGCTTCCAGAGGAAGTCTACGAAATGGAAGTCACGCTGGAGCATAGCGATTCCATCGTTTACGCGTTTAGCGATTTCGAGGTACTCATAGAAGCGGCTCATATGCTTCGTAGCAACACTACGGAAGCAGGTAAGCTGTATCAGTATAGAGGAAAATGGATTCTGCACTTGGAACCAGAAGAAGTAGAGGAGTCCAAGCTTGCGGCTTTAATTGCGGTTCTTGCTGAATTTGGAGAAGGCTCATCCGTTACACCAGCAATGTTGGAAGAATACGGAAAGCTGGTCATTCCTGAACAGGCAGTTGCTGTCATCTGCACTCATTTTGACAGCCGTTCTTGATTCGTTTTATCGAAAGTGATATCGAAGTGAATTTGTCGGCTCTGCGCTGAAAGCAGGGCCGACTCATTTTTATGGAGGGATGATCGGTGCTTCTGTTTTCGGTTTTAGCGGCAGCCACAGCGCCGGGTCTCGCCTTATTGATGTATTTTTACTTGAAGGACAGGTATGATTCGGAGCCGCTGCACATGGTTGTTAAAGTGTTTTTGCTCGGCTTTTTGGTGGTTCTTCCTGTCATGATTTTTCAACGCGGGCTGCTGCTTTGGCTAGGGGATCACACGTTAATCCAGGTGTTCGGCATTTCAGCCGGAGTGGAAGAGTTTTTTAAGTGGTTTCTGTTGTATCACATCATCTATAATCATACCGAGTTCGACGAGCCTTATGATGGTATTTTGTATGCGGCCGCAGTCTCACTCGGATTTGCAACGGTCGAAAATCTGTTATACGCTTGGGCTGGCCATGCTTCGGTTAGCATGATGCTGATGAGATCATTGCTACCGGTATCAGGTCATGCGATGTTTGGCGTAATGATGGGCTACTACATGGGGAAGGCCAAGTTTTCAGAGGGCTTGAGGAGCAAATACATGTTGCTGCTGTCATTGGTGCTTCCATGGTTCTGGCACGGAGTATACGATTTGATTTTAACGAAATTTTCGCATGACTGGATCTGGTTTATCATTCCACTTATGGCCTTTCTATGGTATGGAGGAATGGCGAAGATCAGTCGAGCTAATAACCGTTCTCCTTTTCGTTTGTTAAAACGGGAAGAAAAGGTTAACATGTAACAAAATGGGACACACTGATCTGACAAACCTGTTAGAGAAAGAGGTGTCTTTTTTTGCGTATAAAAGTTAGAATTTATTGTAAAAGATGCGGAGAACGCTTTGTGCTGAGAGGACGCATAGAGGAAGGACAGATTCAGACCGGCTTTAAACGCTGCATTTGCGATAACTGTGAGTTTATTGTTGAAGTCATGGAAAACCATGCATAAGAGAGCTTTCTTCTTGTCACACTATCGGTAGTGTACTTGAAGAAAGGAGACTTCCAATATGTATAAGCGACTTAGTTCCGTATTGTTCCCGGTGGTTACCCTGATGATGATAGGAGCATTTGTGTGGGGTTATCAGCAAAGCCAGATGAGAAAAGAGGTGTCTCTTCAGGCAAATAGCATGTCGATAAAAGCGGAAAATCAATACCAGCGTGCGTTTCACGATTTGTCGTTTCATATGGATCAGCTGCATTCTCAACTCGGTAACGCGGTTGCTGTCCATAATACTTCACACGCGATGCACCGCAAATGTTTGATGAACGTGTGGAGGATTACAAGTGAGGCTCAAAATGAGGTTAATCAGTTGCCCCTCAATGTAATGCCTTTTAATCATGCCAAGGATTTGCTGTCACATCTATCTGCATTTTCGTATCAGACCGCTGTTCGTGATCTGGATCACGAGCCTTTAAACGAGAAAGAAATTTCGAACCTGAAAACGTTGTATAACAATTCCAAGGAAATTTCGAAAAACATGCACGAAGTGCAGCAAAAAGTCCTTAGTAAAAATTTGCGCTGGATGGATGTCGATATGGCGGCAGGTTCTCAAACTGGACCGAAGGACAACACCATTATTGATGGCTTTAAAACCGTGGACAAAAAGGTGGAAAACTATAAGGAGCTGGATTGGGGACCGTCTGTAGCCAGCATCTATGATAAACGCTCTGTGAAAAAATTGAGTCTCCCGCCAGTAAATGCAGAACAAATTAAACGAAATGCTGCTGAATTTACAGGAAAACCGGAAAGTCAGATCCGGGTGAACGAAAACGGTAAAGGAACGGAATGGGCATCTTATACAGCTACCCTGCTAAATAAGAAGCAGCCCGTGGCCAGTATGGATTTTACGAAAAAAGGCGGCAAGCTTATTTCTTATCATGACATGAGGGCAGTAGGTCCTAAAAAAGCAACACGTAATGAAGCGATTCGCTATGCTAGTGAATATCTTGAGCAAAAAGGTTACAAAGACATGAAGCCAGTTGCGTATGATGAAAGCGGGAATTTAGCTAACATTACATTTGCGAGCCAACAAGGGGATGTGATTATCTATCCAGAAAAAATCACAGTCAGATCAGGCCTTGATAACGGACAAGTGATCGGTTTTCAATCCAGTGATTATGTGTATGAGCATAGTCATCTCCGCCGCATTCCGCAAGCGAAATTGAATTTGAATGCAGCACGAGCAAAATTGAATCCTGAGTTTCGTGAAACTTACCACCGTAAAGCCTTAATTGAAAATGAACTTTCGAATGAAGTTCTCTGTTATGAATTTGGTGGTAAAATCAATGGTTCCGTTTACCGGATATACATTAACGCCAATACGGGGATGGAAGAAACGATTGAAGAGGTTAAAGATTCAGATGAACCTCAGGTTACTGCAAGTAATGCGTAATTGATTACATGAAAATGAATCAATAGTCACTCTAAACCTCCTTCATGAAGGAGGTTTTTTGTCCTTTAGTCATAGTTCAAACAAATATAATGCTTAATATAGGCATAAAGTCGTGGTATTATATACCTTAATTAGAGCTTTTAATGGACAAGGATGGTGGATCATTTGTTTCCCAAAATTAATGATGTGTTATACATACAAGTGGCTGGTACTGACCATAAGGACGAGATTTTTGAATTTAAGTCTCGTATTGCAGAAGAGGAGTCACAGAACTTTTTAATTGAAATTCCTATGTCACAAACAAGTGGGCATTTGAAAAAATTGTTTCTAGGGGAAGAACTGTCTATATTTTTTATGAGCGAGGGTGGGATTAAAAATTATTTTAATACCCACGTTACGGGTTTTAAAGAGGATATCCTCCGGATGGTTCGTATCCACAAACCTGCTCCAGACAGCATCAGCAAAATTCAGCGTCGAAACTTTCTTCGGGTTAAGGCCAACTTGGAAATTGCAGTAAAGCATGGTGCGAACGAGTCCAGATTTGTAGCAGAGACACATGATGTAGGAGGCGGGGGTGTTTCTTTTCACACCCAGGGAACTCATCATCTTGAAGAAGGAGAATCATTGTCTTGCTGGATTTTAGTTCCATATAAAAACGGCACTCAGGAGCATGTTCCGTTCCAATCTGAAATTGTGCGCATTCAGCAGATGGAAAATGGTCGCAAACTCATTATGCTGAAATATGAGGAAATCGCTGATCAGGAGCGCCAAAAACTGATTAAATATTGCTTTGAAAGACAGCTGGAATTCCGGGGGAAATCTTAATCATCCGATATTTTTCTTTTTTAGTAAACCTGTCGCTTATTTTGCATCGCCTATAAATGTGTGGTATAATTTTCACGTCGCAGGCAATGCCTGCTTTTTTCTTGAGGTTAGGTTAGGAGGAATTCCCTGTTGGCAAGGCAACATGTATCTTCAATTAACAAAATAAATGTAGCCATTGATGGACCTGCTGGTGCAGGGAAAAGTACAGTGGCCCGCCTGGTGGCGAAAGCACTTTCTTATGTATATGTAGATACCGGAGCCATGTACCGAGCAGCAACGTGGTACATGATGCGTAAGGAAATTCCTGCAGAAAATATACAAAAAGTGCTTCAACATGTACCTGAGCTGGTGATTGAATTAGTACCGGACCCCACAGGCCAAAAGGTTTATTGTAACGGGGAAGATGTAACCACTGTGATCCGTTCGATGGAAGTGACTAGCAACGTGTCACAGTATTCAAGTATTGCTGGTTTACGTACACGTTTGACTGAAAACCAGCGTGAGATGGCTGCACGCAAGGGTGTCGTTATGGATGGTCGCGATATTGGAACAACTGTACTTCCCGATGCGGAAGTCAAGGTGTTCATGACCGCAAGTGTTCAGGAACGTGCCTCCCGCCGTTTTAAAGAACTGAGCGAAACTGATGATATCACTCTGGAACAACTGGAACGTGACATTGCGGCACGTGACAAGCTTGACGAGGAGAGGGAGGTATCCCCGCTTCGTTGCAGTGAGGACGCCATCGTGCTCGATACGACCCAAATGGGCATTCAGGATGTCGTTGATACGATCGTATCTTATTGCTTAACGGAGAAGGATGGAGAGATCAGCCAATGATATATACTGTATGCGCCAGTATTTTGCGTCTCATTTACCGCGTTCTGTTTAGACTTGAGGCGGTAGGCAGGGAAAATGTTCCTGCTGAGGGTGGAGTGCTGTTGTGTTCTAATCATATTAGTAATCTTGACCCTCCTACAGTTGGTATTTTGCTGAAGCGAAAGGTTCACTTTATGGCAAAAGCCGAGCTGTTTAATGTTCCTGTACTGGGTCCACTAATTGGGAAACTGGGAGCTTTTCCAGTCAAACGTGGTGGTGTAAGTAAGGAATCCATTAAGCTGGCATTGAACATTTTGCGTGATGGTAAGGTTATGGGAATCTTTCCCGAAGGCTCCAGAGGAGCTGGGGGAATCGGTAAAAAGGGTGCTGCAAGCTTTGCGCTACGCAGTGGAGCGGCTGCCGTTCCGGTTGCCATTATTGGTGATTACAAGCTTTTCCGTAAAACGAAAGTGTTATACGGTAAACCTGTCAATTTGGATGCATACCAAAAGGGTGCCGATATCGAAGGAGATCCACTTGAACTGGCAACAGAAGCAATTATGTCTCGTATTCGCACGATGAAGGAAACGGGGAAGCCTACGAATAATTGAAAGGCTTGCATGAATTGTGTCTAAGCTCGGAAAACTAGAACAAAAGTTTATTTATGTTTTGAACTCTGCCATGGGCAGGTTTAAATAAATGGTTTTTTTTGAATTGAGGAGGGTATTGACATGTCGGAAGAAATTAAAAATCAAGAAGCTGCTGAAGCGGCAAATCAAGACGAGCTCGATCAAATCGTCTCCCTGAAAAAAGGTGACACCGTTAAGGGTACAATCGTGAAATTGGAAGATAACCAAGCGGTAGTAAGCATTGGATATAAATACGATGGAGTTATTCCAATTCGCGAGTTGTCTTCTGGTCTGGATAACGCAGAAGAAGCAGTACAAGTAGGCCAAGAGGTTGAAGCTAGAATTATCAGCATCGACGATGGCAAGGAAAAACTTGTTCTGTCCAAACGTGCAATCGACAGTGAAAATGCTTGGGAAAAGTTGGAGCAACTGTTCGAAAGCAAAGAAGTATTTGAAGTCATTGTAAATGATGTCGTTAAAGGTGGCATCGTGGTAGACGTAGGTCTGCGCGGATTCATCCCTGCATCCATGGTAGAACGTCACTTCGTTGAAGATTTCAGTGATTACAAAGGCCGCACATTGCGTGTTGTTGTAAAAGAACTGGATCGTGAAAATAACAAAGTGATCCTTTCTCAAAAAGACGTTCTGGAAGCAGAATTTGAAGCCAACAAGCTTAAAGTAATGGCTGAGCTGAAAGAAGGCCAAGAAATCGTAGGTACGGTTCAACGTCTTACTCAGTTTGGTGCTTTCGTAGATGTTGGCGGCGTGGACGGTCTGGTTCACGTATCTGAAATTGCTTGGACTCATGTCGATAAACCTTCTGATGCAGTTTCTGAAGGAGACCAAGTGAAAGTAAAAGTCTTGAAAGTAGATCCTGAAAAAGGAAAAATCAGCCTGAGCATGAAAGCTGCACAGCCTGGTCCTTGGGAATCGGCTGCTGGACAATTCAACAACAATGACATCGTAACAGGTGTTGTAAAACGTCTGGTTAACTTCGGCGCATTCGTCGAAATCGCTCCTGGCGTGGAAGGTTTGGTGCATATTTCCCAAATTTCCCACAAACACATTGGAACTCCACAAGAAGTTCTGGAAGAAGGACAAGAAGTGAAAGTTAAAATTCTTGAAATGAATCCTTCCGAAAAACGTGTTAGCCTGAGCATTAAAGAAACTGAGGAAGCTCCTGAAGCTGCTCCTAAAGCAGAAAGAGCACCACGTGCATCTCGTGCACCTCGTGAGGAACTGAATAATCCTAACGTTTCCCTCAATAATTCCGGTCTGAGCATTACGCTCGGCGAGCGTTTTGGCGATAAGTTGAACAAATTTAAATGAGTTTAAATCAATACATTTTATAATAAGCATAACGTACACCATCGGCGGACCCAGAGGGTTCGCCGATTGTTGTTACGTGACCATATCGCCAATAGGTATGTTTTTTGCTATGATGATAGCGGAAGAATTGACAGGAGGAGTGAATTTATGGCAAGACCCGTTGTGGCTATCGTTGGTCGTCCGAACGTGGGTAAGTCCACTATTTTTAATCGGATTATCGGGGATCGTTTGTCCATCGTGGAAGATAAACCCGGAATCACTCGTGACCGTATATACGGTATATCGGAGTGGAATGGTAAATCCTTCAGTATTATTGACACCGGCGGCATTGAGATTGATGGTGAGGATGTCATTTTAAAATCCATCCGTATGCAGGCCGAACTTGCAATAGAAGAAGCAGATGTAATTGTATTTATGAGTGATGCGAAAGCAGGAATTACACAGTCAGATGAAGAGGTAGCTCAAATGCTATATCGTTCGGGTAAACCGATCATCGTAGCTGTCAACAAGGTGGACAACCTCAGTCGCGCCGATTTGATTTATGAGTTTTATTCTTATGGATTTGGTGATCCAATCGCTGTTTCTGGTAGCCATGGCACAGGGATAGGCGACCTGCTAGATGCCATTACATCCAATTTGCCTGAGCTGGAAGAAGATCACTATGATGAAGACGTTATTCGTGTTGCCTTGATCGGTCGCCCGAATGTAGGTAAATCTTCACTAGTTAACGCCATTCTGGGAGAAGAACGAGTTATCGTTAGTGACATTGCAGGCACGACACGTGATGCAATTGATACACCTTTTGAAAAAGACGGTCAAAAGTATGTACTGATTGATACGGCAGGTATGCGTAAACGTGGCAAGGTATATGAAACGACCGAAAAATATAGTGTAATGCGTGCTATGCGTGCCATTGAGCGTGCAGATGTTGTATTGGTCGTTATTAACGGCGAGGAAGGCATTATTGAGCAGGATAAGCACATTGCTGGCTATGCTTATGAAGCGGGTAAAGCATCGCTGTTTGTTGTTAACAAATGGGATGTCGTGGACAAGGACGATAAAACAATGCAACAGTTTGAAACAAAAATTCGCGACCACTTTCTGTTTATGACATATGCTCCGATTGTGTTCTTGTCTGCAAAAACGAAGCAACGCCTGCAAAAGCTGCTTCCTGTTGTACAGCATGTGGCGCAGCAGCATGTATTGCGTATTCAGACACATTTGCTGAATGATGTGATTTCCGATGCGGTTGCCATTAATCCTCCACCAACAGACAAAGGACGTCGTCTGCGCATTAACTATGTGACCCAGGTTGCTGTTAAACCGCCTACGATGGTTGTATTCGTAAACGATCCAGAAATAATGCACTTCTCTTATGAGCGTTATCTGGAGAACAAAATTCGCGCCGCCTTCAATTTTGAAGGAACTCCAATTCGTATCTTTACACGGCGCAAGTCTGACGAAAGTTAGGAGCGAATAGGTTGATTTTACAAATCGTTGCCATCGTACTCAGTTACTTGCTTGGCTCTGTCAGCTTTAGTTTGCTGTATGGAAAATTAAAAGGAATCGACATTCGCCAGCATGGAAGCGGCAATGCCGGTGCGACGAATACGCTGCGTGTGCTTGGAAAAGGCCCAGCTATTCTGGTACTGCTGCTGGACGTACTTAAAGGGGTTATTGCAGTGCTAATAGGGCACTGGTTAGGTGGAGAATCATCCTGGGTTTCGGGTTTGTGCGGCATTGCAGCGATTGCGGGCCATAACTGGCCGATATATTTTCACTTCCGTGGAGGAAAAGGGATTGCGACTGCTATTGGTGTATTAGCATCGCTTGCCTTACTGCCCGCACTATATGCCGGAGTCATTGCGATACTTGCAATCGTAATGACGCGTTACGTATCCTTGGGGTCGCTCATATTTGTCATTTTGACCCCCTGGATATTACTCGTACTTGGTTATGCATGGCCGTTATTCTGGACGGCTCTAATCATTTGTCTGTTCGCTGTGTGGAGACACCGTACCAACATAGTCAAGCTGGTACGGGGGAATGAGAATAAGCTTGGCTCCAAAGGAGGAGATCGTCTTGTCTGAGAAAATAGCTGTGCTGGTCGCGGGGAGTTGGGGAACAGCCCTGGCTTCCGTTCTTGCGGCCAATAACAACGATGTCTCTGTCTGGACGAGAAACGAGCAGCAAGCAGCTGAAATCAATGAGAAGCATACGAATGAGCATTATTTACCGGGCTCCATTTTGTCTGATCGCATTTCAGCTACAACTGATATGCAGACTGCGGTATCTGGTGCTAAAGCAGTGATCATCGTATCTCCTTCTGCTGCTGCTCGTCAGGTAGCACGTAGTCTGAAAGCTCATTTTAGCAAGGATATGCTGGTAGTGCATGCAATTAAAGGTTTTGAAACTGAAACGCTTAAACGTATGTCCACGGTGATCTCGGAAGAACTGGAAGTCGCGGAGGGCGATATTGCTGTGCTGTCTGGTCCGAGTCATGCGGAAGAAGTGGTGAGGAAGTGTCCTACAACGGTCGTTGTAGCTTCCTCCAATGAGAAGGCTGCACAGGCCGCACAGGGGCTGTTCATGAACTCCTATTTCCGTGTCTATACAAACCGCGATTTGCTCGGTGTGGAACTGTCCGGGGCGCTAAAAAACATTATCGCATTGGGTGCGGGAATGTCAGACGGACTTGGTTTCGGTGATAATGCCAAAGCGGCTTTATTGACCCGTGGATTGGCTGAAATTACCCGTGCCGGAGTTGAGATGGGCGCTAACCCATTAACCTTTGCCGGCCTGGCTGGTATTGGCGATCTAGTGGTCACTGCAACGAGTCGTCACAGTCGCAACTGGCGTGCAGGGTCACTATTGGGACAGGGTCAGCAGCTTGATGCTGTGCTGGAATCTATGGGCATGGTCGTAGAAGGAATTCGAACGACAAAAGCGGCATACGCCATCTCCCAAAAATTAGGTGTTCAGATGCCTATTACAGAGGTATTGTATGGAGTACTGTTTGAAGGACGTGACGTCCGTAAGGCCGTTGAGGCGCTGATGGGTCGTGACCCTAAGACCGAAATGGAAGTCATGCCACTTCAAACTTGGGAGCAATGGCATTCTTAAGGGCTCGGATGAGCTTTAATAATATAAAGGCTGTCTCATGGTAGATTTTTTCTATAATGAGATAGCCTTTTTTAGTTAGGCGTTAGGCATGTCTTATGTACGCTTAATCACCTTTTGTCTCTGCCACTCATAGACTGAGTTGAGCAATGGCGGAGGAGGGGAGATTGTGAATAAAAACTTTCCGAAAGATGCATTGAAGGCCATTAACAAAAAAGGCGGCAAAAACATATCCGAAAATGCAGTGAAAAAGCTGGCAGGCACGGTAAAGGCGGACACGCTTCAAAGCGAAGCGCAGCTGCGTCAGCTTATCAAGCAGGTGTCTGCAATGGCTAACATTCCGGTGTCGGAAGATACAGTAAAGGATATCGTTGGTGCCGTCAAAAAGAGCGGAATGAATCCTTCCAATATGGAAGCGTTGATGAAAATGATGATGAAAAAATAGACCGCTGGCCGCACGCCGGTTAGTATTATTCACCGTGAACCGGGAAGGTTCGCGGTTTTTTTTATATTTTGGAGTAGGTAACCGCTTTTACAGTACACAAAATATCGAACTGCCCTGTCGAACATGTTATAATGATGCCCATCAGGAAACGGAAGGAAAGACAGCAAAGGAGGAAACGATGTTGAAGGAGGCAATATCATCAGTGTTAGTAGACAGGCTTCCTCACAATCTGGCAGTTGCTCTGAGTAGCTTGGCTGAGAGCTGGTCAACAGTGTCGGTTCCGTGGATGCTGGGCGGGAGCTGTTCACTACTTGTGCAAGAAGTTGAACTGGATCGCCTGCCTCGGGACATTGATATTTATGCGGATATTCATGCCGCAAAGCAGCTTCATGCGCACCCCCTGGGTATGAGTATAGATCGACAACAGGTTGACCGTAGCGGTTCCTACGTTTCATTGCTGAGCCACTATGATCTGGAGGGATTTCCAGTCGAGTTGGTGGGGGGATTTGAGGTATTATGTGGCGGAGCGTTATACCGCTTAGAGATCGAGCGACTACTTTGGTCGGCTGGTGTTCAGATTGAACTGGGGAGTGCTTCACTGCGTCTGATGCCGCTCAGTCATGAACTTTTATTCAATATATTGCGAAATCGACCTGACCGATATAAAGCGATCGCAGATGTCATGAAGCGCGACCCGCGACGTCATATAATTGTACTGAAGCAGCTACTAGTCAGTAATATTTGGAGTGAGGAGCAATTGGACAAGCTTGCAGAACTTCTGCCTTGGTCAGAGTTGCACTCCGTCATCCAGATGGGCAATGAAGTATAAACTGTGTGTGTTAGGAAAGACGACTGGAGGACCGTTTATGAATGTGCAGATTACGTTCAAACCGTCAGGCAGGCGCGTACAGGTCGGTCAGGGTACGTCATTGCTTCTGGCTGCCCGTAAAGCGAGTGTATATATTCCCACTCGTTGTGACGGAAAAGCAGCCTGTCTGATGTGTAAGGTACAAATATCACCGGAATGGGCTGAATTCGCAGGTCAACCTAGCGATGCAGAGCAGCGTAAGCTGGGACCTTTACTGGATGAAGGAATACGCTTATCCTGCCAGGCCCGTGTCCAAGGCGATATGGAGGTAACCATACCGGAGGATAGGCTCAAGGCGGCTATCAGACGGCAACTGGAGCGTCAGGCGATGGATGATGAACTGTGGTAATGCCGATATATCAGGAGAATAAAAAAGGATGGTTTCCGATGACTCTAAACGGTCAGGAGAACATCCTTTTTTTATTTAGTCTAGTGACGAAGTCATGGGAGAGTTTTGCCCCGCATATATTAGGTGAGTGGACCCAAACGTAAAATATCGTTTCTGCAATGATCGCTGTGTCGTAATCTATTTTTTAAAAAACTAAACATATTTTACGGAGGGGATACATATGATGGTATCAGTCCAAATGCATGTACGAGTTTACGCCGTTTCGCCGATTCCATCAGTCTCCTGAATCTCGGCGGCGGACGACTTCCGGGCATTTTAAAGGCTGTTCTGCCGCATCTGGGATCAAGCAGTTGGTTGAACACGAAGCGGATGCTCTTTAAGCATTTTTCCTTCGGAGACTTTTGAGGAGGGGATTTCATTGGAGAAAGTGGACATTTTTAAAGACATTGCCGAACGCACCGGAGGAGACATTTATCTTGGGGTCGTCGGCGCAGTCCGAACAGGAAAATCAACGTTTATTAAGCGCTTTATGGAGACAATTGTTCTGCCAAACATTACAAGTGAGGCGGACCGTGCCCGCGCCGTAGACGAGTTGCCGCAAAGTGCGGCAGGCAAGACGATCATGACGACGGAGCCTAAATTCGTACCGAATAATGCCGTCCAGATCAAAGTAACGGAAGGACTGGACGTGAATGTACGTCTGGTTGACTGTGTAGGATATGCAGTAGAAGGAGCAAAAGGGTACGAGGATGAAAATGGACCGAGGATGATCTCCACACCATGGTTCGAAGAACCCATTCCTTTTCAGGAAGCGGCCGAAATTGGTACACGCAAGGTTATTCAGGAGCATTCGACGCTCGGTGTGGTAGTCACTACAGACGGCACGATTGCTGAAATCCCGCGCAGCTCTTATGTAGAGTCGGAGGAACGCGTCATTGAGGAGTTGAAGGAAGTTGGCAAGCCATTTGTCTTGGTTATCAACTCCACGCATCCGCGCAGTGATGAAACACTCCAGCTTCGCAGTGAGTTGGCTGCCAAGTACGATATACCAGTCATGACACTCAGCGCGGCGACTATGACGGAAGATGATGTTACAGGCGTACTTCGTGAAGTATTATATGAATTTCCGGTGCATGAGGTGAATGTAAATCTGCCGAGCTGGGTCATGGTTCTGAACGAAGAGCACTGGCTGCGTAGCAATTATGAAAATTCCGTTCGCGATACGGTAAAAGATATTCGACGCCTGCGTGATGTAGATCGAGTGGTTGGCCAGTTTATGGAATATGAATTCATTGACAGGGCTGGATTGAGCGGGATGAATATGGGGCAGGGCGTAGCTGAAATTGATCTGTATGCACCTGATGAGCTGTATGACCAGATTTTGGTCGAAGTCGTCGGGGTAGAGATTCGCGGCAAGGATCATTTGCTGCAAATGATGCAGGATTTTGCCCATGCCAAACGGGAATACGACCGCTTCGCCGAGGCGCTGGAAATGGTTAAGACAACGGGATATGGCATTGCCGCGCCGTCGTTGTCCGAGATGGCACTAGACGATCCGCAGTTGATTCGTCAGGGTACAAGGTTTGGTGTGCGGCTCAAGGCAACAGCACCTTCCATACACATGATCCGTGTCGATGTGGAATCGGAATTTGCTCCGATTATCGGAACAGAGAAGCAAAGTGAGGAGCTTATGCGCTATCTGATGCAGGATTTTGAGAATGACCCAATCAAAATTTGGGAGTCAGACATTTTTGGACGTTCGCTGCATTCCATTGTACGGGAAGGCATTCAGGGTAAAATCGCTATGATGCCGGACAATGCACGCTATAAGCTGCAGGAAACGCTGGGTCGTATCATTAATGAAGGCTCCGGCGGTCTCATTGCTATTATTCTTTAAGGCTAAGCCACACCTACAAAATGTATAAGAGAAATACCGTGGAGAGCAATTTGCTCTCTACGGTCCGCAAAAACTAAATATTAGACTGACTTCTAAAACCAGACAGGGGTAGCAATGGACGAGAAAATAAAGTCCTAGACTACCTCTGTTTTTATTGAGCTTTTCGTTTCTCGTATCAGGATGTAGGTTCAAATATAACAATCCGATTAATGAGTTTCACAAGTGGAGGCATCGTGAAAGGAAATTGGAACTATTGCCCAACAACTGATAGAGCGGAAGTTCTCCGGTAAAGCAGTGCTCCAAATAAGTTAGATGTGGGCGTCCTCATTTTAAATAAAACAAACAGAATTGTATCTTTGGACTAGGTTTTGCCTTGATTTCACATTTATACAGCAACCGTTTCCTGCTATTCAATCGGGGGACGGTTGTTTGTTGTGTTTTGTCCTATAAAGCCGGAAATTTTTCTGTATTTAATAAAACCTATTTACATACTTGGTTTAAAGCGATATATTAAGTATCAAATTTGAATTATTTTGTGGATTGAACGAGGGGGAAATGAAATCATGAATATCCAAAAAGAGCTCCAAAGAAACAAAAAGCTAGGGCTGGGAACTATCATGCTACTGGTGCTGGTTTTGCTGGTCACTGCATGTGGCGTACCGAAAACAGAGAGCGGCACGCAAGGGACAAGCACGGCAGGATCGAATACACCAGATGGAAAACCGGACAATTTAAACCTAAAGGGTAAACGGGTTGCGTTGATTATGGAGTTTAACACAGGCACATTTTCACAACAGTATGTTCAAGGTGTGGAAGATGAAGTTAAGAAATTTGGCGGCACGCTGACCAAGTTTGTGGCAGATAACGATAAGGCTAAAATGGCTTCTCTGCTTGATAGTGCGATTAACCAGCAGTATGATGTCATATTGACTGATCACGGTGATGCATTGCTGGAGACAGGGCTAAAAAAAGCAATTTCCCGCAATATTCCGGTTATCGTGTTCGATGCTGCCGTCACTGTTCCGGGTGCGGTAGTGCTCTCACAGGATGACCAAAGCATGGCTGAGCTGACGCTGGAGCAAATGAAAAAGGATATCGGTGGCAAAGGCAACATTGTGAAAGTATGGGTTGCCGGATTTGCGCCGATGGAACGTCGTCAGGTTGCTTATAGTGCATTTTTGAAATCCAATCCGGATATTAAAGAAATTGCGACTTTTGGTTCGGCTCAGAATCCTGCGTTAGATACGCAAGCCAAAATGGAAGCTGTATTAAAGCAATATCCTAAGGGCGAAATTACAGCCGTCTGGGCGGCTTGGGATGAATTTGCCAAAGGCGCAGCACGTGCCATCCAACAAGCGGGACGTACGGAAATTAAAGTCTACGGCATTGACATGAGCGACGAGGACTTACAAATGATCCAAGACCCGAAAAATCCTTGGGTGGCCTCGGCTGCCGTAGATCCAACAGATATCGGGCGCGTACAAGTGCGCTATGCATATCAGAAGCTGCATGGGGATAATCCGGAGGAGAAAGTCGTACTGAAGGCTGTATATGTGCAACGCGAAGCGCTGCCAGATAAGCAAATTTCCACATCCGAGCTGTCCCAATATGTGAAGGGATGGGGCCAAAGCGAGCAGGGCTATAAGGATTGGATGAAGGAATATAAAACGTCCAAATAAAATGTTTGCATAACGCAAAGGCGCGCTTCGGCGCGCTTTTATCATAAGCAGGCGTGAGGGGGCACCATGAGTTCACAAGTATATACATTGGAAATGAAAAAAATCAGCAAACAGTTTGCTGGTGTAGATGCGCTGCGAGCCGTGGATTTTACGGTGCAGGGTGGCGAGATTCACGCGCTGCTGGGCGCCAACGGGGCAGGGAAAAGCACATTGATGAAGATTTTGTCCGGTGCGTATCGTTCCGATCAGGGAGCTATCGTAGTTGGTGGGAAGGAACTGAACATTAGTTCACCGTGGGAGGCCAAAAGAGCGGGAATTCACTGTGTGTATCAGGAGGTCGATTCAGCGCTTGTACCTCAGTTAACTGTCGCTGAAAATATTGTAATGGACGATTTATCTGCACCTGATGGTCGATGGTGGGCTGCACCGGGTTCTATGCGCAGACGAGCGCGTGAGGCATTAGCACGTCTGGAGGTAGATATTGACGTAAGACGATATGTGTCTGAATTGACGTTGGCAGAAAAACAGCTTGTGCTTATTGCACGCATTCTGACACAGCAAGCAAATACCATCATTTTTGATGAGCCTACGGCGCCGCTCAGCGAGGAAGAAACGCGACGTTTGTTCCGCACAATCCATACACTCAAGGATGAGGGAGTTGCATGTATCCTCATCACACACCGATTGCCGGAGGTTATCGAACACAGTGACCATGTTACGGTGATGCGTGATGGTGAGCGCGTGTTCACGGGGCCTGCCTCTGATTTAAGTGTAGGCGACATCGTTACGCATATGCTTGGGAAAACATTTGAAGAGGAATTCCCAAAAACAGAGGTACCGATTGGTGAAACGGTATTGGAAGCGAAAGGGCTTCACAAAGGATTACGAGTGCACGGCATTGATTTACAAGTCCGATGTGGTGAAATTCTCTCTATTGTGGGTTTGGTTGGTGCAGGCAAGACAGAGCTGTCACGACTTCTTACAGGAGCAGACAAGCCGGATAAGGGAGAGTTGACCTTTAAAGGTCGCTCCATTCGATTGAGAGAGCCAGCGGACGCGGTAGCTCAAGGAATTGTGTCCATACCCGAGGAGCGGCGTAAGCAGGGGGTGCTGATTGAGGAGAGTGTAGAAAGAAACCTCAGCCTTCCGCTTTTGGGCAAACTGAGTGTCCTTGGTTTCATCAGTCGGCGTAAAGAACGAAATAACGGTAATGGAATTGTCGCCTCTCTCGGTATTAAGACGCCATCGCTCCGCCAGAATGTTAAATACTTAAGTGGTGGGAATCAGCAAAAAGTTGCGATTGGGAAATGGTTGCATTCTGGAGCGGATGTATTTGTTTTTGACGAGCCAACCAAGGGTGTAGATATAGGGGCAAAAAGTGATATTTTCCGTATCATTGGCGAGTTGGCGGAGCAAGGAAAAGCGATCATTTATCTAACCTGTGAATTTGCTGAAGGGATTGGCATTGGTGATCGGATTGCAGTGATGTATGATGGAAAAATTATAAAGGAATTTGCGCGGGGCGAAGTGGAACAGGAACAGCTTCTGTTGTATGCCAGCGGCGGTGAAGAGGTGCATTCATGAAGGAAAAATGGTTAAACGTCTCATTTCGTTACGGTGCCGTAGTTGTCATTATAGGTGTGTTAGCGTTTTTTTCATCTACATTACCTTATTTCTGGACGTATGATAATTTAATGGACATTCTTGGCTCAATTGCCATTGTGACTTTCGTTGCCATTGGTGTGACGTTGTCCCTTATCGTAGACGGTTTTGACCTATCGGTGGGAGCTACAGTATCTTTGACAACGGTCGTTTCAGCTTCTTTGATGGTCTGGTATGAGCAGCCTGTTGCGGTGGTCATCATTGTGTCTCTGGTTGTCGGTGCTTTGGTAGGACTGTTGAATTCATTACTGATTATTAAACTGCGTATTCCTGATTTGCTCGCAACCCTTGCAATCATGTATATTGTAAGCGGGATTCACAAAACGTACGCTCAGGGCTATACTATTTACAATCATATGCAGTTTCCCGATGGCAGCAAGGCGCCGGGGGAGATATCTCCTGCATTTCTTTTGCTGGGGCAAGGTAAATGGCTGGGTATCCCGATTTCGGTTATTTTACTATTGCTGGCTGTGGCGGCGGTGCATGTTTTCTTGACCTATACAAAGCATGGGCGTCAAATGTATGTAACGGGTGGAAATGAGGAAGCTGCTCGTCTGTCGGGCATACGGGTAAAAAAAGTCCGTACTCTGGCCTATGTTGCTTCAGGCGTATTTGCGGCGATTGCCGGTATTTTGTATGCCTCGCGAGTAGGCTCAGGCCAAATTGACGCAGGTTCCCCTTTGCTCATGGAGGCGGTAGCTGCAGTATTCGTCGGTTTTTCGGTCTTTGGTGCTGGTAAACCCAATGTTATTGGTACATTTATTGGTGCGGTGTTGATCGGTGTGTTGGTTAATGGACTAACGATGATGAATGTGCAATATTTTGCCCATGATATTGTCAAAGGAGTAGTGCTGGTACTTGCGCTGGCCGTTACTTTTTACGTGTTAAACCGTCGTCGTACTTGAAATTGTCTGTGGACTGTATTACTATAAACCTTGTTCCACGCAAGAAGGGTGCCATAAAACGCCAGTTTCGGCCTATATTGCGGAGGTTAGGTATATTCTATGTATATTTAACGACGAAACGGAAACAGATGATAACATTATGGAAGGCAGTACGCCGCCCGGGTTATTTTATACAGGCGACCTCATATCGGTCATTAACACCGATAACCTTAATGCTGGACTACACTCGAATTGGGAGGTGAATATTATGAATAAAACGGATTTGATCAATCAGGTTTCTGAAAGCACTGAATTGTCCAAAAAGGACGTAACCAAAGCAATCGATGCAGTATTTGAGGCGATCTCTGGAGCGCTGCAAAGCGGAGATAAGGTGCAACTGGTAGGTTTCGGGAACTTTGAGGTTCGTGAACGTTCCGCACGTAAAGGACGTAACCCGCAAACAGGAGAAGAAATCGAAATCCCTGCGAGCAAAATTCCGGCATTTAAACCGGGTAAAGCGCTCAAAGACGGAATTAAATAAGATTTCTTACATATTCCCAATGCGCTGAAAAGACCGTGAATTTGATTCACGGCCTTTTCTTTTTGTGCTGTTTACTTTGTGGTAAAGGTGCTATGGACTGGAGAAGAGGAAGCTGTCCTGCCGTTTCGCGAGGCATAAGCGATCAGCACTAGGGGTTCACCCGTTAGCTCAGCAAATTCATGCTCCAGTTGTTGAAGCCGTTCGATTTGGGCAGGACTGAGATTTGCGGGAAGATAGTTTTTCATCAGATCCGTTCCTTTCTTTAATGAATGAGACTGCACGGATAGTATGGCTCGGGATACGCTAATTGTTGCAGGTAGCGCGGGAAGCATGTAGTTGACAAAACAAGCTTGAATCTCCATCATAAAAAGTATAGCTTCGGCTCTCAGGGAGGAAAAGGACATGGAAGATAACGTGACGGGTAGCAGTGAGTACGTCGTAATTAAAGCAAAAAGCAACGGATGTCAGGTTTTTGGTCTGACCAGAGGTCAGGATACACGTTTGCATCATTCAGAAAAATTGGACAAGGGCGAGGTACTGATCGTCCAATTTACGGATCATACTTCTGCTATTAAAATTCGCGGCAAAGCTGTTGTGATGACTAAGCACGGGGTTGTAGATACGGAGGATTAAAATGCAGGCATAGCCTGCTTTTTTTTGTTGTAGAATGAGAGTGAGGACCTTTACCGTAGCAAACCCACATTATGAGGTAGAGGTCAGGGGAGGCTCTGATGAAACCTTGGATTGTATTCGGTGGCTCCATTCTCATAACCATCGCAGCTGCTGTGTTGCTGCCATCCTTACAGGTGCTGGACTCCGGAACCGCAGCAGTTCGTGAGACACAAGCGACGATTTCGCCTCAGCAACGGGTGCTGCTGTCGGATGACAATCTGGTGGATACACTGAACGAGCTACCGTTGACCACACCGATTGCAAGCGCAAGCTGGGAACATTCAGTCCTGACCCTGGATGTCAAGCTGTCCAAGGAAGAAACTGCTCCACTAGAGATTTATCAAAACATGGCGGAGCTTGCCGCCTTTAGCTTTTACGGAACGACGAATGTAAGGCAATTGCTGCTTCGGGTGGTGACACAGGACGAATGGTCAGGAGAACGTCATTTGCTGCTTGCATCCGATATACGCCGGAACGAGTGGACGAACGAGGCATTGGAACAGCTGAGAAGCCGGGAAGGCGCGGAATTGCCAGAGGATTTGAAATCCCGTTTCCGTATTACAGTAACGCCCATGTGGCAAAACAGGTTTAACGGTGTATATACAGATTAGATGTTCTGCCGGTGGACCTACAGTACTTTAGTCGCGAATCATTTTAAATTGTGATATAATATAAGGCATTGCAATTATTTGAGTATAGCAGAAAGTCATGTCTCGGAGGCTTAGGATGAAACCGTATCGCGTACCCCAATTAGCAAGGAAATATGTGGAATACGACATGATTCAACAACATACGGAAATGCCGGCTTTTCCTGACAGCCGTACCCGTTTGATGTTTGTGTTTTTGAACCGGAATGCCCAGGAGCTACATGCCAGTGAGGACGAACTGTACGCATTGGTGACCTCACTTGTGCAGATGGGGCTGGATACGCATGATATGATTGATACTTTATCCGGTATACGGAGCCCGGAGGAGATGCGTTCCAGACAGCTGAAAGTGTTAGCTGGGGACTATTTTAGCAGTCGTTTTTATCAGTTGCTTGCACTGGCAGGCCGCATCACGGCCATTTCGAAGCTGAGTGATGCTGTATGTGAAGTGAACGCAGGGAAAATGAGTCTGTACTGGGGAATGAAGCAATACCGATTGGATGCAACTCAGTATTTAACTCAGATGGTTCGTTTCAAAAAGGAGCTTTTTTTATCATTCACTTCACTTGTAGCAGAACAGGATCAGGAAATTTGGAAGCAACTCCTCAACAAATTTGCCCTCTGTGATACCTTGGTGGAGGAATGGGGCAAGCGGACAGAACCGGACAAGTCCCGTTTCGGATATATGTTCTGGCATATTTATGGTAACGGGGACCGGAACGAGCAGGCATTGCTTTCAGAGAGTGGTGCTGACACTGAAGCATGGCGTAAGCTTGTTCTGAAATACAAAGCCGAGGATGCGATATTGGACAAGCTTCGCACGGCTGTTACACACATCCGGCAGATCCTGTCAGATGATCAAAATACGGGGATCGAGGAATTTGAACGCATGCTTGAGCCTTTCCTGAAGCTGCTAAATAGTCCGCACCCAGTTGTGAGGGAAGGTTAGGTGAACGTGATGGGATCAAGCGACACCAAGCCGAAAGAACAATTCGTTCATGGCGTGTTTGAAAGCATAGCAGGTAAATACGATTTGATGAACGATATACTGAGCTTTCGCAGACATAAGGCTTGGCGGAAATTTACGATGAAAAAAATGAACATGCATCGCGGCGATACGGCAATTGATCTTTGCTGTGGTACATGTGACTGGACGCTTGCGATGGCGCGAGCAAGTGAAAGTGGTCACATCGTAGGACTCGATTTTAGTCAGAACATGCTCAATGTTGGCGAGCGTAAGATTACATCAGAATCCCGTGAAAAGCAAATTAAGCTTGTTCAGGGCAACGCGATGGAACTACCCTTTGAAGATAATTCATTTGATTATGCGACGATTGGTTTCGGTCTGCGCAACGTGCCTGATCTGCGCTACGTGTTACAGGAGATGCAACGAGTCGTCAAACCTGGCGGGCAGGTCGTATGTCTGGAATTGTCCAAACCTACTTGGCAGCCGTTCAAGGGAATTTACTACACATATTTTCAACACATCTTGCCCATGCTCGGCAAATTGTTCGCCAAACGTTATGAGCAGTATAAATGGCTCCCTGATTCGTTGGCGCTTTTTCCAGGAAGGGATGAGTTGGCTGGCATCTTCCGCGAAGTCGGATTGAAGGATGTTCAGGCTCATTCTCTCACTGGAGGCATTGCGGCATTGCACATTGGAATCAAGGAGAGTCAGCATGTTTAAGAAAATTGCTATTTTTTTGGAAATGATTAAAATTGAACATACGTTATTTGCGCTCCCATTTGCATTCATGGGGGCTGTATTGGGGTCTGTTGTCGTGACAGGCACCCTTCCCTCCTGGCCGCAGATCGGTTGGATCCTGCTAGCTATGGTTGGCGCACGTAGCGCGGCTTTTGGTTTCAATCGTATGATTGACCGGGTAATTGACGGGAAAAATCCGCGCACAGCAGGACGCGCTATCCCGGCGGGGTTACTCAAATCGAGCGAAGTGGTAATTTTCATTATCGTCAGTTTGGTGTTGTTATTCTGGGCATCATTCAAGTTAAGTCCGCTGGCGTTCAAGCTGTTCCCGCTGGCCTTTTTTATGCTCGTTTTTTACTCTTACACCAAGCGTTTCACTTGGCTTTGCCATATTGTACTCGGTCTGACCATTGGTTTGGCTCCACTAGGCGCGTGGGTTGCAGTAACGGGACAAATAGATTTGACCGCTATCGTACTATATCTCACGATTGCATTTTGGACGGCTGGATTTGATGTGATTTATGCTTGTCAGGATATAGATTTTGACCAAAACGAAGGAGTTTATTCTATTCCTGCCCGTTTTGGGGTAGCGGGTGCGTTGAACATCGCTCGGGCATTCCACGTCATTACGGCGATCGGATTTATTGTACTGTTCTTTATTGCAGATTTAAGCTGGTGGTATCTGGCGGGCATGATTATTTCGTACATTATTTTATTTTATGAACACTATATCGTATCTCCAAAAGATTTGAGTCGTTTGCAGACGGCATTCTTTACTATGAACGGTGTACTTAGTACTGTCGTATTTGCTTTTACACTGATTGATTTGGTGGTGCGTTAATACTAATGAATAATCAGGTCAGCGGCCATCAAGGCAAACGAATTGTTATTGGCATTACAGGCGCGAGCGGAAGCATTTATGGTGTGCGACTGGTAGAGACTCTGCTGGACTTGCAATACACAGTTCACCTGATCGTTTCCAATGCTGGCTGGCGGGTGTTGAAAGAGGAGTTGGGCTGGAATGTGACTGACCGGGAGGGGGCTTTGAATGAACAATTCGGAGACCGTCCCGGTTCTCTTGTATACCATCCGTTCACAGATATTGGAGCTTCGATTGCGAGCGGCTCTTATTTGGTGGATGCAATGATTATCATGCCATGCTCGATGGGGACGTTGTCAGCAGTAGCACATGGTTCATCTGATAATCTCATGGCGAGGGCAGCGGACGTGATGATGAAGGAAGGCCGTCCGCTGATCCTTGTGCCTCGTGAGACGCCTTTACATGCCATTCATTTGGAAAACATGCTTAAGCTTGCGAGACTCGGCGTCAAAATGATTCCGGCTATGCCGGCTTTTTACTTTCATCCGAAGACGCTGGATGATATTGTGCTGTTCCTCGTAGGCAAAGTATTGGACAGCCTGCGTATAGAACATCAACTGTTTACGAGATGGGGGGATTCCGATGCCGACACCGGACACCAAGACAATCACAATCGGAAAAATTAAATATACAAACGCTTGGCCTATTTTTCATTATTTTAATCCTTCTGAACTTCTCCATTCGGCGGAGATGGTTTCTAAAGTTCCGGCTAAATTGAATCGAGGTATGCTGAATGGGAGTTTGGATATCAGCGCGATGTCCTCCTTTGCGTATGCATCAGGTGCTGGGGAAATGTTATTGTTGCCAGATTTATCTGTCAGTGCAGATGGTCCTGTACAATCCATTTTACTATTTTCACGCAAGCCGCTGGACGAAATCAAAAACGGAACCATTGCACTAACGAATACGTCTGCTACATCCGTGAATTTGTTGAAAATTTTGATGCAAAAGGCATGGGAAGGCCAGCCTTCCTATTTTGACTGTGAACCGGATCTTGACTTGATGCTGGAACAGGCAGATGCAGGGCTACTGATTGGAGATCACGCGATTAAGGCATCTTGGCGAAGCGAAGGTCTGTATGTTACGGACCTCGGAGAAGAGTGGAAGCGCTGGACGGGCTACAGTATGACTTTTGCTGTATGGGCAGTACGACGTGCTGTTGCTGCTCAAAATCCCGCGGCAGTGGCTGAAATTGCAAGTGCGTTCCGCGCAAGCAAGCAGCGTAGTCTGTTGGACCTGACGCCTGTTATTTCTGAAGCATGCAAGGAAATTGGAGGTCTGCGAGATTATTGGGAGCGCTACTTTACGAATCTGTGTTATGATTTTGGAGAGAAGCAACAACAAGGTTTAGAGCTTTATTTTCAGTATGCGCATGAACTGGGGCTGCTTGACCGACGAGTGAAGCCGCTTCTCTGGAGTGACAATACGCTGACACGGGTGAAAGAATGAAACGATTGGATTTGTTCGGTTTATTAAAGAAGGATATGAACTTTATAGAAGAAGAGTTGTACCGCAGTATCGACAGTACGGAGCCGTTGATTAACGATACGTCGCTTCATCTGCTTAAAGCAGGGGGCAAGCGTTTGCGTCCCGTATTTGTATTGCTGGGAGGCAAGTTTGGAGAATATGATCTGGACAAGCTCAAGCGTATAGCGGTACCTCTGGAACTGATTCATTCTGCCTCTCTCGTTCACGACGATGTGATTGACGATGCGGAAATGAGACGCGGTCAACCCACCGTGAAGTCCAAATGGGACAATCGGGTGGCTATGTACACCGGAGACTACATATATGCACGTGCGCTGTCTATTGCTGCTGAACTGCCGAATCCCGACATTCACCGGGTACTGTCTAAAGCGCTGGTGCAGATGTCCATTGGTGAAATGGAACAAATACGTGATTTTTTTAATGTAAATCAGAGTGTGCGTAATTATTTGCTTCGCATTCGGCGCAAAACGGCATTGTTGATTACGGTTAGTTGCCAGCTGGGAGCTATGGCTGCAGGGGCACGAGAAAGTGTTAATTCCCTGCTGTACAGCTACGGCTATAACGTAGGTATGGCTTTTCAAATTCAGGATGATCTGCTTGATCTGTGTGGTACGGAAAAAAAGATTGGCAAGCCGCCGGGTAGCGATATGAGACAGGGGAATATTACGCTTCCGGTGATTTATGCGCTTGAACAGCCTGAGTTGCGTGCCGATCTACTGGCTGAAATCCGCCGCATTCAGGATGGAGATGGGCAAGGAGACGCACGCAAAGCGGTGGATATGATCAAAAAAAGTGAAGGAATCGCTAAAGCTGAAATTCTTGCCGACCGATATATTAATAAAGCGCTAAACGCGCTGGACTTACTACCAGATGTCAAAACAAAAAAGACGCTACGCGATATTGCTCATTTTGTAACACGCCGCTCCTACTAAAGTTGTGTTTTGGGTTTGCTGTGACAAAATACTTTAACCGTTTCCAAGCTTTCTGTTACAATACAGTTTAGTACTGTATAAATACATTAGATTGGATTGGGAGTGAGCCGATGGATCGTACTTTTTTGATGGTTAAACCGGATGGTGTACAACGTGGACTGATTGGACGTATCATCAGTCGTCTGGAAGACAAAGGTTTCAAAATGACGGCTGGTAAGCTTGTGCAAGTATCTAGAGAACAGGCAGAACGGCATTATGCAGAGCATGTGGGCAAGCCTTTTTTTGAAGAGCTTGTGGGCTTTATCACATCAGGTCCTGTGTTTGCCATGGTATGGGAAGGGGATAACATCGTTACGCTTTCCCGCTTGTTGATCGGTAAAACACAAGTAACTGAAGCTCTTCCGGGCACAATTCGTGGAGACTTTGCTGCACATACACCGTTTAACCTCATTCATGGTTCAGATTCACCGGAGAGCGCAGAGCGCGAGATTGCAAATTTTTTCATGCCGGAAGAATCCGTTCGGTATGAAAAAAGTGTGGCGACCTGGATGTAAGTTTAATTACGTATGAAGAAGGATGGTAGCATGACGGATATGGAACTGGGTCAGACGGACCCCGATTACACAGCGTTTATCCGCAAAATCAAGGACAGCACAGGTATTGATCTTGCACAATACAAAGAAGCACAGATGAAAAGGCGGTTAACTACGCTTCGCAACAAAAACGGGTTTCCCAGTTTTGTTTCTTTTTATGATGCCATGATGAAGGAAAAACCTCTATTCTATGAATTTCTGGATCGGATGACGATCAATGTTTCGGAATTTTGGCGAAATCCCAATCGCTGGGAAGTGCTGCGGGATACAATCTTGCCACAGCTCCTTATCGGGAAGCAGAAGCTTAAGCTGTGGAGTGCGGCCTGCTCGACTGGTGAAGAGCCTTATAGCCTGGCTATGGTTCTCGACGGTAAAGGGATTTTAGGAAGTTGTTCCATTACAGCTTCCGACATTGATGATGGTGCATTGGCAAAAGCCAAGGAAGGCAAATATTTGGAGCGTTCGCTCAAGGATGTACCTGAGCAGGTGGCTAGCAAATATTTTAAGCCGGATGGTGCGATGTATCGAATTGATGACCGTTTGAAACAAGCCGTGAAATTTCAAAAGCAAAACTTGCTGTTGGATCGGTTTGAGGATGGCTATGATCTCATTATCTGTCGAAATGTTATGATTTATTTTACAGAAGAGGCCAAACATACGTTGTATCAAAAGTTTGCAGCCAGTCTTCGTCCCGGCGGTGTGTTATTTGTCGGTAGTACAGAGCAAATCTTTTCTCCTAACCAATATGGTCTGGAATCGACGGAAACCTTTTTTTATCGCAAAAAAGCATAAGCCTGCATATATCATCCAAAGTTTTATAGGAACTTATTTATATCCTTGAGTAATTGATGGTTGGCTTATCAGCAAAACACGTCCTTTAGTCCCTTTGGCTAAGAGGCGTGTTTTTGTTTATCTGCATACACGTGGCTTTTCTTGTCAAAGAAAGGTGCGTATACTATAATGAAGCACAGTTAAAGATTTTAGCGATGCACAGTTTAACAGTTTAAAGGGGGAACGCGTCATGAGTTTACGTTATTTAACCGCGGGGGAAACGCATGGTCCCCAGCTTACTGCCATTGTAGAGGGTATGCCGAGCAATTTAAAATTGGATTTTGAGGAATTGAATTTTCAGCTACACCGTCGTCAGAAAGGATATGGACGGGGTCGGCGTATGCAGATTGAAAAGGATACGGCGAAGATTGCCGGGGGCGTACGTCACGGCTATACCACGGGTGCACCGATTGCGCTGGTTGTGGAAAATAACGATTGGAAGCACTGGCAGAACATTATGAATATTGAGCCTATTGAAGGCAGTGATGAAGAAAAGCGACGGGTTCACCGGCCACGTCCGGGTCATGCGGATTTGAATGGCGGAATGAAATATAACCTGAAGGATCTTCGTAACGTGCTGGAGCGCTCCAGTGCACGTGAAACAGCAATTCGTGTAGCATGCGGCGGCTTGGCCCGTCAATTGCTGGCTGAGTTTGGAATCAAGGTGGCAGGTCAGGTCATCCGCATTGGGGAAATCGAAGCTCCTTACCGCGATTTGCCGATTGATGAGCTGATTTCCGTGACAGAAGCTTCCTCGGTGAGAGTAACCGATCCAGAAACCGAAAAGAAAATGGAAGCATACATTGATCTGATCAAGCAAGAAGGTGATTCAGTCGGTGGGGTAGTGGAATGTATTGTAGAAGGTGTTCCGATTGGTCTGGGTAGTCATGTACAGTATGATCGGAAACTGGATGCACGTATCGCACAAGGCGTCATGTCGATTAATGCATTTAAAGGTGTGGAAATCGGCATCGGCTTTGAAGCAGGAGAATTGCGCGGTTCACAGGTGCATGACGAGATTCTATATGATGAGGAACGTGGATATCATCGTCGTACCAATCGTTTGGGCGGTTTTGAGGGTGGCATGACGAATGGAATGCCAGTTGTGGTTCGTGGCGTAATGAAGCCGATTCCCACACTCTATAAGCCGCTGCAAAGCGTCGACATTGATACAAAGGAAGCGTTCACCGCACAGGTTGAGCGTTCGGATGCATGTGCAGTACCCGCGGCTAGCGTAGTTATGGAGCATGTGGTAGCTTGGGAGATTGCGAAAGCTTTGCTAGAAAAATTCGGCGGGGATTCGATTGAAGAGATTCGCGCGAATATTGCATCCTACGAAGAACAACTGGGGCGGTACTAAGATGAGTACGCTGACGGTACAGCTTGGCGAACGTTCATATCCTATTCATATCGGACGAGGGCTGTTACATCGAGCCGGAGAGTTGTTGAAGGAGCGAGGAATTGCGCAAAAAAGCCCGTTGTTGATTGTTTCTGACGAAAACGTAGCGGGATTCTACTTGGCAACATTGGAGAGTAATCTTCTGGCATCTGGCTACAAGACGGTGTCCTTTGTCGTTAAGCCAGGTGAAACCTCCAAGTCGCTTGCTGTATTTGAGCAGGTCATAACAGCAGCCATTGAGGGCGGCTTGGATCGCAATTCAGCCGTTATTGCACTTGGTGGTGGTGTGGTGGGCGATTTGGCTGGATTTGTGGCGGCTTCTTATATGAGAGGTGTCAAGTTTGTACAGATCCCCACTACGATCCTTGCCCATGACAGTAGCGTGGGCGGTAAGGTTGGTATCAATCATCCATTGGCGAAAAATATGATAGGAGCCTTCCACCAACCGGAACTTGTGTTGTATGACGTAGATACGTTGTCAACATTACCTCCTCGTGAGGTATCTGCGGGGCTTGCTGAAATGATCAAGCATGGTTTGATCTGGGATGCTGATTTTGCCCAGTGGTGCCGTGACCATGCGACTGATTTGCTTGCGCTGGATGCGACAGCTCTGGAGTACGGTCTGGAAAAGGGATGTTCCGTAAAAGCCGAAGTGGTGTCGCGCGATGAACGAGAAAATGATTTACGCGCTATTCTGAACTTAGGCCATACGATTGGTCATGCGATTGAAGCCATTGCGGGATATGGTGAGTTTTTACACGGGGAAGCCATTTCTATTGGTATGGTCGGCTCCGCACTTTTGGGCGTGAAGCTGGGGGCAGATCCTTCTTTGGTAGATGAAACGAAGGATATGTTGTCTTCGCTACGGCTACCGACCTCCCTTCCGTCACATCTCGATACAGATCGGCTGCTGGACGCGATGATGCATGACAAAAAGTTCAAAGAAGGCAGCATTACTTTTGTCGTCCCACGTAGCATCGGGCACGTGGAGGTTGTGAAGGATATTTCCGTCTCTTACATCCGACAAGTTATTGAACAGTTAAAAGAGGGGGCGTAACGATGTACAATCGTGGAATTCGTGGCGCGACGACCGTAGCGAATAATGAAGAAAATGAAATTTTGGAAGCAACAAGCCAACTACTGGAGGAAATTGTATCCTACAATGAAATTCAGCCGGAGGATATTAGTAACGTATGGATTACGGTGACTCATGATCTGGATACTGCCTTTCCAGCCAAGGCCATTCGTCAGCTTGATGGCTGGGATATGGTTCCGCTCATGTGTGCATTAGAAGTTCCTGTGGCAGGCAGTTTACCCAAGTGCATCCGTTTGATGGTACAGGTGAACACCGATAAATCCCAGCGGGAAATTAAACATGTATATTTGAACGGAGCGCAGGCGTTAAGACCGGATCTGGCTTCCCAAGGGAAATAAGCGTCCGTTTTTTAAGTTGATGGTTGCCAAAGTAACATCCCATGAGATATAGTGTGTGTAGCAGAGTTAAGTAGAGTAGAGTTAGCCAGAGACAGAGTTGAGATGAGAAGAGTGCAGCCTTAGCCAATTCCATATGAGATTACAGAGACCGGCGGTAGCGGGTAAGCTTTTGTCCATGAAGAGATATTCTTCTACAGAGAAGCTTATTTGAGGCAACCTGCGCGGTTATACAAAAGGGATGAGTGTATACTTGTCTATTTGCTGTAGTCATTTTACATATGGAGCATTCTTATAATTTCAATAACTGACAGCCTCTACCTTACCGGTAGAGGCTTTTTTATATTCTCTCCTATGGTTCTGCGCCAATTTGGAAAGGAAGTGATCTCATGTTAACGCCGCATGTGGAGCAAGTGATAACGATGGCGAGTGAATTTAACCTGATTCCTGTGTACAAAAAAGTGCTGGCTGATATGGAGACGCCGATTCGGATTTTCCGTCGGTATGCCGAGCGGGACCGTGCCTTTCTACTAGAGAGTGTAGAGGGAGGCGAACAGTGGGCGCGACATTCATTCATCGGTACAGACCCGTTTCTAATGGTCTCGGGTAAAAAAGGACGTTTGATATTGGAACAACACGGTAAACGGCAAATATTAAACGACAAGCCGATCGAAGCGCTCAAAGCATTACTTCGTAAATACCGTAGTCCGAAACTGAAAGAAATGCCTCCATTTACAGGCGGGGCTATCGGATTTTTTGGATATGACCTGCTTCAATACTATGAAAAGCTACCAAAGCATTCGGTAGATGATTTGAATATGGATGATATTCGTTTTATGTTCTGCGATCAAGTCATTGTCTTTGATCATGTGAAACAGCAAATTTTGCTGGTCGGCAATGTTCATGTAGGCGAAGGGTTCCGCGATGAGGATATTCGTGCTGCTTATGCTGACGTGGAACGCAAGTTGGAGGAAACGGCACAGTATCTGCGCAAGCAGTCTCAGCCTGAGCGATTAGGATCAGCCTCCATTCCTGATGATGTGGAACTGGGTGAGATCCAATCCAATGTGACGAAGGAACAGTTTATATCAAACGTAGAGCAGGCAAAGGAGTATATCCGCTCCGGTGATATTTTTCAGGTTGTACTATCCCAGCGTTTTCACATTGATACAGAGGCCTCACCTTTACAGGTATACCGCGTGCTGCGCACGATGAACCCGTCGCCGTATATGTATTACTTGAAAATGGATGACGAGATCATCGTAGGCACTTCGCCTGAGGCACTCGTCAAGGTGGAAAACGGTCGGGTAGAAACCCGTCCTATTGCAGGAACGAGACCACGTGGGGTAACGGAGACAGAAGATACGGCACTTGCTGAAGAACTGTTAAACGATGAAAAAGAGCGCGCAGAACATCTGATGCTGGTCGATTTGGGAAGAAATGATTTGGGCCGTGTATCACAGTTTGGCACAGTCAAATGCGATACTTTTATGGAGATTGAACGCTATTCTCACGTCATGCACATTGTATCCAATGTGTCGGGTGAGCTACGTGAGGACAAAGATTTCTTCGATGCTTTCCTGTCTTGTCTGCCAGCCGGCACCGTATCGGGGGCTCCGAAGCTACGGGCCATGGAGATTATTGCTGAGTTGGAGCGGGAAGCACGTGGACCCTATGCAGGGGCGATTGGATATTTGGGCTTCTCGGGCAATATGGACGCTTGCATTACGATTCGCACGATTGTGTTTAAAAAGAACCGGGCCTATGTCCAGGCAGGCGCTGGAATTGTGTGGGACTCGGTTCCGGAAAGCGAGTATCAGGAGACGGTGAACAAAGCAAAGGCATTGCTGAAGGCAATCCGCACGGCAGAAGTGATGTTCCCGGCAACGACACAGCCCTATAACAGCGTCATCAACCAGGATTATTTGTACACTCCGTAACACACAAAAATCTGATTTTGAGGAGGAGACGGACGATGGAACGACATGACATGATGCAAGTGGGGTTAAGCCGGGTCATTGAGGGACAGCACCTTTCGCGTACGGAGGCCCGTAGCGTAATGGAACAGATTATGAGTGGGAGTGCTACACAGGCGCAAATTGGCGGGCTGCTGACGGCTCTTCGCCTCAAAGGGGAAACGGTAGATGAAATCACTGGTTTTGCCGAGGCTATGCGTAGCTACGCTAGTCCAGTGAAAGCTGAAGAAGGCGGCGGTCGTCTGCTGGACACATGTGGCACTGGAGGTTCCGGTATTCACAAGTTTAATATTTCCACGATATCCGCGATCATCGCAGCTTCGGTGTCTGTACGGGTAGCAAAGCATGGCAATCGCTCTGCAAGTGGCCGTGCCGGGAGTGCTGATGTCCTGGAGGCATTGGGAGTCAACATTCATTTGACGAGTGATCAAGCTAGGTCATGTCTGGACCGAATCGGCATCTGCTTTTTATTCGCACAGTTGTACCATCCGTCTATGAAGCATGCCGCCGCGCCGCGCCGCGAGCTGGGTGTGCGGACGGTATTCAATATGCTGGGTCCTTTGACGAATCCGGCTGGTGCGGATCGGCAGCTGTTGGGCATTTATGATTCCAGCAAAACGGAAGTCATTGCCGAGGTATTGAACCGGCTCGGCTCCAAACGAGCGATGGTTGTAAGTAGTCTAGATGGTCTGGATGAAATTAGCATTTCAGCTACGACACGAGTATCCGAGCTGAAGGACGGCAAGGTCCACACGTACGAGCTTCATCCGTCGGATCTGGGCTTGCAGACGCATTCTCTCGATCAGGTGCTGGGTGGCGACGCACAGGTTAACGCAGATATCATACGACGAATTTTAAACGGAGAGCATGGAGCTTATCGGGATGTTGTGTTAGCAAATGCAGGAGCGTGCATTTATGTATCAGGAGCAGCAGCTACCTTGACGGACGGAGTAGCACGAGCGGCCGAAGCCATTGACTCGGGACGGGCACTTTCCAAGCTGGATCAATTAATACAGGCAACGGGGGAATATCAATATGTATCTTGATAAAATTGTGGTGACGAAGCGACAAGAAGTAGAGCAGCTTAAGGAGCATTTTCAAATAAGTAAAGCTGAACGATTAATTGCTGATTTACCTGCGACGAGAGGATTCGAAAATGCGATCGCGAACGGACGCAACCGTCCGCTCGGACTGATTGCTGAGGTGAAGAAGGCTTCACCATCCAAAGGGCTGATTCGACCGGATTTCCATCCGGTGGACATTGCACGTGCATATGAGAGCGCAGGAGCGGATTGCATTTCTGTACTGACAGATGTGACGTATTTTCAGGGAAGCCCTGAATATTTACAGCAAATTCGTGATCAGGTGAAGATTCCGCTGCTGCGAAAGGATTTTATCATTGATGAACGGCAAATATATGAAGCTCGTCTGCTTGGAGCGGATGCGGTGCTGTTGATTGCCGCTATACTGGAACCGCGTGTATTAGGGTCCTTTTTACAGATCGCCAACGACCTCGGACTGGACGCATTGGTAGAGGTGCATGACAGTGAGGAGCTTAAAGCGGTGCTGGAGCTGGGGACAGCAACCTTGATTGGCGTAAATAACCGAAATCTGCGGACATTCGAGACTCGTCTCCAGACGACAGAGGAGCTGATCTCACTAATTCCTAAAGGGGTTACGTTCATCAGTGAGAGCGGAATTGCGGGACCGGAAGATGTTAAGTATCTGCATTCTGTAGGTGCACACGGCATCCTGGTAGGGGAGCATCTGATGCGCAAGGAAGATGTAGGACAGGCTGTAGCCGAATTGATGGACGGGATTAAAGTATGAACAAAACGGGCGTAAAAATTTGTGGACTTCAAAGCGTTGAAGTGCTAAAATCTATGGTAAACTTACCGGTCGATTATATAGGTTTTGTGTTTGCCGACAGCAAGCGTCGGATTGACGGCGTACAGGCTGGAGAGATGCTTCGCGTATTGGATGAATGGACCTCAGGCAGCAGACCGCGCAGCGTGGGCGTATTTGTGAACCCTAGTGACGCACTGTTAAATGATGTAATGGACAAAGCACCCTTGGATGTCATACAGCTGCATGGACAGGAAAGTCCAGAGCGCTGTCGGGAGATCAGGGAGCATTTTGGTATACGGGTATTCAAAGCATGGTCTGTGGACAGTCAAGGACAGACAGAGCGCTCGGCGGACGAATTGGATGCCTACGTCGGAACAATTGATGCTTTACTGCTCGATACATACGATCCCCTGTATGGTGGCGGTTCTGGAAAAACGTTTGCGTGGGATCGAATTCCTGCCTATCAGGCTTGGACCCATCAACATGGAATTCCTTTGTTTGTAGCCGGCGGGCTGACTGCCGATAATGCGGAAAAGCTGGTCCATGAGTATCATCCCGATGGGCTGGATGTGTCCAGCGGTGTAGAGACGAACGGAGTCAAGGACATTGCAAAAATCACAGCATTCGTAGAAAGGGTGAAGCAGGCATGACACAATTACCTGATAACAACGGACGTTTTGGAACTTTTGGAGGACGTTTTGTACCGGAAACGTTGATGAACGCACTGATTGAATTGGAGGAATCCTACCGTAAGTACGCGGATGATCCCGAGTTTAAAGCAGAGTTGAACGGGCTCCTAAAGGACTATTCTGGTCGGGAAACGCCGCTTTATCATGCGGAGCGTCTGAGCCAGCATTTGGGCGGGGCTAAAATTTACTTGAAGCGCGAAGATTTAAATCATACCGGTGCCCACAAAATCAATAATGCATTAGCTCAGGGATTGCTGGCGAAGCGTATGGGTAAACAGAAGGTCATTGCTGAAACAGGCGCAGGACAGCATGGTGTCGCGACAGCGACTGTGGCTGCGTTGCTCGGATTGGAATGCAAAGTGTTTATGGGCGAAGAGGATACTGTGCGCCAGCAGCTGAACGTCTTTCGGATGCAGCTTTTGGGTGCAGAGGTCATTCCGGTGACATCGGGTACACGTACACTTAAGGATGCCGGGAATGAAGCTTTGCGTTACTGGGTCAGCCATGTCCATGATACGTTCTATATTTTGGGTTCAGCTGTCGGCCCACATCCATATCCGATGATGGTGCGGGACTTCCAACGCGTGATTGGCGATGAAACACGTCGCCAGATCCTAGAAAAGGAAGGCAGACTTCCGGATGTCATCGTGGCAGCGATCGGTGGCGGAAGCAATGCCATCGGCATGTTTTATCCTTTTATTGAGGATCAGGGGGTCGCTTTGATTGGCGTGGAGGCCGCTGGAAAAGGTATCGAAACGGAATTCCATGCAGCCACGATGACCAAGGGAACACAAGGGGTCTTCCAAGGCTCTATGAGTTATCTGCTTCAGGATGAGTACGGACAAGTGCAGCCTGCGCATTCCATTTCGGCTGGACTGGATTATCCAGGTGTTGGACCGGAGCATTCATACCTGAAAGATATTGAGCGGGCCAAATATGTTCCGATTACCGATCAGGAAGCGCTGGATGCGCTTCAGCTTCTCTGCCGTACCGAAGGAATACTTCCTGCATTAGAGTCGGCACATGCAGTTGCACAGGTCGTCAAGCTGGCACCTACGTTGACGGCAGATGATATTATCGTTATTTGTTTGTCTGGACGAGGGGATAAAGATGTGGACTCCATTATCAAGTATTTGGGAGGAAATCCGTCATGAATTTAATTGATCAGGCGTTTGGTCGCCTTAAAAATGAAGGCAAAACGGCATTAATTCCTTTTCTGACGGTAGGCGACCCAGATGTGGATACTACAATAGAGATCATTCGGCAGTTAGAGTCGGCCGGAGCTGACATATTGGAACTGGGTGTACCCTATTCCGACCCGCTGGCTGACGGTCCTGTAATTCAGCGCGCGTCTGAGCGTGCACTGAAACGGCAAATTTCCATCCGCACGTGCATGGAGACAGCTTCTCTGGCTAGGGCGGCAGGTTCAAGCCTGCCTTTTATTCTGTTCACGTATTATAACCCTGTATTACAGATGGGTATGGATGCTTTCTTCGCAGGCTTGCAGGAACATGGTATCAGCGGTCTGATTATTCCGGACCTTCCGCTTGAGGAAGCGGAGGAGCTGGGAGGACGGGCAGCAGAGGTGGGTGTGCATCTGATTCCTCTGGTGGCTCCAACTTCTGAACAGCGGATCGAGCGAATTGTCCGTCAGGCCCGAGGATTTGTATACTGTGTATCCTCGCTGGGTGTAACCGGGGAAAGAGCTTCCTTTTTTGAAGGTATTGAGGGCTTTATCGCGCAGGTCAAACGGCATACGGATATTCCGGTAGCGGTCGGCTTTGGGATCTCTACTCAAGAGCAGGTAGCCCGGTTTTCAAACATTTGCGATGGGGTTGTGGTCGGCAGTGCTATTGTACGTCAGGTGGAAGAAGCCATTCCATTGCTGAATGATTCTGAGCGCAGGCAAGAAGGTCTTTTGCAAATTCATAATTTTGTGGCACAATTAAAGCAGTAATGGGTGTCAAAATAAAAAGTAATAAATATAAGTAATAAATATGTTTTGAGTGGATAGAGGAGGTAGGGGCATGCAACCTAAACCGCATATTGTACATTTGCCAGTATATCAGCCCGGTAAACCGATTGAAGACGTAAAACGTGAGCTGGGACTCGATGAAGTCATCAAGCTCGCCTCGAACGAGAATCCGTATGGCAGCTCTCCCAAAGTATTGCAGGCCATTCAGCAGGAGTTTGCTAACATTAGCGTGTATCCTGACGGAAGTGCGGTAGCTTTGACACAGGCACTGGCTAAACGGACGGGTTTAAAAGAGGAACAGTTTATCTATGGCTGTGGCTCTGACGAAATTATTGCGTTGATTACGCGTGCTTTCCTCCTTCCCGGGGAAGAAAGCATTATGGCCGATCAGACATTTTCCGTATACAAAAGTAATGTGGAAATTGAGGGAGCGGTTGCAGTTGAGGTGCCTTTGCGTGAAGGTGTACATGATTTGGATGCCATGCTGTGCCACATCAATGACCGTACGAAAATTATTTGGATCTGTAATCCAAATAACCCGACGGGCACGATAGTACCCGAGGCAGAGCTGATTGCGTTTTTGGACCAAGTACCAAAGCATATCATGGTTGTACTGGATGAAGCTTACGCCGAGTTTGTGACGGATCGTTCGTATCCCGACGGCATTCGTTTGTTGCCAGCGTATGAAAACCTGGTTGTACTACGCACCTTCTCCAAAATCTATGGGCTTGCTTCGCTGCGCATTGGTTATGGTATGGGAGCCGAGTCAATCATTCGCTTGATAAATCAGGTTCGTGAACCGTTTAATACATCACGGGTAGCGCAGGCTGCGGCCATTGCTGCCTTGGAAGATCAAGAATTTGTTCAAGAATGCCGGGATCGTAATGCAGAGGGCAGAGCTTATTTGCAAAATGAGCTGAAGCGTCTGGGATTGGAGTCTTTCCCGGCACATGGTAATTTTATTATGCTGGATGTACGTCGTCCATCCGGTGAGGTATTTCAGGAGTTGCTTCGTCAAGGTGTGATTATTCGCGCAGGTCATCACAAATATCCGACATTTATTAGGGTGTCGGTTGGATCACAGCCGCAAAATGAGTTGTTTATTCGTGCGCTGGAACAGGTCCTGGGGGCGGAAGCGGCGAAAGTACGCCTATAATTTCCGCAGATGGGATTTGATAATTGATGAAGATTTCCATTTTCGGCGTGGGGCTGATTGGTGGGTCCCTCGCACTTTGTTTTAAAGGGAAGCCGGATATTACGGTTGTCGGCCATGCCCATCTCCCTGAACTGATGGAACCGATGTTAAGCCGTGGTGTCGTGGACACGGCGACTCTCTCAGTTGAAGAAGCGGCAGAGGATGCCGATTTTATTTTTTTATGCGTACCTGTGGGCTTACTGGAGCACTATCTCGAACTGTTAAGCAGGTTACCGCTTAAAGCGGGTTGTATTATCACTGATGTAGGCAGCACGAAATCGGCAATTGCCAAAAAAGCATCAGAAATTTCTTTGCGCAACGCTTACTTTATCGGTGGTCATCCGATGGCCGGTTCAGAGCGTTCCGGTGTAAAGGCTGCTTCCGCGTTGCTGTTTGAAAACGCATATTATGTGCTTTCTCCGGCAGAGGGTGTGCCTGAGGAAGCATACAGTTCACTGGAACGTTTATTAAAATATACTAGTGCTCATGTTGTGCGTGTCCAACCTGATATGCACGATGACATTGTCGGGGCGATTAGTCATCTTCCGCACATTATTGCAGCGGCGCTGGTGAATCAGGTACGAAAGCATAATGATGAAAATCCGTTGTATCGTACATTGGCTGCCGGTGGGTTCCGTGATATTACACGGATTGCCTCTAGTGATCCGGTTGTGTGGCGGGACATCTTACTGAGCAATCGTGAAGTTTTACTGGGCCTGTTGGAAGAATGGAACGGGCAGATTGAGCGTTTTACCCATTTACTGAGAATACAAGACGGTGAGGGAATCGCTGACGAATTTTTGACAGCTGGGCACTTCCGCAGTGAACTGCCAGAGCGTCGCAAAGGAGTCATTGTCTCCACGTTTGATCTGTATATTGATGTACCGGATACCCCAGGGATTATCGGGCGAATTGCTATGGAACTGGGGAATCACAGCATTAATCTGAGCAATATGCAAATCATTGAAAGCCGGGAGGATGTCCCAGGCATCATGCGGCTTTCCTTCCGTCAAGAGCAGGATTGGGAGCGTGCCAAGGCTCTGCTGGATTCGATGGGCTATAAAGTGGTGGTATAGGAAGGAAAGTGAGATGTTCGTTAAGGAGGTCGCTTCGCGATCCATTTGATCTTACGATCGCTGTTGCCGCCGGATTTTTTCGATCAGATTTTTTAATGGGGAAATCCGGCGGCAAAGGCGAACGCTACGCTTCTCCAGATTCAAATGGATCGCTGCGCTACTGACCGCCTATAAAGCAACGCACACTTTTTGGGAGTGAAGTAGTAAGAAAAGATCTGAAGCGGTCGAAGGTTCTCTTCGCTCGCTTTTTTGTTATTTGTAGGCAAATGGAATAGTCCTTCTTACTATTATTAAAAGAAAACAAAAAAAGACCACCCGGGTAAAGCCCCGGGTGGTAGCTACTTTCAGTAAAGTAGCTGAGTAGGATAGGAGTGGAGAGAAACCATACTGTACTTTTATTATATGTATACGTTTTCATTTTGTCAATAATTTTTTTAAAGCGTTTTCTTTTTGTGTGATTATCCTTATTGGTGTATTTGAATGGCACGCTTTCAGTGGGTCTGTCATTTAATCTTGAAAAAACTTAAAATCCATTGAAAAGCTGTATAAATGAATTAGTTGCCAGCGTTAGGGAGGCATTGATGGAAATCGTGGGGATTTTGGACTTTTTTACTGGCGATCATTTTGTGGTACAATGGGTAAGTCCATTTTGGATGTTGAATATTGTTGGGGATAGCACCGTTAATGTTGGCACTACATAGGGTAAGAAAATAACAAATGTTCCATGATGCTGTTTCATCCATTTGCGCAGAGGGCGCAACTTTTTTTGACCTGTTCGGTATATATAGACAGAATCGAACGGGAAAACAGCACATGTATGGGCGAGGAGGGTCTCACTCGGATGATGACAGATTCCCAGATGATTCAGGAAATTAAACAAGGTAATGTTGAGGTTTATTCAGAATTAATGAGGCGGCACCAACGTAAAATTTTAGCTTTTGTTTATCATATGCTGAAAAGTTCGAACCTGGAAATGATTGCTGAGGACTTATGCTCAGAGACGTTTTATAAAGCGTATCGGAGCCTGCACTCTTTTCGCGAGGTAGACGCATCGTTCTCCACTTGGTTATATACAATTGCACGCAATACGGTGCTAAGTGAGCTTCGCAAGCACCGTAGCGGTCAGGTTCCATTGGAGGAGAGCGGTTATGTACCGGTAGCTCCATCGGATGTAATTCCGGAGCAGGCTGTCCTTCGCGGTGAGAAGGTAGAGATGGTTCGTGAAGCGATCAATAGATTGCCTGAGAAGCAGCGATCTGCGCTGATTTTGCGTGAATATGAGCAATTAGATTATCAGGAGATTGCGACTATTTTAGGACAGACGGTCAGTGCGGTGAAGTCATTGCTTTTCCGGGCAAGAACCAGTGTGAAGACGCAGTTGGAGCCTTATTTTTTTGAGCCTCTCTATGAGGAAAACGAAGGGATGAGCAGCCAATGAAATCCAGGGACACTGAGGATTTGTTCGCTACAGGTAAAAATGTATCGAAACAAGACTCGGAGCGCAGACGGGCCAAAAGCTCGTCTGCTGGGTGGGAGCATGGTTCGGAAGAAAAAGAGTGGGATTTGTCAAAAGAAAATCGATCCGCCATTCGTGATATTTCCTTTGAAATAACAGATGATAAGCTAGAGGCAATGAATCGAAGGGTCATGGATCGAATTTATGAAGAATCACCGTGGCTTGTTCCGGGCGAGCATCGACGTGCGCGTGTGAACCCAGCAGCCCGTAAGTATATGTCTGTATGGATCGCCGGCTTTTTGGCCGTATTCTTATGTAGCTTTTTGTTTTTGAATTGGAATGGAAGCTCCTCTCAGGAAAATCCCCCTCAAGCAGCTCCTGTCATGGACACGGGTATTTTACCCACAGGCCTGCTGGAAACTACAAGTACATCTCCACAATATCAATACCACATTAAAGATGTGAATAGTGGCATTATGGACCCGCTGGTTGCTAGCATTGTTCCTACTTATCCGCAATACTGGATGTTGTTGTCTGTATTGGCACTTGCGCTTGCTTTATTTTCTCTGGGCTGGATTCATCGGGCGAGAAGGGTCAGAAGTTAGCAGGACGGCTGGGCTCCAATATGAATTCATAACAATGCCTGAATAACAAAACAGCGGAGGAACGACACGATGCTTATTGGCTTGATCAGACATGGATTGACAGATTGGAATGCGGTAGGGAAAATCCAGGGGCACAGTGATATTCCGCTAAATGAGGAAGGGCGCCGGCAGGCACGCTTGCTTGCAGAACGATTAAAGGAAGAGCCTTATCATTGGGACGGGCTTATTACAAGTAGTCTCTCCAGAGCGAAAGAGACCGGGGAGATTATTGCTTCTGCTCTGCATCTTCCGTTGCTAGAGCCTGATGATCGACTAAGAGAACGTGCTTATGGTCAGGTCGAGGGCATGACACAGGCCGAGCGTGAAGAGAAGTGGGGAGTCGACTGGCATCTGCTGGATCTAGGACAGGAAAGCGATGCGGATCTTCAGCTTCGCGGGCTAGCTTTTATGGAAGGCATTTGGGCGGAAAATCGGGACAAGAATCTGCTGGTCGTTTCCCACGGCGGTTTTTTGGCTAATTTGTATAAAGCTCTATATCAGGAAAAATTCACGGAACGAATTGGCAATTTGTCACTTAGTGTACTCCAGCGTGAGGATATGGATTGGGCACCACTTTTGTATAATTGCACGAAGCATTTGCAAGAGAAAAGTGACTGTAACTCAAAAAGTTAGTGAAAGACCAAGGGCTTCTACTCATCGTAGGAGTCGTGGTCTTTTTTTGTTTTTTAATTATACCTTGTAAAAAATAGGTTTAGAGTCTGAACAATCCGTCAAAGCTGTGGGTACAACAAGTAAGAATCAATTCCGGATGACAGTCCAGTGACGAGGCGATGGAACAATGAATCTGGCGGATATGCTGACATTTGCGGATATTGTGCATTTGAACAGAATCGCGGTGTATTACGATTGTGACTGTAAACCTAATTCCAAGCATGAGTTGATCCAGGGGATTTTGACGAAGCTCGGCAGCAGTAGTTTTTTTGAGACGCAGGTCAAGGAGCTGAGGTTGTCAGAGGTAAGGTTTTTGAACGCGCTGCTGTTCGATGACCGACCGTATTTCAGCATGGAGGAATTGGTTGCAATAGCCAAACAGTCTGTTGAGGAGGACGAGAATCCTGATGAGCGGCCAAGGGATATTGTGACCCGTCTGCGTTCTAGTGGCTGGTTGTTCAATGGTTCGACGCACAATACAAGGTATTTGTTCCAAATTCCGTTGGATATGAAGGAGCGCTTTCGACGTGTTATGGTACATGACTTCCAAAACGGAATGACTCGGGTAAGCGAACCGTCGTCGTACCGGGATGAAGGGCATCTACTGGCAGAGGATTTACGGCTTTTCCTTCAATACATGGGGCAACATGAGGTTCCGCTAAATCCCGAGGGAGCTTGGTACCGTCGCAATCAGCAGCAGCTGATGGAGCATTTGCACATTGCGGAGCCGCTTTTGGGTAAGGGAGGATGGCGTTTCGGGTATGGCTCCTCTTTTAAGTTTTATCCAGACCGAATGGCACTACTGTATGATTATGCCCGTCACTCCAAGTACATTGAGGAGAAAGGGGACCAAGTTGTGCTGACGGCAAAGGGAGAAGCGCATCGGGAGCATACAATTGAGGACGAAATGATACAGCTATTCAGGTTTTGGTTAAGATTGTATAAAGGAGCCGTTCCTAATTTGCTTTCTCTAGTCTACTGGATTGGAGAATGTGCCAGGCCATGGACGTCCTCAGAGTCGCTTTTTGTACATATCGGCCCACTGATTCGACCGTTTTACTATGATACGCCCCGTTCGGTCTTTGATCAGAGGATTATACGAATGATGCTTCACTTGGGTATGCTTCGTCAGGGTGAACATTCGACGGGACCATCTGTACAGATGACGGCCTGGGGGTTGAAGTTGGCGGGAGAGTGCCGCATTGGGCGGAACGACTCGGGTATACGGCTCCATTGACAAGCAGCACACATGTTGATAGAATTTCACCCAAAATGAGAGGGTGAAGTTGATGCTGATTCACTATAACGGAAACATGCCACAGCTCCATTCATCTGTCTATGTGGCAGAAGGAGCAAAAATTGTCGGAAAAGTAACGATCGGTCAAGATTCCTCTGTATGGTTTAATGCCGTACTGCGCGGAGATATGGCGCCTATCATCATCGGTGAATGCTGCAATATTCAGGACGGTGTCGTGGGACATGTGAACACAGATCAGCCCCTGTTGCTGGCGGATGATATTTCGGTAGGTCATGCTGCAATAATCCACGGTTGTACGGTAGGCAAAGGCACTTTAATCGGTATGGGGGCCATTGTACTCAACGGAGCGGAGCTTGGTGAATATGCTTTAATAGGAGCAGGGTCGGTCGTTACGGAAAATACCAAAATACCACCCTATACTCTTTCTCTCGGTACACCTGCCAAAGTGGTGCGCGAATTGACAGATGCAGACTTGCAGCGGATGTCACGAACGGCACTCAGCTATGTGGCGAAAGGAAAAGAATATAGGATCTCTTAAACTCATGTTGGAGGTGCATCCTATGGATAAAATGAAGGTTACTTATGAAGTAATGTTGGGCCTGTCTGCTGAAATGGTTTTGGACGAGGCATTACGTAAACACCGGAGTGAAAAACTCTACAAGGATATTGATGAGGCGCTAGCCTCCGGAGATGAAGTAGCTTTTCGTCATCTTACGGATGAGCTGAAAGCAATGAGTTAGAACGATTTTAGGAACCTAAGTTGGATTTCAGACAATCGTTAGTGCGAGATTATAATCATCAAACCTGACTGTAGCGGCAGTCAGGTTTTTTTGATACGCTTGGATATGATATAGTCTTTGTAGGATGGGGCCTGTACAAGGCAACTGTCGTATGAACGGAGGATGAAGGACGTGTCGTTATCTTATTTGTGGAGCCGGTCGTTCTTGACGAGCCGGCCTTTTTTGTGGCTGCTGTTCTGGTGTAATTTGGTGGGAACAGTGTATGGGTACATATGGTATGGGGGGCAGTTGGAATATACACTAAATTATCACCCAATGTGGCAGATTGTATTTGTGCCTGATAGTCCGACGGCGAGTCTGTTTTTTACGATCTCTATAGCATTTTTGCTCTATTCCCCGCGTCTCAAGAGCTTGAAGGTCGTTCGTCAGATCATGGAGGCGTTGGCTGTTGTCACGAGTGTAAAGTATGGCATCTGGGCTTCAGCTATTATTTTTTGGGGAGTCGCGCAGGGGGGACATATGATTTGGCAGGATTGGATGCTGGTGGCATCTCACACGGCAATGGCGGTCGAAGCATTACTGTTCGTTCGTTTTTTCACCTGCAAATGGACTGCTTTATGCCTAGCCGCACTCTGGACATTGTTAAATGATACGATGGATTATACATTTGGTATATATCCCTATCTACCGAAGACGCTAACGGATGATGTACCGCAAGTGCGTGCTTTTACCTTTATGCTGACCCTTGTCAGTATCATAGCGGCATGGCTTGCCATGTTTGCGCGCAATCGAATGGGAGTAGAAGTGGAGAAATAGAGATGAACATTGTTATAAACCAAAAAGAATATATATTTAAAAAAGGAATCCGTGATGATCATAAAATAAGAAAGAGCTTTAATCATCCAAATCGGAACTGTAATGACGGATACCAACTATAGAAATCAAGGGTTGAGCCGGTTTTTAATAGAACGTGTATTAGAAGATTGGCAGGGCAACTGTGATGCTATGTATTTGTTCGCAAATGATAGTGTGAAGAATTTTTACCCTAAATTCGGGTTTGTTTCGGCACAAGAATATCAATGGAACCGGAAAGTAGCCACAAACAACCTGGACATTAAAGTTGAGAAATTGAACATGGAAGAGCAGTCGGATTTAAAGTTACTGAAAAATAAAAGCGCTGGATTAAACCCATATTCACTTTTTGCTGCGGAAAGCATTGAATGGCTGGTCTTATTCTATGCCATCTCTTTTTTTAAAGATAAATTTTGGTATATACCTCAATATGACACGATTGTGGTTGCAGATTTTGCAGGGGATACGATGAACTGCTACGATATTTATGGGCCAGGCGAAATCCCTATGGATATCATACTGTCAGCGGTAACGAAACAAGAAACCAAGAAGGTAGTTTTTGGCTTTACACCAAGAGAACAGGAAGGCTGCAATATTTCTCTGTTGAAACAGGAAGATACGACGCTATTCTATAAAACTAAAGATCAAAATACATGTAAAGAAAATCAACGAATGTTTCCTATTTTGTCCCGAACATAACCTGGCTTCAAACGATTCGTCCTAAAGCAAGTTCTAGTCCCGGCAACCTTACCATACAGTAAGGTGAGGAGGGATGTCCCATGATTAGGGGTCAGGCGTTTCAAATTATGATACGTATTGTTTCGAGTGTTGTTTTATCTATGGTCCTGCTGCTGTCCGTCTGCGTCCCTCCAGGTGTGGCAGAAGCGCGTGATCAGTCAAAACCCATAGGAAATACAAAAGAAATTGAGGAACTGGATCATGCAGCTGCGATACTGTACCGGGATGTGATGGAGGGGAACATTGAAAAAGCGCGCGCGGATGTAGCCGAGGTGAGTCGATGGTTTGGCACCGGACAGGTGCAGGCAGCGTTATCTGTAGAGGCCATTCATGCTTTGTCCGGCAGCATTCTTGAGGTGCAGCAAGCTACACAGTCCGTCCAAGCATCACCAGATGAGTGGGTGAAGGCTGCGGCCAATTTACGACTTGCGACAGATGCGCTTGCACATCCGCGTCAGCCCTTATGGCAGCAGTATTATAAGATTTTAAAAGAAGATGTTAGTGGCTTGAACAGCCAGTTTGCTAAAGGCAACATGAAGGGTTTCAAAGCTGGAGCGGCAGTGCTGGAGGACCACTACGAGACGATCCGTACAGCAGCATTGATTCATGGCAGAACAAGTGAGGTTGTCCGGGCTGATTCATGGATTTCCTATGTCAAAGGATTGGGGGATCAGCAACATGCAGATGCCTCAGCGATTAGAGGGGCGTTGGATCAGGGAAATCCGACGTTTAATGCCTTGTTTGGACGTGAAAAAGACGCCACTGCCCTGGCGCCATTTATCCCGCGTGAAAGCGAGCGCCGGGCAGAATTGGCAATCGGCATGATTGTTCTGCTGGCGCTGGTCTATGCAGGTTATCGTAAATATCGAGCTGGTTTCTCTGGATAACGATGCAAAATTCGAACATTCGCGTCGTTGGCTGCTGAGCCATCCATATAGGTTAGCCCATCGCCCGGATTTCCGGGCTATTCCTCTTTGAACCCCTCTCCATGTACATCATGCACATCCTGTATGATAATAAATGCCCTTGGATCAACCGATTTAACAATTTGGTGCAAACGTCGTATTTCCTGACGAGGTACGACACAATAGGCAACATGCTTGGCCTGCTTGGAAAATGCACCTACAGCCGGAATAATAGTAACTCCGCGATCCATGTCCTTAATAATAATATCCGCAATGTCCATCGTGTGGTCGCTGATAATCATAAAGGCTCTGGCAGAATAGGCCCCTTCTTGTATAAAATCAATAATCTTGGACGCGATGAACACGGCAACTAGTGTATATAGAATTTTTTCTTTTGGTATGTAAAGTAGTGAAGCACCGATAATGACGATATCAATGACCAGCATAATCCTTCCCATACTCCAGCCAAACTTTCGGTTTAGAATACGAGCGATAATATCCGAGCCGCCCGTAGTGCCACCAAAGCGGAACACAATACCTAATCCGGCCCCAAGCGTAACTCCCGCATATAATGAAGAAAGTATAAAATCGTGTTCAGTTTGAAATGTCCCCATCCATCCGAGATGAATCATTTTTTCATACAACCACAGAAAAAAAGTGAGCGACCCGATACCTACCCCTGTATATAGAATTTGCTTGCCCCCAAGCATTTTCCATCCAATTAAAAATAAAGGAATGTTCAGAAGCAATGTGGAGAGAGAGGGTGAAATCGAAAATGCATAATTGAGCAGCAGGGTGATCCCTGTAATACCACCTTCCATCAGTTTACTGGGTATAATAAAATAAAGCAGACCGAATGCATAGATGGCGGTCCCGAGCACAATAGCTAAAATCATTTTAAGCTGTTCCATGGACTTGGATATCTTCATATAATCCCTCGCAGTAGCAGTTTAAGGAAGAACGACTTCATGCTGATTTTGCGAAATCGCAGATCCTTATGTTTAGTATACCTTTTTACGGTAGCTTTAAAAGACTGATGACTGCAAGTTGGGGTCATAAGTCATAATTGAGGATTTTGCAAAATCCTGAATTAAAAAAAATTTGTTTTAAAATGTGCTTTACGATAACATATGAATAAACCTGCACATGGGGGGATTGCGTGTTTCATGGAAAAATCATTAGATGAAATTCAACGTGAGGTAGACCAGTATATATCTCAATTTAAGGAAGGTTATTTTAGCCCTTTGGCGATGTTGGCCCGCATGTCTGAGGAAGTCGGGGAACTGGCGAGGGAAGTCAATCACTCCTTTGGCGAGAAACCGAAAAAAACGGATGAGGCGGACAATTCCATTGAGCTGGAGCTGGGGGACATTTTGTTCATCACTGTTTGCTTTGCGAACTCACTAGGTATAAATTTGACCGAGGCTCATGATAAGGTCATGCAAAAATTTAACACGCGTGACGCGAATCGCTGGACTAAAAAGGACACCGATTAGGCGTTTTGTACATATGCTGTACCAAACCGGTTACCCGGAGGTGCAGTGTCATGAAGGCGGAGGAATACGTTCAGAAAGCTTATCAGTGCATTTTGCAGAACGATTTTGAGCAGGCCGTGGAATGGTTTGAAAAAGCAATTTCGGCTCAGCCTGATCATGCGGAGCATTATTTCCGGTGCTCGGTTACCTATGCTCGCAGTGGTCGTTTGGAGCAGGCTCTCGCATATGCAGAGCATGCGGTTCGTCTCGCTCCACAGCAGGATGAATATGTTCTCCATCTGCATGCGCAGGAAGCCAGGCAGTATACGGAGAAGGCCAGAAAAATGCTGGATGTTGACAGAGCTACGCCACAAATGCGTCAGGATGCGATTTTACTACTGGAACGAGCAATAGCTCTCGATCCGTTATGTGGGGATGCTTTTTTGCTGCTCGCATTGATTTATGACGAATTGAATGAGTATAAGCTGGCTGTGCAGGCTGCTCGTGAGGCGGCTGCACTGTTTCCTCACAATGTGCAGCTTGCCAATCTCATGAAGAAGTTATGCCAGCAGATGAATGAACAGATCTAACACAAATGGATGCATAAGGAGTTGTAGGGATATGTCAGAACCAATAAAAGTGGCTGTTGTAGGAGCAGCAGGGCGTATGGGCCGTGAAGTTGTCAAATTGGTTCTTCAGGATGAGGAACTACAGCTTGTGGCCGCAGTGAACAGAACACATGCCGGCAGTGATGCCGGCCTTCTCGTCGGACTACCGGAAGCGGGTATCGCTATTGTGGAGGATGTGGAGCAGGCATTACTGGATAGTCGAGCGGATGTCATGGTCGATTTTACGGGGCCGCGTTTTGCGTACGCACATACAGCCCTTGCTATCAAGCATGGAGTTCGTCCGGTTATCGGAACGACAGGGTTTACCCCAGAACAGATTGATGAACTGGACAAGCAGTGTCGTGAGCAGCAAATTGGTGGTCTGATCGCGCCAAACTTTTCGATTGGAGTCATTTTGATGATGCGGTTTGCGGCTCAGGCAGCGAAATACTTCCCACATCTGGAAATCATCGAATATCATGGTGACCAAAAATTGGACGCGCCATCGGGCACAGCCATTAAGACCGCAGAGCTGATCGCAGAACAGCGTGAAGAGCTAAGACAGGGTAACCCGGAAGAGGAAGAAACGTTAGAAGGATCACGGGGGGGGTACTATCAAGGGTTCCGTGTCCACAGTGTCCGTCTTCCCGGTGTATTCGCGCAGCAAGAAGTTATATTCGGAGGGTTTGGACAATCTCTGAAGATTCGTCAGGATTCTTATGAGCGGGCGGGCTATATGCCTGGTGTTAAAATCGGTATTCAGAAGGTCATGGAGCAGCCAGGGCTTGTATATGGATTTGAGCATTACATCGATTAAGAATACGCGAATGATTTGGCGAATGAAATTATAGAATGAGGCAGGAGGAACTTCGAATGTTAAAGATTGCATTTATAGCGCATGACCGAAAAAAGGATGAAATGGTAAATTTCATAACGGCGTATGAGCATGTCTTTACAGATCACCAATTATTTTCAACAGGTACAACAGGTCTGCGCATTATGGAGCAAACCAAGCTTCAAATTCACCGTTTCATGTCCGGGCCGCTTGGAGGAGATCAGCAAATCGGGGCTATGGTTGCGCAAAATGACATGGACTTGATTATATTCTTGCGTGATCCACTCATGGCACAACCGCATGAGCCGGACATTAGCGCCTTGTTACGTTTATGTGACGTGCAGGGGATCCCTTTGGCAACTAACGTTGCAACTGCTGAAATACTGGTCAAAGCGCTAGACCGAGGCGATTTTGCTTGGCGTGAGTTGGTACATAAATATAAACCAGGCATTGATCAGCAGGGTGATGTAAAATGACGCTGGATATCCTGATTTTCGGAGCCCATGCCGACGATGCAGAAATAGGAATGGGAGGCACGATTGCCAAGCATACAGCTGCTGGCTTAAAGGTAGGCGTGTGCGATTTGACGCGGGCTGAAATGTCATCCAATGGTGATGTGGATACTCGTATGTCAGAAGCTGATCATGCTTCGAAAGTGCTCGGGCTTGCTGTACGGACGAATCTGGGTCTGCCTGATCGAGGATTAAATATGACTCCTGAACATGTAGCTGCAGTTACAGCAGAAATCAGGCGCCATGCACCAAAAGTCGTATTCGCTCCTTATTGGGAGGATCGGCATCCAGACCATGTGATGTGCAGCAAGTTGGTGGAGGAAGCGGTATTTAACGCCAAGTTGCGACGTTTTATGCCAGAAAATCCAGCGGTACAGGTAGAGCAATTATATTTTTATTTTATTAATGATATTGGCAGAACGGATTTGATTGTGGACATCACCGAGCATTATGAAGCCAAGGAACAGTCGTTGTTGAGTTATGCTTCGCAATTTCAGGCAGCACCTGGAAAGGATACAGTATCCACACCATTAAATCAGGGATATGTGGAACGCGTAAAAGCTCGCGACTCATTGTTGGGTCAGCGTAAACTGATTTCGTATGCAGAAGGTTTTGCGTCCAAAACGCCATATCTGGTTAAGCTATTCACATAAGAATTTTGCAAAATCCTGACATAAGAATTCTATACTAGAGCATTTTGCAGAATGTTAAAATAAATTGGCAGAAAAGTTATCACTGATGAGCGGAAGGAGGCAGCTTAGCTTGAATGACAAATTAAAAATTGGGATTACCTGTTATCCGTCGTTGGGTGGTTCCGGCGTAGTGGCTACTGAGTTGGGTAAGTTGCTGGCAGAAAAAGGGCATGAGGTCCATTTTATTGCCAATAGCATTCCGTTCAGATTAGGCGGGACGTTTCAGAAAAATATTTTTTATCATGAGGTCGAAGTTAACGATTATTATGTGTTTAGATATCCTCCATATGATTTGTCACTGGCAACCAAAATGGCCCAGGTCGCACAAATGAAGAATTTGGATGTACTCCATGTTCATTATGCCGTACCACATGCAGTATGCGCTTACTTGGCAAAGGAAATGGTGGGTGATCATCTGAAGGTGGTAACCACCTTGCACGGTACAGACATTACAGTGTTGGCACAGGATGAGTCGTTGAAGGACCTGATTCGGCTGGCTATTAACAAAAGTGACGCTGTGACAGCAGTTTCCAAGGATTTGATTCGAGAGACGATAGATGCGTTGGAAATTACACGGCCTATTGATTTAACCTACAATTTTGTAGATAAACGGGTATATTATCCAAGAGATGCCGCGGCGCTTAGAAGAGATTTTGCCCAACCGCATGAAAAAATAATGATGCATATTTCTAATTTCCGTCCTGTCAAAAGGGTGGGAGATGTACTGGATATATTTGAAAGAGTGCAACGAAAAGTACCTGCGAAGCTGCTGCTGGTGGGAGAAGGACCCGATCTTCCCAAAATCCGTTGCAAAATCGAGAATTTAGGTCTGCAAGATAAGGTCTTCTTTTTAGGTAAGCAGGATCAGATCGCAGAAGTGATTTCTATGGCGGATGTGCTGCTGCTTCCCTCGGAAAAAGAAAGTTTTGGTCTGGTTGCGCTGGAAGCAATGGCCTGTGGAGTGCCGACAATCGGTTCTCAGGCAGGGGGAGTACCTGAACTCGTTGTGCATGGAAGTACAGGGTATCTCGCTGAAATCGGTAATACAGAGGCAATGGCTGATTATGCAGTAGAGCTGTTGTCCGATGAAGCGATGGCGGAACGTTTCCGTGAAGCGTGTCTGACCCGCGCTCGTACCGTTTTTTGTGATGAGCTGATTACCCGTCAATATGAAGAGATATATTACCGTGTGTTGGGACGCGAGGTGCCGGATCTTAAACCGATCAGCGTTTAAGGGGGCGGACTCGCGTCCGTTTTTTATATTGAATACTTGCAAAGGGGGAAACCCTATGAATACAAATACTTGGCAATATGCTGACCAAGAGATGGCACTTCATGGCAAAGAGGTCATACATACACTAACAGCAGCAGGTCACGAAGCTTACTGGGTTGGCGGCTGTGTGCGGGATGAGCTATTAGGAAGAGCCATTCATGATATGGATTTGACTACTTCAGCTGAGCCTGAACAGGTCATAGCACTATTCCCTCACGTCATTCCGACAGGAATTCAGCATGGGACGGTTACGGTCATGCAGGGTGGCCATGCGTTCGAGGTGACCACTTTTCGTACAGAAAGCGGTTATGCCGATCACCGCCGTCCAACGGAAGTTGCCTTCGTGAAGGATATCCGTGAGGATCTGATGCGACGGGATTTTACTATGAATGCGATTGCGATGGCAGAACACGGAGAGCGGGTGGACCCGTTTGGGGGAGAAGCCGATTTGCGAGCTGCTCTCGTTCGTTGTGTAGGCCGAGCCGAGGAACGTTTTGAGGAGGACGGGTTGCGGATGCTGCGTTGCATCCGTTTTTCCTCTGTGTTTCGGTTCCGTATTGCTTACAACACCTGGAAAGGCATGATTCGACGCAGAGAGGGACTTCGTTACATAGCCATGGAACGCGTGCGGGTCGAGCTGGAAAAGATGCTGGCGGGCCCTGACCCTTTACGTGGGTTGGAGATGCTGAGCCGTAGCGGATTGCTCGGCTGTACGAAGGTTCCGGTTCCCTGGGAGCAATGTGAAGCACAGGCGCTCAAGGGGATCGTTCAACTGCAAGAAGAACTGCGGTGGGGCCTGCTCTTAATGTCTTGTAGACTTACCTCAGAGGCAGCGGACGAGCTACTAAGAGCTTGGACCTTTTCCAACGCGGTACGACTTCGGCTGGTTCATTTGCTGGAATGGGAGACCGAATTAATCTACATTGCTGGTGTCATAGCTGGTGATTCAATTCCGGAGGAGTCTGACATTATCAACGATGAGGCGCTGCGTCGTAGCTGGATTCGACTGCTAATTAGGCTGGGAAAGGATACAGCTTCGGACTGGCTTGAACTTTACAAGACACTGCCTGCTTCATTCCGCGGATTACCGCCAAGGATAGAAAAGCATGTGGCGAAAACAGCCAAACTGGCAAGCTCGTGGACAAAGCAGGCTGTAGTCGTTCGTATTAAAGATTTAAATATTACAGGAAATGAACTGGTTCAGGCGATGAATCGATCAGGCGGCCCTTGGCTGGGTCAGATGATGGCACAGCTTTTACAAGCTGTCGCCTGCGGAGATATTCCGAATGAAACAGAAACATTGCTTCAGGAAGCGAAACGGGTGATGAGTAGTGAATAATCATGAAAGATTGTTAGGCATACTGGAGGATGGTACATCCGATTACGTATCAGGGGAGGAAATCAGCCGACGCCTCTCGGTTAGCCGAACAGCAGTATGGAAGCAGATCAACAAACTGCGTGAGTTGGGCTACAATATTGATGCCTCCTCGCGTCGGGGCTATCGGTTGATATCCCGGCCGGATCGGCTGGAAGTCTCCAAATTGGCCGATATGTTAAATACCCAATCGTTTGGCCAGCGTATCGTTGTACTGGATTCGACGGTATCCACTCAGCAGGATGCCATGCGTTTGGCAGAAGAGGGCGCGCCAGAGGGGACAGTAGTGCTCGCAGAAGAACAAACGGCAGGTCGGGGACGATTGGGACGAAAGTGGTATTCACCTCGTGGCAAAGGAGTCTGGATGAGCATTGTGTTGCGTCCTACCCAACCCTTGGCTTTTACCCCCCAGTTAACGCTACTTACAGGTGTAGCAGTGTGTAGAGCCATTCGTCGGCTGACGGGTGTGGAGGCAGGTATCAAATGGCCAAACGATCTGCTGATTCATGGTCGCAAAGTATCCGGTATTCTGCTGGAATCTGCAACAGAGGATCAACGGGTTCGCTACTGTATTGCAGGGATCGGCATTGACGTAAATTTGAATAAAGAAGATTACCCGGAAGAGTTATCGCAGGTGGGAACGTCATTGAAAATAGAAGCAGGGCGTGAAATTGACCGTACTGTGCTGATCGCCTCAGTGCTGGAAGAAATGGAACAGCTAAGTAAGTTATATGCCGAGCAGGGGTTCCAGCCTATAGCCATGCTGTGGGAGGCTTTATCCGTGACTATGAACCGTAGCGTACGGGCACATACAGGACAAGGGATAACTGTAGAAGGTACAGCTGTTGGCTTGGACCCTTCCGGGGCACTCGTGGTAGAAACGGATCAGGGAGAGCGAATTCAGGTCATTTCAGGGGATATACAATTGTAGAAGCGACCCTAGCTATGAAAACGACCGAAATCGTTCTGTTCCCTGTGCAAAACTTCACGTGAAAAAGCTGATGTTTTTTGTTATACTGTGCAGGAGGCGGCATCGGACGGTCCGAGCTGCACTCCAGGGGCACATGCTCTACTTTAGCAAGTTGTAAGACCATCATAACTTCATTTGAAGGTTACGTTGGATTCTGCTCTGAGCCGAACAGGACCGAGACAGAAGGGACGATCTCAAAATGAGTGTCTTTTTTGGCTGTTCGGACCTTTTGATGACGCAGATGTACAGGCGTTCATAAAAGGTTATTTTTTGTGCCAAAAAAAGATGGAAGGGAGCCATTCGCAATGGCAGGAAAACAAGCACTGAATATTGTGAAAATGAAAAAAATGAAGCAAGAGGGCATTCCGCTCAGTATGCTGACCGCCTATGATTATCCATCGGCTAAAATAGCCGAGGAGGCGGGAATTGACATGATTCTCGTGGGTGACTCGCTAGGTAACGTAGTTCTTGGTTACGATTCAACCATCCCCGTAACCTTGGACGATATCGTGTACCATTCCCGGGCAGTCGCCAGAGGCGCAGAACATACATTTATCGTAGCGGACATGCCTTTTATGACATATCACGGCAGTGTATCAGAAAGTCTTCAGGGCATCCGTCGTCTGATGCAGGAAGGACATGTGCATGCTGTTAAATTGGAGGGCGGAGCTGAAATTGCCGATATCGTAAAAGCAACTGTACAGGCAGGTGTGCCTGTACTGGGACATATCGGGCTTACTCCGCAGTCGGTTAATCAAATTGGCGGCTATCGCATTCAAGGCAAAGACGAAGCAGACGCACGCCGGTTGATGGCGGACGCCAAGGCGCTGGAGCAGGCGGGTGCTTTTGGCATTGTACTGGAACTGGTAACTGAGGAAGTGGCAACAGCGATTTCTAAAGAACTTTCCATACCAACCATTGGGATTGGTGCTGGACGTGGATGTGACGGTCAAGTACTCGTTTATCACGATCTGATTCAGTACGCATCGCCTTATTTCAGCAAACGCTTTGTTAAAACCTATGCCGATGTAGCCGGCTTGATCCGTAGCAGCATTGAGCAATATGTGAGTGATGTGAAAGGGCGGGCATTTCCAGCAGCGGAGCATGTGTTCAGCGCGGATGACCGCGTTGTGGAATCCCTGTACGGTAAGGCAAAAGGACAGACACAAGAACAAGCTAAGGAAAAGGTGGAATCTCGGCCATGATCATCGTAAGAGAAGTGGCTCAGTTGCGCAAGATTATTGCTGAACGTCGGCAGCTTGGGACAAACGGAGCAAAAACAGTACACGGTTCTGCCTCTTTACAGCAACATAAAGTCGGCTTTGTACCAACGATGGGATACCTGCATGAAGGACATGCGAGCTTGATGCACAAGGCGCGTGAAATGGCAGATACGGTGGTGCTTAGCATTTTCGTAAATCCGATTCAATTTGGACCAAATGAAGATCTAGACAGCTATCCTCGCGATGAAGCTCGTGATTTGGAGGTAGCGCGGCGCGAAGGCGTGGATATTGTTTTTTTGCCAACTGTAGCAGAAATGTATCCACAACCAACCCAAACCAAAGTTCGTGTATCCGCTTTGACAGATCGCTTGTGCGGTGCTTCCCGTCCCGGCCATTTTGATGGTGTGACTACGGTGGTAGCCAAGCTTTTTAACATGATAGGTCCTGATTTGGCCTTTTTTGGGATGAAGGACGCGCAGCAGGTTGCTGTGCTCCAGCAGATGGTGACTGATCTCAATATGAACGTGACTATCGTACCTTGTCCCATCGTCAGAGAGGCGGATGGTTTGGCCCTCAGCTCCCGTAACGTGTATTTAAGTGCAGAACAGCGCGAGCAGGCATTGGTGCTGTCCCAGTCACTGCGTAAGGTGCAGGAAGTGAGCGAAGATATAGTAACAAACACAATTACGATTCGTCAGTTACATCAAATGGTGGAGTCCATCATTACTTCCTCTCCTTTAGCAGATATTGATTACATTGAAATATTAACTTTTCCCGGTCTGGAGCCCCTTCTTCCCGAGCAGCGGCTATGTGATGTTGAGGAAGACGTCATCGTAGCGCTGGCTGTGAAATTTGGCAATACCCGACTGATTGACAATATAAGAATACAGAAGGCGGAGGTGCTTTCCCATGTTTAGAACCATGATGAAATCCAAAATTCACCGCGCTACGGTTACGGAAGCTAACCTGAACTATGTGGGGAGTATCACTATAGATGAAGATCTCATGGAGACATCGGATCTGTTGGAGAATGAAAAGGTTCAAATTGTAAACAATAACAATGGAGCTCGACTGGAAACCTATGTTATCCCCGGACCTCGTGGGAGCGGAGTGATCTGTCTCAACGGTGCGGCAGCCCGTTTGGTGCAGCCTGGTGATACAGTCATTATTATTTCCTATGCTTCCATGTCAAATGAAGAGGCCAAAACATACAAACCAACAGTGGTATTTGTTGATGAACATAATAAACCAGCCCAAACGATGAACAAAGAAGTACACGCGACGATCATGTAATGAATGGGAGTACGGATGAAACCCGTCTTTTAAGCGAAAAATGTGAGTGTATTAATCCATCTTTCATAAGGGCGGGATGCGCATGTTCCAGCATGTATTCGCAGAAATGAACAGCATGTTAGATGATATCGTGAAGCATTACCCATCAGCCCAGGGCTCCCGCAGGCAGGAGCTGCTACAGCACTGGAGTCTGCTGCGGAGAATGAGTGACGGAATTATGGATGAGTGGCTGGCCTTTGAGGAAAAAATGGTTTGCCTGCGTGCAGCCGGGTTTTCCGCGGAGACTGATATGTCTGGCATGGAGCTGCCTGAAAAAGAGCTGCCAGCTTTTAATCGGGGGCAAGGGTATTATCGATTACTCATGTACCCTGAGGCGATCCAACAATTTGAGCAGGTACTACAGCATTTTCCGAACAGCTGGCAGAGTCGCATGTATATGGGAATGGCTTATTTTCAACTAGATGATTCAGCAGAGGCTGTATGCCATTTTCAGAAGGTGCTGGACCTGACTGACCAGGCAGGACTAAAGGCGGTCATCTATAATGCGCTAGGCTGTCTGTTGGCAAAGCAGGCTGACGTAGAGGAGGCGCAAAAATGTTTTGCTCTCGCACATCAGTTCGATCCTGCGTTACCCGAGCCGCTGCACAATATGGAAGCCTGTCTGTCCGGTACCGAAAAGCTTCGATACGACAACTCCATGATGACCTGGATGTAGTGTCAGACACCGAGTAAGACGATGCATGCCCACCTCTCAGGCGGCGTGTGCATCGTCTTTTTTGGCTGTCTTAATTTCCAAACAGGCGATCTTCTGCTATGCTAATATACAGAGTTATTATTTTTGTAAGTGTCATAAGAAAGGATTAGCCCGAATGAAATTTGCGGTATTGGATTTTGAAACGACAGGCACCCAGTCCGCGGATGACATCATTCAAGTCGGACTTGCAATTATAGATCATGATAACAGCATTTCCCGTGTTTATGGCTCTTATGTAAACCCTGGCAGATCTATTCCACCTTTTATCTCCGGATTGACCGGAATTACAGACGATGACGTTAAGGATGCTCCTGCACTTGAAGAAATGATGATGGAGCTCGTGCCTATGCTGGACGATGTTGTACTGGTCGGTCATAATGTGGCGTTTGATTTTAATTTTTTGCAAAACGCTCTGGATCGGTGCGGATATTTGCCGTTTAGCGGAAGAATCTTGGATACAATGGATTTTCTGAAAATTATGTTTCCATCGCTATCTTCTTATCAGTTGGGTTTTGTGTCTTCTGAGTTCGGGCTGGCGCATGATCGCCCTCACCAAGCAGACAGCGACGCGTTGGCTACGGCTGAGGTGTTTTTAAAGTGTCTGGGTGAGCTTCAAGCATTACCTCTGATAACGATACAGCGGCTAAGCGATTTGTTTGCAGAGGAAGACAGTGACCTTGGATGGTTTCTTGATGGGGTGCGTGAAGAGAAAGAGCTTGATCCTATTCAGGATTTGGAGGGACATCAGTTTTTTCGTCAGCTTGCGCTAAAAGTGGAAGATTGGACGGAGCTAGCTGCTCCGCGTAAAGAAGATGACCCGAATCCACTGTCAGGTGTTTCCTTTGAGGAGTACATGGATGATGTGCGGGACAATTTGCGTTCATCCTTGAGCCAATATGAGGAGCGCGAGGCACAGATACAGATGATTGAGGGTGTAAATCAGGCACTGAGTGAAGACAAGCATCTACTGATCGAAGCAGGTACAGGAACAGGAAAATCCCTCGGTTATTTGCTCCCATCACTGTATCACAGTGTAAAAAAAGGACAGCGCGTTATGGTAAGTACACATACGATCAACCTACAGGAGCAATTACGCGAGCGCGACATTCCGATGCTGACCAAGGTGATTCCGTTTCCGTTCCGGGCTGCTATTTTCAAGGGTCGGGGACATTATTTGTGTCTGCGTAAGTTTGAACATAAAATAAACAGAAGAGACTTCGCGACACCGAAGGAAGATTTAATTACAGCGGCTCAGATGATCGTCTGGTTGACGCTAACAGAAACCGGTGATGATGAAGAACTAAACCTGAGCAACCGTGGAGGGGATTTCTGGGAAACGGTGGCGAGTGATTCAGAGTCCTGTCTTGGTCGTTCTTGCCCATGGTTCCGCAAATGTTATTATCATCGTGCACGCCATGAAGCAGGAATAGCGGATGTCGTTATTACGAATCACTCTAAGTTGTTCACAGACGTCAAAGCAAGTCATCAGCTGTTGCCGAGCTATGAACATCTGGTGATTGATGAAGCCCATCATCTGGAGGAAGTAGCTGGTAATCACCTAGGTATGCATATGAAATATTTCACACTCGTGCATACACTGACGCGACTGTTCAAAGACAGCAAGAATGGACAACTGCCTTCACTTCGTCAACAGTTGGCGAAATCGGGGCACGAGAAGTCGGCGGATTGGGCCTCAACCATCGACCAGATGTATCCGCTCGTGTTAGAGGTGAAGGAAACATGGGACCTGCTAAGCGACAAGCTGTTTGGCATGTTGCCAGAGCGAAGCGATGCAACACCGGGTGAAACAGGCCAGTTTTCTTCCCGTCTCAAACCTTCGGCCAAGCCTGCAAAGTGGGATCAGGCGGGAGCTTTGGAAAATCAGCTATATGTAACGATGAGTGAAATTTTGCGCAAGGGCGACAAGCTGATGCTGGACGTCAAGGAAGAACATGACGATTATGCAGCTGATAGCCTCATTACAGATATTACGGGTCTGCTCAAGGATTTGGCGGGGATCCGAGAAAATTTGCGCTTTTTTATGCGACTTGATGATGAAACAACCGTATACTGGCTTGAAGCGAGTGGGCAATTCCGTAGTAAATCATTACAATTTTATGCGGTGCCCGTCGATGTGAGCCGCCAGTTGAAAGAAATGTTTTTTGACAAAAAAAGAAGCATTATTCTGACGTCTGCTACCTTATCGGTAGATAAGTCGTTTCAGTACATGATCGATCAGCTCGGCTTGCAGGAGGCCGCAGATCAAGAGCGGCTGATGACTTCGCAGCTCCCGTCACCCTTTAATTACAGGGATCAGGTGTTGCTGGTCATTCCACGGGATTTTCCAAGTGTGAAGGGCAGTGTAGGAGATGCACATTTTGTAGATATGCTCGTTAGCTCTCTAGGAGCGACTGCTCAGGCGACGCGGGGGAGAATGCTTGTTCTGTTTACTTCCTATCGGATGCTCCGGCAAGTTTATGAGCCGCTCAAAGAGGCGTTAGCATCCAGCGAAATTACTGTGCTGGGACAAGGCGTGGACAGTGGGAGTCGCAGCAAGTTAACCCGCCGTTTTCAGGAAGCCAAAGCTTCTGTATTGCTGGGAACCAGTAGCTTCTGGGAAGGCGTCGATATTCCGGGGAAGGCACTGACTTGTCTGGCCATTGTTCGTTTGCCGTTTCAACCGCCAAATCACCCGTTGCTGGAGGCAAAAAGCGAGCTGCTTCAGCAGCAGAAGAAGAATCCATTTATGAAGCTGTCTGTACCACAAGCGGTCATTCGCTTCAAACAGGGATTTGGGCGGTTGGTACGTACAGCGAGCGACCACGGGGTCGTTATCGTTTATGATACGCGTGTGATCGAATCCTATTATGGAAAGCACTTTTTGTACTCGTTACCGGGACCAAAAATGGAGCATATGCCATCGGAGCAAATGGTGCCCCGCATCGCCGAATGGCTCCAATCCGCCCCGGAGACCGAGGCATAACGGACGGACACTGAGTATGTTCGTTACAATTAGGGGGAGCAAGTATGAAATCAGATAAAATTTCAGAGGCTGTCGTACGGAGGTTACCCGTATATTTACGTTATCTGAATGCACTGCACAAACGGGAGGTGGCTACGGTCTCTTCTCAAGAGTTGGGACAGAGGCTAGATTTGAACCCGGCCCAAATCCGTAAAGATCTCGCCTATTTTGGAGATTTTGGTCGGAAGGGTATCGGTTATGATGTTTCTTATCTAATTGAAAAAATACGCCATATCCTGAAAATTGACCAGCAAATTAATGTAGTATTGGTCGGAGCGGGTAATCTGGGGCAAGCCCTTTCGAATTATAACGCTTATTTAAAAGACAATATGAAGATTGTAGCGGTATTTGATGCGTTTCCGGATAAGGTAGGAACCAAGATCAATACTTTGGTCGTTCAACCGATGGATGAACTGGAAGCGACTGTGAAAGAAAAAAACATTCGAATTGGGATTATTACCGTACCTGATTTTGAAGCACAGCACGTGGCTGATAGGCTTATTGAGAGCGGAATTGGAGCAATCCTGAATTTTGCACCGACTACTCTCAAGGCACCGGCCAACATTCGGATTCATGCCACAGACTTTACAACTGATTTGCTTAGCCTCGCTTATTATCTGGAGGACGGAAAGGAAGAAACACAATATGACAGTGAATAAATGGATGATTAAAAACGGCTCTTTTGCCGTAAATGGATCAGAAGCTGGGGTAATCCATGGTTTTATGATTGTGGAGGATAGTCGTATTACTTATATTGGCGAAACCTTGCCTGCGGGTGAGGAAGAGACGGAAGCGATTGATGGTAAGGGCTTATTGTTTTTACCTGGTCTGATCAATACTCATGGTCATGCGGCGATGTCTCTGCTGCGTGGGCATGGAGATGATTTGGCACTTCAAGTATGGCTTCAGGAAAAAATGTGGCCTATGGAAGCCAAGTTTACATCTACAGACGTGTACTGGGGCACATCCTTGTCTGTGCTGGAAATGCTGAAAGGTGGGACAACGACCTTCCTGGACATGTACGATCATATGGATGAGGTGGCTCGTGTAGCTGAAGAGTCAGGTATTCGTGCAAGTCTGATGCGTGGAGCAATTGGACTATGTTCGGAGGAAGAACAGCGGATCAAGCTGGCTGAGGCCGTGACTTTTGCGCGTAACTGGCACGGTAAAGCAGACGGCCGTATTACAACGATGATGTCACCGCATGCGCCATATACATGTCCCCCTGCATTTATTGAAAAATTCGTACAAGCTGCGCATGATCTCGATTTGCCGCTGCATACGCATATGTCTGAGACGATCGCCGAAGTTGAGCAAAACGTACGAGACTACGGTTTGCGTCCAGTTGCACACTTGGATAAGCTTGGCTTTTTCTCCCGTCCTTCGCTTGTTGCTCATGGCGTTCATTTGAACGACGAAGAAATAGCTCTACTGGCGGAACGTGGTGTAGCAGTTTCGCACAATCCAGGTAGCAACTTGAAGCTGGCAAGTGGTGTGGCAAGAGTGCCTGAATTGCTGCGTGCAGGGGTTACTGTTTCTCTCGGAACGGATGGTCCTGCCAGCAATAACAACCTGGATATGTTCGAGGAAATGCGTCTGGCGGCACTTATTCACAAGGGTGTATCCGGTGACCCTACGGCAGTTCCTGCAAGTGAAGCGCTGCGTCTGGCAACAGAATACGGTGCAAAGTCGATTGGTTTAAAAGAAGTAGGAGCGTTGGCAGCAGGCAACAAGGCTGACTTTATCGCGCTGGATCTGAATCAGGCACATTTCTTGCCGCGCACAGATCTTATTTCCCATGCGGTATACTCTGCAAGCGCCAAGGACGTGGCTCATGTGTGGGTAGACGGTCGTCAGGTTGTAAAAAACGGCGAATGCCTGACTATGGACGAGGAACGTATCAAACATGAGGCACAAGCCGCCTTTGAAGGGCTGCTGTCGCGCTAATTCAGGTGTCACATCCCCTTAGAGAGGAAGCACGGGTTTGAAAAATAAGAAAAAATGGATAGCGGTCGCCATATTGGCCGTGATACTGATCCTGGTCAGCATTTTCTGGTATTATTCCTATGTTACTCAAGACCAGGTGGCTGAGAAAAATGCCGCTATCATTAAGGCCAAGCAATCAGGTGGTCTGGTTAGTACGACTCAAACATGGAAGTCTGTGTGGGATCAGGTATATTGGGTGGTTCAAGGGAAAAATGCACAGAATGAAAATATAATGGTGTGGGTTCCTTTTCAAAAAGTGGAAGGACAACCTAATGTACCTGCCGCAGATAATAGCGGTGTTCATACCGAGTTGCTGAAGAACGGAGTCGACGAGCAAAAAATGACGGCGCTAATTCAGCAGCAGCTTCCAGGTGTAAAAATTATAAGCCTCCAGCCGAGTGTGTTCAATGGCGAATATGTGTGGCAGCTTTTTTACGATGATGGAAGCCATCATTACTATACATTTTATCGTTTCTCAGATGGGGTAGCGACGGGTGTAAAGTATACTTTGCCCAATAACTGAGCTGGTTGAGGATTAGCGATGTGGAATGAATGACGAGTAAATGATTAAAAGCTCAAGAAAAAGACGTAAATGCGATGAAATTCGTATTTACGTCTTTTAGTCTTGCTATGCCGCAAAGCTGGGGCTGAAAGCCAGCGAAGCATCTTTACCTACCCAACTTCTCTCCTAAGGCAAATTCATCTTTATGGCGGGCAGCAGCGAACGTAAGATCAAATCCTACACGCAGCGTCTCACCCTTTCACCCATAACCAATGATTTTGCCCAACCCCAACTCCTCCACACATTGCCTTCGATATTAGATATACGTTATGATATACTATATTTTATAAGTGATAGACAAAAATGATAGAAAAAAGAATTGCTGATCACTGTAAGATCATGCAATTTGGTTGTTTGTTGACATTCGTCCCGTTTCTTCTGGGTTTTACATTTTGAGAGGAGGATGTTGTTTGAAATTGCGTGCAGTTCCTATCGTTGTGGCGGCAGTTTTGGCAGCTTTGCTGCTGTTTGGAGGATGGTTCATTTACCGTCAGGTTACAATGCAAAGTCCTCTGGAAAAAATAGTTTCTCAATATCCAGGCGTGACAAGCGCTCAAATAGATATTAAACAGGATCAGCTCGTATTGAAACTAGATCTCAAACCGCAGGCGGATGTGGCCGGATTGGTCGATGTGGTTAAGCAAAAAGGACAATCCATCATTGGCAGCCGCACCATTAAGCTGGATATTGCAGATCGTTCTAATTCAGCACTGAATCAATGGTGGTCTGAGGCTATGTTTCCTGTAGCGGAAGCGATGGAAAATAGAAAGTATACTCAAATTTCATCTACAGTTGAGCAGATGAAAAAGAAAAAGACGGGTATCAAAGCTGATACCGACATGGATTCGAATAATGTCTATATCCGACTCAGCGAAGGTAAAGCGACCAAGTTTATCGTTTTGCCACGTCAATCTCAGCAAATGGGGGTATGGCCTAATGCCTAGATGGATCAAGGAAATATTAATCGGCATTGTGCCGGTAACCATTATATTTCTCGTTTTTATTGGGGTAAATATTATCCCTCTTCTAGTTGCTGGTGTGATGTTCAGCGGCTTGTTAATGCTCATGCATGCTCGTGGAGGCTTGGCCGTAGGTGCTGGGCAAGAACGTAAACGTAAAAAAAATGGTCCGGACAAGCTGACTTTTGAGGAAATCGGTGGGCAAGAAAGCGCTAAGCAGGAGCTGCGTGAGGCCTTGGATTTTTTGAATCGACATGATGAAATCTCCAAGTTTGGTATCCGTCCATTAAAAGGCGTTTTGCTCACAGGCCCTCCGGGAACAGGAAAAACACTGATGGCGAAGGCAGCGGCACACTATACTAATTCTGTTTTTGTTGCAGCCTCAGGTAGTGAATTTGTTGAAATGTACGTTGGTGTTGGAGCAGGTCGTGTGCGTGAGTTGTTCCGGGAGGCGCGTACTCGTGCAGCCAAGGAAAAGAAGGAAAATGCAATTATTTTTATTGACGAAATCGACGTAATTGGTGGTAAACGTGAGGGTGGCCAGCAACGAGAATATGATCAGACTTTGAATCAGTTGCTGACAGAAATGGATGGTATTTATTCGGTAGATACACCGCGGATTTTGATCATTGCGGCAACAAACCGTAAAGAAATGCTGGACAGCGCCTTAACGCGTCCAGGGCGTTTTGACCGTCATATTCAAGTGGATTTGCCTGATAAGAAGGGGCGTCTTCATATTCTTAAAATTCATGCCAAAAACAAACCGATTCAGGAAGATGCGAATCTGGACAAAATTGCTGAGGAATCTTACGGTTTTTCTGGCGCACAGCTGGAGAGCGTAATGAATGAAGCGGCAATCTATGCGATGAGACAGGATCAGAAAATGATTGCGCAGAAACATCTGTCGATGGCAATTGACAAAGTGATGATGGGTGAAAAGACAGATCGAGAATCGACGTTGGAAGAGAAAAAACGTGTAGCGATTCATGAACTAGGACATGCTATTATGGCCGAAATTGTTCGTCCTGGTAGCGTAAGCCAGGTAGCACTTAGCCCACGTGGGAAAGCGCTTGGGTATGTGCGCCACAATCCACAGCAAGAGCATTATTTATACACCAAGCAGTACCTGGAGGAGCAGATTATGATCTCGCTTGCAGGGGCTACGGCAGAAGAAATGTACTATGGTGGTCGAAGTACCGGCTCTAGTAATGATTTTGAGCAGGCGCTGAACATCGTCCATACGATGATGACTTCCGGTTTGACTTCACTTGGCATTATTAACATGGAAATGGTAACCAAAGAAGAACTTATGCGGGAAAATGGCGAGATTATGGATGACCTGCACACCCGAACTTTGGAGTTGCTGGAAAAGCATCGTCCTGTGTTCGACAACTCGCTTGACATTCTGATGAAGGAAGAAACTCTGTCTGGAGACCAATTTAGATGTCAATTTAGTGAAAATGCTTTATTACCAGCATAATTTTTTATGCTGGTTATTTTTTTTTACTTTTAGTCCGTGCTAAGATATTATTATCTATTGGGACATAAACATGTATTTTTCGACAAAGAAGGATACAATATATGAGAGTGACCAGGAAAGGGTGGAGTAAAGAATCATGCAATTTAAAAAAATCGGCGTCATCGGCGGCGGCACCATGGGACAGGGGATTTCTGAAATGCTCGCGTCCAAAGGAATCGATGTGCTGCTGGTAGAGCAGACACCAGAGAAACTAGACTACGCCTACAATATGATTGAAACGAGTCTGGACAAACAACTGGAAAAATGGGCAATTACTCAAGCTGAGAAAAAGTTGATCTTATCCCGTATTCAAAAAGTATCCCATTTGGCGGAGCTTGGTAGCTGTGATATGGTCATTGAGACTATTACAGAGAATCTGGACGAGAAGAAAGCAGTATTCCAAGAACTGGACCATGTGTGTCCAAGCAATATTATTCTTGCAAGTAATACATCCACGCTGAGCCTGACCGAGCTTGCTAGCTCGACCAAGTATCCCGAGCGTGTTATTGGTATGCACTTTATTTATCCAGTATCCCGCATTGATCTTGTAGAAATTATTCGTGGTTTGAAAACTTCGGACGATACATTTGAAAACACTAAAATGTTCGTGGAAGAGATAGTGGAGAAAAAAGGAGTCATGATTTATGAATCTCCTGGATTCGTAACAAGCCGGATTATCTGTCTGCTGATTAACGAGGCGGCTCATGTACTTCAAGAGGGTGTAGCTTCCGCTGAAGATATCGATGACGCTATGCGAATTGGCTACAATTTCCAAAGTGGTCCTTTGGAAATGGCTGACCGCTTTGGTCTGGATTCCGTTTTGGCTGCTCTGGAGCGTATGTTCCGCGAATTCGGCGAATTGAAATATCGTCCGTCCATCGTGCTGAAGAAAATGGTGCGTGCAGGTAATCTGGGCGTGAAATCGGGCGAAGGCTTCTTTAAGTACGACAAGGATGGTGACCGGATATGAAAATTCTCGTAATCAATGCAGGGAGTTCTTCCCTGAAATATCAATTGTATGATATGACGGACGAGTCCGTTCTGGCAAAAGGATTGGTAGAGCGTATCGGTATGGATTCCTCCATTCTGACGCATAAGCCAACCAATAAAGAAGAATACACTGAAGTTAGCGAAATTTTGGAGCATACTACAGCCATCCGTAAAGTGCTGAATGCACTCACAGATGCTGAACATGGCGTAATCTCCAGTACTAGCGAAATTCAGGCTGTGGGCCACCGTGTAGTTCATGGAGGCGAAATCTTCAAGCAGTCAGCAGTTGTAACGCCTGAAGCGAAGAGTGAAATCCGCCGCTTGTTTGACCTGGCGCCACTGCATAACCCTGCTTCCATGATGGGGATTAAAGCGGCTGAATTGAATATGCCAGATGTACCGCAGGTTGTGGTATTTGATACCTCGTTCCATCAAACCATGCCTGAAAAAGCTTATATGTACGCCATTCCAAGAGTGTTGTACAATAAGTACAAGGTTCGTCGTTACGGTGCACACGGCACTTCCCATGATTTTGTAAGTAAGGAAGCAGCCAAATTCCTTGGTCGTCCTTTGGAAGACCTGAAGATTATCACTTGTCATATCGGTAATGGTGGTAGTGTAACAGCAGTTCAAGGCGGTTTGTCTGTTGATACTTCCATGGGTATGACTCCACTGGAAGGTCTTATGATGGGTACTCGTAGTGGTGATTTGGACCCAGCAATCGTACCTTATGTCATGAACAAAGAAGAATTGACTGTCAATGAAGTCAATTCCATGCTGAACAAGCATAGTGGACTTTTAGCTATCTCCGGTATCAGCAGTGACATGCGTGAAATCACAGAAGGTATGGAAAAAGGCGAAGCTAATTCTACATTGGCATTCGAAATGTATGAATACCGTCTACGCAAATACATTGGATCGTATGCTGCCGCAATGAACGGGGTAGACGTAATTGCATTTACAGCAGGTGTGGGCGAGAACTCCATCGTTCTGCGTAAGAGAGTGTTGGAGCAACTGACATTCCTTGGTATCGAGCTGGATGAATCGTTGAATGCTATTCGTTCTGGCGAGCCTCGCCGGATTACAACTGCAAATTCAAAGGTAGAAGTACTGATCATTCCGACGAACGAAGAACTAGTTATTGCCCGCGACACGTTCCGTCTGGTTCAGTAGTTCGGTTCGAAAGTATAAACTTTATGCATGCGGACTATTGTTTAAGTTTCGCATGCACCAAACAGCGAGAGCAAACAGCCTGACCCAGGGGGAAGGGCTGTTTGATTTTCGGTTAAGAGGAGAGAGACGGTCATGACGAATAAAAGTACGATTGCCCAAGTGGGCCGCCATGTAGGGGAAACGGTTACAATCGGCGCTTGGGTAAACAATAAACGATCTAGTGGTAAAATTCAGTTCCTGCAACTGCGCGATGGTAGCGGCTATATTCAAGGGGTTATCGTAAAAAGCGAAGTGTCCGAGGATATTTGGAATGACGCCAAATCCTTGACTCAAGAGAGCTCCCTTTACGTTACTGGAGTGGTGCGTGAAGAACCGCGTAGCCAATCGGGCTTTGAATTAACGGTTACAGGCATTGAAATTATTCATTTGACCGAAAACTACCCGATTACACCCAAAGAGCATGGTGTAGATTTCCTAATGGATCATCGTCACTTGTGGCTGCGTTCTGCCAAGCAACGTGCTGTTCTGATCGTACGGGCGGAAATTATCCGTGCTGTACAGGAATTTTTTAACGGCAACGGCTTTACGAAGGTGGACCCACCTATTTTGACTCCTTCCTCTGCAGAAGGTACAACAGAATTGTTCCACATTAAATATTTTGACGAAGATGCGTATTTGACACAAAGCGGACAGTTGTACATGGAAGCTGCGGCAATGGCACTGGGCAAAGTATATTCCTTTGGTCCAACATTCCGTGCGGAAAAGTCCAAAACACGTCGTCACTTAATTGAGTTCTGGATGATCGAGCCTGAGATGGCTTTTGTGGATCATGAAGAGTCCTTGCGCGTTCAGGAACAGTTTGTAAGCCATATCGTACAGTCTGTTCTGAAAAATTGTGCGAAGGAGCTTGAAACAATCGGACGCGATGTTTCGAAGCTGGAGCAAATTCAAGGCGAATTCCCACGTATTACGTATGATGAGGCGATTGCCTTCCTGCAAGGCGAAGGTTTCGATATCCCATGGGGGGAAGACTTTGGTGCTCCTCATGAAACGGCGATTGCCGAAAGATATAACAAGCCTGTGTTCATTACACATTGGCCGACTCACATTAAGGCATTCTATATGAAACCAGACCCGACCCGACCAGAGGTTGTTCTGTGTGCCGATATGATCGCTCCTGAAGGCTATGGCGAAATTATCGGGGGTTCCCAACGGATTGATGATCCAGCATTGATGGAAGAACGTTTTAACGAGCATAACTTGGCTCGTGAAGCCTACCAATGGTATATGGATCTGCGCACCTATGGTACCGTTCCGCATTCCGGCTTTGGACTGGGCCTGGAGCGTACTGTAGCATGGATTTGTGGACTCGATCATGTACGTGAAACGATTCCGTTCCCACGTATGCTGTATCGTTTGTATCCGTAATCGATGACAGGATCATTCGACAAGACATCAGCGGCAGAATGGGCGGAGGGAGTAGCCTTTGCTATGGAAGCCGGAATGGTCCAGATTCCCTACGCCCTGCTCAAGCATTATCGGACACTTCGGCTGACAGATGGCGAAATGCTGCTATTGATGCAGTTGCTTGCCTTTAAACAAGCGGAACGTAATGAATTTCCGACTTGGGAACAATTGCAGACCCGTATCGGATGCACTGCGAACGAAATCGCGCTTTATTTCAGTAAGCTCATGAAAGAAGGGTTTTTGAGAATCGATTCCGTAGAAGACCGCAGCTCATCTGTACAATTCGAACGTTACAACTTGGCGGGGCTGTATCGTAAGTTAGCAGAATGTATGATCGCCGAGCGTACGGAGCAGCACGATGAAGATGACATTTTGTTTGCTGGAAAGCCGGATTTACTGAATGGAATATCGGAATCGCCGCTTACAGAAGAACGGAATTTGTTCACGATTTTTGAGAAGGAATTCGGGCGACCATTATCACCGATGGAATACGAGACGATTACCAGCTGGGTGGATCAGGATCGGTATCCCGAGGAGCTGATTTTGCTGGCTTTGAAGGAAGCGGTATTTGCAGGGAAGGTACATTTCCGGTATATAGACCGTATTTTGCTGGAGTGGAGCCGAAACCGTGTCCGTAATGCACAGGATGCCAAAGAATACGCCCAGCGTTTCCGTGGTGGCGGACGCAATTAATACATCGGTCTAAATAGGCTTTAATGATAGAGGACACACCATTCCGTCAGGAGGGTGTGTCCTTTTTAAATATTTTTTCGAAAATATGCAGGGGAAGGAAATTTCCTGGCGTCTATAGTATTGGGAAGGGGGAGAGCGTCATTGATATAGAGAGAATCATTGAACGAATACGGTCCGGTGACCGGCAGGCGTTCCGTGAGATCGTAGAGCTGTACAGCAAGCATGTATTTCATATCGCCTATTCGGTACTGCATGACAGCAAGGAAGCAGAAGATGCCGCGCAGGAGGCATTCGTTCAGGTGTACAAGTCTCTCCCCCAGTACCGGAACGAAGGTTTTAAAACGTGGCTGAGCCGAATTGCGCTTCACAAAGCGCTGGATATCAAGCGCAAACAGGACAGACGGCCCGTAGAGCTTATAGACGTCGCACAATCCCTTGTACAGCTCCCTTCCCGGGATGAGGATGTGCTGGCCCGTCTCATCCGCGAGGAGCAAATTATAGAACTATCGCAAAAAATCGCACAGTTGCCCCAGCAACATCGGGATATTATTCAAGCCTATTATATGCAGGGCAAAACCTACGACCAAATTGCTGAAGAGACACAGGTAGCTTTAAAAACGGTAGAGTCGAGACTCTATCGGGCGAGACTATGGATTCGAAACCACTGGAAGGAGGAGGAATGGCAATGACTGACCAACAGGATAAACCGTGGATTGAAGGGGAATCGAATGACTGGCACGCTTACATTACAGGAACTTGTACGATAGAGGAATCTGCCCGGCTGGAAAAGCTTCTGCTGGAAGACGAACAGGCGCTGATGTTGTATCTTGCTGCAATGGAGCAACTGGATTCAACTTTGAAAGATTATTCTGCCTGGATGGATACGGAGCGCTTCACAGATCAGGTAATGGCCGTTCTTCCCGAGATAGAAGCTGAACCGAGTCAAGTTATGTTCAAAAAACGCCGCTGGTTTGAAAAACCTGCTTTTCATTATGTTGTTGCCGCAAGCCTAACGTTGATCTTGTTGTCCAGTGGAGCCTTTGACAAAATGATGCCGCAAACAGACGGAAAGCCGATTCCTCCAAAAGAACGCGTTTCTTACAGTGAAGAGGTCATGCGAGCTACAACAACCTGGCTCGACAAATTAAAGCCCTAAATCGGATAAGGGTGAGACGAAAAAACTCAAAAACAACAACCTTTAGATGGGGACTTTATCAAAATCCCATAATATAGAAAGGAAGTGTAGCGATGCCTTATACGGAAAGAAGCAAGCTTTTGGCATTTCTATTGAATATCATTCCCGGTGTGGGACACTATTACTGGACCAGAAAAGCCAATGCGTTTGTATACACCATTTTGTTTTTTGGATGTCTGGCGGGAGGATTATTTTTTTCGGTAGTATCAAGAGACGAACTACCTTTATTGGCCAGTATGTTTGTTGCCGCGCTTTTTTGGGGGCTAAGTATGCTGCATATCATTATTAGCTTGTTGCGTTATGATCCTCGTGCAGCCGCTGCTCCATATCCCCCTCATGCAGGACCCAATCCATATGGTTTTTACTCGCAAAGTGGACCGTATGGACAGGCTGGTTTAACAGGAGAGGTACCGGAGGGGGCAACACACGCAGATACGGATGCACCGGAAGCAGGAATGGGCTATGGCCCAGGCTATAACTATTATCAACAAGGACACTATGGTATGGCAGGATCGCCTGCTTTTCAAAAAGGATCGGACAATGAACGCTTTTTTACGATTTTGCTGTCGTTCATTCCTGGATTGGGACACCTTCATTTGGGGCTGATGCAGCGTGGTTTGTCTTTTCTGCTATCTTTCTTTGGCTTTGGAGCGATCCTTGTTTTTATTAGTAGCATCACTCAAGAATCCGGATTTATGGCGTTTGCGGGCGTATTGCCGATTATTTGGCTGTATTGCATATTTGACGCGGTGCAGCATGTACATCGCAAACAAACGGGAGAAATTCTTCAAGACCGGACTTTGTTTGAGGAACTGGAGCACGGAAGAGTCGAGGGGCGGCGGAGTAAAATGCTGGCTACCATTTTATCGGTATTTCCCGGTGCTGGACATATGTATATCGGTTTGCAAAAACGTGGACTCCAGCTCATGCTTCTGTTTTTAGGAGGCATCTATGTACTGGACGTGCTGCATCTTTCACTCTTTTTGTTCCTGATCCCGGTGGTCTGGTTTTACAGTTTTTTTGATGCGTTGCAGCAATTAAGCCGTTATGGACGGGAGCCGCTGATCGACAAGCCTGTGATCGGGATGTTTGCTCAATATCACCGCTGGGTAGGCTTGGGGCTGCTGCTGCTGGGCGCATATTACATCCTAATTAACGTACTTGTTCCCACACTGGATCGTCTGTTCCCGAACGGAGAAATTTATAATTTGGTTGACATGTATCTACGGACGATTATCGTATCCTTATTGTTGATCGGCGGTGGTATTTGGATGATGATCGGTAATTCCAAATCTAAACGGGCAAAGGAGAAGCAATAGAATGGACACTGAATTTTCAAAGAGTGAGGCTCCCTTTAAGGGAGTCCATCATCCTCATAGCGATGGAGGAGGCTCCACGGGTATCTTTGGTACATCATCTAACAAAAGTAGCTCCTCTAAAGCGTCAAACGCTCCGGCAGGGGTGTGGAAAGTTGGAAGACTGTCAATGGGACTTTTCCTTGTCCTGCTGGGGGGCATAACGTTTGCCTCCAAGTTTTGGGGAGCAGGCATACTGGATCAGGCGTTCACCTGGTGGCCTATCGTTTTTGTTTTACTGGGATTGGAAATTTTAATGTATACTGCTTGGAAAGGGACGCGTGAGCGCATCCGTTATGATTTATTCAGTATGTTTATTACGGCGGTATTAGTTTTTTGCTGTATCGGATTTGCCTTGGTCAGTTCATTGGGGATCACTCCACAAATCAGAGAAATGATGAGCTCAGTTCAGGAAACAAGGATTCTCCCAGACTGGCATGAAAAACTGCCTGCCGGAGTGACCAAGGTGATTGTACAGGGAGAAGATCCTTATGCGGTCAAAATTGACGCTACCACCTCACCGGAGGTGCATGTGTTCGGAAGTTATGTATATACAGGCAAAGAAGACGAAATAAAGGGACAAGATTTATATCAGACCAAGCAAATCGGCGATACCTTGTATGTATTACTGGGTCAAATTCCGACACGTTTTATGCAGACACAGCAGCAGCTTGATGTTACGATTGCTGTACCTGAGGGAATTACGGTTACTGTGCGCGATAGCAGAGGAAATATAATTGAAAAATAGGGAGATCTTCCGGCTCCAACTTTACATTTCGTATCATTCACGCAATACTTGAAAGGAAAGCCTGAGATGTCATCTATGTCGCTAGCAAATGGTGTATTTGCTTATCAGGCGAAACTTGATGATGTGCAATCGAATAGCGATTGAGATCGGAAATGAGGGAGAAAAATGATTTCGTTGAATCCTGATACGCTTACAGGGCGTGAAAATTATAAGCTGTTGACCGGAAGTATCATCCCAAGGCCGGTAGCCTTTGTAACGACTTTGAGCAGCGAAGGGGTGCTGAATGGTGCGCCGTTCAGTTATTTTTCCATTGTAGCCTCTGAACCGCCACTGCTGTCTGTATCCGTACAACGTGTCGATGGAGTATCCAAAGATACAGCACGTAATGCGATGGAGCACAAGGCATTTGTTGTACATATCACAGACGAAGATAATGTGGGAGCGGTGAATGTGACGGCTTCCCGTCTGTTGCCACAGGAGAGTGAGGTTGCACTGGCAGGCCTTACCCCGGTCAAAAGTACAAAAATCGCAGTTCCCGGTGTGACAGAAGCGAAAATACGCATGGAATGTATTCTGGAACAAGTCATACCGTTGGGAGGCAAGGAGGACTCACCTGCCTGTGATCTGTTAATTGGACGCGTAGTGCAGTATCATTTGTCGGAGGAAGCGTACCAAAACACATATGTGATTGCCAAGGAGTTGCGTCCAGTAAGTCGGTTGGCTGGAAACAACTATGCGAAGCTAGGAGAGCAATTCACGCTGGAGCGTCCCCAATAGGGGGCGTTTTTTTTACAGCATGCATAAGATTTTAGATCGCTAGTAGAATAGAATACCCTTATTATAAAAAAGAGAACGTTCCTGTGCTATCGCTTAGGCTACGTTCTCGAAATTGAATGACCGCTTTTACAATTCAATGATACAGTCGTTTAATATGGATGGAGTTATTCATCTCGAAGTTTTCAGCAGCAGGGAGCGATACGTCGTTTCAAACAAAAATTCAAACGCCTCCAAATGCTTTTTAGCCTCAAATACGTCACGACCCCATGCATAAATGCCGTGGTTACGCAATAAAATTCCAGGCACCTGATCATTCAGCACACCGGGCACCAGCTTGGCAATCGAGGCGATATCCGCGTAATTAGGCAGCACAGGAATATTAATCGCAGCATTTTCTTCCCAAATGTTAAAAGCCTTGATCAGCTCAATACCTTGGATAGGTACAGCGCCTTGCTCACCGTAATATTCGGAAATCAGATTGTTAAACACGGTATGCACATGAAAAACGGCTCCACAGCCTGTCAGGCGGTAAATTTCGCAATGTATAAGCGTTTCTGCGCTTGGCTTGAGGTTTGTGGCTTCTGCCGCTTTTCCGTACCGGTCTACGAACAGAAAATCTTCCGGAGTACGCTTGGTTTTATCCTTACCGCTGGCGGTAACTGCAAAATAAAATTGTTCGGGATGAAAGTCACCGATTCGGATCGACAAATTGCCGCTCGTGCCTGGGAACCAGTTGCGAGATGCGAATAGTTCTTTGACATCAGCGAGTTCTTCCAGTGCGCTACGTTTTTCTTCCAATGAAATGTCTGCCAAGTTAAAACTCATTTACAGCACCCCTTGCTCCTGTTTTTGCTTTAAATCCTCGATAATGTCATCAAATGTTTCAAAGGGTACATGTGGTACGCCAAGCTCTTGACACTTTAAAGTCAGGTGCGAACGGGAGTACACAAGATCGGCAATTTTAGCTCCTTCAAAATCGGTCAGGCTGTCGCCGATCAAAATCCGTTCGTATTGTTCGGGAGGGTATTGACGAATCACAGTCGTTTTACACATGCCACAATCATTTGTACACGGCTCCTGACATGGATGTGGCCACGTAATCTGGATGCGATCCCCGGAAAAATCCGCTCCGTTGCAATAGATGTGATCGTGTGGAATATCAAAGGGTTTTAGCAATGGATCAATAAAAAAATCAATACCGCCGCTGGTGACGAAAAATTCAATCTTCTGCTCTCGTACATAGTCCAAAAAGCGTGCAAAGCCCTCGCGTATACCAGCTTGTCCAAGTACATATGAGATAATTTCGTCCTTTTGCTCCGAAGGAATCAGGGCAAACATGGCACCTACGCCTTCACGAATGGATGTATGCCCATTTACGATCTGATGCATGATGGGCTCACAGCTTGCAGGCTGAAAATACTTCATAATGGCGACAATATTGTCGCTATTCGTAATTGTCCCGTCAAAATCGCAAAAAATGACGGGCTTCTTTGCTGTGCTCATCGTTCGCCTCCCCATGTGTCGAGCGCAGATTGCAGCTCGGGGTGAGTACGGGCGTATTCTGCCAGCGGGACATTCTGCTGAACCGCTTCAATCGCCTGCACAAAGGCGCGCCCACCAGCTTCTGTACCCAGCGGATGACCGTGAATTCCACCCCCGGCGTTGACCACGACGTCGGTACCAAAGTCACGTACAATGAGCGGCACGAGGCCCGGATGAATTCCTGCGGAAGGGACAGGCATGCTGGCCTTCAGCGTTAGTTCAGGGGTGATCAGCTCATCGCGGATCGCCATGTTTTCCTCACGCGGCATCGTCACTGAGCCGTAGGGAGAAGGGAAGAGGACGAGGTCAGCGCCAGCCAGTCGCATAAGCTGACCAAGCAGGACGGACGCCGATATACCATAATGCGGCGATGGATAAGCAGTTCCCGCCAACGAAGGATGGGCAGCAATTGGCACCGAGACGGCGGGATCGCTGCTAAGTTCATGCAGCACATCGTAACCGTAGGCCAACACGTTAAACAGTAACGCGTTGGCACCCGCATCAATGGCCTTGAGAGCTTGCGCCTTAAGCTCCGAGGTCGGCCCCGTTAAATTAGCGGCATACAGCAGCTTTTTACCGGTTTCACGCTCAGCCGCTTCGGCGGCTTTGATGCAGGCTTGGACACGTTTTTCAATCGGCGTCAGCGCGTTTTCAAACAAGATCTCGTCGTCCTTGATCAGATCAACGCCACCGAGAGCCTGCCGGGTAAACTGTTCACGAAGTTCGTCCAAATTGAGTCCAATCACAGATTTGAAAATGCTCATGAGCAGAGGGCGATCATACAATCCAAGCTGCTCGCGCAAGCCGCTGATACCGAATTTCGGTCCCGGAAAAGCAGAGCGGAATGCTTCCGAGAAACCGAGCTTCGTTAGCTTAATTCGGCCGTCCATCGAAATTTTGCCGAAGACTGTGACCAGCAGTGCGGGAATGTCTCGGCTGAAGTTGACATCTGGGTAAGCGATGGTCAGGTCAGCGTACCGTTCACCGGGACCTCCATCGTGAATATAAACAGAATGAACCGAGCCAAGATGCTTTTTCATCGCGTCCCGTTTGGCTTGCGGGAGCTCGGTCCAGCTGCCCACCGTCATGCCGATGGCAATAGATTGGGCCTTTTGGTTAAAATCGGCGTTGTCATCGTATACCCGGTAGGTCGCCAAGCAATAGCTCATTCAATTCCCTCCTTGAGTACAGCTCCCATCTCGCGAGATCGCTCAGCGCACCGCTGCACCGCCGCAATCACCGTTTCGTAGAAGTCACCTTTGTCCAGCGTTTCCAATGCAGCTACTGTAGAGCCATTAGGAGACATGATTTTGTGGCGAAGGGCAGAAGGCTCCTCTCCGGTTTGCTGTACCATGCGTGCCGCTCCAAGCGCGGTTTGCACCGTTAGTTCGTGCGCTTGCTCAGGGGTCAAGCCACCACGGATTCCTCCGGCAATCATGGCTTCCATCAGGTAGTAGACATAGGCAGGGCCGCTTCCAGATATCCCGGTCAAAACATCCATTTTCTCTTCTTCTATAACCGTTACCGTACCTACAGATTCGAACATCGTAAGCACGTTTTTGCGCTGGTTTTCGCTGATCTCCTTGGAAAAGCTAATACCTGTGGCTCCCAGCCCAATTGAGCTGGATGTATTGGGCATCGTCCGTGCGATCGGCTGCTTGCGACCCAGCAACGTTTGCATCGTACGAATGGACAATCCGGCGATTACCGAAATGATCAGCTGCTCATCAGACAGAAGTGGGCCGAGCTGTCCAAGTGCTTGTGCAGCATCCTTGGGTTTCATGGCAAGCACAATGACCGGAGAACGACGCAGAAGCTCAGTTTTGGCGGCATCCTCAGTTTGGAACAAGACTCCATATTGCTTTTGAAGTTCCTCAAGGCGAGCCCGATTACTGCGGTTGATGACGGTAATACCACTAGGTTTGACGACAGAACGAGCCGTCATTCCGCGAATAATAGCCTCTGCCATTGATCCTGCCCCGAAAAATGTAATTTGCTCATTAATTAAAACCTTTGTTTGTGATTCACACATAGATTCATAACCTCCAAGGATACAGATTGATTTATGTTATTATTCCCTGATTTGTCCAGTACCGTACACGCGATATTTGGTTGAAGTCAAGGCAGGCAATCCCATTGGGCCGCGGGCATGTAATTTTTGTGTGCTGATTCCGATCTCGGCACCAAACCCAAACTCGAAGCCATCCGTGAAGCGGGTGGATGCATTGTGGTACACGGCTGCCGCGTCCACTTCTTGCAGAAAACGTTCGGCATGGGCTTTGTCCTCGGTGACAATACACTCTGAATGCATCGTACCGTAACGGGCAATATGTTCCAGTACTTCGTCCAGATTGTCCACGACCTTGACGTTCATAATGTAATCATTATACTCGGTGCCATAATCCTCTTCTGTAGCAGGAACAGCCCAAGGAGCCAATTCTCGTGTGCGTGCACAGCCGCGTAGCTCAACCCCCGCATCACGAAAGCGTTCTGCCAATCCTGTTAAGTGTGCTTTTGCATAATCCGAGTGTACGAGCAATGTTTCCATCGAGTTACACACGGACGGTCTTTGCACCTTGGCATTCAGTGTAATCGCTTCGGCCATTGCTGCATCCGCTGTAGCGTCCAAAAAGGTATGGCATACGCCAGCTCCGGTTTCAATGACAGGTACGGTAGCGTTCTGGACAACATTTTGAATGAGCGAACGCCCGCCGCGTGGAATAATTACATCCAGCAAGCCGTTCAAGGTGAGCATTTCGTTGACCGAGGCACGGTCTGAATCTTCAATAAGTTGAAGCGCCTCGCGTGGCACAGCTGTTGCGTCTAGTGCCTGCTGGAGTACTTCGATAATCTTGCGGTTGGAGAAGAGGGCGGCCGAACCACCGCGTAGCACAACCGGATTGCCTGTTTTCAAGCACAGGCCCGCGGCATCCACGGTTACATTTGGGCGCGCTTCATATATGATGCCGATGACACCCAGCGGCACACGTATCTTCTCAATTCGCAGACCGTTTGGACGTTCAATTTGCTCAAGGGTGTCGCCGACCGGGTCAGGTAGTGCCACAATTTGGCGTAAACCTTCGGCAATAGCCCCGATTCGGTCCTCGGTCAGCGTGAGGCGGTCGAGCAGCGATTCCGATGTTCCCTGCTCCCGTCCATGTTTCAGGTCATTATGGTTTGCTGCAATCAGCTCTTCAGTATGGTTTACTAGAGCTTCAGCCATAGCAAGCAATGCTTCGTTTTTCTGTGCTGTAGTCAGGCGGTTCATGACCCCGGCACTTTTTTTGGCAAGATTCGCTTTGGTTCGTACTTCGCTAAACTGATTCTCCTCAGTTGCAGCTGTGTTAGTCGTTAAATCATTCATGTTACGGCCTCCCTACATACATAATGTAATCCATTCATCCCTGTGAATCACCTCAAGCCGATGAATGGGACCAATTTTGCCCACAACCTCACCGCTCGGTAATCCTTGTACCATTCGAAGCTGTTCATCGTCATAATTGACGATGCCGCGTCCTAACACTTTATTTTCCGGTCCGAGCACCTCAACGACATCTCCGGTATGAAAGCTGCCCTCGACACGTCGTACGCCAACCGGAAGTAGACTGTGTCCTCCGTGAACCAATGCTTCCTCGGCCCCTTCGTCTACATGCACCGCACCCAGAGGGGTGGACATAAATCCAAGCCATTGTTTTTTCATCGGAAGTGAAGAGAGGTGAGTGTCAAAATATGTTCCTGGTCCGTGTCCTTCGACGGCTGCGTCTAGATCGCCATTCGCGCTTACACGTCCCACATATACAGGCACACCGCCGCGTGTAGCGACTTTGGCAGCTTCGATCTTGGATCGCATGCCGCCAGTACCTACAGACGATCCAGAACCTCCAGCTAATGCATAAATCTCCTCTGTAATTTCTTCGATACGTTCAAAACGTACAGCATTCGGATGCTTGCGCGGATCTGCTGTATATACGCCATCGGTGTCCGTAATGATAATCAGATGCTGCGCTTTGACCAGATTGGCAACCAGCGCGGACAGCATATCGTTATCGCCGAATTTCAATTCGTCAATCGATACCGTGTCATTTTCGTTAAAGATCGGGATAACCTGCTGGCGCAGCAATTCTTCTACGGTCATTCCGGCATTATTCATCCGTTTGCGGCTCAAAAAGTCACTACGGGTTAGCAGAACCTGCGCGATCACTAGGTCAAAATCTTTAAAAGCCTGCTCATAGGCCTGCATGAGAAGAGCTTGGCCAACAGCCGCTGCCGCCTGCTTTTCATGCAGTAGCTTAGGACGAAACGGGTAACCAATCTCTCTGAATCCCGCGGCTACTGCTCCTGATGTAACCAGCAGCACTTCATGACCTTTTGCACGAAGCAAGCTGATTTCCCGGGCAAAATAAGCGATGGCTTCCCGATTCAAACCACCTTCCACTCCAGTTAGAGAGCTGCTTCCAATTTTAATGACGATTCGTGTTGACAAGACGTCCACTTCCTTAATTTTACACTTTTTAATGCAAAAAAACTTCCATCCTTTGTATGCAAAGGACGAAAGTTTGTGCTTCCGCGGTACCACCTTCATTGATGATTCATGATCATCCCACTTGAAACCTGTTAACGGCAGGGACCGCCTGCTTGCGCAGGGCACTCGGGGATAGGAGTTGGGAGAGAGTCCAGGTAAATTCTTGCAGCCTATCGGAATTTACTCTCTGAACAGGACCGAGTCTCTCTTAATAGTCCCTTCAACGCGCTAAATGATATTGGATACAGAATACCACGAAAAGACCAGGTTTGGCAAAGAAGTTGTAGCTGGAAAATACGGCTTAACCAAACAGGTTTAGCTTGCCAATTCGATCAGCCGCCTCGGTCAGTCGAGCTTCTGAGCTCAGCAGTCCCGCTCGCACATATCCTTCGCCGCCACTCCCGAAGCCAATCCCTGGAGCGACAGCCACCTTGGCTTCCCGCAACAACAGATCGGCAAAAGAAGTGGAAGTATAGCCCTGCGGCACAGGCAGCCAACTGAAAAAGGAGCCGCTTGGGCGCGTCGCCTTCCAGCCTATTTGCCCAAGTGCATCATAAAAAGCGTTACGGCGTGATTCATAGCGGGCTACCAGCTCGCCTACGCAGTTCTGCGAGGCCGTCAAGGCTGTCGCCGCCGCTGCCTGAATGCCGCCAAACAAGCTTACATAAATATGATCCTGCAGCAGATTAACCATCGAGATGATTTCGGCATTACCGAGCGCGAAACCAACACGCCAGCCCGCCATATTGTACGTTTTGGACAAGGTATAGAACTCAATCCCCACGTCTTTAGCACCCTCAGCTTGGAGGAAGCTCACCGGACGTTCGCCATCAAATCCAATAGCGCCATAGGCGAAATCACTGGCAACCACAATACCGTTACGTTGCGCGAATTCAACTGTATCCTCGTAAAAGGAAAGTGGAGCCGTTGCTGAGGTTGGATTATTCGGATAGTTAAGGAACATTAACTTGGCGCGTCGGCGGTCTTCCTCGGAAATGGTTTCATAATCGGGTAGAAAACGGTTCTCTTCCTTTAATGGGAGAAAGGACATTTTCGCTTTAGCCAAGGCTACGCCAGACCAGTAGTCCGGGTAGCCGGGATCAGGGACGAGACACACATCGCCGGGATTGAGTAAGACTTGCGGCAGCTGAACCAAACCCGTTTTTCCGCCAAACAGGATGGCGACCTCGGTTTCAGGGTTGAGCGTCACACCGTAATCCTGCTGATAGCGCTGGGCAACGGCTTCCTTGAGAAAGCTGTAACCGCGAAATGGCGAATATTTATGATACAGCGGGTTATCCGCTGATTCCTGCAAAGCTTTTACAATATGAGAAGGAGTGGGGGTGTCCGGGTTCCCTTGCCCGAGATTAATGACATCATGTCCCGCCGCAATTTCACGGTTTACATTTTGTACAAGTGTGGCAAAAAATTGAGTGGGTAACTGTTTCATGACGTCAGCGGAGGGAATAGAAAAATGAGCCATCAATTCACACGACCTTTTGGAATAGTTTAAGAAATAATCTATCACGATTTTACCGAGTTGTATAGGGGGAATTAAGCTTGCATGGTTGCGTAATCCAGACTGATCGGGCTATGATGGGAGAAAATACCGGACAATGGGTCACGGGAAGCTCTGGCTCACAAGGAGGATGAAGGATTTTGACGTATCAGGAAGCTCAGCCGTTCAGTGTTGCACTCATACAAGCTCATATAGAGATAGGAAATCCCCTGGAAAATCGCAGTCATATCCGAGCTTTAATGGAGCAAGCGGTGATAGCCGAGCTAAAGCCGGATCTGATTGTCCTGCCGGAAATGTGGAACACAGGCTATGCCTTGGATCGTATTTATGAGCTGGCGGACAAGGAAGGGATGGAGACTCGGGCATGGATAGCAGCATTCGCTGCCACCCATGAAGTGAACGTAGTAGCTGGGTCGATCGCAGAGAAAAAAAGCGACGGTCATGTGTATAATACGATGCTCGTTTTTGACCGAACAGGCAGAGAGGTTGCTTCGTATTCCAAAATTCATCTATTCCGACTTATGGATGAAGAAAAATATTTGCAGCCTGGCGAAGAAAAGGTTTTATTCGCACTGGATGGCGGGATTCAGGCAGGTGCGTCGATCTGCTATGATATCCGGTTTCCTGAACTAGCCCGCAGTTTGGCCCTGTCGGGCGCAAATTTGCTGATCGTACCCGCAGAATGGCCTCATCCCCGGCTTCATCACTGGCGTACCTTGCTAACCGCACGTGCTATAGAAAATCAAATGTATGTCATTGCTTGTAACCGGGTAGGTCGTAGCGGAGAAACTGATTTCTTCGGGCATTCGCTCATAATTGATCCATGGGGAGAAATCATTGCTGAGGGCGGAGAGCAGGAGGAGATTCTCAGAGGAACAATTGAGTCTGCCTTGGTGCAGGACGTGCGTGGTCGTATTCCGGTGTTTGAAGATCGGCGTCCCTCACTATATGACCGATAATCAGTGTAGAAAGGAATACTCATGCTTAAGGAACGCATTGAATTTTTGTGTAAAAAGAAAAACTTGTCCCGTAAAGAGCTGGTAGACGGGCTGGTGACACCTGCACATTTTGCGAATATATTGGCTGACCGTTACCCGTTGGCAGAGGATTTGGCCGAGCAAATTGCTGGGCGTTTAGGTGTAAACCCTTCCTACCTCTTGCGTGCAGCGGCAGAGGATGAGGAGACGCTGGCTACAGCGGATAAGATTTTCACAGAGCTGTCCAAGCTGGCTAATCCTGCCACGGAAAGCTATGTGGATCAGCTGGAGGATCGTAACGATTCGCTTGTGGTGGAAATGACGACTTATTTGATGAAGGCCGTTTATTACCAGCAGTTAAATGACCCAACGGCCTATGAGTATTTACATGAAACCTATTTGAATTTTTATTTGGAGAAGTTTGGTCGTTCGGATGAGGTGGAGCTGCCCGCACCGCTAAAAAAAGCAATTTTATTTTATAAAATCCAGTATTTCCGCTCTAAAAATCATTATTATGATGTGCTGAATAATGTTACGCAGCTAACCCGCCTGGTGGAAGAGGGGACGGAAAACTGGCTCAATGCGCAAAACATTATGATGGAGGCCTGCATTCAGGTTAAGCAATTTGATCAGGCGAAGCAGGTATTCGAGCAGACGATGAGAAAGGTGTATGATGATCGGCTTTTTCACCGTTTGACGGGCCTGTATGTGGCTTATAGCGGATATTGTTTTGCCATGGGTTCTGTGCAGGAAGCACTGTTAACGCTGTCTATGGCTGAGGCCAATCTGGTCTATTTGGAAAACGCGGCAGATATGCTCACGACCATCCTGAACAACCGGATTATTATGCTGACATCGATTGGAGAGCTGGACAAGGCATTGGAGGAAGTAGGACGTTTTGAAGCGCTGGTGAGTCGGGAGCGGGAGGAAATGCAGCAGATGATGATGCCCGTTACACTGATATATCGTTGTGAGATTGCGTTTGTGCGGAAAAATTGGGGGCTTCTCTCACAGCATTTGGATCAACTGCGTAAAACAAATCTGACAACAGATCAGCAAATGGGACTTGATTTTTATGAGAGCCAGCTGGCGCTTGCGCAAGGGAATCAGGACGCCTTTTGGGTGCATGCCTTGCAATGCTTGCCTTATTTTGAAGCTCTCCAACATCCAGCGCGGCTTGAACAGTTATATGAAACGCTGGCTGTTGTGTCTGAGGACAGTCGTCGTTATAAAGAATCATCGGCGTATTATCGCAAACTGGTCTATCTTTTACGAAAAAAATAGCCTGAATTCACTCGTTTTTCACAAAACTATCGGATGGATCGTTCGAAAGAATGCTCGGAAGTGTGCAAAATTTTGTGCAAATCGTGCCAAAGTTCAAAAATAAACCGACAAAATACAGGTTAAAGCTCCTGTTTTTTCGGTTTTTTTTGTATGCGCCAAAACGTATTGTGATGCCATATATCCTCTTTTATACTGAATTTATAGGGAACGACAATACAAAATACGAGGTGCAACCACATGATGATTTTCTTCGGTAAAAAGAAAAAACAGCAGGATGCGATAGAACAAGCAGATCAACTGATGAATAAGGGTTTGTCCGGGTTATTTATGAAAGGTCTAGTACCCAAAGAGCATCGAGAGCAGATCAATCAAAGCTTAAACTTAGCAAAACAAGCTCAAACGGCGGCTAACGGTGGTTTGGCGATGGCAGCGACTGCGGGTGTTATTTCGGTAACAGATACCGGAAAGCTCGTGAATTTTGATCCGAATGTGGTGCTTGTGCTGGATGTGACAGAATCAAACGGCAACCGATATCAAAAAACACTGGAAACGCTCGTGTCGAAGCTGCAAATTCCGCGGCCTGGAGATACGGTGGGTCTGGGAAGCAACCCGATAAATCCATCAGAGCTGATCTATATGGGTCTGGTGACAGCGTAAAATGAATGAGGTGGTTCACCCTATCTTGCTGACATATATTTTAAACAGATGATTGAAAAGGGGTTTTGGAGGATGAAAGGATTTTTGAGTATGATCGGGGTACTTTTGGTGTTTGGTGTAGGCTTCTCACCATTCTTGGCTAACTACTTATGGGATGATCCATTTTTGATTATGGATGCTCCGTGGTTTAGACCGTTAATTTACACAGGTTTTGCGCTTATTTTTCTACCTGGTATTTTAGGTGCGTTTTTTGGAGGGGGTAAAGTCAAGAAGGGTGTTCCTGGGGTAGGGATCATTACAAGTGTTCAGCAAACAGGGACTTATGTAAACAATCAGCCGCAGGTGAAACTTGGGTTGACCGTAACCAAACATGGAGAAGACAAATATGATACTGCTTTGACGACGATTATTCCTTTAACTTCCATGGCTCAATTTCAGCCAGGCTCGATCATTCCCCTCGTAATATCGGAGAAAGACAAAAAGAAAGTAGGACTTGACCTGGAAGGGCAGGTGTCGCAGACGGATTTGCAAGCGTTAATGAATGAGCAAATGGTTAAGCAGGGCGTATCGCCCGAGCTGATGGAAATTGCTAAAACTGGTGAGCAGGCATATGCGAAGGTGCTGGATGTTACACCCATGGGTGAAGCGGGACCCCATAAAATTAAGCTTCAATTTACGCTGAGTGTTACGAAAAGCAACGGCGATACCTTTAATGTAACCACGCAAAAGGATGTTTTTTCTTCCCAACTATCCAAGCTGCAGCAAGGAAGCATTATAGAGGTCATTTATTCACCTCAAGATCCTTCGAAATTGGTCTTTAAAACACAAGTGAGTGAAGCCGAGGTACAGCAAGCATTTGGTTCTTCTCGATCATAAAAAAGTTTTTTTATGATACCTGTTTCAGATACAGCCTATAGGTGTATTATAATAGTATCCCGACACCAGGAGGTTGATAACGATGGATAACCAAAGTAGATCCGAACTGGCGAATAGGGATGGCCTGTCACGGCCGAGAGGCTTAAATAGACAGGTTGTCGGAAACAATTATGAAATGGGCTATGATCAGGATAAAAGTCCACCAGATTTAGGGAGACCCTGATCAAAAAAAGGCGAGGACAGGCACTTTGGGATCACACAGCACATTGGAACTGAGGTAGGAGTTTCTTGGGAGACCAAGGCTAGAGACCTTAAGGAAAGAAGTGATGCGGGATGGATAAAGTGGAGTTTCCGAGTAAACGTAAAGTAATCAGGCGAGGCTGACATGAAATTCAAATGAACATGAAATGTGGTTCGTTGAAGACAGATGGAAGCAACATCGCAACAGTGTAATCGAACCCGTAAAGTAAATGAAGTATTGAAAGTATAGGGGTGAAGCCCCGGGACCGCCTCTTCTCTGGCTTTTGCTAGGGAGGAAGACGGTCCTTTTCACATTCGAAGCTACTTTTGAGAAAGTTGCTCGACCGTTTCTCGGAAGGTATCAATAAAGGCTTCGGCAGCTTTGGACAAATAACGTCCGTTTCGGTAAGCAATGGCCAGGGTACGGCTGGGGGTAGGTTCGGCGAGTGGCAATAATGCTGGAACAAACTCGCTGCTGGCGGCGCGGGCGATAAAACGGGGGACGAGTGTCACTCCCATACCTGTCGCTACGAGCGATTGGAGCGTCTCCATATTAGTGCTTTCAAATACCACATTGGGTTCAAAGCCCGCCTGATGACACAGATCCATTGTCAGCTTGCGAAAGCCTTGCCCTTTTTTCAGAACGACAAAAGGCTCATCTTTCAGTTCTTCCATATGCACAGGCTGCGGATGGTCTCCGTTTTTACGCAGGGCTAGGGGGTGACCCGGAGGAACAGCAAGATCAATCCACTCTTCACCGATGGGCACATAGGAAAGTGTAGGTTCAACTAATGGAAGAGATAGCAGGCTGAGATCTGTGTCCCCACTGGCCGTTTTTTTCTCCAGATTCATGGAAGAATCCTCGACTAACACGATTTCAATGTCCGGATGAGCTTTCTTGAATACAGGCAGCACATGCGGCAGCAAATGAGAACCTGTGATGGGCATACTGCCAACCACAACCTTCCCTTTTCGCAACTGAGAAATATCGTCCATTTCCTGCCGAAGTTGCTCGACTGCATCAACTATTTTTTTTGCCTTTTCCACAAAGCTTGCTCCTGCATGTGTTAATTCCACCGTGCTGGTGTTGCGTTGAAATAAAAGTACCCCAAGTTCTTTTTCCAGTTTGGACAATTGTTGGCTCAAAGAGGGCTGAGCAATATGCAGTTTTTCTGCTGCGCGTGAGAAATTTTTTTCCGCTGCTATTTGCAGGGTGTACTGAAGCTGTCTGAATTCCATCGAATTTTGCGCTCCTTGTCTTATAAGCTTTACCTATTACATCATAGACTGATTATACAATAATAAAATGAAATGCCCAATCCTAACGAATCTCATGTGTCACAAGTTTTATATAGATGAAGCTTTTTTTCGTAAATAGAGTCTTTTAATGCAGATAACCAATTCTCTTAACATTCTCCTGATAAAACGTGATTAATCTTAGTTCTGGTTGTACAAAAAAGGTCTGGGAGGAAAATGAATGCTAAAATGTTGGGGGATACATACGAAAAAATCGGTGGCTGCACTTGTAGCGACTATGATGCTAGCAGCAAGCGGCGGGACGGCGATGGCAGTCGAAAAGGACACATCGATTAAAAATGTAATTATTTTGATTCCAGACGGTATGGCTAATGACGCCACTGCACTGGCTAGATGGTACAAAGGATCTTCTTTAACGTTAGACAGCATGGCAAGCGGCATGGTGCGTACGCATTCTGCGGATGCTCCGATTGCCGATTCTGCTCCAGCAGGTACTGCTTTTGCCACAGGACATAAATCTCATACTGGGTATGTAGGTGTCCTTCCTGATGAAGCGACAATGCCTGGACAACAACCCATTGCAGCGGGTGACGCCAAAAAGCCTGTAGCTTCCATTCTCGAGGCTTCCAAGCTGGCAGGTAAATCGACCGGAATTATTGCGACTTCGGAGATTATGCATGCGACACCAGCTGATTTTACCGCACACTATCCTGATCGTAAAAATTATGATGCACTCAGCATGCAGCAAGCCTACAACGGGGTTGATGTAGTGTTAGGTGGAGGCGGCAAGTTTTTGGAGGCAGCAGGGCGTAAAGATGGCCAAGATTTGGTAGCCCAAATTAAAGACCAGGGTTATGACTTTGTCACGACACCTGAAGGGTTGAAAAATTCGACCTCCAGCAAGCTCTGGGGCAGCTTTTCTCCCGAAGCCCTTGCGTATAACCTGGATCGCGATGCATCCAAGGAACCTAGTCTGGCAGAAATGACATCGAAAGCAATTGATGTGTTGTCCAAAAACGATAAAGGCTTCTTCTTAATGGTAGAAGGCAGTAAAGTGGATTGGGCCGCCCATGCAAATGATCCAACCGGAATTATTAGTGACGTGCTTTCGTTTGACGATGCGGTGAAAGTTGCTGTGGATTACGCCAAACAAAACCAAAATACTGTCGTCGTAGCAGTGACAGACCACGGAAACGGTGGATTGACAATTGGGAGCAGCGACACAACTAGCAATTATGACAAAACGCCTTTAGCTTCTTTTATAGACCCGCTGAAAAAAGCGAAGCTGACGGGTGAAGGCTTGGAAGCCAAACTGAATGCAGATCGCAGCAATATTAAAGAGGTGCTTTCCACGTATTTTGGGATCACCGATTTGACAGACGAAGAAGTAAAAACCATTAAAGATGCCAAAGAAGGCAGTATGAACTATGCTGTCGGACCGATCATTAGCAAACGTGCGAATATTGGCTGGACTACAGGCGGACATACAGGAGGCGATGTCGTGTTGTACACGTATGCGCCGAACGGAGATCGTCCAACCGGTGTAATCGACAATACAGATGTCAATAAATATATGACACGTGTACTTGGACTGGATTTGGATACGGTCAGCAAGCAGCTGTTTATTCCTGCAAAAGCCGCTTTTGAAGCTAAAGGAGCTAAGTTTACTGCGGACACGAAAGTCATTACAGTGACCAAAGGCAGTAACAAGCTGGAGCTTCCGGTATACAAAAATATCGCTACGCTGAATGGTAAAAATACCATGCTCAACGGTGTAGTTGTATTTAACGGCGTTGATTATTTTGTACCCCAGCAGGCGATTGATTTGATTCAGTAATAAGCAGAACCATCGACAAGGGCTGTTTCTTCCATTAGAGGAAGAGACAGCTTTTTTGTGTGTTGATATAAATGTGTATTTTTTGGGGCAGAAGTTGGAGGAGGTTTTTATAAAATGGGATTTTTTGTGAAACTAATCACGTTACATCCTCTCCGATATTGCTAGAATAATATATGTACGGTACAAGCCGCTGATGATGTGAAGTCCGGATGGACGAGGGAAGAAGGGATGAGTCACGGACGAATTATTACTGCGTCTAGCTGACGGCAAGGAATGGACGCATACGGAAATGATGGAGCTGCTGACATGTCTGGATGATGAGCCGGCGCTGCGGACTCAACTGAGGCACCTGGCAGCTCGCACCAAATTGGAGCGCTATGGCAAAGGTGTTTTTTTACGGGGATTAATTGAATTCTCCAGTATATGTCGTCAGGACTGCATGTACTGTGGACTGCGTGCTTCGAATAAACAGGCAGATCGTTACCGTTTGCAGCCGGAAGAAATTCTGGCCTGTTGTGCGGAGGGGTATGAACTCGGTTATCGGACCTTTGTGCTGCAAAGTGGGGAAGATTACTGGTTTACAGCAGCCCGACTGACGAAATTGATTCGAGAAATTAAAAGCCGTTTTGCGGATGTGGCGGTTACATTGTCCATCGGTGAACGGGATGATGAAACTTATGAGCAATTATACGAGGCGGGCGCGGACCGTTTTTTGCTGCGGCATGAGACAGCTTCCCCCCGTTTGTACGCCAAGCTGCATCCGACGATGACGATGGAAAGCAGGCGCAGCCGTCTGCTGGCTTTGCAACGAATCGGTTTTCAGATCGGGGCCGGATGTATGGTGGGGTTACCAGGACAAACGAATAGTGAATTAGCAGACGATTTGGTCTATCTACACAGCCTGTCACCAGATATGATCGGGATTGGTCCTTTTTTACCGCATAGCAACACGCCGCTTCGGGATGCCAGTCAGGGGAGCATGGAAAAGGCGCTCGATATTATTTCGTTATCCCGATTGGTTGTTCCAGATGCACTTATTCCGGCGTCCACGGCAATGGGAACGATTCATCCCCATGGCAGGGAGAAGGCGCTTCAGGCAGGGGCAAATGTGGTGATGCCCAATTTGTCGCCACTGGCGGTGAGACCTAAGTATGCGATTTATGAGAATAAAATATGTTTGGGCGATGAGTCTGCCCAATGTCGACATTGCCTGGAGCTGCGGATTCGTGGAGCGGGATTTGAAGTCGATATGGGGCGCGGCGATAGTTTGAGGGTGCAACGACAGCTAATGAGACAGGAAACTTTGTGAGGCCATAACGGAAACATTGCAGTAACCATAAATAAGGAGATGGGTATACGTGAGTGGAGTACGGGAGAAAGTGTCAGCGGATTTTATTAATGAAGCAGAGATTATGGCAGCAGTGGAGCAGGGGAAACAAGAGGCAACAGATCGACACCGTATTTTAGAAATTTTAGAAAAAGGGAGAGCCTGCCGGGGACTGAGTGCGAGTGAAGCGGCGGCTCTTTTGCATGTGGATGATCCTGAATTATTGGAAGAGATGTTCAAATCTTCGAGGGCAGTCAAAGAACAAATTTATGGCAACCGGATTGTGCTGTTCGCCCCTTTATATGTAAGCAACCACTGCGTGAATAACTGCGAATATTGTGGTTATAAACATACCAATGACAGCTTTACTCGTAGCCGCCTGACACCGGAGGAATTGGTGGAGGAGGTTAGAGTGCTTCAAGAACTGGGACACAAGCGGCTCGTGCTGGAAGCGGGGGAAGACCCAGTCCATTGTCCCATTGACTATATCGTCGATTGTCTGCGCCAGATCTATGAGGTCAAGGTAGATAACGGCAGCATTCGGCGGATCAATGTGAATATTGCATCCACAACCGAGGAGGACTATCGGAAGCTGGCAGAGGTGGGCATTGGTACGTATATTTTATTTCAGGAAACGTATCATCGGGAAAGCTATCGTAAATTCCACCTGCAGGGACCAAAGCGGGACTTTGATTGGCACACCACCGCAATGGACAGAGCCATGCGTGCGGGTATAGATGATGTGGGGATCGGTGTGTTGTACGGCCTGTATGATTTCCGCTATGAGACCGTAGCGATGCTGAAACATGCCGAACACTTGGAAGAAGCCTTTGGCTGTGGCCCTCATACGGTTTCAGTTCCACGATTGCGTCCGGCTGAAAATGTAGATCTGGAGCGATATCCGTACCTGGTCAACGATGAGGATTTTATGAAAATTGTATCCGTTCTTCGACTGGCTGTCCCTTATGCTGGTATGATCCTGTCCACACGCGAGGAGCCGGAATATAGGGACCGCGTTATTGGTCTAGGCGTGTCGCAGATTAGTGCAGGTTCAGCTACAGGCGTAGGGGCATATGCAAAACAGGAAACTGATGATAAGCCTCAATTTGAGGTGGGGGATCATCGCTCACCATCGGAAATTATTAAAAGTCTGTGCCGTGGCGGATATATGCCGAGCTACTGCACAGCTTGCTACCGTGAGGGGCGAACTGGAGATCGCTTCATGGAGCTTGCCAAATCAGGGCAAATTCATAATGTATGCCAGCCGAATTCGCTGCTGACCTTCCAAGAATATCTGCTAGATTATGGGGATGAGGAGGCACGTGAACTGGGAGCTGCCGCTCTGCGAGAAAATCTGGAGCGTATACCACGTGAATCGACGCGCCGTTTGACGCTTGACAGACTGGAACGACTTGAAGCAGGCGAGCGCGATTTGTATTTTTAGCAATTTATATTATTCGTAGTATTATTTCATGCTATGAAATGCACATGATTTATAATAGAACTTGAAAATAAAAAGCAGTCGCGTTGGAATCAGCGCGACTGCTTTTGTGTGTCTGAAAAACATATGAATGACGAGATGAGGTCTTTAGGAATAACTGCCGGCTTCTACAGCTTGCTCCCATGCCAGCATAGCAGATGGAAAGCATTCAATAGCACGGGGAAAGACCCCCTGTACATAAGCAATGAAAATACCATAGTTCACAATCGGCACGCCGGCAGCTTTCGTTTCCGACATTCGATGAAGCATCGTACGCCGATTGAGCATGCATGCACCGCAATGAATAACCAATGCGTATTCGCTCAGATCATCAGGGAAGCTGGAACCGGATGCATGCTCGATGATGAGACGTTTGCCTATCGTTTGGCGGAGCCAGCGGGGAATTTTCACTCGACCAATATCGTCAGATTGGCATTGGTGAGTGCAGGCTTCGGCAATGAGTACGCGGTCTCCATCCTTGAGGCGATCAATGGCTCTTGCACCTCGTACCAGTTCGTCCAGATCGCCTTTATGACGGGCAAACAGGATGGAAAAAGAGGTGAGAGGCACATCCTTGGGCGTGTCGGCCGCTACTTTCATAAAAACCTGTGAATCGGTAATGACCAAGCGGGGGTTGTGCCCCAGTCGCTCCAGTGTCAATCGTAGTTCATGCTCTTTGGTCACTACGGCGATGGCATCGCTCTCTAGTGTATCGCGGATGGTTTGCTGCTGTGGCAGGATCAATCGGCCTTTTGGTGCAGCTTTGTCGATGGGAACGACCAGCACAACAACATCGCCGGGTGACAACAAGTCACCGACGATACGGAAACGATCCTCGTTTTGGGGGAGTGTATTCGTGATAGCCTTTTTCAGTTCCGTGTCTCCCTGGAGCAAAGATGCACTGAAAGGAATCAGGGTGAGATCCAGTTCAGTTGCCAGTTTTGTAGCCTTTATATCTGATTGAGTAAGGGTATCTATCTTATTCAATACCCCAATAACAGAAATCTTTTTGGTGCGGAGCTTTTCGAGTAGCTCATGCTCGAATGGTCCGACTCCAACGGTGGCGTCGATAACGAGCAGGGCCAAGTCTGTACTATTAAGTATTTCTAGCGTTTTGTTGCGGCGCAGCTCCCCGACCTCACCCTCATCGTCCAGTCCGGCGGTATCTACCAGAACAATGGGACCCGCAGGGAGCAGCTCCATCGGTTTGAAAACGGGGTCCGTGGTCGTTCCTCCTACAGGAGACACCACAGCGACGGGCTGACCAGCCAGGGTGTTCAGAATGCTGGATTTGCCTGCGTTGCGGCGACCGAGCAGGACGATATGTGGTCGGTTGCTACGAGGGGTATCATTCATTCCCATGATGAGTTCCTTCTTCCTGTCCCGGAATTCCGGGCTTGGTTACTGTATAGGGATGGCATAATTGGTCAATCCGCGAACGGCTCAGTAGGCCGCGATCTTCTGCAATATCCTCTGGTGTGCGGCCTTGCACAATGGCTGCAGATGCAATGGAGGCAGCTTCATCATAGCCAAGCTCCGCGACCAGCGCAGAAGCCATCACGGCTGAGTTACGTAGATTTGTAATACAGCGTTCCTCACGCACGATCAGGCCGCGCACACATCGTTCCTCGAATAGTCGAACCGCGCTGTTCAGAATATGTAGTGATTCCAGCAGCGATTCGGCAATCAGCGGCAGGAATGCGTTTAGTTCCAACTGACCGGAGGCAGCGGCCATAGTGATAGCCGCATCTTCGGCTATCACACGCATGGCTGTGAGTCCTGCCATTTCAGCTATTACCGGATTGACCTTGCCAGGCATAATAGAGGATCCGGCCTGAACTGGAGGCAGCGTGTATTCGCCAATACCACCGAAAGGACCAGAGGCCAGTAGGCGAAAATCGCCAGATATTTTGTACAGATTCACGGCGGCTGATTTGAGTAGACCGGACACCTCCACAAAGACATCCATATTTTGAATCGGGTCCATCGGGTGGTCGCTGCGACTCAGTCCAAAGCCAGTCTCATCCGCCAGCTTTTCGACCATCCGATAGCTGTAAGCGCGGGGTGCGTTCATACCTGTGCCAATCGCCGTGCCTCCAATAGGGATTTCCCGCAGCCGTTCTTCGGCTTTATAGAGACGCCAGCGGTCGCGTGCTATAGCCTTTGCGTAGGCACCAAAGCCCTGCCCGGCCATCATGGGCAGGGCATCCATTAGCTGAGTGCGGCCCAGCTTGAGCAGGTCAGCATATTCTGTTTCTTTGTGCTGTAAAGCATCCTGTAATGAGGACATCGTGTCACTTAAAGGCCGAAGCAGTCGTATCGCTGCAATTCGTAGCGCTGTCGGATAGACATCATTCGTAGACTGGCAGCAGTTCACATCATCCAGCGGATGTACAATTTCATACTGCCCTGGTCTGCCTCCTAGTTGTACGATGGCCAAATTAGCAATGACCTCGTTTACATTCATATGGGTACTGGTACCTGCGCCGCCTTGCATGGCATCCACGGTAAACATATGTTGGTGCCGCCCGGCGAGTATTTCGTCGCAGGCATATACAATGGCAGAGACCCGTTGGGCAGGAAGCCGTTTCTGCTCACCATTCACTTGAGCGGCTACTTTTTTTACCAACACAAGAGCGTGGATCAGGTTTTGGTTCACGGGTCTGCCACTGACCGCAAAATTGTTCATCGCGCGAGCGGTGTGAATACCGTAAAAGGCGTCTGCGGGAATTTCCATCTCTCCTAGCGCATCCCGCTCGGTTCGCGTATTTGTAGGCAGAGGGAAACCTTCAGTCATAGACCCGTTGCCGGAATGCGTGTCATATGCAGTAGCTGACGTGCACTTGCAGCGCGTTTTTCCTCAACCCGGGCATGAACCAGATCTGGCTCGACCAGCTTGAGGGCTTGTGTTGGACATTTACCAATGCAGGCCGGGCCGCCGTCCACGCCTTCGCACAAATCACATTTGCTGGCAATCATGCGTTCTTTGGGCTGCAAACGTCCTGACATATTGGTATACAATCCGTCCTGCACGACAGGCTGCCCGTTTCGATACTCGGGTACCATGGTAATCGCGCCGTAAGGGCAGGCGATCATGCAGGTTTTACAGCCAATGCAGCTTTCGCTGTTAATGAGAATGCAGCCATCTGCGTTCGTAATAGAGCCGTTCGGACAAGCATTGGCGCATGGGGCATCCTCGCAGTGACGACACTGAACGGGTGCAGTGACTCCAAATGATTTGATAACCTTCAGACGAGGGTGAAAATGAAACTCATCATCTGGCGAGATAAAAGGGTTCTCCGCTGAATGTGCGATGACACATGCGATTTCACAAGTACGACAGCCGATACATTGATCGGGATCAGCTAAAACAAAACGGTTCATACAATTCGACTCCTCTCTAACTACCGACAAATATAATGTATACAGCATAAAAATAACTTAATGTATCAATGAATGGAGTAATCCGCATCCCCTTTGGTAGAAATAGTGTTGCTGCGGCTTTGCTTGCCGGACCCCCGTTGTTGGAAGGTGGTGTGCAGCAGATGATGCGACACATGACCCAGCGGCTCACCTAGAAATTCATCATAAAGTTTGATGATGTGAGGGTTCTCATGCGATTTTCGTACCTGATGTGCAGCATCATGTCCATAAATGGAGGATTTACGTGCCCGATAAGCTTCAATTCGTTGCTTTTCTAACATGAGCTTGGGTTGTCCCCCTCCGCTGATACATCCAGCAGGGCAGCCCATCACCTCAATAAAATGATAATCACATTCGCCCGCCTGAACACGATCCAGTAGCTGATAGGCATGTTGTAGCCCGGCGACGACCGCTACCTTGAGTTGCAGCTGGCCTACCTGAACCTCAGCTACTCGAATGCCTTCCTCACCACGTACAAAATCGAGCTGGAGCTTCGGCAGTTTTTCATTCGTCAGCAGCTCGTAACCTGTACGGATGGCAGCTTCCATGACTCCTCCGGTGACTCCAAAAATGGAGCCTGCACCTGAATATTGCCCTAACGGTGAATCGAATTCTTCATCAGGCAGGTTCGCAAAATCAATTCCGCGCTGCTTGATCCAGTATGCAAGTTCACGCGTGGTCAGTACCTCATCCACATCACGGTAACCGTCAGATTCCATTTCGGGACGATCGCACTCAAATTGTTTACAGGTACAGGGCATGATGGCAACGCTGTATATATTCGCAGGTTCCACCTCGTCCAGTTGTGCGCCATAAGATTTGATTAGCGCTCCTAACATTTGCATCGGAGATTTGCAGCTGGATAGATGGTCTAGCAGATCGGGATATTCAATCTCTGCAAATCGGACCCATGCTGGACAGCAGGATGTGAACATGGGTAAGGGACCGCCTTCGGTCACGCGACGAATTAATTCAGTGCCTTCCTCCATGATGGTCACGTCAGCTCCAAAGTTGGTGTCATATACCCGGTCGAAGCCAAGGCGGCGCAAAGCAGCAGCCATTTTTCCAGGTGTCAAGGTGCCGAACGGCATACCGAATTCCTCCGCGAGTGAAACACGAATGGCCGGAGCACATTGGACGATCCGAAACTGTCCAGGTTTGGTCATCATATCGCTAACCTTATTCAAGTTGTAGCTATAATAGGCAGCGAATAGCGGCTCTCTGATGTCGGCAGGCATATCGCGTTCTTGGATACGTTCCAGCCGTCTAGCGGCGCTTTCCTGTGGAGATGAACCTGCCCAGTCAGATGCGTATACGCTGCATATTTGTACACATTGACCGCAAATAACACATCGGTCTGCATTAACGGTTTGCGGTTCTCCAGGCAGTCCCTCTATGGCATCTACTGGACAAACCCCAGCACAGCGTCTGCATCCCGTGCAGAGCGTTGGGTCAATATGAATGACAGGGTCTGTGCAATCAGTCGTCTTCATACAAGGAGGTGAAGAGATCTTGTCTATTGTGGTTGACATGGTTTTCTACCTTTCTGCGGCTGATTTTGACCTTACAGGCGTGGGAAAAAGACTTCCCGCCGAGGCTCTGGAGGCGAGTCGGATATACCTTTGGCCAGCCGTAGGACATGATTCGGGCAGGCATCTACACATGCAGGCTGTCCGTTCTCTGTTTCCGCGCACAGATCGCATTTGCTTGCCGCGGTGCGGGGAAGGGCGACTCGATTTGCACGGTGAGTCAGGCCGGACTGCGTCACAAGGTGTCCGGCCCGGTAGACCGGAGACACCTCAATTGCCCCGAAAGGGCAGGCCAAAACACAGGAAGTACAGCCGATACATCGATCCTCATCTATCATGACGACGCCGTCCTCCTGACGAATGGCCTGCACCGGACAGGCATGTGCGCAGGGGGCATTTTCACAATGCCGGCATTGCACCGGCACATACGTATCCCCTGTACGAACAACATACACCTTGGGTACGACAGGAACGCTGACGGTTCCGACCGAAGCTCCTATACCGTTAGCCTGACTGTGAACGGCGAAGCACGCCAGTTCACAGGCTTTGCAGCCGATGCACTGCCCGGCGTCTGCGACTACAAAAGAAGAAGCAACAGCGCTTGTTCTACTGGCTGCTCCCATTCTACTCATCGAAGCTGACCGGGTTTCTGTCGGACGGTGCATCATATTCCCTGTGCCGCTCATCTCGTCACCTTATCAGCCAAAACAGCTTCCTGGACGTTCATCTGTTTGCGAATCTGTTGGTACGATTCATGTACATCACGTTCGGCCTGAGCTTGGTCGGCGATCCGTTCCAGGCGGATGGCACAGTATTTTAATTCCGGGGTTTTGGATACCGGATCGAGAAAATCAGCGGTCAGCTCGTTACAGGCTCCAACCCACCAGTGATAGGTCATGTAGGTTGCACCTTGTTGTACACGGTCACTGATTTGTGCCCGTGCCATGATGCGTCCTCGGCGAGAGGATATAGCAACAATTTCGCCATCCAGAATATTCAGATCTGCTCCGTCTTCTGGGCTAATCTGAATAAAGCCAGGCTCATCAGACAACTGGCGCAGCGCACGGCAATTGCCAGTCATGGTACGAACGGAATAGTGACCTACCTCACGGACTGTGGACAAGACAAGCGGGTATTTTGCATCCGGTTGTTCTTGTGGTGGACGCCATTCGCAGGCGAATAATCTGCCTTTGCCACTAGGTGTCGAAAATTGATTTCCTTTATACAAATACGGTGTACCTGGATGATCCTCAGTAGGGCAGGGCCATTGCACGCCGCCTTGCTGCTCCATTTTTTGGTAGCTGGCACCTGAGAATAATGGGCTGAGGCTGCGCATTTCATCCCAAATTTCCTCTGTGTTTGCATAGGACATAGGATAGCCCATGGCGGTAGCAACCTCGCTAATAATGGCCCAGTCTGGCTTAACATCACCCTGTGGCTCAACGGCCTTACGGATGCGCTGAAAGCCCCGATCTGCCGAAGAATATACACCGTCATGCTCGCCCCAGGCAGTAGAAGGGAGGATGACATCGGCGTGCAGCGCTGTTTTGTTCATGAAAATATCCTGGACCACGACAAATTCCAATTGGTCTAGGGCTTCACGCAACTCGGCGGCGTTCGGATCACTTTGTACAGGGTCCTCACCGAAAATGTAATAAGCTTTCAGCTTGTTCTCCTTCAGGATGAGGTGTGGTACCTCCGTAAGTGGATAGCCTTTTTTACGTGGCAGTTCAACACCCCATGCTTTTTCAAACTTTTTGCGAGCTGTGTTGTCTGTTACATCCTGATAGCCAGGATACACATTCGGCAAAGCGCCCATATCGCAGGAGCCCTGTACATTGTTTTGTCCCCGTACAGGTCCGATACCCACATTCGGCTTGCCCAGATTTCCGGTCAACAGTGCAAGGGAAGCGAGCCCCTTTACTACATCAACGGCCTGTGAAAATTGACATACGCCCATTCCGTACAAAATGGTAGCGGTAGGGGCCTTTGCATATTCCCTCATAGCCGCCCGGATATCGGCCGCCTTGACCCCTGTAATGCCTTCCGCATATTCGGGAGTATATTTTTTAATGCTGTCTACGTATTCGGCAAAGCCTTCGGTGTTTGCTTCAACATATCGTTTGTCGTACAGTCCTTCATGCACAAGTACATGACCAAAAGCGTTCACCAAAGCCATGTTCGAACCGCCCTTTAAGGGTAGCCACATATTCGAAATACGAGCTGTTTCGGTCATGCGCGGATCGCACACAATAATTTTGGCGCCTCTTTGCTTGGCAGCTACAATGCGTCTTGCGACGATCGGATGTGTTTCGGGTGCATTATATCCAAATACGAAAATGAGATCAGAGTGTTCAATTTCAGGAATAGAGTTGGACATAGCTCCATCTCCGAGCGAGTAAGTCAAACCTGCCACAGAAGGGCCGTGGCATACACGAGCGCAATGGTCAATATTGTTCGTGCCAATGACAGCCCGCATGAACTTTTGCATGACATAATTGGCTTCATTTCCCGGACCGCGGGCAGAGCCCGTTCCCATAATGGAGTCGGGTCCGTATTTTTCCTTAATTGCTGACAGCCGTTCGGCAGTATATTGAATGGCTTCCTTCCACTCCACTTCCTCCATAACTCCATTTTTGCGAATCATGGGCTTGCGCAAGCGTGCAGTCAGAATTTGCGGATCATTCAGAAAATCCCATCCGTAGTGTCCTTTCAGACACAACGTTCCTTCATTCGTACGACCACCAGCCGGCTCTGCGCCAATTACCTGTCCTTTTTCCACCAGCAAATGAAGCTGACAACCGCTCCCGCAGTAGGGACATACGGTCAATACCTTGTCTGCCATAAGTGCAGCACCTCTTTTATATGAAATAGATGAAACTCGTAACATAAAAAAAGCCAATACAAAAATGCCGCTTTACGCTGCATCCTGTACTGGCTTATCCGCGAGCGAGGAGACAAGCTCCTTCCCGCTAATCCAACCGGTGTATGTGTTGTAGTTCTAGAGTAATGATAATGTGTCCGTCTCCATGGACGGAGGGGCAGACCTCCCAAGTATAAGTGAAGGGACTGCCGAGTGTTTTTTCGGCTTCGTTCATAAACTCCTTTTCCAGATAGGGACGAAGGACGTCCCAATATTCTCTGACCTTGTCCTCAGCCCCTTCATGAACGAGAATTTCGGACAAATTAGACAATGTACCTCGAATTTCTACCGTAATCCGGAGCGGCGAATCCAGTGAAACCTTGACGTTGTCCGGTCCTTTTCCTCGGTAGTGCTTGACAATACACACGGCCAACTTCCTGATGCGCTCACGGTATTCCAATTCAGTATTCAACATCTGGACACTCCGCTTCGAATCAAAATAAAGGCGTACTTGCCGCGCATGCCAGACAGCCTGTGTAGCTGGTTTAGAACAAGACGTAACCGTCCCGACCAAAGTGGTCTGCCCAGCACGGCGTATCACCCTTCTATGGTAGAACAGGTTGACCCGGAAAGATGTGAAATTCATTACACTGAACCAAAATTTTACATAGATTTGGCCGCTCTTGAAGCAGCTATACCTCTATGGTTGGTATGATGCTTCTCGTTCCACCGCGTTGTTCGTACAGCTCCAATACCAAAGCAGTGGATGACACACTATGGGCTGAGATTAGTAAATGGCATTCCCAAAGCCCTCTATAGTGAAATAGCACAGTGCGAATCTCAGATATTTATAGTAAAGTTAAAATAAAGAGAAGAGGTCCGTGCGAGAATGCATGGACCTCTTCAAACCATTAGCAATTGATTTTTTATGAAACTTTACTGTTTAACCAGCACGGATAATTCACCTTCAAAAACTTGCTCCTCTTTGTTGTTGAAAGTCGACAGAAATACAGTAACGAGTCCTGTTCCATTCCTCATCTCTTTTACTCCAATCACTTCAACAATGGTGTACAATTCGTCGCCTGGATATACTGGTTTAATAAATTTAATATTATTCATTGCAGTTCCAGCAATAACCTCATCACCGTAACTGCCTGTTTCAACCCAAAGCTTAAAAGAAACAGCTAATGTTTGAATTCCTGAAGCGATAATTCCATTAAACCTGCCTTGTAATGCTTTCTCTTCATCTAAATGCATATATTGCGGGTCAAACTCCCTTGCAAATCTGGTAATGTCCTCTTTAGTTAATTTTAAAGACTTGGTTTTAAATACTTGTCCGATATAAAATTCATGAAACCGCATTATTACACCTCTTGATTAAATTATTTGCTTATTTATATTAGAGTAGCATAATATCACCAATCAAGTTAAACTGCCCGTCAGCTTAATGACGTATTGTCAGTCTACAACTTTATATTCACCGAACAATATGTCCCTTTAAAATTCGTAGCGTTATAGCAACAAAACTAATTTAAGATACTCTTTGGAACTACTTATTTTATATACTTCGACATTCGATGCAAATAAATAAAAAATATTGACAACTGTTAAATTATGGACAACAATAGAATGCAATAATATATAAATATTGGTACTTCTGTATGGAGGGTGGTTTATCTATGGAAATTACACCCACGATTAGAGCGGAATTGGAACAATATCTAAAACAAGAAGGTTTGAGCATGATGGAGTTCGGGCATATTGCAGGCATGAATAGGGGGATAATAAGTAGCATAGTGTCTGGCAATAAATCTATGTCTGTTAACCAGATAGATCGTATTACCGAGGCTATGGGTTTACCAGAAGGCTACTTTTACGACCTATTTATAGAAAACTACATCATCGACACTCCCCCGAATATGAGACGAATAGAGCCATTTTTGTATCGTTGTGCGGAATTGGACAAGCTGGATGCGATCCGTCGAGTGGTGGGAACCATTATGGACAACCTACTCTATTCGTCTAAACTATTTGATATTGCAGAAACATTATTAGCACAGGGACGATATGGTGCGGCACTGATACTCTATGAGAACGTAGCAGAAGTGGAGAAGTACCAGCACTCCGAACGTTTGGCGATCTGTCAGTATCGAATGTTCACGATTCAGGTTGGTGACGACCAAAGCCGCAACCTCAAGGCAGCTATACTATTTGAGCCTTATGTCGAGCGTCTAGATGATTTAGAACAACTTGATGCTTTAAAGGATTTGGCTAATGTGTACAGGTCTTTGCGTAAATGGGATAAGGTTGAGGAAATGGCAGGGCAGATGAGAGAGAAAGCGGAAGTACAATATTCCATAAAGCATCAGCAGAAGAATCGAAAGAACAGCGAGCATGAAAAGGAAACCAGAGGACCGTTATTTGGATACATTGCTTACGCCGATTTGTTGTGTGCTAGTGTTTGTGAAGCCCAAGGCGATTATCAACAAGCTCTACAATATACATACGCCTATGCGAATTTAGATTGGGTCAAAGAGACTGACGAAGATACTCGACACTGGGTAAACTTGTTTAGTCAGTGGGCAGAAGGTAACACGTACGTAAATAAGCTCCTGTCTGGAGATGTTAGCGTGCTGCCAGACTATGTTGAATATATAGCGGCAACATCAACCGCTAATGAAAATGAGAAACTCTCAAAGCTGTTGAACGTAATGATAGCGGCTAATCGATATGAAATAGATGTGGATGATGTCCTTTCGCGTTTTGAAACGAATATTAATTCTTTTGCTCAACTCCCAACATCATCTGATATATATACCCAACAAGTAATACCAGACTATTTCGCATGGTTTGCTTACGAAATGGCTCATTATTATTTACATCGGGTGAAATATAGTGATGGCTTTAAATACTTGATGTATGCAATGGCAAAGTCACATATAATAACTAATGAAACAAACTTTATAAATTGTATTGGTCTGTTTATGCGTTTTCAAGTCCATGCGACTCCTGAAATCAAAACAGAGTTCTCCAATCTAATTGAAAAGGTGTGGTTAAGTAATGTTGAAAAAAATGGAATGGTTAATCGTTGCGAGTAGCTTTTTGGTTTTCATAATCGTACTCGCTCACAATCATGATCAGCTTATTCAGACCCTTGTACAAATTGGGGGATTCTAAAGCAAAAGAAAGCTCTGCCGACCACAAGGTTAGCAGAGTTTTTTTGGTTCAGGAATTACCACACAATTCACCGAATAACTATCTTGATGTGATCAGCATGAACTATACATATGAGTATTAAAGAAAGGAATCACCAAACTCATTTATCCTCATTACAACACTCAGAAACACCGTTGTGCGATCCAAAAGCATTGGTGACATCCTACTGGCTATAAATTGAATATTCCTCATTAGCATTTTTTATTAAATGTAAATTGACGCTTTATAGAGTGAGGGAATTATCTCTTAATTGGCCTGTGGATTTTTCTTTATTATAGAGCAGTTTGAATCTCAATTACTTAATTATATAATTTAATATCTTTCCATACTTCAAACGCTTCATAATTCGGGTTATATTCAACAGAACACTCATCATTAAAAATAAATGTTGTTCTTTTTTCCTTTGTATAAGGTTCCCATAACATAGGAATTGTTCCATTTGTGTCACCATTCTTAGCAAAATTCACCCAGGCACCATGCATATATTTATGAATTCTATCAATTCTTTCCTTCGGTGTCTGCTCATTAAAAATTCCTGCATAAGTATCCAATGCTGGCCCTATATCAGAACCATGCATTGCATTGAGTCCGCTTGCTTTTAATAACACGGTTACAAAATCAAAGCGGTATGCATAGGCCTTTCCATGAGTACACTGTGCATTTATACATTTAATATAATCTGCCCAGAACGCTCTATCTCTACCAAGCTCCATCATTGCCTGCTTTTCACTTTTACCAGAATATAACTTCATTAAAACTTCTAACTTTTCCGAGCATTCATTAAGCGCTAGCATTTTTTCAACTTGTTTCCAGCTTGTTGGAAACATCTTCGCTTCATAAAATAAACTTCCTTCATCATGGCATGTACCAAAAATAACATCTACACCCTCAGCACTTCCAGATTCCATTGCCTCCCATGGATTCATCGGGATTAAATCATCAATAACTGGACCTGGAATTAAAATTCCCGGATATGAAACACAGTTTCTTTGATAAACATACTCCGCTGCACTATACATTTCTTCTATTGGCATAGTTTTCAGCTTATTTATCCCTTCCTTTTTCATATTCATTTGTTCAAGGAACAGTCCTATTTGAAGTTCCTGACTCTTTTGTGTGGATATATTCCCAGGTAAACCACTCTGTGCAATGGCTTTATTAAATAGACCTTTTGCACTAGGAGCTGAAAGCATAGAATATACTGCTGTCCCACCTGCTGATTCTCCTGCAATCGTAATGTTGTCAGGGTCACCACCAAAAACTTCGATATTTTCCTTCACCCATTTCAATGCATTGATCATATCTGATACTGCACAATTTGAATCAAAGCTATCATCATACATAGAAAAATTATAAAATCCCAGTGGTCCTACACGATAATTAAAATTTATAAAAATAATACCACCCTTAGTGAAAGATTCACCAAAATATTGTGGATCAGAACCTTCCCCAACTGTATTTGCTCCGCCATAAATCCATACGAACACAGGCGCTTTTTTTGCCTGCTTAGGAGCCCATACATTTACATAAAGACAATCTTCACTTTCCGGAACTGTCTTCATATCTTTACCAATGTCCCCCGTAGTTGCAAACTGATATGGTCTATTTCCAAAGGCCTTTGTCTGTTTTATACCATCCCAATTATCGCTAGGAACTGAACGCTTAAAACGTAATTCTCCAACTGGTGGCTTAGCATAAGGAATTCCAAACCATTTATACATTCCATCTGCTTCAAACCCTTCAACTTTACCATTTTTTGTTTCAACAACTAAACTTACCATGTTAAATTCCTCCTGTTTTATAAATTCCAAGAAATATATTATACACGTGTTGCTTATCCTGTGATTTGAATGATAGTATTTGTGATACTTCAAATCAATTACCAAATATCACTCTTATGTGGCGTAACTTTCAAGATGTTAATAAAAGGAGAATAATTAATGGGAAATAAAAATGATGCACGATATAAACGCACTCATAAACTAATAATGGATACATTTAAAAATATGATTGTTGAAATGGATTTTGCCAAAATTACGATTAAAGATTTAACTAATAGAGCTGGCATAAATCGAAAAACATTCTATTTGCACTATTATTCTTTAGATGAAATACTGTATAAACTTCAGAATGAGATTATAAACGATCTTATAGCCGTACTGAATCAAGAAACTTCAGATGAAAATTCTATTGATATTCAAAAAATTATGACAGCATTTTCAAAATTATTATCAGATGATCAACCACTTCATCAAAGACTATTGTGTTGTGAGAATTATCGTTTTGTTACAGAACAAGTTCAAAATATTGTAACTGAAAAATGTTCTGACAAATTTTTTGCGGGTAAAGATATTGATACTTCACATAAAAATATGGTTATGGCTTATCTAAGTCATAGTATTTTGACTTTATGGCAAAACTGGCTTCTATCCGGATGCGAAATGACTAAAGATGAAATGATCCATTTTTCCACTCAACTTGTTGAACATGGTTTAGATAGTATCAACTAACATGACCCCTCAATCAAATTAAGATCAGGACTATATTATCTTGTGAGGGCAAGCATGCGGCAGGATTGATTCAGCGTACCTTATGGAAACGGCAACTCTTTGAAACCAACAAACGTCCTGTGATTCGAACCGATAACGGACCGCAGTTTATTTCCCATGCCTTTGAGGATGCGTGTGTCTATTTCGAAGTCACACACGAGAGAATTCCTCCAAAGATGCCCAACAAGAACGCGCATATTGAATCATTTCACAGCCTGTTGGAGGCGGAATGCCTGCAACGTCATGAGTTCGTCAGCTACCAAGAAGCATATGAAGCCGTAACCAGCTATATTCGGTTTTACAATGAGAGACGTATGCATGGGAGTCTGGGAGATCTGGCACCGAAGCAGTTCCGTCAGGCGTTGGCTATGGGACAAGTAAAAGCTTCGACGGTGAAAGTGTAAGAAAAATCAAGATCAGCTAAGCAATTGCTAAGTTAAGTGACCTAGACTCTAGAATTCGGGGGTTTAACCGGTATCCTTACGTTTGAAGTAAGTGAATACACTAAATAAATCAAAAAGCTCAGCTGACCTTAATGGGGCGGTGGAGCTTTTTTTGTTAAGAAGCCCTTCCTTTAACCAAGACCTCGCATAGCCTATGGAGTATAGTACCCTAAAATAAAGGAGGCGTTACGTGTGGGGGAAATGAAAAGAGACTACGCGGGAATCACTGGAAGAGTTTGGACATCGGTAGCTGCTGTATTGGCACTGTTCATTTTGCTGGTAATCATCTTGAAATTAATTCATTTATAAAGCTTCTTAAGCTCCACCGGCATTTTTTCGAATTACTGTTTAGCCCTGTACTTTTTATCATTTTGGTCATAATTACTGAAACAACGTTTTAGACAGACAAAAGGAATCACAGCGGTTTTTCCGGAGAAGGTAGGGTATTAACCCCTTAACGACGCCTGATCCATGCCGGAGCGGCTGAAATAAGGTAGACTGATTCATGGAGTCGTCTCTTTTTGGAATGGTTGGTTGGTACTTTCCATTAGCCGAAAAGGCGACTCTTTTTATCCTATTTTTGGTTACTCAACAAGCCTGACTTTGCTTCAATATCTTCTATAATTTCGATTACAAGGTTATTTCTTATTTTGTAAATGTAATCCGAAAATAAATAATTGACTCAGCTTTCGCAGTATGAATATTCAAACAAATCTTTAATGTAATAACTGCATTACCTTAGGAACAGGCGACAGAGTTCATTGTATTCATTCGTTTGAATAATCCATTTTTTAATCATAGAATTTTAGTTGAGTGTTTTTACTATTAAGAGCTGATAGAGAAATCAGTGCAAAGAACCGCCTATATTCACCTCATCCATCCTTATAGCCTTAACCTATCACTTCTATAGATATCATATCTTAGACCAATCAAACATCCCGTGGTATATTGTTGACATTCAAGAGAGAGCCGTTAGCTTCTCTCCACTAGGTTCGAAAAACACAGGGGTGAATAATGATGAGTAAAAAGACCATGTTCGAGAAAATTTGGGATAACCATGTCATCTATCAGGAAGCGGGAAAGCCGAGTATTTTGTACATTGATCTTCACCTCGTACATGAGGTAACATCGCCGCAGGCGTTTGAGGGATTACGTCTTAGCGGACGTCAGGTGCGTCGTCCAGAGCTTACGTTTGCAACGATGGATCATAACGTGCCGACAAAGGACCGTTACAATATTACGGACCCGATTTCCAAGCAGCAGATTGATACATTAACTCAAAATTGTCGTGATTTCGGTGTCACACTGTATGATCTGGATACGGTGGACCAAGGCGTCGTTCACGTTATGGGGCCTGAACTTGGTCTGACTCATCCAGGCAAAACGATTGTTTGTGGTGATAGCCATACCTCCACACACGGGGCGTTCGGGGCACTCGCTTTTGGTATCGGAACCAGTGAGGTAGAACATGTAATGGCAACACAATGTCTCCAGCAAGCCAAAGCCAAAACGATGGAAGTTCGTTTTGTGGGCCGCCGCAAACCTGGTGTGACAGCAAAGGACATGATTTTGGGTGTCATCGCCAAATACGGTACAGATTTCGCTACAGGCTATGTTATTGAGTACACAGGTGAATCTATACGCGAATTGAGCATGGAAGAGCGCATGACCGTGTGTAACATGTCCATTGAAGGCGGAGCCAGAGCAGGAATGATTGCACCGGACGAAACTACCTTCAACTACTTGCGTGGACGTCAACATGTAGCACAAGGAGCTACTTTCGAGCAAGCGGTTGCTGAGTGGAAAGAGCTTGTCACAGATGAAGGCGCTGAGTTTGATGTTGTGCTGGAGTTTGACGTAGATGCTTTGATTCCGCAAGTAACCTGGGGCACCAGCCCGGGCATGGGTACAGATATTTCCTCAACCGTACCGATTCCGGCAGAACTGCCAACCGAAAACGAACGTAAAGCGGCTGAAAAAGCGCTTGAATATATGGATTTGAAGCCAGGTACTCCGATCACGGATATTGCGATTGATTATGTGTTTATCGGCTCCTGCACCAACGGGCGAATTGAAGATTTGCGTGCAGCCGCTGAAGTTGCCAAAGGTTACAAAGTTTCTGACAAAGTAACGGCCATCGTCGTACCAGGTTCGGGGCGTGTGAAAATTCAGGCTGAAGAAGAAGGACTGGACGTTATTTTTAAAGAAGCAGGATTTGAGTGGCGTGAAGCGGGATGCAGTATGTGTCTTGCGATGAATCCAGACGTACTGCAACCGGGACAGCGTTGTGCTTCGACTTCTAATCGTAACTTTGAAGGTCGTCAGGGACGCGGAGGACGGACTCATCTGGTATCTCCAGCAATGGCAGCCGCTGCGGCGATTCATGGACATTTTGTTGATGTACGGGATTGGAAATTCAAGCAGGAAGAAGTAGTCCGCTAGGATACAGAGGAGGAATTACGATGGAAGCTTTCACAACATTAAAAGGAATTGTAGCACCTGTGGATCGGGTGAACGTAGACACAGATGCTATTATTCCTAAGCAGTTTTTGAAACGAATCGAGCGTACGGGTTTTGGACAGTTTCTCTTCTACGAGTGGCGGTTTGATGAAGCAGGCAATATCAATCCTGAATTTGAACCGAATAAGCCTCGTTATGCAGGGGCGTCTGTGCTGATCTCTCGCGCTAACTTTGGCTGTGGCTCCTCACGTGAGCATGCGCCGTGGGCAATTATGGACTATGGGTTTCGTTGCGTAATTGCTCCGTCTTATGCGGATATCTTCTATAATAACTGTTTTAAAAACGGTATATTGCCGATCAAGCTATCTGAAGAGCAAGTAGAGGAATTGTTCCAGCGTACGGCGCAGCATGATAACTACCAATTGAACGTAGACCTGAATGAAAAAACAATCACTGACGACTATGGTCTGAAAATTGAATTCGATCTGGATGAACATCGCCGTCAATTCCTGCTACAAGGCTTGGACGATATTGGCCTGACACTCCAGCATGAATCTGAAATTCTGGCGTATGAACAAAGACGCGCTGCGAAACAAGGCGCATAATCATAATTCCCAGTTCAGGTTCAATACGAAGCCATATAGCTTGCTCATTTGTTAGACAGAAAGCCCGTACTGGCAATTCTTTTGCCTGCGGGCTTTTATCATGCTCAAAAAATAAATTGGAAAATAAGGGGTTGACGGTTCGACTCAGCATGGTATTGTAAATGTAAATTGGTTGAAGGACTGCGTCTGTGAAAAACACCAAAAAATACATATATAAGTTAGGGGAATGAGGATGAAGAAATATGGTTGGGTGATACTAGCGGCTATTTTGATTTGGTTGTGGCCGTCCTCCCCTCATGTGAATGCGGCTGGAGCAGATTTGTTTTTAGATGGCAAAAGGGTGGAAGCGCCTGCAGATGCCAAGCCTGAAATGGTCAATGGAAAAATCATGGTACCGCTAAGGGTGGTTGGGGAGCAGCTTGGGTATCAATTCAAGTGGGAACCACAATCCTATAAAATCTCAATTCAAAAAAATAGTACCGATATGTCTATGTATGTAGGCCGTACATCGGCTGATGTGAATGGAAAAATAGTTAGTCTGGATGCACCTCCTGTGCTTCGGGGCAGCTCAACCATGGTTCCATTGCGTTTTGTTGGGGAGCAAATGGGGCTAAAAGTAGATTGGAATAATAAAAGTAAATCCGTAAATCTTAGTCAAAAGACAGCAAATCAACAAGCTAGTAAACAGTCTCAATCCCAAACATCGCCACAAACGTCAACACAGAGTACAACAAGCACCAATAAAACGTCTTCAGCAACAGCGACGACAATAAACCCAGTTGAAGCAGACAAGCATACGGAAGTCGCATCTTCACCAACCAAGCAGCAAAATACAGAACAGACCACAGCCAATGCGTTGCTTGTACAAAATATTACTTTTGAGGGTGAAACGTTAAAGATTTCTCTGAACAAAGACCTAACTCCTAAAGTAACCAAAATGACGGGACCTGACCGTATAGTTGTTGATTTACCGGAGGCCTCACTGTCAACAGATCTTCTTCAACCGTTCCCGATTCGCACCGATGGCACGCGGGCGTTGACGAATAGTGACAGTGAGGATGTGCAGGAAATCAGATTTGCTCCTGCAGAAGGACCAAATGGAGGCGTACGCATTGTCATTGCTTTAAATCAAGTACGTGATTACGATCTTTCAACCAATGGTCTAGGTGATATCACCCTTCAATTACGTGAGCGTAGTGTGAATCCAGTAGTGGTAACACCAACGAATGTCGAAGGACGGCGAATCGTCGTCATTGATCCCGGACATGGTGGCAAGGACCCTGGGGCAGGTAGTGTGACTGGGCGACATGAAAAGGAATTTGCATTGGCGGTAGCGTTAAAGGTCGAGCAGCTTCTGCAAAATGATCCTGACATTCAAATCGTATTGACTCGTAATGGAGATACGTATCCCACACTGGATGAACGACCACAGCTCGCTAATAATCAACAGGCTAGCGTGTTTGTTTCCATTCATGGTAACAGTATGCCGGCTTCTAATAACGGAAAAGCTAATGGGTCTGAAACCTATTATGCACGTCAGGAAAGTTTGAGTTTGGCCACGATCATGCACAAGCATCTTGTAGCAGCAACCGAGTTCAAGGATAACGGCATTAAAGTGGCAAACCATGTGGTGACAAGAAAATCACAAATGCCTGCGGTACTACTGGAATGTGGCTACCTTAGTAATCTGTCAAATGAAGCGGCAATGTTCACAGAAGAAACACAGCAGAAGATTGCCGAAGGTATTGTCGATGGGTTAAAGGAGTATCTTGGAACGGGCACAGGAGCAACTGAATCACTCAACTAAGGATGTTTGCAATAAAAGCTACTTTCCACCTTTCAATGAAAACTCATGGGGGTGAAAAGTAGCTTTTTTAGTTTTTTAGCTGTGACTTTTGACGGAAAACGATTGCTCTATATTTTTAGTCAAAATTCGACAAAAATAGTTCTTTGGCACGTATATTTCTGTTATGATGGAATATATTCGCAACTTTTGGTGTGAGATAACGTCTAAAAGGTTGTCTGATATTACATAAGCGCGTATATCAGGTCGCCGCACCGGAGCATGTGGCAAAAAAATTATGAATGGAAGGGTGACGAATGAAGAAATTTGGTTTTTTGTTGTTATTATTTGTCTTCATGTGGGCGGTTCCGGGTTATGGACATGCGGCTTCGAGTGGAACACAAATCTATCTCGACGATCAACAGTTAAGTGTCCCTAGTGGTGCTAAGGCACAAGTAATTGGCGGCAGTACAATGGTCCCGCTACGCGTAATTTCTGAAAATTTGGGATATGACGTGACATGGAAGCAGCAGGCGCGAACCATAACGATTGAGAAAGACAGTACCTCGATCCGAATGATAATCGGAAATAAGACGGCGACTGTCAATGGAAGCGACATTAGTCTGGATGCTTCGCCTCTGCTGCGTTCCAATTATGCCCTTGTACCGCTTCGTTTTATCGGCGAGCAAATGGGACTGGACGTAAAATGGGACAGCAGCTCCAAGTCCGTAAAATTATATACCCGCAGTAGCGGGTCTGGAAACGGGGAATTTACACCTCCCAAGTCCGGAAATAACAGTACCGATACTGGAAGTGTTACTGCACCAACGAATAATGCAAACTCAGGTGTTACACAGGTGCAGGGAGTTAGTTTCAGCCAAAACCGTTTAACTATCACAACAGCCAGTGCCGTCAAGCCGAAAGCGTTTACGATGACAGGCCCCGATCGGGTAGTGGTGGATTTGCCAGCGACTGCGTTTGCTGACAATTTCGGAGACCAGCAAAAGTTGGATAGCAGCTTAAATGGTTCGCTGGACATTGAGAATGAAGCGGATGTGTCCGGTATCCGTTATGCTTTATTCCAAAAGGAACCTTCAACGGTGCGCGTTGTTATTGATTTGAAACATGCCATGAACTATACCGCATATAATGATGGATCGAATCGTGTTATCGTCGATCTGGCTTCCAAAGATTCAGTGAATACCACGCCAGACGCAACATTACCAGATGGCTCACAGCCGGATGACACGCAGACATTACCAACTAACAGCAATGGTAAAAAGGTCGTTGTTATTGATGCTGGTCATGGAGCAAAAGATTCTGGAGCAGTTGGTGTTTCGAGAAAAAATTATGAAAAGACCTTCAACCTAGCTATGGCTTTGAAAGTAGAAAGCATATTAAAGCAGAACCCCAATCTTGAGGTTGTGCTGACACGCAGTGATGATACATTCTTGGAGCTTAAACAGCGCGTAAAAGTAGCTGAAAACCTTAATGCTAACGTGTTCGTGTCCATTCATGCTAACAGCAGCGGTAGCTCAGCTTCCAACGGTACAGAGACGTATTACCAGCGTAGTGCAAGCAAAGCGTTTGCCAACGTTATGCATAAGTACTTTGCTCCTGCGACGGGCCTGACAGACCGAGGCATTCGTTATGGCAATTTCCATGTAATTCGGGAAACGACTATGCCAGCCGTATTGCTTGAAGTAGGATATCTGAGTAATGCAAAAGAGGAAGCCACACTGTTTGATGAAGATTTTCAAAACCGGGTAGCTCAAGGGATTGCAGATGGAATCACAGAGTATCTCGACGTAAAATAAATCTTCAACAAATCGCTTGTCAACGTCAAGCAAGGAGGGGGACATATGAACAAGAAAATCGTAATTGCAGGTCTGCTGGCACTGTTTGCCATTGCAGGGGCAGGGTGTGCCTCTAAGCAAACAACGGCTCCTGCGACTCCAACTCAGGAAACACAAACTTCTAATGCACAAAATAATACACCCGAACAGACGACCCCTGACCCATCGGCTCAGTCTGCTGAAAATAATGGGGCGAGTCAAACACCTGCATCTCCGTCAACAGAGCCTACAAAGACCAAGACGGAAACGGAAAATTCAGGAGATCGGCAAACACAGCAGATTATGGTGTACTATACGGATACACAAGAGAACGGCTTGAAAGAACAGAAAAAGGAAATTACCTATCCAAGCGAGCTGGAAAAATTGCAGAAAGCGTTTGAAGCTCTGCAAAAGAGTGGGGATTCTGCTCTAATCCCGTTGTGGTCCGATAAAATTTCCGTGCATAAGATCAAATTGGATAACGGTGCATTAACTTTTGATATTTCCCTGCCGGACGAGGCTCGATTGGGAGCTGGCGGCGAGGAATTGGCTATTGATGCCTTGAAGAAAACGATGTTCCAATTCAAGGAAGTCAAAACACTGGATTTGCTCGTAGATGGTCAATCTCTAGAGTCCTTAATGGGACATGTAGATTTGGATCATCCCATGAGTCGCTAACCGATCAGACGGTATGAAAATTTCTTGGAGATTTACACACTTTTCACGTGCAATCTGTGACAGATAATGATAATATAGGAGTGTATTTCTCGCCTATGCAGGCAGTCATGCACAAATAGTATTCGTTTCTTTCCGGATGATTATTTAGAGTGACCGTCTTGATGCGGGCTATCCCGTATCAAGACGTTTTTTTTGGTAGGAGGTAGGATTTCCGTGAATGCAGCAACCGCACGTCATATATTGGACACCATCGGTACGATGTTTCCGGATGCCCATTGTGAGTTGAACCATGACAATGCTTTTGAATTAACGATCGCCGTGTTATTGTCTGCTCAATGCTCCGATCAGATGGTCAATAAAGTAACGGCAGACCTGTTTCAAAAATACAAGTCACCTGAGGATTATTTGGCTGTTCCTCTTGAGGAACTGGAGCAGGATATTCGCAGAATCGGCTTGTACCGAAACAAGGCCAAGCATATTCATAACCTCTGTCGTATTTTAATAGACCAGTACGGGGGAGAGATACCTTCGGAGCACGATCAACTGGTTAAGCTACCCGGTGTTGGCCGCAAGACGGCTAATGTCGTTGTATCTACTGCTTTTAATGTACCAGCTATTGCGGTAGATACGCATGTAGAGCGCGTTTCCAAACGACTCGGCTTTGCAGGGTGGGATGATTCAGTGCTTGAGGTGGAAAAAAAGCTGATGAAGAGGGTACCTAGGGATGAATGGTCTTTGACCCACCACAGGCTTATTTTTTTCGGACGCTACCATTGTAAAGCTCAAAATCCTCAATGTCAGGTATGTCCGTTACTTGATGTGTGCAGGGAAGGCAAGAAACGTATGAAAACGTCTCTTATCAGAAAAGATAAGGAACGTAGAGCTTAAAGACCCACAATAGGTAACAAAGGGTTTAACCATTTATGTGTAGAAAAGGATGAAGAGTATGAAGTGCATTTCGGTATATACAGACAATTTTGAAGCGTTCTCTGATATTTTTGAGCAAATTGTAACAACAGAATTTGCTGAAAACGAAGAGCGCGAGCTTGAGGGAATCACAGTTAGTCATTCCGGTGATGTACCTGAGCATTATCTGGAGCGTATGTCACAAAAGCCAGAAGTGGTCGTAATGAAGGACAAGTCCCGTGGAATTACGATTTTACAGCATGGTCAAGTATTTGAAATTTTGCTGCCAGTGCTTGAGACTGCAGCCAATTAAGTTCAATTAGCGGACGACATGCGTTGCATGTTCCGGTGTAGGCGGCTCGGCTGGTCTAACCAGCCTGAAGGCGCATATATACACGAACCTTGCAGACCATCATAAAATGCTGGATATGGATAGAACTGCATTCCAATGAAGAGTGCATACATTTTGTATCCTGAATTATGGTGTCGCGTTCCCAATGCTTTAAAAGGTGAATGTACGTAATGAGCAGGCTTACCCGTTGTTTACATATCTAGCTTCGTCGTTGTCCTTTAAGGGCTTTGATGAAATGCATTCGGTTGCCAAAATACTTATTCCTAATGATCCGTTTTGGACAGTATTAATTGAACTTATTGTCATCATTTACGAAAACAGCGTTCCCTAAAGCCAGGTACTGGTAGGGAGCGCTGTTTAGTTTTTTTGATGTGATGATTCTCACAGTGGCTTAGGAGTGCTACAATATAGCTATTTGGTGCAGGTAACTGATAAGGAGTGGAACCGTAGCTTATGATGCAAACGATTACAGGAGATGCGGAAAAGTGGCTGGATACGATAGAACAGATACAGAATACACTGCGTAAAGCCGGGGATGAAGCGGGAGCGAAGGCGATAGGGGATCTGCTGGAAAAAGCATATGCGCAGGAGCTGACCATTGCCTTTTGCGGACATTTTTCAGCGGGTAAATCGAGCTTGATTAACAGCCTGTGTGGTAAAACCGTGCTACCATCTGGACCGGTGCCTACGAGCGCTAATGTAGTGTCCATCCGTTATGGACGTCCGAGAGCGCTCATTCATCCAGCCAAATCAGCGGAAAATCCAGAGCCGGAAATTGTCGAAGCCTCCCTGTCCGAGCTTGCTGAGTATTGTAAAAATGGTGGAGCCTATGAATCGGTTCAAGTGTGGGAGGATGTTCCGATATTATCTAGCGGAGGAGTACTGCTGGATACACCTGGAGTAGATTCCACAGACCACGGACATGCGTTGGCGACACATTCTGCTTTACATTGGGCAGATATTGTTTTTTATGTGATGGATTACAACCATGTCCAATCTGAAAATAATTTGTCCTTTGCCAAAAGTTTGTCGGATTGGGGCAAGCCGTTATATTTGATCATCAATCAAATCGATAAACACCGGGAGCGAGAGCTTTCATTTACACGTTATCGCAATGAGGTGGAGACTAGCTTTCATGCCTGGCAGGTTTATTATACGGATATCCTCTTTACTTCCTTGAAGGAGCAGAATCATCCATGGAACCAGTGGAAACAGTTGACGCACCTGATCCCGAAATTGCTGGAGCGAAAAACAGAGCTTTTGGCATACAGTTTAGTGTCCTCTATGCACCATTTGGTAGAGCAACATGTGGAGACTTTGCAGGCAGCTGAAGAAGAGGAACTGAACACACTGCTAAAAGAAGCAGGTGGAGAAGAAGCCATTTTGCGGCTGGATATAGAGCAGAAAACCTTGCAGCAAGAAGATGAACAGTGGAAAATCCTACCGGAGCAGGAGCGTAAACAGCTTCGTCAAGAGCTCGATCATCTACTGGAACACGCACATTTGACGCCAGCGGAGCTACGTGAAGCGGCAGGCGAATACTTAGAGAGCCGCAAGCCGGGCTTCAAAACAGGACTATGGTTTGCTGGAGGGAAGACAGAACGAGAAAAGGAACGCCGCTTGGAACGGCTGACAGGAATGCTGACTGATCAGGTGGAGGGACAATTGCTTCCTCATGTACGGGAGCTACTGAGGTCTTGGGGTGACGGTCAGGGTTTGTGGTCCGCTGCGCTGGAGCAGGAGCTGGATGACATCCGCCCTGTAACGGACCGGCAACTGGTAGAGCAGACGGTGAAGGAAAATGCGTTGTCGCCAGAGTATACGTTAAACTATTGCAAGGACCTACGCGCTGCTGTGACCGCCGATTGCCGCCGCAAGGCGCTGGCGCTGCTAGACCGCCTGCTGGCCCAGCTAGCAGTGCGAGCTGAAGCCCGCCGCGTGACTCTCGCGGATGCACGCACTGCGCTGCTGGCGCAGGCGGAGGCGGCGAGCCGCTACAGCACCCGCGTGCAGGCCTCGGCTTCGCACGCCAGCCTGCTGCGCAGCTTGCTGCCGCAGGCTTCCGCGCCAGGCGGCTTGCCCCGTGCGGACGCGCCTGCACCGGCGTCCGATACCGCCGCTGCTGCCCTGCCATCTGCGGCACCAACGGGCGTTGCGCGTCCTGGCATCGCTGGCTCGCGGAACGCATCGGCGCAGCCGCTAACAGGAACGGCGGCAGCACAGCCTGCCGCCGGAGGCCGGCGCACGCGGCTGGATGCAGCAGCGGCCCGATTGAAGGCTGCCGCTGCCCTGGTAAGCCCGTACTCTGCCATGCAAGCGGCGGTACGGGATTTACATGCCCGCGCCGCTGCGCTGGAGGGCGGGCAGTTTACGCTGGCGCTGTTCGGAGCGTTCAGCGCTGGGAAATCCAGCTTCGCCAACGCTTTGCTGGGTGAAGCTGTGTTGCCTGTATCGCCGCACCCGACGACAGCGGCGATTAACCGCATAATGGCGCCTGCAAGTGCTGAGCGCCATGCCACGGCTGACGTCCATATGAAATCAGTGGACGCGTTGCGGGAAGATCTTAAATACTCATTTCGGTTATTAGGATTGGGGGAACCAGGGGCAGCGGGCTGGCAAGAAGCCGTTCATGCTTTATCTCCGGAAGGCATCCATCCTGCGGGCAGGCCTCATTATAGTTTTTTGAAAGCAGCCGCAGCCGGATGGGAAGAAGCTGAAAGCTTGCTGGGACAACAGCTTCAGGTGGATTTAGAGCAGTATCGGGATTTTGTTGCGTCTGAGCACAAATCATGCTTTGTAGAGCATATCGACCTTTATTATGATTGCGCTCTGACCCGTCAGGGCATCGTGCTAGTGGATACGCCAGGAGCGGATTCTGTGAATGCACGACACACAGGCGTGACCTTCAGCTACATGAAGCATGCGGACGCTCTTGTATTTGTCACCTATTATAACCATGCGTTTACGCAAGGTGATCGGCAGTTCCTGAACCAACTCGGTCGAGTTAAAGAGACCTTGGCGCTGGATCAGACGTTTTTTATTGTGAATGCATCAGATCTGGCTTCTTCTGAAGAAGAACTGCATTCTGTTACCCGGCATGTACAGGAACAACTTCAGGCGAATGGGATCCGAAAGCCACGTATTTATCCGCTTTCCAGTATGCTGGCGTTGGAAGCTGCCGAACAGGGAGAGGACTCGCTGCGTTCAGCTTCACGTTTTGATGCATTTGAAGATGATTTCTCGGCATTTGCAGCCGAAGAGCTGGCAGGTTTGTCCATTGCTTCTGCTATGCAGGAACTGGGCCGGCTGCGGAACCGCATAGAGCAACATGCAACTGATGCCCGGTATAGCGAGGAAGAACGTGAGATCCGATTAGAGCGATTAACTCGCATCCGTGGGGAATTGGAACAAACGCTCCTAGGCCTGACTGACAGCAACGGTGCATCTGTGTTATCGGGCGAAACCGATGAATTGTTGTATCATGTACGTCAAAGGCTGTCCTATCGGACTGGAGAATTTATGGCAGAGGCTTTTCATCCATCTGTTCTGCGTGAAGGAGTAGGTGATCTTCGTTCGGCTTTTGCATCTTGTGGTCGTGAGCTTATGCGTTTAATCGAACTGGAACTGTCTCAGGAATTACTGGCAACCACACTCCGGCTGGAAAAAACGGGACAAATTTTGGTGCACAAGGCTATACAACAGTGCGTAGAACACATGAACCACCAGTTGCCAGGACTAGATTGCACAATTCCGGAATCCAGAAAATGGGCTGTTCCCGAGCTGAATGAAATTTCCCTGCAGGAGTCCATTCATTGGAAGGATCATTGGAATAGCTTTAAAAATCCAAAGATATTTTTTGAAGGAACTGGTCGAGCGAATCTACAAACCAAACTGGAGCCGATATTACGCGAGCGAATCGGGGAAGCTGTGGATCAGCAACGAGAACGAATGTCTTCTTTTTACGTTACGCTGATGCAGGAGGAACAATTGTGGCAGAAAGCTCAGCTTCGAGAGCAAATGCTGGAGACGACTCGTGGCATGGAGCATGCCCTTATGGGCGGTGAGCAGCCACAGGTTTGGGAAGAGCTTGCTGGCAAGATTGCGGCTTTGGAGTAAAGATAAATAAGTACACCATTTATTTAAGTTCAGGACACCGGGTTGTGGGACAACCCGGTGTTTTATGCATGCTCCAAAAAGAAAGCAATACTGAGTAAATAGCCATATTCAATAATAAGAAAGCGATTTAATTTGTCTAATCACCCACCAATTGATAACCTGCCTGAATACGGCTCGTTATCCTCTTTGCCGCCTTGGAACGCGAATGGTAAACTTCACTAAGCCATATAACAACGTCGTGCAACTAATGGAGGGACATTGACATGGAAGTGCTCAGGCAACTGCAAGTTTTTTTTCGCGAGAGGAGACACTATCTGTTTCTTTCTATTTTATGCCTTGCGATAGCGACGGCTCTGGGACTGGTGTATCCGAACCTGCTCCAAAGGCTAATTGATAACGCTATCATCCCCGGTGACTTCGGGAAAGTTCCGGCGCTGGCTCTGACTGTGCTGGGAGTAGTCATCATCAAAGGGTTCATGCAATTTTTACATGGTTTTTTTGGTGGACGGCTAGGTAACTATCTGGCGTACCGACTCCGCAATGCTTGTTACGAAAAGCTGCAATTTCTGTCCTTCAGATATTATGACACTGCCAAAACGGGGGATCTCATGTCCCGACTGACTGGCGATTTGGAGGCAATTCGTAACTTTATCGGGTTTGGTTTTGCCCAACTCCTCAATGTGCTACTGATGGTCGTATTCGGCTCTATGATGATGCTGTATATTAACTGGCAGCTCACCCTCATTACGATGATCAGCATGCCATTGCTGCTCTTCGTCACATTCAAGTTTGAATCCCGGATTCATCCCACCTTTCAGGAAATGCGGATTGCCCTTAGCGCCTTGACGACAGCGGTCCAAGAAAACATAACAGGTGTGCGAACCGTCAAATCTTTTGCCCGCGAATCATATGAAGTTGAAAAATTTTCAGTACGTAACGAGCAATACAAAAGTAATCAAGTTCAGGCTGCTTCCTTATGGAGTCGGTTTTTCCCCGCTATGGAACTAATTGCTTCTATCAGTGTGGTCCTTCTGTTGGGCATGGGGGGATATCTGGTCATTCAGAAGTCAATGACCTTGGGGCAGCTTGTCGCCTTCTTTAGCTTAATTTGGTATATTATCGGCCCCATCTGGAGTATTGGTTTTCATATCAATAACTATACGCAGTCCAAAGCATCCGGTGAAAGGGTCTTGGAACTGCTAAATCAGTCCATAGATGTAACCGACGAAGCCGGAGCACTTACACTCGATGCCGATCAGGTGGAGGGACATGTTACGTTTGAACATGTTACCTTTGCTTACGGAAATAAGCTCCCTGCTGTTGTTGACATCAATTTAGACGCACCGCCGGGATCAGTCATTGGAATTTTAGGAGGAACGGGGTCAGGAAAGTCTACCATTATTCAATTACTCATGCGCGCTTATAATGTGAATGCAGGAAGTATCAAGTTGGATGGCAAGGATATACGTCACTTGAGGATTCGCGATTTACGTGCTCAAATTTCTTCCGTGTTTCAGGAGACGTTTTTGTTTTCGTCGTCTATACGCAACAATATTTCATATGGTTTAAGTCATGTCAGTATGGATGACATCATACGCGTTTCCAAACTGGCTCAGGCGCATGAATTTATAACTGAACTACCGCTGGGATATGACACTGTCGTCGGAGAACGTGGGTTGGGACTGTCCGGAGGGCAGAAACAACGGATTGCCATCGCGCGCGCACTACTCAAAAATCCGAAAATTCTGGTACTGGATGATGCTACCAGTGCAGTCGATATGGAGACAGAGCATGAAATACAGACCGGTTTTCAAGAGGTTATGCGTGGTCGAACAACATTTATAATCGCTCATCGAATCTCTTCGCTTCGTCATGCCAATGAAATTGTGGTGCTTGAGGAAGGACGAATCGTCCAGCGTGGAACACATGAACAGCTCATTGCTACTCCAGGTCCATATCAGGATGTGTATCATATTCAATACGCCGATTACATAGCTCAGACTCCAGACGGTGTATCCGAAGGGCAGGTGAGACCATGAATATACCCGCAGAAAAAGCTAAACCGTTAAAAAAACTAACGAATGAGCGCTTTGTTTATCAAGATGATGATGTCATTGACAAACCGTTTAACTGGTCAGAATTCAAGCGTTTGTTGGCATACATGAAGCCTTATGCCCGTCAGATTCTGCCGATCCTTCTGGTTATGATGATTCTCGGTACCATTACCAAACTGACGGTTCCTTATTTGATCAGTCTAGCCATTGATAAAGCAATTGCTCCCGCATGGCCTGCACTGCCCAGCGTAAAGTTGCTGCTGCTCATCACGGGTGCCGTGCTCTTGTTATATTTAATTCAATGGGCAGCCAGCACGTACCGCATTAAATTCACCAATATTATCGGTCAACGGGTTATTTACGATTTGCGTGAAGATTTGTTCAAGCATATTCAAAAGCTATCTTTTAACTTTTTTGATAAGAGACCGGCAGGTTCTGTATTAGTGCGCGTGACGAATGACATTAACTCGCTACAGGATCTATTTACGAACGGTGCAGTGAATGTCCTGATTGACTGCGTACAGCTTATCGGAATTATTGTCATTTTGCTGCTTATTAACTGGAAGCTCGGTTTGGCGGTAATTGTAACCGTTCCGATCATGTTTTTGATCTCGACCAAGCTACGCGTACGTATCCGCCGCGCTTGGCAAGAAGTGCGTATGAAGAACTCGCGCATCAACTCTCATTTGAATGAGTCTATTCAGGGGATTCGTGTGACACAAGCATATACGCAGGAGCAGGAAAACATGGCTTATTTCGACGACATGAACAGCTCTAGCAAAAAATCGTGGGATAAGGCTTCTGCCATGAATCAGGTCTTTGGCCCACTTATTGATATTACCGGAGGATTTGGTACGCTTGTGCTGTTCTGGTTCGGAGCGCATTTAATTCAGACAGATCAGCTTACGGTGGGGCTGCTAGTTGCGTTTGCCAACTATGTTGGGAACTTTTGGGAGCCGATTAATCGACTGGGCCAAATGTATAATCAGTTACTGGTTGCGATGGCTTCGTCAGAACGAATTTTTGAGTTTATGGATGAACAGCCGAATATTGCAAACAAACCGGGAGCAAAAGCCTTGCCGCCCATTCGGGGAGATATCCAATTTGAAAAGGTCATTTTTGAATATGAAAAGGGGCGTCAGGCGCTTAAAGGTATTAATCTTTCCGTCGAAGCGGGTCAATCTATAGCACTTGTGGGTCATACTGGATCAGGTAAAAGTACAATTATTAATCTGTTAAGCCGTTTTTATGACATTACGTCAGGGCGGCTTACGATTGACGGTCATGATGTGCGTGATGTCACGGTGGAGAGCTTGCGAAGCCAGATTAGCATCGTGCTTCAGGATACATTTATTTTTTCGGGGACGATCCGTGATAATATACGGTTTGGCCGTTTGGATGCAACGGATGAGGAAATTGAAGCGGCTGCGAAGGCGGTCAATGCTCATGAATTCATTGTTCACTTGCCAGCTGGCTATGAAACAGAGGTAGAGGAGCGGGGGGGGATGTTGTCCATGGGCCAGCGACAGCTCTTATCCTTTGCACGTGCCTTGCTGGCTAATCCGCGAATTCTAATACTGGATGAGGCCACAGCCAGCATTGATACCGAAACGGAGTTGAAAATTCAGGAGGCTCTTCAGGTTTTACTGGAAGGCAGAACTTCTTTTATGGTCGCTCATCGTTTGTCCACCATCCGGAATGCTGATCATATCGTTGTACTGGATCATGGGGAAATCCAAGAAAGTGGTAATCATGAACAATTGATGAAAAAACATGGAATATATCGGGGGCTGGTGGAAGCACAGTTCAGATTTTTGTAAAAAAAAGATCAAAAAATCGCGTTTTTTGTAAATTTTAATGCCGAGCACTATTGCATTCTTGGAGCTAAACCCTGAAAATAAAGATGAAAAGAGATCAGAGCAATTTCGTCAGAGGGGGAAGAGTTCAAGATGTGGGGTGCTCCTTTTTCTGCCAAGGCTAAGAAGATGCTGCTGCTGGGTAGCGGCGAATTGGGAAAAGAAGTCATTATTGAAGCTCAGCGGCTTGGCGTGGAATGTATTGCTGTTGATCGCTATGAACTGGCTCCAGCAATGCAGGTGGCCCATCGCTCTCACTGTCTGGATATGCAGGATGCTGAGGCGTTGAAGGTACTAATTCGTGAGGAAAAGCCCGACATAATTGTACCTGAAATCGAAGCTATTGCTACGGGTGCTTTGGAAGAATTAGAGCAAGAAGGATTTCACGTAGTACCAACGGCCCGTGCCGCCCGTCTTACGATGGACCGGGAAGGTATCCGCAGGCTGGCTGCCGAGAAATTACAGATTCCGACTGCCGCCTATCGTTTTGCGGATAATTTTGAGCAGTTGCGGTTGGCGGTTCATGAGCTGGGCACGCCATGTGTGGTCAAGCCCTTGATGAGTTCGTCGGGTAAAGGGCAATCTGTATGCCGGGCACTCGAAGATGCAGAATCCTGTTGGAATACGGCGCTGGAAGGCGCACGTGCCAAAACAACACGTGTCATTGTTGAAGCTTTTGTACCGTTTGAGAGCGAAATCACATTATTGACCGTCAGATCGGCTTCGGGTACGACTTTTTGCCCACCGATTGGCCACATTCAGAAAGATGGGGATTATGTCGAATCCTGGCAGCCTCATGGCATGACGGACAAGCAGCTTTCGGAGGCGGAAGACATTGCCCGTACGATTACGGATGAACTGGGTGGTTACGGATTGTTTGGCGTAGAGCTATTTTTAACGGCTGATGGCGTCATATTCAGTGAAGTATCCCCTCGTCCGCATGATACAGGAATGGTGACCATGATCACGCAGGATTTATCGGAATTTGCGCTTCACGTGCGGGCCATTCTCGGATTCCCGGTGCCATCCGTCACACTGCTTACACCAGGAGCTTCAGCTACCTTGAAGGCAGAAGTGGCTACACGGGATTTTGTAATAAGCGGTCTGCATGATGCATTATTGCTACCCCGGACACAGGTGCGAGTGTTCGGGAAGCCTGAAACCAAGCCGGGACGCCGGATGGCTGTAGCGCTTAGCGCTGCAGAAGATGTGGAAACAGCACGGAAGACGGCCAAAGAAGCTGCTAATATGCTGAAAGTGGAGGTAAATCATGTCTAACAATGTGATGATTCCAGTACTGACAATTCGTTCCGTAGAGCTTGGCGATTGCGAAGCCGTAACTGGACTACTCAGAGAAGTCGGATACCCGATGACTTGTGGTGTAATGAAAGAAGTTATGGGAACAGCGCGGGAGGACAGTCAAGCGAATATGATGGTTGCAGAAATGGATGGTCGTGTTGTCGGAGTAATCGGCATGCATACGGCTCAAAGCTTGGCTTATCCTGATCCTGCCGTACAACTCACCATGCTGGTCGTGAGCGGGGAGTATCGCGGCGAGGGCATTGGCAAGCGCCTGGTGGCTTGTGGTGAGGAGTGGGGACGTGCGCAAGGATGCTATCATTTATTCATTACCGGAGCGAATAACCGCATCAAACAAGTAGAGGCCCGAGCTTTCTACAACCGAATCGGCTTTGAAAAGCAAGGCTACCGTTTCAGCAAAAAGCTTAGATAATCAGCCTATAACAAGACAATCTAATACTTAAAGCCTCACTACTTTTAACTAAGTTCCGCATGGGTCATTTCCGAGCGGGGCTATTTTTTTTCCAACTTTTATACCATTGATCCTGCTATAAAACATGATATACTGCTAGAGTAAAGATTACAAAGTTGTAACCAGACGCGTTCACACCAAGGCATTTATACAACAAGGAGATGACGAAATGAAGAATATGTTGAAAAAAACACTCGTGATGGGAAGTCTAAGCGCTATTTTATCCGCAGGATTCATCGTTCCGGCATCAGCTTCACCAGCTGACGATTTGACTGCCCAACTACAACAGTGGTTTCAAAATAACGGATATACTGTCAATATGTCCAACGGGACAACAACGGTAACAAAGACCGTAATTAAGGATGTTTCTGAAAAGGACAAGGCTAAAAACAAAACAGCAAATCCTTCATCCGGCAAACAAACAACAACCAAACAGGGCAGCCAAAAGGCTTCGCAGTCTGGTACCAAGCAACAGACCCAAAAACAAAACACAAACTCAGGCGCGGGTCAGTCTGCAGGATCGAATGCACAACTCAGCAAGTCCCAATTTGCAGCTGAGGTTGTAAATCTTGTTAATAACGAGCGCAGCCAAAAAGGTCTCAAGCCCCTCGCATCGAATGCGAAGCTTACAGAAGTAGCCTTAGTCAAGGCGAAGGATATGAGTACGAACAATTACTTTTCCCATACATCACCGACCTATGGCTCACCCTTTGATATGATGAAAAAATTCGGTGTAACTTATACGTATGCGGGTGAGAATATTGCTATGGGACAACAAACACCACAAGAAGTGATGAAAGCCTGGATGAACAGTCAGGGACATCGTGAGAATATTTTGAAGGCAGAATATACGCAAATCGGTGTGGCTTACTACAATGGATATTGGGTACAAGAGTTCACACGTAACTAAGATGATAGTAAATACGTTCGAATCGTCATGCCGCTGTTATGAAAAGATAGTGGCATGACGTTAATCTGAAGACCCGCTGACACGTTCAGCGGGTTTTTTGGTGTCTCTTATTCCTTCGGGGGCATAACCTTTGCTTTATATCAGAAAAGACATAAGGGACGTATTTATAGTATGATAGCTGCAAGTTGAATAGATAGCAGACTATTTATAGAAGGCTAGGTGAACAAATGAGCTACGAAATCGTGCATGAAGGTGCCTTTGCTATGCTCAAGGTCCAGTTGAACCCCGGGGAAATGATTAAAGCGGAAATGGGAGCGATGGTTTCCATGTCTTCCAGTGTAGATATAAAGGGGACGGTAGACGGTGGACTGTTACGTGGTTTAGGCAGAATGCTGAGCGGAGAAAAATTCTTTTTTCAAGAACTGAGGGCAGCTCGGGGGCCTGCTGAAGTGTTGTTAGCCCCTGCAAGTATAGGTGATGTACAAGCGGTGGAACTGGATGGCACGTATAAGTTGATGGTCCAAAAGGACGGTTTTCTAGCTTGTACGGAAGGTATTGAGGTTAGCACCAAAATGCAAAACCTGATGAAAGGTATATTCTCCGGTGAAGGTTTTTTTATCGTAGAAATCAGTGGTCGAGGTACGGTATTCCTGTCCTCTTATGGAGCCATTCATCCCATTTATATCGCTTCAGGAGAGGAGCGTATTATTGATAATGCTCATCTGGTGGCGTGGCCAAATTATATGGATTATAAAATTGAAAAAGCATCTAAAGGCTGGTTGTCCAGCGTAACGAGTGGAGAAGCACTTGTATGCCGCTTTCGCGGTGAAGGAACGGTACTGATTCAAAGTCGAAATCCGGGCAGTTTTGGACAATGGATCAAAAGTTTCATCCCTGATAGCAAATAGTTTTTTCGTCTGACTGGGGATGGAAGGATAGGCTGTTGGCACAAAAAAGTATAATAAAAGGGTGGCCATTTGCTATCCTTTTTTTGTATGTTCATGGAAAATTATATGTGACTCTAATCATTTATTGCGCTTTTATTCAGAACGGTTTATTTGCAAAATGATATGAGAAGCTTTATGTTTATTTCACTAAGCTATCAGGAGGGAACACGAGTGAATTCATCAAAATGGATTTGGCGGTCTGTCGGTTCCGTTTCCATTGCCGCCACATTGCTATTATTGTACGGATTTATTACAGCAGTACAAAGTATTACGGCTCCAGAGCCAATGGTTAGCAACCAACCTGTACATACTGGATCATCGCAGACACAAACTGCGCCATCGGCTACTACGCAGACGGGAGAGTTTCGGGTAGCTGCCATTGGAGATTCGCTAGCCAAAGGCACGGGGGATGACTCCGGAAGTGGCTTTGTGCGTCGGTTGGTGAGCTTGTTAGATAATCAGGAGGGCCATAAGGCTCAGCTCATAAATAATATGGGGATTAATGGACTGACGACTCAAGGACTATTGACCAAGCTGGATGAGCCTGGTGTTTCTTATGTTTTGAAAAAGGCTAACGTCATTATTGTCTCGATTGGCGGAAATGATTTATTTCAGGGGGCTCAGGCTGCCCAAACCGGCAAAGAGCCACCTACACTCAGTGGTTTGCGTAAAGCTGTGCCTGAGGCGACCAAACGTCTGCAAAAAGTGCTGACAAAGGTAGGGAAAATCAATCCGAATGCTAAAATTATCTATGTCGGATTATATAATCCATTCAGTGATCTGCAGGAAATGAAAATTCCCGGTAATCTTGTGGTAACAGAATGGAATCTGGCTGCCATGGCAATTACCAACCAAAACAGCAATATGACTCTGGTTCCAACTTTCGATTTATTCCAGCAAAATTTGCCCGTCTATTTATCATCCGATCATTTTCATCCAAACGGACAGGGCTATCAGGCAATTGCTGAACGTATCGCGCAAGGGTTTGCCGTTGCAACCACGAAGGATGCCGATAATGTGAATAATGGACAACAGTCTACAAGTAGCCAACCCGCTGAAGTGAAAAAGGGAGGGAACAAGTAATGAGCATCCAATCTGCTGACAAGAACGGGACTGGAATAATCGAAAATTCGACCTCAAGGGATGCAGTGTCCAGTTTCCATTCCGCCAATCAGGTTGGCAGCACAGACAGAGACAGAAGCAATAACGAAACAGTCCTCTCTGTTCAGCACGTTAAGAAACGTATCAAACGCAAAATGATCATTCATGATGTAACTTTCGACGTTCGTGCGGGTGAAATTTTCGGATTTCTCGGTCCTAATGGGGCTGGAAAAACGACGACTATTCGTATGCTGGTTGATTTAATTAAGCCGACGGAAGGGACGATAACTGTCTGTGGTCATAATGTAAATCGTGACCCTGAGCAGGCTTTACGGCATATTGGTTCTATTGTGGAAAATCCAGAAGTGTACAGCTACCTGACAGGGTGGGAGAATTTAGAGCATTTTGCCCGTATGCAGCCTGGTGTAGACGAGCAGCGTATCCGCGAAGTCGTTGAGCTGGTTCGGCTGGATCGCCGTATCCATGATAAAGTAAGTACGTATTCTCTCGGAATGCGCCAGCGCCTTGGTATAGCCCAAGCCTTGCTCGGTAGACCGAAATTGCTCATTTTGGACGAACCGACGAACGGGTTAGATCCTAAGGGGATCAAGGAAATGAGAGCTTTTATCCGTTTGCTAGCGGCAGAAGGCATGGCTGTATTTGTTTCCAGCCATTTGCTCAGCGAAATCCAGCTGCTATGTGATCGAGTGGCAATTATAAGTCGGGGAAAGGTGCTAGCTGTAGGTGGTGTGCGGGAACTGGTTGAGACGCACTCGCACATGGCCGTATGGCAACTGGAGCCTCGTGATCAGGGTTTTTCCATATTGCAAAATTCTCCGTATGTGCAAATGATTACGAACGCCGATGAATTAATTGATGACAGCATTGTAGCAGGCAGCGGGACCGATGCTATTTTTACAGAAATGGATGAAGAGCATATTGCGGAGCTGGTCACACAAATGACGGCTTCCGGTATTTCCGTTAAAGGTGTAACCAAAATCAACCCTACACTGGAGCAGCTATTCCTGAAAATGACGGAAGGTGAGATACTTGAATAACATTTTACCGCTCGTTCAAAATGAAACACTCAAAATTATCAAGAAGAAACGATTTTATGTCATTTTACTTGTTTTACTTGTGCTTGTGCCGATTTTTACGTACGCTCAGATGAAAGTAGCAGAAAACAATCGTGAAAAATTCGGCAATGATTGGCGGCTTGAACTGCGTCAGGCGATTACCGATAATCAAAACTCGCTGGGAAGTGACCGGGTTCCCGAGGAATGGAAAACCTACCGTCGGGTCTTTGTGCAGCAGATGCAATATTATTTGGAAAATGATGTGAATCCGAATGAGCCTAGTGGCGTCACGTTTACCAGAGAGTTTATGGATAATTCGATAAATTTGTTCGTTCCGCTGTTGATTATGGCCATTGCCTCCGATCTGGTTTCCGGAGAACGGACGACAGGCACGATAAAAATGTTGCTGACCCGCCCAGTCAGGCGGTGGAAAATACTGCTGAGTAAGCTGCTGACATTGTATATGTTCGTTTCGCTCATTATTTTGGCTGTATTTGTGATTAGTTATCTCATATCAGGCTTGTTTTTTGGTTTTCGCGGTTTTAATGTTCCGGTATTCACCGGATTTCAAATTGTTGGATCGACGGTGGATTTGTCTGCTGTACATGCGATTCCACAATGGCATTATCTGATGCTGCAAGCCGGATTGATCTGGTTTGTCAGTCTTGTGGTAGCTTCGTTAGCCTTTATGGTATCTGTCCTGGTACGAAGTACGGCGGCGAGTATCGTGGTCATGATGGCTGCGCTTATTTCGGGCACAATTTTGACAAACATGGCTTCATCTTGGCAGAGTGCTAAATATTTATTTATGGTTAACCTCGAATTAACCGATTATTTATCTGGAAGCCCCGCCCCGATTGAGGGAATGACCTTACCCTTTTCTTTAGCTGTACTGGGCATTTGGGGGGCTGCGGCATTGATTGTTTCATTCGCCGTCTTTACGAAACGGGATATATTGAATTAAAATGGACAAGGTAAAAGAAAACATCTGTTTGCATTTTTGGTGAAAATCATCAAGAATAAGGCAAAACACGGTTACGATTAGACAAAGGGGGAGCATGAATGGTCGACAAAATCGACTTGTCTGCGGGAGTGTCCGGCACACAGAGCGGAGCTTCAGAATATGGCGCGGACGACATTCAAGTGCTCGAAGGGCTTGTGGCAGTTCGCAAACGGCCGGGCATGTACATCGGGAGCACCAGTTCTTCGGGACTGCATCATTTGGTATGGGAAATTGTAGACAACGCGGTGGATGAACATCTCGCCAAGTTTTGCTCTCGCATTGATATTACAATGCATAAGGACGGTTCCGTTACGGTATCAGATAACGGGCGCGGTATTCCTACGGGAATGCACAAAACGGGAATTCCTACGCCTCAGGTTGTATTCACCATTTTGCACGCCGGAGGTAAGTTTGGCGGTTCGGGATATAAAAAGTCCGGGGGTCTGCACGGTGTAGGTGCGTCTGTAACGAACGCTCTTTCGGAATGGCTTGAAGTAGAAATTTACCGGGACGGCAAGATTCACCGTCAGCGGTTTGAATATTGGCAGGACAAGAAGGGCGTGGAGCATGTCGGGGAACCGACCACAGGCCTTGAAGTGCTGGGCAATACTAACAAGACGGGCTCGAAAATTACATTTAAACCGGATATTCGTGTTTTTCAGGCAGGCATTCATTTTAACTACGATACGTTGGCTGAGCGCCTTCAGGAAATTGCTTTTCTAAATTCGGGCCTTCGTATTCAACTTAAAGACGAACGCAGCGGAAAGTCAGATGAGTATTTTTATGAGGGTGGCGCAAGTCAGTTTGTTGCTTTTCTGAATGAGGGCAAGGATGTGCTGCATGACGTTATTCACTTTAATGCCGAGAAAGAAGACATTGAAGTAGAGATTGCCATCCAGTACAATGCGGGTTATACAGAGACGATTGCTTCGTTCGTTAACTCCATTCCGACACGTGGCGGAGGTACGCATGAAACGGGATTCAAAACCGCTTACACTCGTGTCATGAACGACTATGCCCGAAAAACGGTGATGTTGAAAGAAAAGGATAAGAACTTGGAAGGCAACGATCTACGTGAGGGCATGATGGCTGTAATCAGTGTCAAGATGGCTGAAGTTGAATTTGTCGGCCAGACAAAAGATCAGCTGGGTAGCGCTTCGGCACGGAGTACAGTGGATGCCATCGTATCTGAGCAGATGCAGCGTTTTTTGGAAGAAAATCCGCAGATAGCACAAACTTTGATCAAGAAGGCAGTTCAAGCATCCAGAGCGCGTGAAGCTGCACGTAAAGCTCGGGATGAAATGCGTTCCGGCAAAAAGCGCAGTGAAAGTTCCAATTTGAATGGTAAATTGTCGCCTGCGCAGTCCAAGGATTTTACACGTAATGAGTTGTTTATTGTGGAAGGCGATTCGGCTGGAGGATCAGCCAAGCAGGGACGGGATTCCAAAATTCAGGCCATATTGCCGCTAAAGGGCAAGCCGATGAATCCGGAAAAATCCAAACTGGCGGATATTATGAAGAATGATGAGTACCGTGCTATTACAGCAGCTATTGGTGCGGGGGTAGGAACAGAGTTTTCGCTGGAAGACAGCAATTATTCCAAAATCATCATTATGACCGATGCAGATACAGATGGTGCGCACATTCAAGTGCTGTTGTTGACGTTCTTTTATCGGTATATGAAAGAGCTTATTGATGCAGGACGCATATTTATTGCTCAACCGCCATTGTATAAAATAACTCGAAAGTCGGGTAAGCTCGAAACGGTGCGTTATGCTTGGACTGACGAGCAGCTCGATAATTACTTGAAAGAATTTGGACGAAATTTTGAGCTTCAACGCTATAAAGGACTCGGGGAAATGAACCCTGATCAGTTATGGGAAACAACGATGAATCCCGATTCACGCACCTTGTTACGCGTTCAGATAGAGGATGCAGCCAAGGCCGAGCGTCGGGTGTCCACCTTGATGGGTGATAAGGTGGATCCGCGCAAGCGCTGGATCGTGGAAAACGTAGATTTCACGGAATACGTAGAGTAGTGCTATCAAAAGAGGTGTATACATGAGCTTATCGGAGCAGTTTTTGCCAGCTTTTCTGGAGGAAGTGGTCGGTGACCGCTTTGGCCGATATTCCAAATATATTATTCAGGATCGGGCGATACCCGATGTACGGGACGGATTAAAACCCGTGCAACGCCGTATTCTTTATGCGATGTACGATTCGGGCAATACGCCGGATAAAGCATATCGTAAATCCGCCAAAACCGTTGGGGACGTTATGGGTAATTACCACCCCCACGGTGATTCGTCGATTTACGACGGCATGGTACGGATGGCACAGCCCTGGAAAATGAGTCACGTACTGGTGGACGGTCACGGTAACTGGGGCTCTCAGGATGATGATCCGGCAGCAGCTATGCGTTACACGGAGGCTCGCTTGTCTCCGATCGCAATGGAAATGCTGCGCGATATTGAAAAGCGTACGGTTTTGTTCAAGGACAATTTTGATAACTCGGCCAAAGAGCCTGTTGTGTTGCCGTCTCGTTATCCAAATTTGTTGGTGAACGGTTCCAGCGGGATCTCGGCGGGATTTGCGACAGAGATCCCTACACATAGTTTACGCGAAGTTATTGATGCCAGCATTGCGGTGATGGAAAAGCCGGAGATTGAGCTGGAAGAGATTATGACCTTTATCAAAGGTCCTGATTTCCCGACGGGCGGACTCATTATGGGTGGCGAAGGCATCAAGGACGCTTACCGCACGGGAAAAGGACGCATTTATATTCGTTCCAAAACGGAAATTCAGTCCTTGCGCGGAGGTAAGCAGCAGCTAGTCATTACCGAAATCCCATACCAGATCGTCAAATCAAGGCTCGTAACCGCCATGGAAAATATCCGTCTGGAGAAAAAGGTGGAAGGGATTGCCGAGGTTCGTGACGAAAGTGGACGAAATGGTTTGCGCATTGTTGTGGAGCTGAAGAAGGAAGCCGATGCGGAAGGGATTTTAGCTTATTTGCTGAAAAAAACCGACCTACAGGTGGCATATAACTTCAACATGGTGGCCATTGTGAACAAAGCGCCACATCAGCTTGGGCTAAAGTCCATTTTGGAAGCGTATATCGCCCATCAACGCGAAGTTGTCACTCACCGTATCCAGTATGAACTGGAAAAGGCAGAGGATCGTGCCCATGTACTGGAAGGTTTGGTCAAAGCACTTAACATTCTGGATGAGGTCATCACAGCCATTAAAGCTTCCAAAAATCGCCAGGACGCGCAAAATAATTTGCAATGGATGTTTGGTTTTAGCGAACGGCAGGCAGATTCTATTTTGACTTTGCAGTTGTACCGTCTCACCAATCTAGAAATCACCACGCTTGAAAAAGAACTGGGTGACATCCAGAAAAAAATTGCGCAATATCGTTCTATTCTGGAAAGTGATCGGAAGCTGATCAGCCTGATTCGCAAGGAACTGTTGGAAATTCGCGAAAAGTACGGCATTGACCGTCGTTCAGATATCCAGGGCGAGGTAGAAGAGATTAAGGTGAACCTGGAGGTTATGGTGGGAGCAGAGGATGTGCTGCTGACACTCTCGAAAGATGGCTATGTGAAACGTACAAGTATGTTGTCATTCACTCGTTCTGGCGGGGAACGCTCAAGTTCCGGTGTTAAAGAAGGGGATTACGTTACCCAATTGCTTGATGTAAATACGCTGGATGTATTGCTCGTCTTCACCCAGCGCGGACAATACTTTTTGCTGCCTGTACATCAGGTGCCAGAGTATAAGTGGAAAGAGCCGGGCACTCCAATTGTCAACGTCATTCCGTTATCGAAGGATGATCGTATTGTAAGTGTTATTCCGCTCAAGAACATCGAGGAAATCGGCAAAAGCCTGGTATTTGTAACAAAGAAGGGCCAAGTAAAGCGTACAGAATTGAAAGAATATGCTACAAAACGTTCCAGTGCCGTAGCCGCCTGCAAAGTAGCCGGGGACGATGAGGTGTTATCGGTAACGTTAAGCGAGGGTACCCGGGATATTATGCTGATTACTCGAGCGGGAATGAGTATACGCTTCAAGGAGCAAGAGGTTAATGCGATGGGCCGCGTCTCGGCTGGTGTCAAAGGTATACAGCTGGCGGAAGGCGATGAAATTATCGCGGCGTTGTGGGTAGAAGAGGATGAAGGAGAAGTGTTGGTGCTGACCGAGTCTGGTTATGGTAAGCGTACGCTTCTGTTGGACTATCCTACACAGGGAAGAGGCGGCAAAGGTATCACCACCTTTGAGTTCAAGGAAGGCAAACGAGTACGTTCAAATGGAACTCGAATCGTGGCTGCCTTCTATTGCCGTGAAGCTGTTCAATTATTTGCAATCACAGCAGAAGGACAAACGATGTCCTTCCTTTCGGAAAAGGCCCCTTTGACCGACCGAAAGGATACAGGCAAGCTGCTGGCTCCAGTGGAGAAAAAGGACGAAATTGTGAATGTGCTGCTGCGTAGTGAACCGCAAGTTTCTCAGTCCATAGAATAATAGGAAAGTCAAGCGCTTTTTAGCTCGAAAAAGAGAGGTCCTCTCGTGCCATTCCGGCACGAATGAGGACCTTTTTGCCGTCATGGTGTCGAACCCTGACCAGCCTTCAAAACCGAGGTGAGACTTCCTTCCCCTTTTCATTTCATGCTCCAAAAACGGCAGGAAACCGGGGCTGAATGGCGAAAATTTAATGTGATGAAATACAATCCGGACGGTGGCCCATACGGTAACTTTGATGCTTTTACTGACCCTGTTATTTAAAGGAGTGAGGCAAAATGCAAACGACCGAATTTGCGAAAATCTGGTCCAGAATGGCTAAGGATTATAAGGTTCATATGGAGCAGCAGCTGGCTCCATCACTAACGGAAGCTCAACTTACGGTGCTGGAGGTTTTGAACGAATACGGCCGCATGAAACCGTCTCAACTGATCCCATATCTCGCCACCACACCAGCCGCGGTTACGATGCTGCTGGATCGGATGGAGCGGAATCGACTGGTCACCCGTTTCAGAGACGTAAAGGACCGTAGAATTGTATGGATTGTCATTTCGGATCAAGGAAGAGAAGAAGTAGAGCGTGGATTGCGAATCCGGGATGATTTTCTGGGTTCTGCACTGAACCGAATTTCTCAGCACAATCAAAATTTGCTGGTTTATTTGTTAGGGAAAATTACAACGAAGGCGAAAACTTCAGTAATGACAAGTGAGGCTGAGGGAGTAAAGGAACAAATAGAACGAGCAGAATAACTAGAATGGTGGATACATGAAAGTAGCTGTACGCAGCAGATTATCATTTTAAGGTAAATAAGGATTTTGCAAAAATCCAATAAGCGACTTCCAATGAATAATATATAGATCGAAATGGTTTAGTTCGTCTATATATTGCACTTCGGAGCGACTGGAATCGAATTTTGCAAAATCCTGAAGTAGGAGTGCGCGGATGAAATACCTATCGTGGTATTCATACCGCGCTTTTTTGTGTTGAAGGATAGGTGATATTTGGGTGAATGTTGACATTTACATAAGAGATGATAAAATAATAGTTATAAATAAATAACATTTCGTATGCAAATAGTTTCTAGTTTATGTATATGCATATGGATTGTGAATTGGGTAATAGAAAGAAGGATGGTTCCAGTGAGTGACAGAGAGGAAGACAGACTTGAGGTGTACCGGATTATTCAATCGGTAAGAGAGGTTAATAAAACGATATTTTATGCCTTCTGGAATGAAGAGCAGCATTTGGATCTGACGGCCATACAGCATATGGCTTTGGCCATTCTGAATAAACGCCCCAACATCGGGTTATCCGAGCTGGCAGACATAGCACATGTGGGAAGCAGCTCTATGAGTGGGGTGGTTGACCGCTTGACCAAGGCGGGATATATTGCTCGCGGGCGGCATGAGCATGACCGTAGATCCTTAGTGCTGACGCTTACGCCGGAAGGAAAAGATATCATGCAAAAAGTAGACGCCATGTGGATGGAGCGCGTCTTGCCCATTCTGGACATCCCGAAGGAGCAGCTAGAGATGGTCCTGGATATCCATAAACAAATGATCATGAAATTAACACCGAAGGGAATGAATCAACTTGAGCAGTCCTCAAATGACACTACCAGGTAATGTACGCAGAGCACCCATTGTGGCCGCTCTGTTGATTGGCGCGATTGTAGCGATATTAAATCAGACGTTGATCAGTGTGGCTTTACCGAAAATGATGAGTGATCTGAATATAGATGCCAATATAGCTCAGTGGCTTAGTACGGGCTTTATGCTCGTGAATGGGGTATTGATCCCGGTGACTGCGTTCTTGATTGCCCGTTTCTCCACTCGTAAATTGTTTATTAGCGCGATGACTATTTTTTCAATAGGCACGCTGTTATGTGCTATAGCGCCAGGCTTCAGCATATTGCTGATCGGTCGGCTTATTCAGGCCGCGGGGGCAGGTATCATGATGCCCTTAATGATGGTCGTTATCTTGAACATCTACCCAATAGAGCGTCGTGGCCGGGCGATGGGAACCTTGGGGATTGCCATGGGTTTTGCTCCAGCCATTGGGCCAACCTTATCCGGCTATATAGTACAGCATTATGACTGGCGGGTATTGTTCTGGATCATCCTGCCGATTTCAGTGATTTCGATTGTGATCGGATTTATTTTTCTGAAAAATGTAACAGAGCAGTCCAAGCCAAAGCTGGACATTCCCGGCATCATTTTGTCTACGCTCGGTTTCGGTGGACTATTATACGGCTTTAGTGATGCAGGAACATCGGGTTGGGGAAGTATTCCGGTCCTGTCTACGCTTATCATTGGGACAATTGCGCTTATTTTGTTTATTGTCCGCCAATTGAAGGTAGATGAGCCTATGCTGGAGTTCCGTATCTTTAAATACGATGTGTACAGCTTGACGACAATCATTAACGTGATTGTGACGATGGCTTTGTACGCCGGTATGATATTGCTTCCGATTTATTTGCAAAATATTCGGGGGTTTACACCGCTCCAGTCCGGTATGCTAATGTTACCAGGAGCGATTCTGATGGGGCTCATGTCTCCTGTGACAGGAGCTATTTTTGACCGAATCGGAGCACGCTGGTTGTCTGTAATTGGCTTGCTGATCATGGCTATAACGACTTGGGAATTTACGCGGTTGACCGAAACAACCACCTATATGACACTGTTAATTAATTATACGGTGCGGATGTTCGGGATGTCGTTGCTAATGATGCCGATCCAAACGGCCGGGTTGAATCAGCTTCCACAACGATTGAATGCGCATGGTACGGCGATGAGTAACACGCTGCGTATGATTTCCGGCTCGATTGGGACGGCAATTCTGGTGACAGTGATGTCCACACAAAGCAGCAACCGTTTGACATCGATTATTACATCTGAAGGACTAACCGTGACGGATAAAGCGGGGATGCTGGCTGCAGGCAACCAAGCTACAATTTATGGGATTAACTCGGCTTTTATCATTGCAACAGTGTTGAGTGTGGCCGCTCTGATTTTAGCGTTTTTCATCAAAAATACGAATGCGCAAAACGCCCATCCCCGTCAACAGCTGGTCAACAGCAAAAAGGGGCAGTCCGTGGCTTCCTCGTCATAAAAGTATGAGATGACGCATTAATTTAATTTCTGCAAAAAAGAACCTGCAATGCATGTTTGTTCACATGCGTTGCAGGTTCTTTGTGCATGCTATCCGGTTCAAATTTCAGACGTAATCATGTTCTCATAAAGCGACCTGGGCCATTCATTCCATGGAAATTGAACAGGAGGTAGCGAATGAAATCTCATATCGTCCTTGCTAACCGGATGCGGTGCTCCAGCGAGTAAGGACCAAAGCGCCAGCTGTTGACCGGGCCGACTCAGATTACCCCCATATTTTTGGTCACCGTAGAGGGGACAGCCGATCGCTTGCATTTGCACACGAATTTGGTGTGAGCGTCCGGTGTGCAGCTTAATCTGCACGAGACTGAGTCCATCCGCTTGTCCGATTACGCGATACTCCAAAATGGCTTCCTTCGCACCAGCCATGCCAGGCCGAACCGTTTGAACTGTGTTGGTTCGACTATCCTTTAGCAGGTAATGGGTCAGACGGCCTTGTGGGGCCGTAGGAACGCCATTCAGAACGGCTGTATACAGTTTGTGGAAATGACGACTTCGAACCGACTCTGACAGGCGAGAAGCAGCTTTGGACGTCTTAGCAAAAATCATGGCTCCACCTACAGGCCGATCCAGTCTGTGAACTAAACCCAAAAAAACGTTACCAGGCTTATTGTGTCTAATTTTTAAATCTTCCTTGAGTAAAGACAACAGATCAGGATCACCACTGGCATCCTCTTGCGTTGGAACATTGACAGGCTTTACAACCGCCAAAACATGATTGTCCTCATATAGGACAGGGATGTTCGACTGTGCATGTTCATGCCGAGTAAGTTCATTTTGAGTCATAAGAGGAATTTAAGCCTCCCAGCGTCCGAGAATACCACAAGGCAAATTCAATCCCGAGCGTGTGATCGGCAATCCGATTTCACCAGCGCTAATTTGGCCGCCGTACTTTTGTTGCATTGTCATGCTCAGCATGTTGCGCAATACAGTAGGCGAAATACCTGTAGTATAGGAGTTAATCAGCATGAACAGCGGTTGATCCGAAATGATGCTCATGCAGGATTCGAGAAACGGGTATAAGCTTTCTTCAAGCTTCCAAGTTTCTCCGTTCGGTCCGCGCCCGTAAGAAGGAGGGTCCATAATAATGGCATCATAACGGTTACCCCGACGTTGTTCCCGTTGCACGAACTTGAATACGTCGTCAGTAATGAAGCGTACCGGACGGTCAGCCAGACCGGACAATTGAACGTTTTCCTTTGCCCACTGTACCATGCCTTTGGCGGCATCCACATGAACTACACTGGCTCCTGCATACGCAGCAGCAGTAGTGGCTCCTCCCGTGTATGCAAACAGGTTCAGTACGGAAATCGGTCTGCCTGCGCCTTTGATTTTATCCATCATCCAGCTCCAGTTCGCTGCTTGCTCCGGAAAAAGACCAGTATGCTTGAAGCTGGTCGGTTTAATGTGGAATTTAAGTGGTCCATAGCTAATTGTCCAGCGCTCGGGGATCGGTTTTTTCATATCCCAGTTGCCGCCACCGGAGGAACTGCGGTGATAATGCCCATGAACATTACGCCATTCGGCTGTTTCTTGGGCCAAAGGCCATATGATTTGCGGATCGGGACGACGCAGGACAATATCACCCCAACGTTCCAGTTTTTCACCACCGCCTGTATCCATTACTTCATAGTCTTTCCATTCTTGTGCTACATACATGTACAATCCATCCTTCAGCAGTCAATTCAGGATTCAGGCAGCAAGCTGCACAGAAATCCCCATATGGAGTCTATTGTACAACAAACCACAGCAACAATCGAATGATTACATAAATAAGTAAGTAGTCAATGGGTCTAAAATATTTTTTCTCGGATGTACTTGTAATTGTAGCGCTTCCATATTAAAATGGTACCAATCCCACTTGTACGTACAACCATCCGTTTTTATTATAATAATGAAAAATGGAATGGATTGTACGTACATAATATTTTTTTATCAACACAGCTGAAATTCTACTTCATTAAACAGGCCTCTAATTAATTTGCTTATCCATAGATTTTCAGCCAACAGCCGCATGTAATGCGGCTGTTTTGCGTATATTTCCACAAGATTAAACCTAGTTTTTGAAATTAATATTTGACAATGAGAATCATTATCAAATATTATTTGAGTAACAGGGAGTGAAAGCATCCCATATTTCAAATAAAGGTGAGGGATGAACTTGGGTAAAATCATGATTACTTATGCCAGTTTGACCGGTAATACAGAGGAAATTGCGGAATTGATCGCCGAGGGCGTCCGTCAGGCAGGGCATGAGGCTGAGTTGAAGGCTTCGTATGATTGCAGCGCGCAAGAACTGCTCGCATATGACGGGTTCCTGCTGGGTGTATATACATGGGGAGATGGTGAGCTTCCTGATGAATTTTTGGATTTTTACGAGGAACTAGACGAACTTGATCTGTCTGGTAAAAAGACTGCAGTATTTGGCAGTGGAGATACATCCTATACGCAATTCTGTGGTGCAGTGGACTTGGTAGAGGAAAAGGTCAAAGAACGCGGCGCATCGGTCATTCAGGAGAGTCTAAAGATTGAATTCAATCCATTGGATGATGACAAGGAGAATTGCCGAGCTTACGGAAGACAATTTGCACAGGCTGGTATTGGGGTGTCCTGAGAAGAGAGTGAGGGATAGGTATGCGCAATAGCGATAGCTTAAGCGGCTTTCCTCTTCTGCACGACTATCAGCTGGAGGAGATGTGGAGAACTCCACAGCCAATCCGTCAATCACAGAGGAAAAGAGGGCGTGAGGGCTGGAATTGGCGGCAACGGGTTCAATATGCAGTAGGGCATGCGCTCAACGAATACTTTGGAATGGAAGTAAAGGTACGGCGGGAAGTCCCTGTCCAGTATGTGCTGGAGAAATGGTGGCCCAAGCAGTCAGACAGCTTTGAATCTTTGTTCCATTATTGGGATGTCAAAAATAAAGTGTCAGGTGAGTTGTCAAAAATTTGTGGCTTAAATAATGACTTGATGGTGCCTGTGATGCTGTATGAACAATTTTGTACGTCTGTGCCTGAGTTAGAGGTCAATATTTCGCTTATTGTTCAGGCTGCTTGGCAACTATCAGCAGAAGCAGATTCCCTGCTCATTCAAAAGTACATCGTTGACTATAATCCTAACGTTATTAGTACATTCCAACATATGACAAATGTATTTTGTTATTATGCATTTGGGGCTCTTCCTCAGCTTATTGAGGTATACTGTCTGCTGGAAGGCAAGAAGGTCCGCTTCATTCCGGGGCCTGCTTCTTTACAGCAATCTCTGGATTACGTGAGGCTATTGCGGGATTCCAAAGAAGATGTACATGGAACGATAGACCGCTGCCGTTGCGGGGGCTGCATGGAGAAGCAAGCTTCTCAAGGGAACAGAACAAATAAGAACACGAAGGAAGGGCAGGAGGCGAAAAACTGCAAACAACGGTCAGCTGTACCCACGCCTTTCTCTTAACATTATTGTATAACCCTTTAATTGTAAACTATCCCTTTTCGTGAAAGAGCCTTGGAAACAAGGTTCTTTTTTATGAAAAAAAATTATGAAAAAACTGAAAATTTATGTTGCCTGAATAGATAAATATATCTATAATATTTCAATGTACAATAGTTATATGAAAATATTTAAATATAAAAAGACGGTTTGTGGACCATGGATTAGCTTGTCCTCTGTACATAAAATAAGTCCTGTCTTTTGCATGGCACGTTGCCATGTGTTTATTTACGTTCTTCATTTGGTTTAATGGCCTAATATTTCAATTTTAAAATATTAGCGTTGAATAATAAAAATTTTTTGGACAACAGGGGTGGAAGAAGTGAGTAAGAAAACTGTATTGCCAATCCTCATTGTACTGCTCATTCTGAGCGGTGGAGCTATTGGCTACTATTATTGGTATCAGGCAACACACTTTGTTAAAAGTGACGATGCGCGCATTCAAGCCGATCAATATAAGGTAATGCCGCAAATCTCTGGAGAAATTAGCCACATTGATGTGGAAGAAGGAGATGTTGTTCAGCGTAACGAACCGATTGCCGAGCAGGATGTATCGGGGCTGGATGCGAGTATGATCAGCAAGTCCGTACTGCGCGCACCAATCAACGGAACCGTCATTAAGATTTATTCGAAAGAGCATGAAATCGGATCGCCGGGTAGTGCTGTTGCAACTATGGTGGATATGAACAGCTTGTACGTATCCACGAATATTGAAGAAACCGATATTAACCGTATTAAACCAGGACAGCTTGTGGATATTACGCTTGATGCAGCAGGTGACCAGGTGATTCAGGGTAAAGTTCGTAAAGTGGGCGAAGCCTCCAACGCCGTGTTCTCACTCGTTCCTGCAGTGAACACAAGTGGTAACTTTAACAAGGTGACTCAGCGTGTGCCTGTAGAAATTGCTGTGAACAAGCCGAAGGATATGAAGCTTATCCCTGGAACGAACGTGGAAGTAAAAATTCATACACCTTAAAAAGGAGGGGTCCATGTGGCTGCCAATGAAATTGCTGCTGCTCCTTCGACAGATTCTTCCAAAGAACGCTGGCTTGCCTTTTTCGCTATCGTTTTAGGCGCCTTTGTCGCCATTCTGAACAACAGTCTGATCAATGTCGCCATTCCTAGATTGACGACGGATTTAGGATCTACGACGACACGTATTCAGTGGGTTATTACAGGTTACACGCTTGCATCTGGTGTAATCGTACCGATTACCGGATATATGGAGCAGCGTCTCGGATACAAAAAGTTTTTGATTCTAGCGCTCAGCGTATTTTCGCTGGGAACGGGAATATGTATTTTTGCATGGAGTGATTCTTCCCTGATCGCAGCACGGGTGCTGGCTGGTCTGGGCGGCGGTGTTATTATGCCGCTGAGTATGACGATTATTTACAAAATTATGCCGCGTGAGCAAATTGGGATGTCCCTTGGTATATGGGGGATCGCCGCAATGGCAGCGCCGGCTGTAGGGCCTACGCTTAGCGGATATTTGATTGAGTGGTTTAACTGGCGGTTCTTGTTTATTGTCAGTGTGCCGGTTGCTTTATTTGCCATTTTAATGGTTATTCTTCTAATCAAAGAACCGCCTAAAGTAGAGCCGAAGCCGTTTGATCTACCGGGCTTTTTGCTGGCCGCAACTTGTGCCGGAACACTTTTGTACGCACTGACAAACGGACAGCGTGATGGCTGGACTTCTTTTGGAATTGTATCCTTGCTGTTTGTTGCTTTCTGGGCACTTGTTTTTCTGATCTATGTAGAAAGCGGCAAGGATAATGCGGTAATTGAAATCTCATTATTCAAGAATTCAAAATATACGATTAGTGTTATTGCTTCAAGTCTGGTCATGATGGGGATGTACGGAGGAACGTTCCTAACACCGTTGTTTTTGCAAAATATCCAGCGTGTGTCACCGATTGATACTGGTATTATCCTCATTCCACAGGCCATTGCGATGGCGGCTATGATGCCTATTGCCGGGAAGCTGTTCGATAAGTTCGGCATTGTGCCTTTGGGACTTGTGGGCCTGACGCTAACCAGCTTTATGACCTATCATCTTCACCAGCTTACGCCAGATACTTCGCATGCCTGGTTGGAAACCGTAATGGCATTACGGGGTCTGGGAATTGGTATTTGCATGATGCCATTGTCCACGGTCGGTATGAATGCCGTTCATCCGAGCAAGGTAGCCAATGCATCTACAGCATCCAATCTGGTACGTACTGTGGCCGCATCTATGGCGATTGCGGTGCTAACTGCCATTATGCAAAGCCGTTCGGCTGCTCATGCCCAGCAAATTTCGGAGTCCATTACACCAGACTCGGCTCATACGCTACAAGCGACATTGGGCAGCTCATGGATGTCATCCATAAGTAGTTTAATCACACTGGATGCTACATCAAGAGGAATTGGGGATACGTTCCTCATTTCATCCATACCGCTGTTTTGCACAATTCCACTAATCTTTTTGTTTATTCAGAGGAAGAAAGCAAAGACACAGCCGGAAGCATAACCAAAGAACTATAAAATACGACTGGATGGCTTACATTATTTCCACGGACAGAAAGAAAGGGAATTATCATGAAAATATTGAGAGTAGAAAGTACATTAGCGGCTTTAGTGCTCGGCGGCGCAGTGCTGGCAGGCTGCTCCAGTAATAGCGGGGCGGCTCAGGACATGGTCGTTCCGGTTAAAATCAGCCAAGCTCAGCAAGGCATCATCGGACAGGGAAATATTTATACAGGAACGGTAACACCTTCGGAGACGGTGAATATCGTTCCTAAAGTGGGCGGTAAAGTGGTTGAGCTGCCAGTGGATATTGGCTCCGAGGTTAAAAAGGGTCAAGTACTGTTCAAGCTTGATGATAAGGACATGCGGAATAATGTGGCGAAAGCCCGCGCCGCAGCAGCTGCGGCAGCAGCCGGAGTAAGCACCGCTCAAGCATCCCACGAATCTACGATGGTTCAGGCAAACTCAGGCTTAGTGCAGTCCAAGAGTGGCGTGATTCAATCCCAAAGCGCAATCAATCAGGCACAGGGTGCTATTAATCAAGCCACTACAGCCGTAGAACAAGCAACACATGGTGTCTCCTCAGCAGCCAATACGGTGAAACAAACGCAGCAAGCTTTGGCAGATGCACAGAAAAATGTAACACGTACACAAAGTCTATTTGATGCAGGTGCGAGCACCCAAGCACAATTAGAACAAGCCAAAACAGCAGTCGTGAATGCGGAAGCGGCTTACCATAATGCACAAAATGCACAGGCTAATGCGCAAGATCAGTTGGTAGCTGCGCAGAAGGCTCTAACTACAGCTCGTAACAGCTATGATTCAGCAAAAAATAGCTACAGTAATGCCAATAGCGGTTACAGTAATGCGCAAAATCAGCTCAAAGTATCTCAAAATACTGCGGTTATCGAGTCCAGCCAACAATCTCTTAAGCAGGCTCAGCTGAATGTGAACATTGCTCAGGATGCATTGGATGACACCGTTGTTACATCACCGATCAATGGTATTGTGGGTACGAAAAATGCAGAAGTGGGCGAAATGGTATCTGCTCAGTCTCCTGCACTGGTCATCGCTAATCTGAGTACAGTCAATACTTTGATCTATGTTCCAGCGGAACAGATCAACAATGTAAAAGCAGGTGACAAGGTGCAGGTTCGTGTTGCAGCTTCCAACATTGTAACAACAGGTACAGTTAAAAATGTAAGCCCATTGGATGCAAGTGGAAAAGGCTATCCTGTAAAAATCTCAGTAGCGAATCCAGACACGAAACTGAAATCCGGCATGTTGGCTGATATCAGCTTTGTCGCTGCCAATGCGCAAGAAGGTATTGTGGTTCCTACTGCGGCAGTTCAAAAAGACCAAGGTAAAGAATATGTTTATGTTGTAAACGGAGACCATGCGAAACGTAAGGAAGTGAAGACTGTTCAGACGGCAGGTTCACAAACACTCGTTACCAGTGGCTTGAGCAATGAGGAGAATGTGATCGTGAATAATCTGGCATTGCTGTCCGATAACTCACCGATTACAATTAGCCAATAATTACTCTAAACTTACGTACTATATAATAGTAGAAGTTTATTATGAATATGCAAAGACAGCCTGCTTAGCGGGCTGTCTTGTTTTTATTTCATTCAGCAGATTTTACATAGATTAATGTCGATATGGGACTATTTTTGACGAACATTGGTAGAATAGGATAGACTAAATTGGAAATAGATAGTTTACGAGATCTCAGACAAGCGATCGGAGGAATTGTAAGATGGAAGTGAAATTGGTAGTGGATTATGAAGCTTATGAGAATGGCCAAACGATGGCTAAATCTATTGAGGAACTGGCAGCCAAGCCGGAGAGCGCGCAAGTTACAGATCTCATCATTGGAGATTGGGGCGGCGCCTATGAAAGTTCACCAGAGGATTTTATTCCAGTGTTAGTGAAGCTCAAAGATCAATTCCCCAAGATACGCAAACTGTTTATTGGTGATATGGAATATGATGAGTGTGAGGTTTCATGGATTAACCAGACGAATCTGTCCCCGTTGTTAGAAGCTTTTCCAGCATTGGAGTCCTTTCATATCAAGGGAAGCCAGGACCTGAGTCTGGAACCACTTCGTCATAACCACCTTCAGGAATTGGTTATTATTTGTGGCGGCCTGCCTGTGAGCGTTCTTCAGCAAATACACAATGCAGAACTGCCTGAACTGCGCAAGCTGGAACTGTATTTGGGTGTCGATAACTATGGTTTTGACGGTAACCTAAAAGATGTTTTGCCGTTCTTGGACAGCAATCCTTTTCCCAAACTTACATACTTGGGACTCAAAGATAGTGAAATACAGGATGAAATTGCAATTGCAGCAGCTAATGCCCCTGTGATTGGACAACTGGAAGTGCTGGATCTCTCACAAGGTACGTTGTCTGATAAAGGTGCAGAAGCGTTACTGGCTAGTGAAAGTATAAAAGGACTGAAGCATTTGGATTTGAGCTATCATTATATGTCTAGTGAAATGATGCAGCGTTGGAAAAACTCGGGTCTATCTGTGAACGTGAAAGATCAACAAGAAGCGGATGAGGAAGATGATTGGCGCTATCCATCACTGACTGAGTAATTTGTTCGACTGGAATTCTAGAACGGACTGTTTTCAAAATAAATGATCTAAAGTGAGGCGGCTCTATGGTTAGGATGTCAGACTGTAAGGTCAGCGAGCCGTTTATCTTGTTTGGTAATCCGGGGAATCGTCGAACTACGGGACTGCAGGAGGCGCGAAGCAGATTAATGCTTCCGCCCGCTCTAGAGGTTTCCTATATAGATGTGCTGGAAGCCATTCGGCAGAAACAAGGTCTGAGCGAGCTGATGGCGCGAATAGCTGCACGAGCTACGCATGATAGCGTGAATGGCAGTTCCTTTGTGCAAGAGAGTATTGATCAGTTACTGGCGGGGCAGATGGACAGTGGTCCGCTGCTTCGTTTGGATGCACCGGGCGAAAGCTTTGAGGTAGAGCGTGAGTTGATTGCTCTGGGCGCCTCGGATGGTGAGAGGGACGATTCTCTGTTGCCATTGCCCGAATGGACACAAGGCACAGGTACAGGTATATCGGCGGCAGAAGCGCGACGCCTGCAGGAGCAGCACGGTCGTATTTGGCACCCGGCACAATGGTTCCGGGGCTATTGCCGTCTGCTGGCCTGGCTGCGGGATGAAGTGGCTCTGCTCTGGCCCTCGTCACACTGGATGAACGATCCGGCGGAAGTGGCCGTGATGTTCGACAAACGGCGTTGTAGCGCCGATTTAGGCAAGGCAGATATAAGGGTCCCGCCAGTGCTTGCATCTTCAGGTGGTGCATTTCGTGATGTTGATGATCTGCACACGGCAATGAAGGAGAGCGGGTTTCACCGCGTATTTGTGAAAATATTTTGTGGGTCCGGTGCTTCCGGTGTCATGGCCTATCAGGTACACCCCCATACACACGCGGAACTGGCGGTGACCACGATTGGAACGGAAATCATACACGGACAGCGCGTGTATTATAATGCCGGACGATTGCGTCGTTATACGGATAAGCAGAACATTCATGCTATCCTTAACTGGCTATGCCTGGAAGGGGTACATGTGGAGCGATGGATTCCCAAAGCGACCCTGAACGGGCGTGTTTATGATGTGCGCCAACTCGTGTGCGGATCAGAAGCTTGCCATGCGGTTTTACGTTTGAGCCACAGCCCTATTACCAATTTGCATTTGCGTAATGAGCGGCTCTCGCTGAAGGAAGCCGGATTACCACAGAATACGGTGGAATCGGTCCAGCTTACTGCGAAAGCTGCTATGAGTGTTTTTCCGGCGTCCATGGTTGCTGGGCTGGATGTGCTGGTTCCAGCTCATGGGGGTCGTCCCTATGTGTTGGATGTTAATCCGTTCGGTGATTTGCTGTACCGAGTTGAACATCAAGGCTGGAATCCGTATGAATGGGAAATGCTGCACCTCGCTAATAGGAGCGTGGGTACGGAAAGGAAAGACAGATATGACTGATATGAACCAAATTGTCGGCTCTCATGATATTGTCATGATTACGCTTGATACTCTGCGTTATGATGTAGCAAAGCTGGAGGAAGAGAACTGTCCGAATTTGTGCGGCTCCGGGTCGTGGGAAAAGCGCCATACACCGGGTAGCTTTACCTATGCTGCACATCATGCTTTTTTTGGCGGATTTTTGCCGACTCCAGCGAATACGGATAAGACTTCACATATCCGTCTGTTTCACACCAAGGATACGGGACTGCGTACGCATCCACATACGTGGCTGTTCGATGCCCCGGATATTGTATCCGGGCTAGAGGGTGAAGGTTATCGTACCATCTGTATTGGCGGGGTTATTTTTTTTACGAAGAAAAATAAGCTTGCCAAGGTGCTGCCTGGATATTTTCAAGAAAGCTACTGGCGTATGAACTTTGGCGTTACCAATCCCCGTTCGACGGAGCATCAGGTGAATCATGCTCTGAAACTGTTGGAGAATACAGACCCGTCACAGCGCTTATTTTTGTTTCTGAATGTATCAGCGATCCATGGGCCTAATCATTATTTTTTGAAAGGCGCAGCCAAAGATTCAGTGGAGTCTCAACGAGCAGCCTTACGGTATGTGGATGGTGAACTTGGACGTTTGTTTGATGCTTTGCGAAATCGGGGGAAGACGTTTTGCATGGCTTTTTCCGATCATGGTACAGCTTATGGAGAAGACGGCTATGAAGGACATCGTCTGGCGCATGAGGTAGTTTGGAATGTGCCTTACCGCGAATTTATATTGTAGAGCATATAGAAACATAGATTGCACTGGTAAATATCAAAAAATCAATCCAGCGCGAGGAAGGAGCAGAAATGAAAGCCATGAATCTGAATCACTCGCATCCAACGGGTGCAGCAGCCCATGCTCCGGAGATGGACACAAACTCAGTACCGTCTAAGTTTCAGTGGCCTGAAACTCCTGTTGAATGGGCACGCACGATCCGTGAAGCTCCCTACCGCTCCTATCTGTACTCTTACCCGCATAAAACGGCCTATCGTTCGTTTGATACACCGCTCTCATTGCAGGAGTTGTGGGAGAAGGAGGAGTTAGAAAGCTATTTTTTGTATATGCATATTCCATTTTGCGCGGCTCGCTGTGGATTTTGTAACCTGTTCACTTTGCCGGACAAGCGACTGGATGTACATAAGGAGTATGTAGATGCACTAGAAAGACAAGCCAAGCAGTGGGCACCCATTATGAGCCGTCGGCCTTTTTCACGTTTTGCGATCGGCGGCGGTACACCGACCTTACTGGAGGCTCCTTTGGTGGAGCGCTTGTTTGACATTGCGGAAAATATTATGGGACTGGATCCTAAGCGAGCTTCTATTTCGGTGGAAACCTCTCCCGATACTGTGACTGAGGACAGGTTGGAGGTGCTCAAGCGCCGCGGGACAGATCGTGTCAGCATGGGAATTCAGAGCTTTGTGGAATCAGAAAGTGCCGCCATATACCGACCTCAGAAGCCCAAACTTGTTAGAGAAGCACTTGAGCGGCTGGTGGAATACAACTTTCCTTTGCTGAACGTGGATCTGATCTATGGCCTGCCTGGTCAAACGGTGGAAACCTGGCTGTATTCTTTAGAGGAAGCCCTGTCTTACTCGCCAGGAGAGATTTTTCTTTACCCATTATATATTCGAGAAAATACGATTTTAAAGCCAGGCTATACCGGGCTGGATCATGATATTCGCCTTAGCTTGTATGAAGTGGCGCGCGAACGGCTCAAACAAGCAGGATATGTACAATATTCCATGCGCCGTTTTGCTAAAAATGATGCTATATCCAGCAAAGAGCTTTTGCCCTACAGTTGTCAGGAGGAAGGTATGGCTGGTCTGGGGTGTGGTGCACGCTCCTATACACGCAATGTCCACTATGCCAGCCGTTATGGTGTTAGTGCAGCAGCTACCCGTAGCATTATCGCAGATTATGTTGCTGCGGAACGTCATGATCTGGCTGACTACGGCTTTATTTTAAATGCGGATGAGAGTAAGCGACGCTTTATCTTAAAAGCGCTTCTTCATCGGGAAGGTTTGGAGCTATCGGCCTATGCAGAGCGCTTCGGTATATCCCTGTCGGACGATTTTACAGGAATGTCGTTGCTGCTGGAATCCGGTATGGCTGTCGTCGAGGAGGGTACGCTGCGACTTACAGAGGAAGGAATGGCCTATTCCGATGCGATTGGGGACTGGATGATCTCCACGTCAGTTCGTGAGCGCATGGAAGGATATGTAGGCGCATGAGAGCGACCTTATATTATCGTGGTTCGTTGACCTCGTGCAACTATGCTTGCCCTTACTGCCCGTTCAGTAAAAACGTTGATAGTCGGGAAACGTTGAACAGGGATCGGGCCCAGTTGAAACGTTTTGCTGATTGGGTACGGGAACAGGGCGCTTTGGGGCATCGTCTCTCTATTTTTTTTAATCCGTATGGAGAAGCCTTGATTCATTCCTGGTATCGCAAGACCATGATTGAGTTTTCCCATATGGCGCATGTGGAAAAAGTGGTGGTACAGACGAATCTATCGACTAAGCTGGATTGGACGAAAGAACTGAACCCGGAGAATGCTGCGCTGTGGGCTACATATCACCCTGGAGAGACGAAAGAGCAAGTTTTTATATCGCAGGCTATGAAGTTATATGAACTTGGTATTTCCTATAGTGTCGGTACCGTCGGGTTAAGACAAGCATTTTCAGCTATTCGTTCCTTGCGATCGCAACTTCCAAGGGATGTTTATTTGTGGATCAACGCCTACAAGGATCGACCACATTATTATACAGATGCTGAGGTTACTGAATTAACTGCGATAGACCCCTATTTTCAATGGAATTTAAAGGATTATAGCAGTCAGGGGCGGGCATGTCGCGCCGGTGAAGATGTATTTTATGTCCAGGGTGACGGAAGAGTAAAACACTGCTATCAGGATCGACGGGTGCTTGGACACTTATATAGGGATGGTCTTGAGGGCCTGAGTGGCAAACGTCCGTGCCGGATGAAAGAATGCGGCTGCTATATCGGCTACATTCATATGGAGGAGCAGCCATTTCGGGAAATGTACGGTAGTGGCTTACTCGAAAGAGTGCCGCAAGTACAGGTATCTCCGGTTCCATCATTTAGCAGACAGGCTGTTTATAGAGATAATGAATCCATATAACAAGGGTTGTCCACATCTAAATGTAATACTATAGCACCTTGATCTATTAGAGAAACGATCAACAAAAAACCGACCCTTGCCATCAAGCAAAGGTCGGTTCTTTTGTTGATAATAACTCTATACGACTGTTCTATGCGAAATAATCAAGTTTGGACAATAGCAGTAATTTCTTCATCCAGATCCAATCTGATTTGTTCGCGATAGGCACGAATATTGTATTCGGAATATAGGTATCTCAGAATGGCTTCAATCATATTGGCTTCCACCAGATATTGACTGCGGCCCTGCACATGGACTTCTGCGGAATAACCTGTATCCTCTTCCCAGCTTAGTTCTACTGTCACATCCGTGGGCTGGACACCTTTACGTTCAGCCATATGCAAGCAAATAGCGTTGACAATCTCATCCATACTCAAAATCATAGCTTAGTAACGTCCTCCGCGGGAATCATCTGGTCTGCGACGATTTTTAATAGCACGGTAGATACCTACTCCGACCATGATCAGGACGTAAATGGCAAGAACGTTAACGGCAAGGCCAAGCAAGCTGCCCAATGCGCCCATGTTGCCGAACAATCCGCCGAAGAGCATACCTGCCAAACCGCCCAGCATCATACCTTTCAGGAATCCGCCGCCACCGCCAAGGAATCCACCAGTTCTGCTTGTATTACCAGCAGTTGCCCCTGACTTGGTTCCGCTATCTGACTTATTGATGCCATTGCTGTCATTCGCCTTGCTTGGTGTGGATTGGTATGATTTAGGCCCGGATTTAAACCCGCCGCCTCGCCTTGCATCAGCTGTAGATGGTGCGATCATAGCAATGAGTAGGGTAAAAGCCATCATCAGCATCATCATATTTTTCAAAGTGAATGTTTTTTTCATGTAAATATAATCCCCCTTAGTAAATTGTTTTATAGGTCAAACAACCGCTTACCAGTAATACGAATGGCATGGAAAAGGGTTTCAAAGAATTTTAACTTTTAAAAATTAAATAATAACGTCCCATAAATTCTATGCATGGATTGGTTAAAACATTCAGCTTTGCGGCTTAAGTGAAAACGGATTAGTGTCAGCACTGACATCACCGGCAAGCAGCATGCGTAGAACCATTTGGCACCATTCCAGACCTGCTTTAGCATTCAAAAGTCCTTTTTGTACTAAAATATAGTCTCCAAAGTTCTTACTGCCAAAATGTAAATTCTCTGCGGGAATATCGTTCAGGATATCCTCAAGATGCTGGATTTTCTGAATAAAATGACGTTTGCGTTCCTCCAGCATACGATTGGCACTACTTTTGTCCGTTAACCAAAGACAGAACAGTCGAAGACTTAATTCATCCCGTGTAACCGGAGCAGCTAACGCTTCCTGGGACCATTGTTGAAGCATATGGATTCCCTTGTCGGTAATGGTATACATTTTCTTATCAGGCTTGTCGGACTGCTGAATCCAACGGGAGGCTAGCAGTTCCTTGCTCTCCATACGGGCCAGTAGCGGATAGATCTGACTGTGCTTGGCCTGCCAAAAAGGCTGGATACGCAACATCAGATCATAGCCGGAGGATTCCTCTCTAGCGAGAAGCCCCAACAGACCATACGATAGTAAATTCATAGATCTTATCTCCTTCATCCATCATAGTAACGGTTGTAACAGCACTGCGGCAGCTATTCTGCAGCTTCATGAAAAGTGTACACTGAAACTGTATGGTTTGACAACTTTCAGTCAGGTCGTTCACAGGTTAGCCAAAATTGATTCTTGTCATTCTCCACGTATATGTGCTTTTTTTCATAAAAAAGGGTAGTTTAAGCTCGTATGTACGAGCTTAAACTACCCTGGTAATCTTCTGCCGAAGCGTATCCTATTTACTGTTCATTCCCATCAACGAGAAGTGTTAACGCTCCTGTATCTGGATGAATAACCATGCCGTGAACGGGGGCATTAGGAGGGAGAAGCGGGTGATTTTTAATAAGCTTCACGGTAGTTCTTACCCCTTCTTCAATGTTGTCAAAACCTTTTAACCATTTATTTAACTTAATTCCTGAATTTTCTAATGTATTCAGAACTTCCTGAGAAATTCCGCGATCGAGCATTTCATTGACCATGTGGTCTGCATTTAATGCAGCCATGCCGCACTCATAATGACCTACAACGACTACTTCGTCTGCTCCCAGCTCATACAGGGCGACTAGCACACTGCGCATTACACTTCCAAAGGGCTGTGAAATAATCGCACCTGCATTTTTGATAATTTTCACATCACCGTTGCGCAAGTTCATGGCTTTCGGGAGTAACTCCGTTAGCCGTGTATCCATACAAGTGATAATGACCATTTTTTTATTGGGGAACTTGCCCGTTCTATAGGCCTCGTATTCTTTGTTTTCTACGAAAACACGATTGTACTCTAAAATTTCTTTGATGTGATTCACGATTGTTCCCTCCAGATTCTATTAAAGTTTGATATGTACGGCCCAACGTTTATTTTAGGTCTTAGGAGCTGGTCGTACATGTTGTGTGTTGATTATACTTTTTAATATAAGTATCATCAAGTATAGGTATTGTAAAGTTTTATCCATTTTAAGTTAAAGAGGTGACCTCAAGTATGGCGCAACAGACATTGGATCAATTGACGGCTTTAAAGGAGCTTTCACACAAAATCAGTAGTTTTGGCGAAGCAGTAGGTCTGCTGCACTGGGATTTACGGACGGGTGCTCCGCGTAAGGGTGTTGACATTCGGTCGGAGACGTTGGGTATGCTGTCCACTGAAATGTTCAAGCTGATGATCTCGGATGAAATGGGACAATTGCTGCAATTTTTTGCCACAGAAGATAAGCTGGAGCAACTGGAAGACAATGATCGCAGATTGGTGGAGGAATGCCGTAAAAATTATGACCTGAATCGTTCGGTTCCGGCAGACCGATACCGGGATTATAGCATTCTCGCAGCGCAGGCAGAGAGCAAGTGGGAGGACGCAAAGGAACATAGCGATTTTGTCGGATTTGAACCGTACTTGTCTAAAATCGTAGACATGAAGCGTGAATTTATCGGCTACTGGGGTGTTAAGGATACAGAGTATGATACGCTTTTGGATCAATATGAGCCGGGGATGACGGTTGAAAAGCTGGATGCTGTGTTTGATCGTCTCAAAAAGCGCCTTGTGCCCCTATTGTCTAAAATTCAGGCTTCACCGAACCAGCCGGATAAGAGCTTTTTAGATGGTGTATTTGATGTGAAGCAGCAGGAGAAGTTCAGCCTGTTCATTTTAGGACAGATGGGGTATGACTTTGACGCAGGTCGTTTGGATGAGAGTGTACATCCTTTCGCAACAGGATTAAATCCAGGTGATGTGCGTATAACAACACATTATCTGCAAGATGATGTAACCAGTGCTATTTTCAGTTCGTTGCATGAAGGAGGCCATGCGCTGTACGAACAAAATATTGCTCCAGAGCTGGCAGGATCACTACTGTCCGGAGGAACCTCTATGGGGATTCATGAATCTCAGTCCCGCTTGTGGGAAAATAAAATCGGACGCAGTCGTGCTTTCTGGGATCGGTATTACGATGATTTTCAAAAGCATTTTCCTGATCGTTTGGCAAAGGTTACGGCAGAACAATTCTACCGGGCAGTCAACCGTGTGGAAAATTCACTGATTCGTATTGAAGCGGATGAGCTGACATATAATTTACATATCATTATCCGTTATGAAATTGAAAAAATGCTGTTTAATGAAAAGCTGGATGTGAAGCGTCTCCCCGAGGTGTGGAATGCGAAATATAAGGAATACTTGGGACTTGTTCCACCGAATGACGGACTGGGCGTACTTCAAGACGTTCACTGGTCCGGTGGTGATTTTGGTTATTTTGCTTCCTACTCGCTTGGCAATATGTATGCAGCGCAAATTTTGGCGACATTACGCAAAGAGTTGCCAAATCTGGATGAATTAATTACTGCTGGACAACTTGAGCCGATCAAGCAATGGCTGACCGAACGTATTTATCGTTATGGCAAGAGTCGGACGCCGTCCGAGTTGATTGTAGCCATTACAGGTGAGGATCTGAACCCGGATTATCTCGCCGACTATCTGGAAGAGAAATATACCTCCATATACAAGCTGTAAATAATATAGCATCTACCCCGCGTTCCTGGGCGAACGTGGGTTTTTTTTGTCCGATTAACCAATATATCGACAGCCGCATAACAATATATGAAGTCAACCAATGTAAAAAGGTGGGGAGGGAACAAGGATGAAAAACGGCGCTCGTTTCAAAGCGGTGGTGGCTGCGGCACTACTCGGAATACTGTTGCTCAGTGGGTGCACCCCCAAAGGAGGGGAGCAGACGATTGAGATCAGATTAGGCGAGGTAGCCCGTACGGTCTTTTATGCGCCGCAGTATGTAGCCTTGAGCCAGGGAATGTTTGCTCAGGAGGGACTGGATGTCCAATTGGCAACAATTCCCGGGGGCGACAAGGCGATGACGGCGTTATTGTCCAATCAGGCGGATATCGCGCTCATCGGCGCGGAGACATCTATTTATGTGTATCAGCAAGGAGCAGAGGACCCTATCATTAATTTTGCCCAACTGACACAGAAGGATGGTACCTTTTTGTTTGCCCGTCAAACGCAGGATAGCTTTGAATGGGAAAAGCTGAAAGGACAAAATTTTTTGGGGCAACGCAAGGGCGGAATGCCGCAAATGTCACTTGAATTTACGCTTCGCAAACACGGCATTGATCCTCATAAGGATCTGAAGCTGATTCAAAATATTGATTTTGCTAATGTTGCCTCTGCTTTCGGCTCCGGTACAGGGGATTATGTGCAGCTGTTTGAGCCGCAGGCATCTATTTTTGAAAAGGAAGGTCGTGGGCGGGTTGTTGCCTCTATCGGTGTGGAGAGCGGCGAGTTGCCGTATACGGTATATATGGCTAAGCAAAGCTACTTGAACACAAATAGCGAGGCTGCACAGAAATTTACAAATGCTGTATATCAGGCACAACAGTGGATTGCTACGCATCCACCCGAACAGATTGCCGAAGCAATCACACCCTATTTTAAAGATACAGATTTAGCTATTTTGACGAATAGTATCAAGCGATATAAGGAACAGAGTACCTATGCTTTGAACCCGATGATTGAGGAAAAGGAATGGAAGAACTTACAGGATGTCATGATCTCGGCAGGGGAGCTTAAAAGTCAGGTTGCACTGGATAAGCTAGTGAACCCAAGCTTTGCACAACAAGCGATTTCGTCAAACTCTACCGGAAATACTGAACCGCCTGTGAAAAAGAGCAAAACTGAATCTACGGATGCAGGTGTCGGTGCTGGAGGTTCGTCATGATGGAGGAACGGAGTGGCCTACCTTCGGACGCGACCATCCCGGTGGTGAGACTGGAGCAAGTGACGCATGTTTATGTAACGGATCGTGAAGCTTCGCTGGCGGTTGAGAATATTGATTTTTCCGTAGAGACAGGGGAGTTTGTCAGTTTGGTTGGTCCAAGCGGCTGCGGCAAAACGACGATCCTGTCTATGATCGCGGGGCTACTGCACCCAGCGGCAGGCCAAGTCATGTTGCAAGGTCAGCCAGTAAGTGGTCCGAGTCCAGAGGTCGGTTACATGCTGCAGCAGGATTATCTATTCCCGTGGCGGACGATAATGGATAACGCATTGTTGGGTCTGGAGCTAGGCAACAGAGTAGATGAAGCTGCGCGTGAGCGGACACGGCTGTTGCTGGAAGGCATGGGCCTAGGAGGGAAAGAGCATCTGCATCCATCCCAGTTGTCTGGGGGAATGCGCCAGCGCGTGGCACTGGTACGGACGCTGGCGACCAATCCTGGACTGCTGCTGCTGGATGAGCCGTTCTCCGCACTAGATTATCAAACCAAGCTACAGCTGGAAGATCTGATTGCGGAAACCTTGCGCGAGCGGAGAAAGACGGCTATTTTAGTCACACATGATTTGGCTGAGGCCATTGCGGTCAGTGACCGGATTATAGTGATGGGTCGAAACCCTGGTCATGTCCGACGTACCTTCGAGATCCCAGATTGCATCCGAGAAGCTCAGCCTTTTTATGCACGCGAGCAGCCGGGTTTTAATGAGCTTTTTCATGAAATATGGGGTGAACTGGAGGCTTCGGGAGCAAAGGAGTGAGTTAACGCATGAAGGACGAAGCGGATCAGCTTGAGCAACGTTGGATTCAAGGACTACATCAGGCGTATTTACGCAGCAGGCGTTCGCAACGATGGTTAGTCACAGGTGTGCAGACAGCCATTTTACTGCTTTTGTTTGTGTTATGGGAAATTGCAGGCCGTTTGAAGTGGATTGATGTACTGCTGTTCAGCTACCCGAGCAAAATTTTCACCCAGATCGGTAAGGATGCGGTCAGTGGTGAATTATGGGGACATGTAGGTGTCACCGTGGGAGAGACGATGGCGGGGTTTTTACTCGGTACTCTGTTAGGTACGTTGCTGGCTGTACTTATTTGGTGGTCACCGTTTTTGTCGAGGGTGCTTGATCCCTATATGGTCGTGTTTAACAGTATGCCTAAGGTGGCGCTAGGTCCAATTTTTATCGTTATGTTTGGGGCGGGATTTACTGCTATCCTAATGACAACCCTCTCCATTACAGTCATCATTACGACATTAGTCGTATACAACAGCTTTCAGGAAGTCGATTCGAATTTGATCAAAGTGGTTCGCACGTTTGGCGGATCACGCCGGGATACGTTTCAAAAGGTGATTTTACCTGCATCCTTTCCTGCAATCGTCTCTACACTGAAAGTGAATGTCGGTATGGCATGGGTTGGCGTGATTGTTGGTGAATTTCTGGTGGCTAAAAACGGCTTAGGCTATTTGATTATCTATGGTTTTCAGGTATTCAATTTCACGCTGGTTATGTCCAGTCTGTTGATCATTGCAGTCGTAGCTACACTGATGTACCAGGCGGTCGTGTACCTGGAGCATCGTCTGCTTTCCGGTCGTCCTCATCGGTAATAATAAAATTTCTGAACATTTGTGTAAAACGTGAAAATAAAGTACCATGAAAAATGAAAATACTTAAAATTTATGAAAATGCTAAAACAGATTTCATCTAGAGAGGACAGAATTTTTTCATGGGCTTTCGTACGATTAAAACGGCTATTGCCGCATTAATGGCCGTACTTATTGCGGAGGGGTTGGGTATTCATGGAGCCACCTCAGCAGGGCTTTTAGCAATTTTGGGGGTGGATGTCACACGCAAGAGAAGTCTCCGTACCATTTCGGCGAGATTTTTTGCATCCGTCGTGGGACTTCTTTTTGCTTGTGTTTTGTTTGTGGTATTCGGATTCCATGATTGGGTACTGGCATTATATATTTTAACGGCGTTTCCAGTCATTGTACGGGTGGGCTTTAAAGAAGGGATCGTCACCGGCTCGGTCGTGGTTTTTCGCGTATTCAGCGGCGGCGTGATTGATATGGAGGTACTGCTGACCCAGCTAGCTCTGCTAGTGATTGGACTGGGTTCCGCGATGATTGTCAATTTAGCATATATGCCGGGTTCTGATAATACAATGCAACAAATTCGGCAGGAGGTGGATCGGACATTTTCTGTTATATTCAGAAATATGGCCAATACGCTACGTAGTCCAGCATACATATGGGATGGCAAGGAAGTTATTGAAGCGAACAGCGTGATAGCCAAAGGGGTTACTGAGGCGGGGCGTTCCTTGGAAAATCAGATGCTTCGTCCCCAAGAGGGCTGGAATGTGTATTTTTATATGCGAAAAGAACAGCTGGATTCGATCCAAAACATGATGCAGTTGATCGCACAAATGTATCAGCATATGCCGCAGGCCAAGCTTCTGGCCGAGCTGTTCGACCAGCTTAGCAATGACGTTTTGGCTGGACATTATACGGGACAGACCGAGAAGCTGTTAGAGCAGGTTCGTGAAGAATTTAAAGCAATGGAGCTTCCCGCAACTCGGGAGGAATTTGAGATTCGTTCGGCATTATTGCAGCTTACACATGAGCTTCATCAATATTTGAAAATTGCGAAAAAGGACAAGGCCCCTACTCCAGTGAAAAATTAGAGTAAAGGCCTTGAACGGCTACTATCCATGACGGACAGTAGCCGTTTCTTGTTCAGTGACGGTGGAAGACGGTTGATTCAAGGTCCGTTTGTGCCGAATTCGGTCTGTGATCCATAAGACAGCGGTGATCAGGCAAGGGTACAGCATAGCCCATCCGACAAAGGGGAAAACGATCGCTGTAGAGATAAACGATATCCAACTAATGGCAACGCCCCAGCGACTACCACGTAGAAGCTTAATTCCTGCTGCACAACCGCCGAGATAGGTCAGAATAAAGGTGGCGTTCGGGAACTGGATCAGGTTAGTGAGTGAAACAGTACCGCTACCGTACAACACCATAATGATCACGAAGCAGACGCTAAGAAAAGCGATGCCTCCGATGGGGGTATGGAATCGTTGGGATAACCTGCCCATCCAGCGAAAGGCCTGTCCTTGCCGGGATAAAGCATAAGCGACACGTGAAGCGGCACCAACATAAGCAATAATAGTAGCGGTACAAATAAAGATACCCGTCAAGCCTGCAATTATCGCGCCCCATGGCCCGATAGCCCGACTAATCACCCATACGAGCGAAGCATCCGAATCCCCTGCAAGGTAACTTTGTGTGCCCACAGTAGCCAGCGCAGTTAAGAAATAAAGCAAACCGACAATGACGGCTGCAATGGTCACACCTCTAACGGCCGCTCGTCGGGGATTGGTGAATTCCTCTGACATATGGGACACGGCCTCCCAACCGATAAAGCACCAAAACAAAATCGCGGCCGCTTGACCGACTGAGAGCCAGCCATGTGGAACAAACGGGGTGAAGTGGATTGTTTCCATCTGAGGAAGTGCTGCGGCAATGGCGAATATAAGGACGGCAACGATAGCTATGACGACTGCGATCTGAATACGTCCCGCAACCTTCATGCCGATCCAATTGATGATCAGGCCCACTACCAACATAGCAGCGGCTAACAACATGCGGCTTTCCTCTCCCCAGCCCATGGCTGCGGTCATATAGCCGGCTCCGGTAAGTGCGGCAACAGGTGCTCCAATCGGAACCGACATGAGAAAAAACCACCCAATATAAGCACCAGCACGTGGTGAAAAGGCCAACGTAACAAAATGCGATACCCCTCCCGCATTCGGAAATTTGGCGGATAGAAGACCCATGGAAAGTGCCATTGGCAGGATGAGCAGGGTCATAAAGCCCCATGCCAGCAGCGATGCCGGCCCAGCCATTTGGGCTGCAAGTCCAGGCACAATCAATATCCCCGAACCCAGTACAGCTCCGATATAGAGTGCAATGGCCTGTGGAAGACCAATGGTGGATTGAAGTTTACTTTCATTTGTCATGCAGAAAAGCCTTCTTTCTCTTGTTATTTTCTCCAGCTTATCAGATAATCAATCTATCGGAAAAACGGAATATAACGATGGCTTGCATCGGAAAAACCGATTGAAGGGGCGGATTATGGAATCGCGGCATTTGTTTACCTTTTTAAATGTAGTTGAGGCAGGCAGTTTTACGCGAGCAGCGCGTATACTGGATTATGCACAGTCGAGTATCACTGCTCAAATTCAAACGCTGGAGACAGAGTTGGGTACGCCGCTTTTTGATCGCATTGGCAAGAAAATCATGCTGACGGATGCCGGACGACGTCTGCTGCCCTATGCGCAGGAGATCTCCAAGATGCATGCTATGGCTAAGGATGCACTTCGTTCAGAAACAGAATTGGCGGGCACGCTGAAAATAGGAGCACCAGAGTCTCTGGCCGCTTTTCGTCTACCGAGTCTGATCCGTGAATACAGGGAACGGTATCCGAAGGTTAAAATTGTTCTTAAACCCGGCGAATGCTGGGAATTACGCGATTTGATCCGTTCCGGTGAGCTGGATTTGGCTTTTTTGCTTCAGCCTGAGACAGAGGATAGAGAACTGAATGTCACCACGCTTATTCATGAGCCGATGGCCTTGGTTGCTCCACTTAAGCATTCGCTGGTTACCAATACCCGGGTAGAGCCTGCCGACTTGAAGGACGAAACCATTTTGCATACGGAGGCAGGATGTACGTACCGCATCCTTTTTGAGCAGTATTTGAATAAACACGGTATTTTTTCAGACCCTAGCCTGGAATTTTGGAGTATTGAAGCCATCAAGCAGTGTGTCATGGCTGGATTGGGAATTGCGCTGCTTCCGCTGGTAACGGTACAAAATGAGCTGCGAGAAGGTAAAATGGCGCGTTTAGCCTGGGATGACAGTGAACAACAGGTGGCTACTCAGGTCGCTTATCACACGAAAAAGTGGAAATCCCCGGCTCTTAGCGAATTTTTACAGATCGTTGAGCAGCATGTAACACATTGGCGTGCATGAGTTCAAGCCATCGCGGCATATGCTTATACAAATAATATTTTTTCCTTTTCGCCTATTCACTCAACATTCGCCCACAACCTGCATACATATGTATGGAATGATTGATTGTATGGAGGAGGTTCAAGAATGGCATTAAGTCATAAAAATCGTAGAGAGATTATTACCAAAGCGATCTGTGGTAAAGGTCGCAGATTCTCTACCGTAACCCATACCGTAACTCCGCCGAATAATCCAACGAGTATTTTAGGGGCATGGATTATTAACCACCAGTATGAAGCTGTGGCGGCGGGGGACGGCATTGAGGTCGTCGGGACGTATGATATCAATATTTGGTACTCATACGATAAAAACTCGCAGACCGATGTGGCTAAGGAAACGGTGTCGTACGTAGAAAATGTGCCGCTCTCGTATCTTGATCCGAAGCACCGGGCGTCTACAGTGGAAGTATCCGCCGAAGCTACACAGGAGCCGAGTTGCGTCGAGGCCAGTGTGTCTTCTGGAGGTGGCAGCGTAATGATCCGGGTCGAGCGGGAATTTGCGGTGGAGCTGGTGGCGGAAACGAAGATTGTTGTAGAAGTATTCCCGAATGGTAGCAGCGATGATTTTGACAAAGACTTTGATTTTGGAGCGGAAGAGGGGGACTATGAGGAGCTCGACCCCGACCTCATTGACGACGAGCTCTGACAGAAGTAACCAAAAAGAGGGCCGCTTTACTCTTGCGCCGGCTGATTCTGCGTAGGGGGCAAAGGCCCTCCTTTTTTGTTGTTGCGGGTTAAAATTAGATTGAAATCCGTACGTAGTCCGTAGGGGGGATATAATGCAGCAGCCAGGACAGGCGCTTATACGCTTCAGGCAGATGCCAAATGATGAAAAAAAGCGTAGACTGGAGCGTTCAGGCATAGCGGTGCAGTGGATGGATAGCAGTATAGCAGATTTTGCGATAGGCTACGCAGTGCAAATCCATCAACTGCGAGTGTTGGAGATTCGTAGGCGTGCCATCGAAGGCCCTTCCAAAGTCCGCGCATACGATCTGTCTGAACTAGATCAACATTCACCGCTCTATGTCCGGATGGAGCGGCTAGCTGTACGTGCGTTGTATACACTGGGTTTGGACAGTGGTGAGGTGATGCTTACTCCGCTGGGGGAGCGCAGCTGTCAGGTGCGCGAAGTCTCGGCACAGCCATGGTTGAACGATAGACGTTTGGCCACGCTATATGAAATTGCTGCGCGCGAAGGGGATGTTGAGGGTGAGAATCTTTCAGCGCAACGAGGGAGAGATCGACTACTCATCGGAATGGACCCTGAATTTGTGTTAGTCCGTATGCCAGAGGGACGGGTCGTGCCGGCCTCAAGATATTTGGGTCGTCTCGGCATAGCCGGCTGCGATGCGGTTACGCGTCGAGGACGAACACTGTATCCAGTCGCTGAGCTTCGTCCTGCTCCGAGTGGAGATCCGGACCGTCTGCTGAAGCACCTGCGTCAAGCTTTTGCAACCGCAGCCCGGCGCATTACCGACCGCACACTCATCTGGCAGGCGGGGGGGATGCCGCAACCGGGTTTTCCACTGGGCGGACATCTGCATTTCAGCGGGGTTGCGCTAAACGGTGCCTTGCTCCGGGCACTGGATAACTATTTGGCACTGCCTTTGGCGCTACTGGAAGACAAGCGTGCAGCCCGGCGCAGACCGCATTATGGCAATTTGGGTGATTTTCGCCGTCAGTCGTATGGAGGCTTTGAATATCGTACACTGCCCAGTTTTCTTATCTCGCCACAGCTAGCGAAAGGTGTGATTGGGATGGCGTTTCTCATTGCTACTCAATATCCGCGTTTGCAGCGTAGACCACTGGGTGAGGAGGAGGCTCACAGAGCCTTTTATGAAGGAAATCAATCTGTGCTCAAGGAGTATATGGAACCTCTTATTTTGGATATGGTTTCACTGGAAATATACTCGCAATATGAAGCTTATGTAGCGCCATTGCTGGATAGCCTCCGCAATGGCAAACAGTGGGATGAATCACGGGATTTGCGCCCGTATTGGAAGCTTACGTAAAATCAAGTGTCGACACCAGCAACGGTTTCATGTTATCGACTGTCATTTTTGATATAATGAGAGATAATTATAAGTTTAAACGGAACAAAGTGTGGGGGTTAGTAAACAGTATGTCCAAATATACACCGATGATTGAGCAGTATTTATCCATAAAAGAGCAGGCTAAAGATGCATTTTTGTTTTTCCGTCTGGGAGATTTTTACGAGATGTTTTTCGATGATGCAATTCTTGCATCCAAGGAGCTGGAAATTACTCTTACGGGTCGTGAGGGTGGCGCCACGGAAAAAATTCCGATGTGCGGCGTGCCTTATCATTCAGCGGAAAATTACATACAGCGCCTCATTGAGAAGGGTTATAAAGTGGCCATCTGTGAGCAAATGGAGGAAGCCTCAGCTACGAAGGGGATGGTGCGGCGGGATATTGTCCGCGTTGTGACCCCGGGTACGGTAATGGAAGGCAAGGTGCTGGGTGACAAATCCAACAACTACATGGTATGTGTCACAGAGACGGACGGGATGCTGGCGCTTGCGGCGTGCGACTTGTCAACAGGTGAATTGTATGTGACCTCTGTGCCTGATTCGAAAGAATGGCTACTAGATGAAATTAACATTTATGAGCCTTCCGAAATGTTGGGGGATGGTCATCTGCTCGATTTTGTGACATCCCGTATGTCCCCCGTTGGACGGCGTGTTGTGTATACGGCCTGGGACAAATCCAAGGATGATTTGGTTCGGGATCAATTTGGCGAAGCTACGTGGGCAAGGCTTACGGAGGAACGCAGACGGTGCGTATCTCGCTTGATTTCCTATTTGAATGAAACGCAAAAAAGATCGTTAGGCCAATTGACCCAAATCTCGGTATATGAGCCAAACCATTTTATGATTCTGGATCCATTTACCCGCAGGAATCTGGAACTGGTGGAGACAGTACGTGAACGCTCGAAGAAAGGCTCGCTACTGTGGCTGTTGGATCGCACAGAGACTTCCATGGGAGCGCGTCTGTTGCGTCGTTGGATCGACAAGCCGCTGTTGAGCAGCAGTCTTATTGAGGAACGCTTGGAGGCGGTGGACAAGCTATACCACCAGTTTATTTTCCGAGAGGATGTACGTGCTCAGCTTAAAGAAATTTACGATCTGGAGCGTCTGGTTGGGCGTATCGCCTTTGGTAGTGCTAATGCACGTGATCTGATCGCTCTCAAGCTGTCGTTGGCCCAAATTCCTTCTTTACGCGAATTGTGTGCTGAATCTCCTTCGAAGACGCTGAGACGGATTGCACAAACGCTGGATAGCTGTACAGACCTGTGTACATTGATTGAGGAAGCGGTGGCGGATGAACCGCCGATTTCCGTAAGGGATGGAGGCCTTATTAAGGAAGGCTACCATCAGCGTCTGGACGAACTGCGCGAGGCGAGTGTGAACGGTAAGCGTTGGATCGCTGAGCTAGAGGCCAAGGAACGTGCAGCAACCGGCATTCGGTCACTTAAAATTGGATACAACAAAGTATTTGGTTATTATATCGAGGTGACCAAATCCAATTTGGCTTCATTACCAGAAGGTCGATATGAACGCAAACAGACGTTGGCGAATGCGGAACGGTATATTACACCGGAGTTGAAGGAAAAGGAATCTCTAATTCTGGAAGCCGAGGATAAAATGGTTGATCTGGAGTACACGCTTTTCTCCGAGCTTCGCAGTAAACTAAACGCTGAAATTCCCCGTTTGCAAAAGCTGGCAGAGCAAGTGGCTGAAATTGATGTGTATCAGTCGCTGGCATCGGTTAGCGCGGAACGGGGATTCGTGAAACCTGAGCTGACTACAGGATATGATTTCGTAGTGGAGCAGGGTCGCCATCCCGTGGTGGAGGCCGTAATGAAAGATGGCGGTTTTATCGCCAACAGCACGGTGTTGGAGGAAGCGGATGCGCATATTCTACTTATCACCGGGCCGAACATGGCTGGGAAAAGTACGTATATGCGTCAAGTTGCACTTATTGCAATTATGGCTCAAATTGGCTGCTTTGTCCCTGCTGCACGTGCCAAGGTGCCGATGCTGGATCGCATTTTCACACGGATCGGTGCAGCGGATGATCTCATCGGTGGGCAGAGTACGTTTATGGTCGAAATGGCAGATATCCAAGTAATGACAGACAAAGCAACTCCGCGAAGCTTGATCATTATTGATGAACTGGGACGAGGTACGTCTACCAGTGAAGGAATGGCAATTGCACAGGCAGTTATCGAATTTGTCCATGACACGATCGGCTGTAAGGCACTGGTATCCACGCATTTCCATGAGCTGGCGCATTTGGAGCAAGGCCTGTCTTCGCTGCGAAATTACTCTATGGCCGTGCAGGAAAGCGGCGACAAGGTGAATTTCCTGCGCAAGCTCATACCGGGAGCGGCTAGCAGTAGCTATGGTATTTATTGTGCTCGGCTTGCAGGCTTGCCCAATAATATTATTGAGCGAGCGAATGGACTGCTGAATGGTTTTGAACAGGCAGCGGCTCAAGTGACGGCAGGTACTGAGACAGTAGTAGGAGGGAAGGAAGGGACTGATCTTCGTACAGTTTCAGGGACAGAGGATATTTCTTCTTTGACCGGATATAATTCAGGCCAGACATTGCGAGAAAGCGGAGAAACTGCATCATCAGCTCAGTCTTTATCACAGCAAGCGACTCTGGTAAAAGAAGATACTCTACAGACTGTGGAGGATTCCAGCAGGTTGGAGCAAGGAGCAACCGAAGTGGTACAGCTGTCCATTTTTGGAGAGCAGGAGCTTGCCACCTCCAAGCCCCACGCAGAGACAGTAGAGACGAATCCAATTGTGCGCCAAATTTTGCGCAAGGTGAAAAATGCTGATGTCATGAATATGACTCCTTTACAGGCAATGCAGCTATTAAATGATCTAAAAAATAAGGCCAATGGCCTGTAGTTAAAATAAGTGACATTATTCTTATTTTTCATCACACTTTGAAGGCAGGAGGAGGTTAAAAGGATGTCTAAAATTCGGGTACTGGATGAACATATTGCGAACCAGATTGCTGCCGGTGAGGTCGTGGAGCGTCCAGCCTCCGTCGTGAAGGAGCTGGTGGAAAATGCGATTGATGCAGGCGGTACGCGGGTGGACGTATGGGTAGAAGAGGGCGGCTTACAAAGTATCCGGGTGACGGATAATGGAAGTGGCATTGAGCCTGAAGACGTGGAAACGGCATTCTATCGGCACGCGACAAGCAAAATTGGACATGGTCGCGACCTGTTTCAGATCACAAGTCTCGGCTTCCGGGGAGAGGCGTTGCCAAGTATTGCGGCTGTATCGAAAGTAGAGTTGCTTACAGCAGCCGGAGATGACGGGCGTGCCCGTAAATTAGTGATTGAGGGCGGTAAGCTGTTGCTTCACGAGGATGCTGCTAGTAGGCAAGGGACGGATTTTACCGTACGGGAGCTGTTTTATAATACACCTGCAAGGCTGAAATATATGAAAACAATCCAGACCGAGCTGGGACACATTTCGGATGTATTGTACCGAATGGCGCTTTCGCACCCGGAAGTGGCCTTCACATTGAGGCATAATGGCAATACATTGCTGCAAACGCTGGGTAATGGTGATTTGCTGCAGGTGATTGCTGCTATTTACGGAACTTCTGCGGCGAAATCCATGCTGCTGCTGGAAGGAGAGAGCCTCGATTACCGAATTAGCGGCTATGTCAGCCGTCCAGAGTGGACGAGGTCAAATCGCAATGCGATCTCGACGGTAGTGAATGGACGTTTTGTGCGAAGCTACGGGCTTAATCAGGCGTTGCTCAAGGCGTATCATACCTTGTTGCCGATCAATCGTTTTCCGCTGGCTGTAATCCAATTGGAAATGCATCCTTCTTTGGTGGATGTTAACGTTCATCCTGCCAAGCTGGAGGTAAGATTCAGCAAGGAAGCTGAACTGTTTCAGCTGGTTGAAGATTCGATAAAAGCTGTCTTAGGGCAGCAAGTGCTGATTCCGAAGGCAGTCAAGCGCGAGATCGGTGGCAAGGACAGTGGCTCATTTGTGCAGGAGCAGTTTCACTTCTCGAAGGGAAATGGTGCAGAAGGGGATGCTCCTTCCGGCAAAGACCAGGGGGGAGCACTGCCACTTTCCGTGACTTCGTCGGAGAGCCAGGTACCACGCCAATCCAATTACTTGAACAGGAACGAAGAGAATAACAGAGGTAGCCAGGAGCTTGAGCAACGTCCAAGCAGGGATAGTCTCTCAGCCATTGGACGGACAAACAAGCTTTCAGGTAAAAGTATTAGTGATGATGAACTGGATGCAGATTTTGTGGAAGAAAACAACGGGAGTGAAGTTAGAGGAGACGTGCCGCTCCCTGATGGGACGCCTGTACAGTCGTCCGAAGGAGGTAATGCCGCAATAGGCACATCTTCTTTATACAGCGAGGGGATACAGGAAACGGCTGCTTCTGCTGCTTACCCATCTTTTGTGCCACCGATTGCAGAACACGCTACGGATTCCCGTCATTTCGCGGATCAGAAGCCGCGCCAGCAACGTCTGAATGCTGAGCAATTGACAGCGGTGTCGGGAGAAGTTCCAGAGTTGCCCAATTTTCCTGAACTGAATTTAATCGGTCAGCACCATGGGACATATCTGATTGCGCAGAACGATCAGGGCTTGTATTTAATTGATCAACATGCCGCACATGAACGAGTCAATTATGAATTTTATTATGAAAAATTCGGCAATCCCGAGTCAGTATCGCAGGAGTTGCTACTGCCAATTACACTGGATTTTACGCCTTCCGAGACGGAAAAGTTGAAAACAAGGCTGCACTGGTTTGAACAGGCGGGGGTGTATTTGGAGCATTTTGGCGGTCAAACTTTCCGCGTCAGCTCTTACCCGTACTGGCTTCCTCAAGGGGAAGAAGCGGATGTCATTGAGGAAATGGCCGGATGGGTGCTGGAGGAAAGAGCCATTGATCTTGCAAAGCTGCGGGAAGCAGCCTCAATCATGTGCTCCTGCCGGGCTTCGATTAAAGCTAACCAGAAGCTGACCGACCGACAGGCTATCGTGCTGCTAGAGCGTTTGGCAGCGTGCAAACAACCATATACCTGCCCTCATGGGCGACCTATTGTGGTTTCCTTTTCCACATATGATTTAGAGAAGCTGTTTAAAAGAGTAATGTAAGGGAGTATATATATGTTGCAGGATCGGGAAAACCGTGAAGAAGAGCAGTTGAGGCTGCGGGAGAAGCAAGTCGAATTACTGGTCACGACAGGGGATTCCCCCTCGGCTGAGGTTGTGGAGCGAGCGAAGCTGCTTGCAGCCGAGTTAGGGGTGCTGTACGCCCCTCGTCGTGGCATATCGGTAGCTAAGCTAATCGCGGCTCACAGAGTCCATCAAGCGTTGGTTCTGGTACAGGGCGGAGTGAGACTGATTAGCCCAGAGCAATCACCGATGGTTTTTCACCCCAGTATGGGCTTCATTCGCGCCAAACGGGTATTAAAGGGTGAACCTGACCCGATGTTGACGGCTGCCCGGCTCGTCCCGGGTGATACTGTGCTGGATTGCACCGCAGGACTTGGCACGGATTCTCTTCTATTTTCAATTGGAACGGGAAGCTCTGGACAAGTCACGGCTGTGGAGAGTTCTTTCCCCGTCTATGCTTTAATCAAGGATGGAATGAGGCATTACCGTTCCGGCAACGCTGAAGTAGATCAGGCCTTTTCCAGCATAGACGTTCGTTTTGGTCATCATTTGGACTATTTGCGTAGTTTGCCGGATCGCAGTATAGATATTATTTATTTTGACCCTATGTTCCGTGATCCATTGCTCGATTCCAGCGCAATCGGCCCATTGAGAGGGTTGGCTAACCCAGACGCGTTGAATGAGGAAAGTATTGTTCATGCGAAACGGATTGCACGAAAAACAATTGTATTAAAAGAAAAACGGGGTAGCGGGGAATTTGCCCGCCTCGGCTTCCGTGTAGAGCAGCGGGGCACAACGAAAACAGTGTACGGAGTGATTGATATTGACAGTGGCACTTAAGCCTAAACTACTTGTTCTTGTTGGCCCGACTGCGGTTGGCAAGACGAAACTAAGCATCGAGATGGCTCGACAATTTGACGCGGAAATTATTTCCGGGGATTCCATGCAGGTATACCGTCATATGGACGTTGGAACTGCCAAAATTTCCGAACAGGAAATGGAAGGAATCAAGCACCATTTAATTGATATTCATGAGCCTGAATACCCATATTCAGTAGCTCAATTTCAGGAAGACTGTCGTCGTCTCATACCTGATATTCAATCTAGAGGAAAGCTACCGTTTATCGTAGGCGGAACAGGTTTATATGTAGAATCAGTCTGCTATGAATACCAGTTTTCCGAGGTGGGGGCTGACGAAGCTTTTCGTCAGGAACAGCTTGACTATGCCGAACAGTTTGGAGCTGACGCGCTTCATGCGCGACTACAGGCGGTTGATCCCGAAAGTGCACTTCGTTTGCATCCTAATGATCGTCGTCGTGTCGTTCGGGCACTGGAAATTTACCATGTTAGCGGAACGACACTTAGCTCTCAACTTGCCAGTCAAAAAAAGGAATCTCCCTACCAACTCTGCATCGTAGGTTTGACAATGGATAGGCAAATGCTATATAAACGTATTGAAGACCGAATTGACGGGATGCTCGATCAAGGGCTTGTTGCTGAGGTAACCTCCTTAATGGAACGGGGAGTGCGAAGCGATGCCATCTCCATGCAAGGTCTAGGCTATAAAGAGATATCCTCCTACCTGCGGGGAGAGGTGTCTTTGGAAGAGGCGGTGACTTGGCTAAAACGGGATACGCGTCATTTTGCGAAGCGACAGCTCTCGTGGTTTCGCCATATGAAGGATATCCAGTGGGTAGATGTCACTGATTTCGGAAATTTTTCTGCTCATGCAGCCCGAATACACGAAATTATAGCAGGAAAGTTCCGGACAGACCTTGAATATACTTCAAAACAATCCAAATGATTATTGGGGGTACGGCTAAAATGAACAAGTCCATTAATATCCAAGATACGTTTCTGAATCAATTGCGCAAGGATTCTATACCTGTAACGGTATACCTCATCAATGGATTTCAGGTGCGAGGGACGATTAAAGCATTTGACAATTTTACGATTGTTATCGACTCGGATGGAAAGCAACAGCTGATCTACAAGCATGCTATCTCCACCTTTACACCGCAACGCAATGTATCGCTTGTACAGCAACAGGATAACGCTAGCGATAACTGATTACGGCTTGACGGTCGTCCGGGTTCATGAAACTTTTCAGGCGTCCGTCTCGTCTAACTGTATAGGAATGTGACCGGGAGCAACCTGATCAGGGTTGTTCTTTTCATTCCGTTTACTTTCATGCTGCCGACAGCAAGCTTTAAGCTTATGTTAGGTACCATATGATTATTCGCGAAAGGGAGTCAGGGGAATGCCAAACGATTCATTGTCCAGATCCGGCAATCGCAATAGAAACACATCTAAAGAGAAGCCGAAGGGCAAGAAAAAGAAAATAACAGGTAAACGAGTGGGGTGGACGCTATTTATTACAGCGGCGTTAGCCATATTTTGCGCACTTGGTGGATATTTATTTGTCATGGTTAATGGCGAAAAAATTTACAAAGCCAACAAGGACAAAATTACAGTGAACGAGACATCGAAGGTTTATGACCGCAACGGTGTGCTCATGGGTGAGTTGTCTGTGCAAAAAAGTGATCCTGTCAAAAGTGAAGAAATTCCACCGCTGCTCAAAAAAGCATTTATCGCAACCGAGGATAAGCGTTTTATGGAGCATCAAGGGGTTGATATTTGGTCTATCGGCCGGGCAGCCGTTAAGGATATCGTGGCCCGTTCGGCAGTGGAGGGCGGCAGTACGCTGACTCAGCAGCTGGCCAAAAACCTGTTTTTGACACGTGACAAAACCTTTTTCCGTAAAGCGACAGAGGTATCCATCGCAATGGCGCTGGAACGGAATTTGACTAAAGATGAAATTATTACTCTCTACTTGAATCGGATTTGGTTTGGACGCTCGTACTCTGGAATTAAGGCAGCCTCGGAAGGCTATTTTGGCGTGTCAGACTTAAACGAATTAAAATTGTGGCAGGTCGCTACACTGGCAGCTATTCCGAAAGGGCCATCCAAGTATAATCCAATAAGTAACCCGGAGAACTCGAAGGCACGACGTGCAGTGGTTCTCCAGCTGATGTTTGAGCAGGGAATGATTGGAAAGCAAGAGATGGAAGAGGCCAAAGCTATAAATTACAATTACAAACAACCGGAAAAAGTTCAAAAGTATCAAAATTTTATGGAATATGTCATGGATGAGGCAGAGGATGCCCTGCCAGGAGTTAGCGGCAATGATCTGATTATTGGTGGTTATAAAATTCATACCACAATGGATGCCCAGGCTCAAAATGCACTGGATCAGGCGATGGCAGATGATGACATGTTCGAAAAAAGTCCGGACGATCAGCCTGTTCAAGCCTCGATGGTCATTATTAACAACCAGACAGGTGGAATTGCCGCGATGGCACCCGGACGGGATTACAAAAAGGGAACCTTCAATCGTGCGACCCAGAGCCGCAGACAGCCAGGATCGGCCTTCAAGCCGATTGTAGCCTATGCGCCAGCTCTCGAATCCGGTAAATTTACGATGGATACCCCTTTGAGTAACGAACGCCAGAGCTTTAACGGATACAGTCCGAAAAACTTACATGGTTACTCGTCGACCATCAGCATGCTCGACGCCATTACGAAGTCTGAAAATATTCCACCTGTATGGTTACTGAACCAAATCGGTGTGGAAAAAGGGGTCCAATTTGCCGAGAGCGTAGGCATTCCGATGGACAAAAATGATCACTCACTTGCTATCGCATTGGGTGGATTAAGCAAAGGAACGAATACCCTTGAAATGGCGCAGGCGTACAGCGCTTTTGCTAATAAAGGACAATTCCAAAAGGCTTATTCTATTAAGCAAATTAACAATAGTGATGATCAAGTTGTTTATACTCATGAAGAGGAAACTAAATCTGTAATGAGTGAAAAAACGGCTTATGAAATGACACAAATGATGCAAAATGTAGTCAATAGCGGTACAGGTCGCAAAGCACGTATTGACTGGCCTGTAGCTGGTAAAACGGGTACGACCCAAAGTGGAATTAGCGGTAACAGTGGTAACCGGGACATCTGGTTTGTCGGTTATACGCCAGAATATACCGGAGCAGTATGGATGGGTTATGATAAGCCGGACAGCAAACATATGCTCAGAAACTACAGTGGGCAGTCGGCAGCCTTTTTCGGAAGAGTCATGGGTGAAGCTCTCAAGGGACACCCGGTTACGCAATTCAGCGAGCCGAAGGGATATGAACCACCAGTTGAGCAGAAGCCAGAAGAGCCGGTTCAAGCTACTGCTCCAAGCGGACTGAGCGGGTCTTATAGTCAGGACACCCAAATTGTATCGTTATCCTGGACTGCGGCGACGGGGGATAATGTACAATACCGCGTGTATCGCAAAGGGACTTCCGATGCAGGCTTTGCGGTAATCATGGAAGCCATGAAGGGTACGAGTGGTGAAGACACGTCTCCTATAGCTGGAAACACGTATGAATATTATGTAGTAGCTTATGGAGCGGATGGTAAAGAATCCGAGGCTTCTAATACGATCCGTGTGGAAATTCCGGCAGAGACTACTCCGGTTGATCCACAGCCAGGGACTGTTCCAAACGAGAATGGAACCTTACCGGATAATGGCGGGGCTACAGACGGACAAAACGGTACAGATCAGGGAAATACAGCTCCTGACGGTGCTAATAATAATGGCTCAGGTCAGGTTCCGGCATCTCCTGGAGATAGTAATGGTACTGGTACTGGAGGGACAGGTAACAATAATGGCAATTCCGGTAACGGAAACGATACAAATCAGGGAAATGGTCAGACTACTACACCGGATGCAGGTATTTCTGATGAAGATACTATGGTAAATCCAGAAAATACGGATGCATCTACGACTGAAGTCACAACGGATGGAACTCAAGAAGGCAATTCCAATGGTCATTCGAACTCCAATCGTGGACGTCACAATCGGGATTAGCAAGTATTGCTTTATGTAAGTTGAATTGGCTTCAAATCAAAGGTATTTTCGGACCGTCTCACGGTCTGAGAATACCTTTTTTTGCTTTGGTAAAGGGGTTCTTTTTGAGTGTACAGTTTAAATATGGTAAGCTGGTTTTACCAATGTTGGAGAGGAACATCATTTATGAAGCGCAAATTCGGAGACCGGGCCAACTGGCGCAGAATCACCAATCGCAAGTTTGCTTGCCGGTATGTAGAAAGTGACGCGTTTACAGGATATGTGACCCTGTATACAATTTTGAGTCTCAAGGAGCCGTTATGGAAAAGTTACGGTGGTCATACGTTTTGCATAGCCGATAAAGGATATTCCTGGCTGCAATATTATCCAAAAGGTGAGCACTATGTAGTGACTGCTATGTTTGACAATCGGGAGCAAATCGTTGAATGGTATATTGATACCTGCCGCAATCAGGGTGTGACCGATCAAGGAGTCCCTTGGTTTGACGATTTGTATTTGGATGTTGTGGTGCTTAAAAACGGTGAAATCTTCCTGGTGGATGAGGATGAATTGGAGGAGGCGTTACAACGGGGGCATATCTCAACGCAAGAGGCAGAATTGGCTAACCGTACAGCGGCTGATGTGTTACATCAGATAGATGCCCACGTGTTCCCCTATTTTAAAATGTCGCTGAAACACCGGGCAGAATGGTTTCAAAACGGTGATTTCAAGAGAGAACGGTGAAAGTTTTGCAGTGGATTAAAGACACTGGGCCCAAGCGTCCTGAGTTAAAAAGCAAACAGAGTCGCCTTAAGAAAATATCTATGGTATCCAAGCGTCTTGTACTTTGTTTGATGATTTTCATTTTGGTCGGATTGGTCTGGGCAGGTATCCGAGTGTGGAGCATGAATACGACCGCCTCTACCACTCCGCTCAAGCAAGCGCAAATTGGTATCGTACTAGGTGCTTCTATGTGGGGAGCTGAGCCCAGTCCCGGATTGAAGGAAAGGCTGGAAGAAGCCTTGCGCTTATACCGCAACGGGACGGTACAGCGTCTAATTGTAAGTGGGGGACTGGATAAACCAGATTTTCCGTATACGGAGGCTGAGGGCATGCAGCGCTATTTGGTAGATAGAGGAGTCCCTGTGCAGCATATTGTGTTAGAAAACCATGCGACCAGTACTTACGAGAATCTGCTCTATAGCCAACGCATTATGAAGGAATATGGATGGACCTCTACCGTGATCATCACACATAGCTATCATGGCCCTCGGGCGATGGAGATTGCTCAATTCTTGAAATTTGATCATCCTCAGATGGCTCTAACGGAATCTAAAGTGCTGAATATGCCAATTCATCAATCTAGAGAAGTATTGGCATACGCTAAATGGACACTGCAACGATGGTGGATCAGCGCTCAAACTTGGGTTTCCTGAATTAAAGAAAAGGCTTTGTGCACGTTCCCGTTGCTTTTATGCTAATAAGGACATGCCAGACCGAATACATTAATAGGGTAAGCTGTGCCTGAAGAAATGTTGAGGTGATGGATGCATGAACGGACGGGGAATCGCCGCGGGCAAGCGGTCGGAGGAGAGACCTTCCAGACAAATCAATGTCGTGCTGCGTAGCCCGGAGCCGATAGCTTCGGTGACTGTGGACGAGACGGAAGCAGTGGCTTCAACCAAGTCGCAGGCGCTACCGCAGTATCTCAGTCTTTATCAGGAAATTCAGAAAGAACTCGATCATCTCGTCGGCTTGGATAACATCAAAGACCTGGTATTTGAGGTATATGCCTTTTTGCAAATCGCCCATATGCGCACGGATGCGGGATTGTTGAGCAATGCACACGTATATCACATGATTTTCAAAGGAAATCCAGGTACGGGGAAAACGACAGTAGCCCGCATTATCGCGAAAATGCTGCAAAAAATGGGGGTACTGAGCAAAGGTCATCTGATTGAGGTGGAGAGGGCTGATCTGGTCGGTGAGTATATTGGTCACACGGCACAAAAAACGCGGGATCTGGTAAAAAAATCCCTTGGCGGCGTGTTGTTCATTGATGAGGCTTACAGTTTGGCACGCGGAGGAGAAAAGGATTTTGGCAAAGAAGCGATTGACACCTTGGTAAAGTCCATGGAAGACCAAAAAAATCAATTTATTTTGATTCTCGCTGGATACTCGGGGGAAATGGACTTTTTTTTACGAACGAACCCTGGTCTTCCTTCACGCTTTCCAATCCAGTTGGATTTTCCTGATTATACTGTGGATCAGCTTATCCAAATTTCAGAGATGATGGCCAAGGAGCGGGATTATATTCTCATGCCTCAGTCCATAATTAAAATGAAGGAGCATTTGCTAAACGAGCGTAATGACAGTCTTCATGCATTTAGTAATGCACGCTATGTTCGTAACGTGATTGAAAAAGCGATTCGGCACCAAGCTGTCAGGTTGCTCAATCAGTACAGGAGCGGGCAACCCGGCAAGCAGGAATTGATGACGCTACGTCCAGAGGATTTGAAAATGGACAAAAGATAGGCGATAATAGGAATCTGAATCACATCGAATTGTATGACATCGAACGGGGGCCGGCCTGAACATCAGGTCGGTCTCTGTTCGAGAGTTGACATGAAAATAAAGGAGCAAACAATATGGCGAACTCCACTCATGATACACAAACCGAAATGCAGGACAAGGCGGTGCTGGTCAGTCTGATTACGGATGAAGTCAAACGATCTAGCATCAATACGGAATACTCGTTGGATGAGCTGGTGAAACTGGCTGAGACAGCGGGAGTTGAAGTACTGAGCGTTCTGACACAGAATAAGGAAGCCAAAGATTCAAAATGGTTTATTGGCAAAGGAAAAGTAGAGGAATTGCGCGCAGTTGCTGAAGAATTGGGAGCGAATACAGCTATTTTTGATCAGGAGCTCTCGGGGGCCCAAGTACGGAATCTGGAAGAAAGTCTGGATCTCAAAATTATTGACCGGACACAGTTGATTCTGGACATTTTTGCTCAACGCGCAAAAACACGGGAAGGTATTATTCAGGTTGAACTGGCGCAGTTGTCGTATTTACTCCCCCGTTTGTCTGGACATGGAAAAAATCTCTCGCGTCTTGGCGGTGGAATCGGAACACGTGGTCCTGGTGAAAGCAAGCTGGAGACAGACCGTCGTCATATTCGTGACCGAATCAGTGATCTGAAACGTCAACTGGAGGAAGTGACCCGTCACCGGTATTTGCATAGGGAGCGCAGACAAAAGAGCGGTATTGTTCAGGTTGCACTTGTTGGCTATACCAATGCGGGCAAATCGACGCTGTTGAAGCAACTGACAGCAGCCGATGTATATATTGAGAATCAACTGTTTGCGACGCTGGATCCTACCTCCAGAACAATGGAGCTACCGAGTGGAAAAGAAGTTATTCTTACAGATACGGTTGGTTTTATCCAAAATCTTCCCCATGATTTGGTGGCTTCCTTTCGTGCTACTTTGGAGGAGGCGAATGAGGCTCATCTCATTTTGCATGTCGTGGACGCGTCTTCGGATATGCGAGACGAACAGATGAAAGTTGTGGAGACGATCTTGCAGCAGCTAGGGGCTGCGGACAAGCCTCAGATCGTTTTATTTAACAAAAAAGATGCCTGTACCCCTGAGCAACTAGAAATGCTTCCTTCTGGGGAGGGCTATTTGAAAATCAGCGCTTTTGATGAAGGGGATTTGCTGCGCATTCGTGAACTGATTCAAGAGCATCTGAGTGGTGATACGCTGAGATTTCGCATTCCTGCGGAACGTGGAGATTTAACATCGGTGCTTTATCGAATTGGAGATGTACTGCTGACAGAGTATGATGGCAATGATGTCATTTATGAGGTGGAAATTCAAAGAGGCGAGTACGAAAAATATGGTCATGCGCTCAGCGAGTTCACAGAAGGTTAACATCTAATGATGTTTTTGGGTCAATAAAATGATAACGCTCATCGTTTAAAGTGAACAATAATATAACATGAATAGCCTAAGGCTGCGTAAGAGAGAGGGTCAAGAAAGTAAATGGTAGTTTTTAGTCCAGAAATACAGCAAATTCAGGAAACGGCAGAACATAAAATACAAGAACGTATACAGCACATAGATCATATTGTAGATTCAAATCAGTGGAAGGTAATTCAGGCATTCCAGCGGAAGCAAGTGAGCGATTTTCACTTTGCGGGTTCTACGGGATATGCTTACAATGACCGGGGACGTGAGGTGCTGGAGGAAGTCTATGCGGATGTGTTTGGTGCGGAGGCAGCGCTGGTGCGTCCGCATTTTGCCTCGGGTACTCATACAATTGCCACTGCTTTATTTGGTGTGCTACGCCCAGGGGATGAACTGTTGTACATTACAGGGAGACCTTATGATACCCTCCACAAAGTGATTGGTAAGCCCGGCGATGGAACAGGATCATTGCAGGATTTTGGCGTTACTTATGGAGAAACCTCACTGACAGCGGAAGGTAAAGTGGACTGGGGAGCAGTGAAGGCTGCGATCCATGCCAATACCAAAGTAATCGGTATTCAGCGCTCACGCGGTTATGATTGGAGAGCTTCCTTTAGTGTAGCAGATATTGAAGAAATGACAGCACGTGTGAAGGAAATAAAACCTGACGTCATTGTCTTTGTTGACAATTGCTACGGTGAATTCACCGAGAAGCTGGAACCTACTCAGGTCGGTGTCGATTTGATGGCAGGTTCGTTGATTAAAAATCCCGGTGGTGGCATTGCAGAAACGGGTGGATATATCTGCGGCAAACAAAAGTATGTAGAGCTGGCTGCCTACCGATTAACTGCACCTGGAATTGGTGGAGAAGTAGGAGCCATGCTAGGTACTACACGAGGCATATTTCAGGGACTATTCCTTGCTCCAACACTGGTTGGGCAAGCGGTTAAAGGGAGCGTATTCGCAGCTGCGGTCTTTGAAGAGATGGGATTTGAGACCAAACCTGCTTGGCATGAAGAGCGTACGGATTTGATTCAGGCTATTTCTTTTAGTGGACCAGAGCATCTAATTGCTTTTGTACAGGGCATTCAGCGTGCGGCTGCCGTGGATAGCCATGTGGTGCCAGAGCCATGGGATATGCCGGGATATGAGCATCCAGTTATTATGGCTGCAGGTACGTTCATACAAGGGGGAAGTTTGGAACTATCCGCAGATGCTCCGATTCGTGAGCCTTATATTGGTTACATGCAAGGGGGCTTAACCTACTCTCATGTCAAATTTGGAGTGCTTATGGCTCTGCAAACGATGAAAGAACGTAAATTATTGTGAGTTTTTCTAACATGTCATTGACACTTTGCATCAGCTAAATGTACAATAAGGTGAATAATAGATCACTGGAAGGTTGATGACAAATGGGCGACGAAATTCGCAGAAATATGGCCTTATTTCCAATAGGTATTGTCATGAAGCTAACGGACTTGTCAGCACGTCAGATTCGTTATTATGAACAGCATAACTTGATAGTTCCTGCCCGTACATCTGGAAACCAACGTCTTTTTTCTTTTAATGACGTAGAGCGTCTGCTTGAAATTAAGGCGTTGATCGAGAAGGGTGTTAACATTGCGGGAATTAAACAAGTCATGAATCCGGTTACCAAGGAATCGGAGGAAGCTACGGTTATTACTGCAGATACGGAAGTTAAACGCCGTGAAATGTCTGATACTCAGCTTCACCGCTTGCTGAAACAACAACTTGTTGCAGGCAAAAGACCAGGACAGGTATCCCTGATCCAAGGCGAATTATCACGGTTCTTCAATAAGAGATAATGCTTTGACTTACCTCTTGGTATAAGGTTGCCTTACTTAAAACCTGGTCTCATCATTTAAGTAATTTATAGAACAACTGATTCGTATATAGTCGTTACAGAAAGGGAGAGGTTAGAGTGAGTTATAGCAGAGAAGATATCCTTCGGATTGCGAAAGAGGAAAATGTTCGTTTTATTCGTTTGCAATTTACAGATTTGCTGGGCACTATTAAGAACGTTGAAATTCCGGTTAGTCAACTGGAAAAGGCATTGGATAATAAAATGATGTTTGACGGTTCTTCCATAGAAGGTTATGTGCGTATTGAAGAATCTGATATGTATTTATATCCAGATTTGGACACTTGGGTTGTCTTTCCTTGGGTAACCTCGGATCGTGTTGCTCGTTTGATTTGCGATATTTACAAGCCGGATGGAGTCCCGTTTGCAGGTGACCCGCGGGGCATTTTGAAACGTGTACTTAAGGAAGCAGAAGAGTTGGGATACACTTCGATGAATGTCGGACCAGAGCCTGAATTCTTTCTGTTCAAAACGGATGAAAAAGGCGAGCCAACTACAGAACTGAATGACCAAGGCGGGTATTTTGACCTGGCTCCGATGGATCTGGGTGAAAACTGCCGTCGTGAAATTGTACTTAAGCTTGAAGAGATGGGCTTCGAAATTGAAGCATCTCATCATGAGGTTGCACCTGGTCAGCATGAGATTGACTTTAAATATGCAGATGCGATTAAAGCTGCCGACCAGATTCAAACGTTTAAACTCGTTGTTAAGACGATTGCTCGTCAGCATGGTTTACATGCTACCTTTATGCCAAAACCTTTATTTGGTGTAAATGGCTCCGGCATGCACTGCAATCAATCGTTGTTTAAGGACAATGAAAACGTATTTTATGATGAAACGGACGAACTCGGATTAAGCCAGACGGCCCGCCACTATATGGCTGGTATTCTGAAACATGCACGTGCAATGGCAGCGATCACGAATCCAACAGTAAATTCCTACAAACGTCTCGTACCTGGTTATGAAGCGCCTTGTTATGTGGCTTGGTCTGCAAGCAATCGCAGTCCAATGATTCGGATTCCCGCGTCTCGTGGTCTGAGCACTCGCGTCGAAGTTCGTAACCCTGACCCGGCGGCGAATCCTTATTTAGCCTTGGCAGTGATGCTGAGAGCTGGTTTGGATGGGATCAAACGTCAGTTGGCTCTGCCAGCTCCGATTGATCGTAACATTTACGTGATGTCTGAAGAAGAGCGGATTGAAGAAGGCATTCCAAGTCTGCCTGCAGACTTGAAAGAAGCTTTGTCTGAACTTATTCGGAGCGAAGTTATCTCTGACGCACTGGGCGACCATGCGCTGGCCTACTTCTATGAGCTTAAGGAAATTGAATGGGATATGTATCGCACCCAAGTGCATCAATGGGAACGCGATCAATATCTGACGCTTTACTAAAATGAGAAATCCCTTGGCGCTCTGAGCGTTGAGGGATTTTTTGTTTGTGGGTAATCCATCCGTCATTTGAGACTAATTCGTTCTCCCCACAAAAAATATTATTGAAGTAGGCCCTCGGTAAAAGACTCATAGTTCTCCATGCTATTCATCTCTATTTTTTTGGAGATGTGTGCATAAACGTCGGCTGTTATTTGGATGTTACCACGTCCAAAGCCTCTCCTGTACAAATTACATTGTAGCCCTAGCTTCAAGTAGCAGTACCGCATGATGTTATATATGCGTTTGTCCGAACAGAGAGCATAACGCCAATCAGTTTCACGAGAGAAAATTTTAAAACTAACATTAATGCGAAATATGTGTTGGATGCCTTGAAAGCCTTAGAAATTATCTAAAGAGTACAGCTATATAAGCGTATCCCCATTTTCCAAAAAGGATACACTGGTATTTTTATTTTATCCCTGCCTTCCCCTAATTGTCTATATAGTTGATTATTGCTATTAAATTTATAATCCTTTGTTCAGTTGATTATGTTTATTTTCTAGGCTTTTTTCTCAAAGATTTTTGCTATGGAGAAAAGTGAGGCTTATTCAATAATCACGCCCTTCAGTGGAATAACTAAAATATGGCTTCTACCTTAAAATAATTTACGTTCCTCTTTAACTAATGCACCCTTTCGTTTAAGTACACTCCTTTACAAGCTAAGCTTTTAAAGTGGATGGTAACTACTTACTTATTTTTAATAGGTTATTTCTTACGTAACCAAGTAAAATAAATTAAAGATTTTAAAATGATAAAAAATAAATATCCTATAAATTCTTATAAAAATCTTTAAAAATACATATTTTTCGATAACGAAGTTGATTAGAATTAAGCCGTAATTTGTAATATAAATTTTATTTAGCGGACTTACAAGCTGCTTTACCACGTTTAATAAAGCACTTGTTAGGAAGAAAAGGAGAAGAGAAAATGGGAAAACTAGTTGGAAAAGTTGCCATTATTACAGGAGCAGGCGGTGGATTAGGTAAGTATATTGCACTTCGCTTCGCAGAAGAAGGTGCCAAACTTTCCTTATGTGATATTAATCCAGAAGGGCTTCAAGAAGTAGACGAATTATGCAAAAGTAAAGGCGCTGACGTATTTGCAAACGCTTTTGATGCTTCCGATTTTGAGCAGTCAGAAAAGTTTATTTCTACTACGGTAGAACATTATCAAACAGTAGATATTTTAGTGAATTTGGCTATTGCTATTAAGACGCCTCATTCATTCTTAGAACATACGAGAGAAACACTTGATATAAGCTACCAGACTGGACTCGTTTCAACATGGAACTTTATGAAGTTGTGTTATCCATATCTTAAAGAAAATGGCGGTAAAGTAATTAATTTTGGATCGGGATCTGGTGATCAAGGTCAGGAGGGATATGTAGCTTATGCAGCTATTAAGGAAGCAATCCGTGGTCTCTCTAGGGTAGCTGCCCGTGAATGGGGTCCTGATAATATCAATGTAAATGTGGTGAATCCAGGAGCAATCACAGATGTTATCCAAGCGTACCTCGATCAATTACCGGAAGAGCAACGTGATCCAATAAATTTAGGCTTCGAGCAAACTGCTATGAGAGGATTTGGAACTCCGTATGAGGATATCGCACCAGCAGTATTGTTCTTAGCAAGTGAAGATTCTAGACATATAACTGGTCAAACAATAAATGTAGATGGTGGCGTCAATATTCATGCATAGATAATGAAATAGAGTGAAAGGCTTCCTATTTATTTAGGTGGATAATCCAATATTTCAACCCGTTTTATGAAGAGGTTAATCCATTTGAAACGATTAAATTACTAAAAAAGTGAACAAGCTTTCCTAATGGATGTCTGGCTGAATAACATGAAATGATTCAATAAAAAGAACCGCTAATTCCTAATGAACTAGCGGCTTTCTAATTAAATGTACGATTGAGTAAGAGCGAGAACTAATGAATGAATGGATTTTCCGGTATTGATTTGGTGTTAATCCAGTATATTTTTTAAATATGCTTGAAAAGTAACTTTGATCACTGAAGTGAAGGAGCATACAAATGTCCGTCACAGAATGTTCAGACTGGATAAGTAATTTCTGAGCTTCTTTTATTTTTTCATCTTGAATATATTTTCCAAGCGGTTTGTTGGTTTCTTTTTTAAAAAGCTGTGACAAATAAACGGGATTTAAATGAACCATGTCTGCCAAATCCTTTATAGAAATCTGTTCAAAAGTATGATTGAATATATAGTTTTTACAAAATCTAACTACTTTAGAATGATTATTTCCTCTGTTTTAATTCATACGATCAACTATTGAATATAAGAAGTTATCTCCAATCGAGTAGACTTTTTGTAGTTCGGAAGTTTCTTCTACTTTTTGAATGCTAACATTACTCATCGTATAAGCAATTTCAGGATAAAGCCCACCGTCAATTGCTGCTCTTGTTGCAAGTGCAATAGAGATAATTGTTTGATTTTTAATGTTACGAAGGTGACTTTTTTTCGAAAGCAGACCCACACCTTCAATTTTGATTGTATCAAAATGTTGCAGTAGTTTTTCCTTATCTCCTTCTTTTACATATTGCCAGATTTTCTGTTCGACCCGATAATCCATATGAAAAGAAGCCTCAAGACGGCGGTGGCGTACTAATTGTTCAATATGGGTTGGTTCAATTTCTTCAGAATGCATTAATTGAGATCTGACTAACTCTTCTTCAAGCGGTTCTTGGCATATTAAATAATGTGTCAGGAAGCAAAGAGACAAAATTTGTTTTTGGTTTAACCATTCTAATTGACTGTAATAAAGAAGCAACTCTTGCTGATAAGTAGAAGATATTTGATAGTCATGCATAATACCATTACTATTTCCTCAGTAACCTCGTAGGAAGAAAAAGGTCCAATTATTATTGTTTCGATTGAAGACGAATGAAATACAACGAACGTTTCCAGATAGTTTGTTGTTCTGATTAAGGGTAAATTTTGCTGATCTTCAGGCTGAATGAGCCGGTTTATAAATTCTTCTATTAAGTGAAAAAGAGGATGTTTAAGATGGTCTCCATTTCTATAAATATGATTCGTTTTATTGTTTAAAATAAAAATTGGAACATTATACGCATCACATATTATTTTAGAGATGAGTTCTAAGTTTGGTTTCAATATTAGCACCGCCTTATTTTATAGAAAATAAAGTAATTTTATATATTTTTTCTATAAAATATATAATTACATACGATGATAGTATGGCTCTTTCAATTAAGTTTTAATTGAGAGTTGTCATGATAGTTAAAATACTTACTTTAGTAGCTAATCGTTCAATTTCACTTGAAAATAGTGACATTTGTAGTGAAAAAAGAGGTTAGTAGAGCGAATTTCTTTAAGCTCTTCTAACCTCTAAAATTTTATAATTAAAATAGTTTGTAAAGAACTTTCTTTATTTAAAGCTTAGGTATTTATTTTAGAATAAGATTTGACCGCCGCGCAATTAATCGTTGAACCGGTTAATAACTTACCGTTGTTCATAGCAAAAATCATTGCATCTGCGACTTCTTCTGCTGTTGCTGAAATATTTAGAGGTGTTGATAAATGAATAGCCATTCCAATTTCTTCAGTTAATGTGACAGCACTCGCAGCAATATTTGTTTGCATATTGTTTGGTGCAACATCTACAGCATGATTTATAGCGGCGTATAAACCGTTATTAGGCAGTTGGCTTGAATGAATTGTGCCGAATTTTTCAACAGCTCTTTCAACATATGCTTTTACGTCTTCTTCATTTGATACATCTGCTTTTATTGCTTCAGCACCTAATTCTACGCACAAATCGGCTGTTTTTTTGCCCATCTATTTCGTTAAAGTCTACAATGACTAATTTATATTGCTCTTTCGCTAATTTTAAAGCTGTGGCACGACCTAAACCTGTTGCTGCACCTGTAATTACTACTACATTACTCATTTTTGTTCCTCCTTCAACTTATACATTACTAGAATGTTTATCTAACTAGAATTATAGTGATAATAGTAAAATAAAGAACAACATCATAATGTTTAATGTATGTTATCCAACGTTTTTTGTGATATTGTTGGATTAAAAGGAGGTTTCACATGCAAAAACAGGACTTACGAGTAATCAAAACTAAAAAAAATTTATTTAATAAATTACTACAACTTCTTCAAACAGATGATTTCAACGATATCACCGTCACAAAACTATGTGAATATAGTGAAATAAATCGTTCAACATTTTATACACACTATTCGAATATCGATGATTTATTTGAAACACATATGATCGAAATTATGAATAAACTTAATGAAGAATACAAAATGGCTTACAATCGAATTTATTTACTTGAACATGATGGCTTAACGAATGTCTTTCAACATATATTAGATAACCGATATTTCTATGACATTCTTTTTTCTGAGAAGATTCCAACAAAATTCACTTCACTATTCATCCAACACTATATGAAATTGCCTAAAGAAATCATTTCTAAAACTGTCCGAAGTGAAATCGACTATGAGCTTTACCATACATTTTGTGCCAGTGCGACAATTGGGGTAATTAATCATTGGCGTAAGACTGGCTATGCTAAAACCCCCTTACAAATGAGTACTCAAACAATGACATTTTTCTCTAATGAACTATAATTAATGGATTAATTACAATTAGTAAACTATTAAACCGACATAGAAATGTTACTTGGTCTCAATCCAGCTATCCTATAAAGGCACGAATATTGTTAAATCAATGTCCGTGCTTTTTTCTGAGGAATATTTTTGAAAATCATTTTATACAGGTGGTTGAAACGGTTGATGCAACAGCGTTTGTATTGGCTAGGCATGTTCTCCATCTTGCATAAAATTGTCTATATTATTTATCTTTGTCACATCTTCTGACGCTACCGCATAAAATGTTCTTCAATTATATGGCCCGATTGTTGAACACAAGTTAAACAACACTCCACAACTAACCTGCTTATGACGTTCTAAGTATTTCTAACTACTGAATTATATTCTTAAATGATCAGTATTTTTAAGTGAGCAACAATCTATACTAAAACAGCCATTTTCTATGGCCCTCGTGGTCCAGGACCCCTGCGGAACGCCTCCCGCTTTGGGCTACGTCCTCCGCCAAAACCCTATAATCCCCTTACTTATAATTAATTTTTATACACTTTCGCGTATAGTATGTAATGTTTTATTTTTAATTGATTTATTATTAAAAGACTATGGAGAAACGTAGTCATTACACTCGGGTATACTGTACTACAGCGGCAGGCCGGTCTTTGAAGATTAAGGGATTTCGTTTACTTAAAATCCCAAGTGAGAAAAAAATAATCGCAATAAAAATAAGCATGAATCCCATTTGATCAACCCCTTAAGTAAACTATACCAAAAAAGGACGACAGATGGAAAGTGTCGTCTCTCAAGGACAGATGGAAAAAAGAGGGCTTTGCCCTCCATATGATGGTGTAATGTTAATCTGAATAGGCAACCGCATTAAAACTTTCCATTCCTATTCGGGTGGCATCCGCTGTGCAAAATAAATATAAGGTATACACCAATTCATTTGATGGTGGTAGAGGGACATTGTAATCGGATGCATTAATGGTAACGACCTGTACAGCGTTTGGGTTTGCTTCGGAGACACTAACAGAGTAAAGGGCGTAAGCAACAGGAGAGTCGAGAGTGCCTCTAACAATAGAAATAGCAATAACGGAGTCAAAAGGTGGAGTAGTGGGAAATGAAAGCTCAGCAATCCCTGATAATTGTACACGCATATTTTCCCCAGCGCCCGTCACGTCTAAGCCAAGCTCTGCGATGGCAACAGGAGTATTGGCTGGCATGGGGATTGAGATCGTATTACCGTAACTTGCGTTTTGAGATGTTCGAGCATCTAACAATCTAGTCATTATCTCATCTCCTTTTTTGGGTAAAGAATTTGCAAGCTGGAAATATAAAGATACGTACAGTGCAGGGGCTGGATCGGTTGATAGAAGAGCTATTAAGCTTTAGAAGAATAAGTTGTAATAATCTAACACGATAGGGTCAGACCTATGCCTATTTTCCCAAGATCAAGTCAACAGCCCAATCTTTTTGGTTAATTGCACAATAAGCTACTTTGACTAGACTTTGGAGGTGATCATTAATTATGTTTCGACATTATTATTGGCAAAAGAAAATGCATCGGAGAAAATTTAGAAGATGTGTAGTTAAAAAAGTCAAAGTTTTACCGAAAGTCATTGTTAAAGGGATCCGAGGACCTCAAGGACCTCAGGGACCCCAGGGACTGCCGGGTCCACAGGGAGTTCCAGGCGCTCAAGGCCAGCAAGGGCTACAAGGTTTTCAAGGATTTCCCGGACCAACTGGACCAGCAGGAGCAATAGGGCCAGCAGGACCAGTGGGACCCGCAGGAGCAGTAGGGCCAGCAGGACCAGCAGGACCAGTGGGACCGGCAGGAGCGGTAGGACCAGCAGGAGCAACGGGGGCAGCAGGGCCAGCAGGCGGTGGGATATCAGACTTCTTAAGTGTTTTCCGAGCAGATCCTGGTACGGGAACTGACACAGTTCCGGGTAACTCACCAATTACCTTTACTGGAGTTTTGGCTAATGTTGGTGGTGCTTTTACTTTCACTCCTCCATCTACAACGATAACAATCAACGAAACGGGAAGCTATCTAATAGATTTTACAATTCATAACCAAGGTGATGCTGCCTTTAACCTTACCGTAAATGGAATCCCTGTTACCCCTGTTCCCTTCACGGGTAACGGTGGCGGACCAATTTCGGCAGAAGTCATTATTACTGTAGGGGTCGTTCCTACAACTATTCAATTGGTAAATGCAAATGCAACCCCAGCCCAACTTCATAACTTTACCAATACCACTCTTACTATATTAAAGTTGACTGTTTAAGCCATTCTTATTGATATATAGAACATTATATGTAGCCGCTTTAGAAAAGACTGTACGATTTCTATCGTCAGTTTGTCTAATTACACTCATAGTAAGCAGACGTATTAAGGGGGGATCGTGTAGCATGGCAAGAGAACGTAGTGGCATTAATAAGATTTATTAAACAACTACCACTACTCCAAAGCCTATCTTTAAAGTTAAAATGGAAAATCCGTAGTAACATTGTAAAAAAACAATGATATTATTCAGACATAGAAATATGAATGCTAAGAAGGTTAAGTCGCTATCTGATCTTGGTCTCTTCGCAAAATAAATTAAGAAACATCCGCAAATCATGATATGATCCCCTCGTAGTAGACAGAAAAGAGCAAGACGACTAATCTGTCTATTATGGAGGGGATTTTTCTAGGGGAGAAATAAGAAAAACTTACGATGTGAGCTTTAAGAAAAAGACAGTGGATCTGTACCTCAAAAAGGGAATAGGATATAAAAACGTGGAACGAAAAATGGAGATTAACGCATCGCTGGTTCGCCGATGGGTGAGACACTTCAAAGCCGAGCGAGTGAAAGATCTAGAGGAAAAACGAGGCAAAGCAAAAGGGCCTGGCATCGGCAGATCTCGAACACACCCCGAAGATCCGGAGGTCAAGCTGAAACGTCTCGAAGCCGAAACTGAAACGCTAAAAAAGCTCTTGCAGATGTGAAAGGAGGAATGGAGGCTATACCCAAGAGTATAAAGTTTGCGGTGATCCAAGAATTGCTTAGTAAGAGACGGAGTATTGTACTAACATGTGAACTGGCCGGAGTATCCGAAAGCGGCTTTTATAAATAGATAAAGCGGAGGATGTTCATTTCACAAAAACAGCGGGAAGATGAAAGCATGAAGCTAAAGATCATGGCATGTTACGAGAAGTTGAAAGGAATATACGGCTACCGCAGGTTAAGGTTTGGTTGAATCGAATCTATGGCATACATATAAATCATAAGCGTGTACGGAGACTTATGGATGAACTGGGAATCAAGGCGATCATTTGTAGGAAGAGACCTTACTACGGCAAGAAAGAAGCCTACGTCATTTCAGGGCAATCATCTGAACCGAGAATTTAACAGGCCAGCATGTCCCGAAAAGGGAACTGCTGAGGCAATGTATGTACAGAGAACTTTTTCAGTTATTTCAAAACCGAGTGTTTTTATCTCCATTCCTTCCATTCAGCTCAACAGGTGGAGCATGCGTTCCAAAGTATACCCACTTCTACAACCACGAACGCTTTCAAGAGAAACTAAACAACCTGACTCTTTATGAATCCAAGACTCAGGCTGCTTAAATATTGATTTTTGATAGCTGTCTACTTGACAGGGGGCGCTTCAAATATGGAGGGCTTTTGTTTTTATAATTTGAGATTAGTATATAGACTACACTCAATTAGAATAAACGGCAGCTATGGACGAGAAAATAAATCCAAGACTGCCGATGTTCTATTGAACTATCGTGTCCCTTTAGTTCAATCTCTTCCCTTTTCATAAATTTTGTTGTGCAAAGCTTTCTGCCGTTGAATCATGTCTTACTCCAAGTCACTTTGTAAAATTCTAATCCCCACCGAGTTCAATCGTTTTCGTGGCGACACGGTCATGAAATTCCCGATCATGTTCCACGAATACAATGGTCGGCGTGTACTCAAGCAACAGCTCCTCAATTTGCATCCGGGAAATCACGTCGACAAAGTTGAGCGGTTCGTCCCAAATATGCAGATGAGCCTCCTCACATAGGCTTCTCGCTATCAGAACCTTCTTCTTCTGCCCGCCGCTAAACGCCGATATATCCTTCTCAAACTGGATGCGGGCGAAATCTAGCTTACGCAACACGGCCTTAAATAAGCTTTCGTCAATTCTGTGCTCTGCTGCATAATCGGAAAGCGTTCCTCGCAGATGAGAAGTATTCTGGGATACATAGGAAACGCGAAGCTGGGGCTCCCGCTGAAACGTACCTGTATAGTGTAGAGCCTCATCGTTGAGCAGGCGGAGCAAGCTAGACTTACCTGAACCATTTGGACCTGAAATTGCAATCCGATCTCCTGGTTCAATCGTCAAACAAACGTTCTTGCAAATCGCTTTTTCCCCGTAGTAAATCGTGACGTGATCCAGCATTGCCAGTTCCGGTTTGGAATACACGAGCTGAGAGATCGCAAGGCTTTCTGACTGTTCGATATTTCGGAGTAGTTTCGATTTTTCCTCTAAAGCGGCGTGTTGCCGCTGTTCGATGGATTTCGAGCGTTTCATCATTTTTGCTGCTTTATGTCCGACGTAGCCCTTGTCAAGCTTGGAGCCGGAATTTCGTGTGCCGTTTTTCGATTTTTCGGTCTCGAAAGACCAGCCGCTAGTACGTTTAGCAGAAGATGATAAACGCTCTATGTCTTTGTACAACTTTTCATTTTGTGCCATTTCGAACGTATCCTGGCGAGTTTTGTTCGTCCACCAGCTGGAGAAGTTGCCTTTTTGGATTTCGATATTCGTTTTGTTGATCGATAGAATATGATCCACGCAGCGGTCGAGAAAAGCCCGGTCGTGTGAAACAAGAATAAAACCGCTCTTCGTTTTCAGATAATCGGCGACAAGCTTGCGTGCGTGCAAGTCGAGATGATTGGTCGGCTCGTCGATGAGCAGAAATCGATTGTCTTGGATGAATAGCACGGCCAGTAATACCTTCGTCTGTTCTCCTTGGGACAGCGATTCGAATGGTCGGTACAACACGTCTTCTGAAACCTTAAGCAGGTTCAGTTCTCGCATCAACTTCCAGTTCTCATAGCTTGGTACGATCTCTTCGACGACGTCTAAGGTCAAATACTCCGGGTGTTCGACGGGAAACGGAAAATAATCAAAGTCTACTGGTGTGGAGATCGTACCGCTGTATTCGTACTTCCCCAGCAGCAGGTTTAGGAACGTCGTTTTTCCCCGACCGTTTCGCCCCGTAAAGCCCAACTTCCAGTCTGTATCAATATGAAAATGAACATTTTCGAATATGGGGTCATAGCTGCCTGGATAGGCAAAAGTAAGATTGGTTACCTGAATCGTGGGCATGACAGTCATCCTTTCGTTTGGAAATAAAAAAGAGCCGCAAGAAAGGTGCTATCTTGCGGCTCTAATCCATACGAGGAAATACGGCCCCATTTCAAGGGGCCGTATGACTGTCCGGAGAGGGAGCGCAAACGAAACGCAGACCTTTCTTGCAGAGATGAAATAAAACGACCACAGCCAATCGCTGAGTCCGTTCTTTTCGTGATCTCGAAGCAAGAAAGTTCTACATGTATCCGTTCAACTCCCATCATCAAATTACACTCAGTTTATCACAATAGTAATTTAACTACAACCTGCGTAGTCCTATTTATTGGTATATATTGTTTCCAACACGGTAATCCGCTTAGCCCATTCTTTTAGGTGGTAGAAGAATTATTGTTGAACCTGAAAGCTTAGAACGGTTGGTAAATCAATTATCCTAACTGCAAAAATTGCCTTAGATGACTATCTATAACGAACGAATCCGATTCGTTTGCTCCGATTCCAAAGCAATGTCCCCACTTGGAGTCTATGGGTTGTAAAACAGCATTCGGCATATGTCGCACATCATACGCACTGTCCTCTGGAGTGAAAAACAAATCACTTGACCCAGGCATAACGAATGCAGGAGAGGTGATTTTGCTTAACGCCTGTTCGAAGTTGCAGCGGTCCACGGGATTATCGCTAATGTCTCCATGTATTCCTGTACGCAACATGGCGATCAAGTCATTAGCATCAAAGGATAAAAATACCTGATCCCAGTAATCTTCTACATAAGACTTCAAGGAATAGTATCCCTCGGATTGATACAAATTCTCCAAGTAGTACGCCTGCGAAAAACCCCAGGGTGCATAGGTTCTTCCCATCGCTGCGAGACCGACAACCGGTGGACGCTCATACCTTCCTTTTTTAAAATTCGTATCCGCTTGTAACGCCGCGATCATTCCTTCAAATACCAGCTGTGCATGTGGTCTGGTCTTTGCCGTTCCGCCAAATGGTGCAATACGGTCGACCATTTCAGGATAACTCGTTCCCCATTGAAAAACTTGCATGGCCCCCAGAGACCAACCCACAACTAGTTTGATTTTTGTGATACCGAATTTTTGAGTGATTAGTTGATGTTGAAAACGTACATTGTCATACATAGAGATGAGAGGGAAATTGGCCTTATCAAATGGAGCGGGAGTATTGCTGGGAGAAGACGATAATCCGTTTCCCAACATGTTGGGCACAATGATGAAATACCGATTGGGATCGAGTGCCTTGTTCTCTCCAATTAGCCATTCGTTATCTGTGTGACGACCAGCAAACCAAGTTGGATATACAATAACATTGTTCTTTGCGGTATTTAAGGTTCCATAGGTCTTATAAGCAATAAATGCTTGAGGGAGTTGCTGACCCGATTGAAGCAATATATCTCCAAGGGGATATGTTTCATAATCGTTCATTGATGGATGCTCCTTCAAAATAAAATTAGTAGTAACTTGATTTTTACTCTACAATACGCATATCATCAAATCAACGAAACGGTTTTGAATATTACATTCAATTTTTTTGAACGAAGAAGGTGCTCAGTTAATGGAAATACGCCAACTAAAAACGTTTTGGACTCTTGCTTCTACATGCAGCTTTAGTCGAACTGCTGAACTATTGAGCTATGTACCGTCTACCATAACCATGCAAATCAAAGCGCTGGAAGAAGAACTAGGCGTGAAATTGCTGGATCGATTAGGCAAGAATGTTGTGTTAACGGATGCCGGCCAACAATTTTTGCCGTATGCCACTAAAATTTTGAACGATGTAGAAGAAGCAAAGTGCGTATCTAGTCAGCACGGAGAAACGATGGGAACTGTCACTATAGGAGCAGACGAAGTTCTTTGCGCATACCTTCTTCCCTCCTTGTTTAGACGTTTTCGTGAACACTATCCAGACGTTCGTCTTTTGTTCCGTCCCTTGTCCGGCCAAGAGCTTAGACATAGCCTAAGAGAAGGGCTTGCGGATGTCGTTTTTGTATTGGATGAATTCGTTGTAGCCAAAGACCTTCACTCAGAGTTTTTGAAAGATGAGTCATTTCGAATGGTGGTATCTTCAGATCATCTGCTGGCATCCCGTTCCTCATTGATCATTGATGACTTTCACAGAGAACATTTTTTGTTGACCGAAAAGAGCTGTTCTTATCGCACTCTTTTTCATCAGTCCATATTGAAAAAAGGAGTCGATGCCTTGACAGAACTAGAGTTTGTTAGCGTAGAAGCAATTAAACAATGTGCAGTTGCTGGCCTTGGGATTGCTCTGTTGCCTGAGATGGCTTTGAAGGAAGAGTTGAGAGAGGGAAACTTGGTTGCTTTACCGTGGGATTTATCGGATATATCATTTTCTGCGCAAATGCTCTGGCATCGGGAAAAGTGGATTTCCCCATCGATTGCTGCCCTAATACATGTTGCAAAGAGTGAATTAAAATCAAATTGAAGCTCTGACTCATAAGAGGAGCGCTAGCGAAGTTATTTAAAGCACAAAAAAGTTCCTCTGGAAATCAACGTTTAAAGACATTTTTGCTAGATGTCATTTTTCGTTGTCTACCGTGAGGGAGGCGGAGCACTTAAATATTGCTTTTTGAGAGCTGTCCACTTGACAGGGGTCACTTCACCTTACTGGCTACGCTGGTAAGGTGTTTTTTATTTTCCTAGAAGTCCATCCCATAAACAAGACCGCGCATAGCCTGTGGAGTAAACAAAGGAGGCATTACGTGTGAGCCTTTGTTTTGTTTACCTGCATGCCCTATCACTAAACGTATTTATACATATATTAAGGTGAACGACAAATAAAGGAGGTTTAAGGCATGGGTGCATATGAAGGTACAGGTGGCGGCGGTGTATGGACTTCTACAGCGGCAATTTTAGTGCTCTTTATTCTCTTAGTTATCATCACTAAATCACTTTGGGTTTAATTCGTGAAAAGAACTGTTGAATAATACCACTTCACTCATGGATGGCAAATAGTTGAACTCAATGAGCGCATATGCTATTTGGCAATAGCCACAGTATTCGCTTCTCTTTTGGTGAATACTTGGTGGATTTCCTGCCATAATAGATTTGCGCTTATTGGATTTTGTGAGAAGAGGAATGTTTCATTGAATGGGTACAATCCTTCCTAATACCTAAATTTAATCTCAGATAGAGCCTAATTAGTTTGCAACAATAACTGGTATGAGTCTTTTTAATTTGCGACAATACGCACGATACTTTGACATACAGTGTAGTATTTAGAAGATTTAATATACTTTGGAGGTGTTCTATGACAAGAGGATTGGCTTGAGGGTTAATTGTTTTTACTGGCGGCTATTTTTTAGTGCAAGGTGTCTTATGCAGAACCTGTTTCAAGAAGTGTACAAGCAGCAGCTGAGTACACGTTGGAGTTTCCGAGTTCACGTTATCCAGAAACAGGAACACACATCAAAGATACGATTGCAGCCGGCCATTCCGTGATATGCACAATTGACCGGGATGAGACTGAGGAAAACCGCAAGGAGTCCTTAAAAGGAGTTCCAACTAAAAAAGGAAATGACCGCGACGAATGCCAATGGCAATGTGTGCTGAAGATGGCGCAGATGTAGATTTCCGATACATAAGCCCCTAGTGATAACTAGGGAGCAGGGTCATAGGTAAGTTGTCAGTTAGGTAAGTATGCTGATGGTATAAAGGTAAGATTTATTGTGAAATAAGGTAAAGACTCTACTAGTGCGAGGCTGGTAGAGGTCTTTTAATGCCTAATAAAAAATAAATATGCATATATATAGATTATATTCATAGATTAGCAAGTTTATGTTTAGTCACCATTCCTTAATTAAATTCTTCTTAGCTCTATTAAACCTATTGGAGGATTACCTTAATGAAGAAAGCATGTATAACAATTTTATTTTTAGTTCTTTTATCTCTTCCCTTATCCAATGTTTTTGCAGCCGAAGCAGAGTATTCAGAAAATCTAGTTCCACATATGACAACTAACATTTTGCCATCTGAGTAGCAAGCGCAAGTAATGAATTTTCTCATGCATGTAAGCAGGCTGGTTCTGGTCCGGCTTCATACGCCATTAATAAACACGAGAATAATAAAGGCCCATTCAGCAGCCGTAAGGATTACATGCTGTTTGATCGTATTCTGACGTTTGAAGTAAGTGAATACTCTAAATAAATCAAAAAGCTCTGCTAACCTTAATTGGTCGGCAGAGCTTTTTCGTTAATCAGTTTGAATTTCGAATAAGGTGAAAGCACTGCTGGGAAACTTGCAAGTTTTTTAGTTAAAACAAGTTTCCCCTTACCTCGACACGTTCGAGATAGTAAATTTATTATGTAATCATAACAATATTTGGGGAGGTATTACTGTATGAAAAAGTCTTAACCTATGTTGCTAGTAATGATTGCTGCTTTTCTTATGTTTGCTTTAGCTCAGGTTAGGGTGTATGTTGTTTCAGTTAATGAGGAATTGAGAGTCACGTTTAAGAATTTCGGTGGGGATGTGGAGTAGATCACATCGGATTCGATTTATATTAACGGTAAATGTTTTGATCGGAGTCAATATCGGTTCAGGGTGTTGTACAAAGACTTCACTGGCATTAAGCCGGATAGAGTCCTTTTTGTTGTTTATTTAGTTGAATACTCGCTTAACTCAAACGTGAGCATTTTATTGAATGATCGAATTTTTATCACAACGATAACATAAGTACGAGTGTAGGTTGTATCATCGATGAAGTTTTTTAAAAAGAAGGAAGGCAACTGAATTTAGCAGTTCTATGGGATTTAGGAGTTGGGTGTACCGTTTAACACAAAAAAAGCAGGAAGAATCCTTCCCGCTTTTGCTTGAAAACGATTATTAACGTCTGCGTTGTCTATCATTTACGCTAAACAGATTAACAGCCAGTGCGTTACCTCTTGCACGCGCAACGGCTCTTTGATTCGAACGGATGTTTGATCTTCTTCTTCTCAAATCACGTCTGCAGTGTCTTCTGCTCATATGATCACCTCCCTTCAAGGAAATGAAGGTATGGATGAATCTTAGTGGCGTTTATGCTTACGCTTGGAAATTTTGATATTCAAGGCATTGGTTGCTAGTGCATTTCCGCTTCCTGTTTTAGCAGCTGCGGCTTGAAAGACTTTAACGACCAGATATCTGTTTTTCCCGATGCGATGCTTATACGTTTTAACTCTATTTCTGATCATCTGCATATCTCCTTTGCTTAGGTCTGCTATATACATATGTCAATTGTGATAGTAATGTATCAGCATAAATCTATTAGAAGCAAAAAGAAGCTAGTACCTATATTCCTAATGGTTAACAAAAAAACTCATGCGAACCTGTCTTTGCCTTTTCAACTTTACGTTGTAGAAGAATGTTACAGGCAGGTCGGCATGAGTCTAACAGTGTAAATAGAGATAATATGCAGTTTAGTATGAAAATTATTTACTATTAAGAGTGTTAAGTTTTTTCTCGTAGTACGCCTCTTGAGCAAGAATATGATTCAGTTGTTCAGAGAGCTGTTTATATTCTTGGCTGTCTTCTGGGTAATTGTTTCTTTCGGAAATTACAGCTTCGAGTTGCTTTTCTAAATACCTGAAATGGATAAGTATTTGTATGTACTGAATACGGTCGTAGATTGTTATGTGGGAGTTCTCTTTTGCATACAAATGATCCATTGTTGGTACTACACAGCTTATGGCGATAAATATCACAACAAACGCTGAAATTTTTTTCATTTAATTCCTCCTACAGAGCTATGAGTAATTAATATACCATATTTATCTAAAACAAAGAAAGATCTATTAGTTTTGCCCATAACAGTATAGCTGCTCAAGATCAGTGGGTGATTATTTGAGATGAGGAGGCTGATTTTATAGTAGAAACAATAGGAATAGGTTGCTGAAATGAAAAAATAGTTGTGAGATACATAGTAAACACAATAACAATACAAAACCGGCTTACCCTAGGCAGCCGGTTTTGTATTAGTGGTTAGAATAACGGGGAAGAAAGAACGATAAATCAGTGGAAGTCCCGGAAGAGTCCTACAACCTTGCCCAAAATGCTGACATGTGTCAGGCGAAGCGGTTCAAAGGCTGGATTTTCAGGTTGAAGCCGGATATGATCTTTTTCTTTGTAGAAGGTTTTAACTGTAGCTTCGTCTTCATCTGTCATAGCTACAACAATATCGCCATTATCAGCGGTCTGCTGCTGACGTACGATTACATAGTCTCCGTTAGCAATCCCAGCTTCAATCATGCTTTCGCCTACAACAGATAACATGAATATTTTATCCTCACCAACAAAGTGTTGGGGAAGAGGAAAGTAATCTTCAATATTTTCTGTCGCCGTAATAGGAAGGCCAGCAGTTACTTTGCCGACGACGGGGACACGACTAATGGAGTAATTAATCAAGTTGCTATTATCCGATTCGTCTTGACCGAGTAACTCAATAGCCCGTGGTTTTGTAGGATCGCGTCGAATGAGTCCTTTTTTCTCTAAACGATCCAAATGACCGTGAACCGTAGAACTGGAGGCCAATCCGACAGCCTCGCCTATTTCGCGTACAGAAGGGGGGTATCCCTTTAGACGCACTTCATTGCGGATAAATTCAAGAATGGCCTGCTGGCGGCTCGAAATCTTAGACATACCGTATCAACCCCATTTAGTAACGTTTGGGAAAATTATAGCATAGAACCTCCGTTCGTACAAACATAAGTTCTAAATAATCCCTAATAATAATTGCGAACTTTTGTTCTGTTTTCTATTGAACAAAACAAATGTTCGTGTTATATTGTGAAAAACATAAGAACAAACGTTTGGAGGACACAGCCAATGATGAAATATAGCACCTATCAAAGTATTTTTCCAATGAATTTAGAAAATTTACAGGAGACCCGAAAAGAGGGTAGGGCGCGTTTTATGCAGATTATTACCAATACTCTTTTACTTAAGCTTCTTATTATAGTGATTGTTGCTTGGATTGCAGGGGCAGGTGTACTTACGGTTTTCGCGGCTCCTTCAGCTTCTAAGGAAGAAGTGACTAAACTGACCTTACAACCTGGGGATACGTTGTGGGAGATTGCCGCAAATCATAAACCGGAACGAATGGATACACGGGTATATATAGAAGGAATTGTGCGGATTAACGGTTTGGAGGATAGGGGAGTGCAGGCAGGTCAGGTACTCAAGCTTCCTAACTTCTGATCTATAGACTATTAGAGCTTGTCAGGGAGCGTAGTACAGGAGCCTTGACAAGCTCTTTTCTACATGTCAAAGTGTATTATATCTTTGCTTTTATGGAGGGGACACAATTTGGATATAGACAGCTTGGTACAGCGCATTAATGAATTAGCGCGCAAAGCAAAATCCGAAGGATTGACGGAAGAGGAATCCACAGAGCGCGCCAATCTTCGGGAAATTTATTTAGGTAACATTCGCCGTAATTTTCGGCAGCAGCTTGAAACGATTGAATTTGTGGACGATGATACATCGAAAGGAAATGACGGGCTGAAGCATTAATGCTGTTAAGCGCCCAAGCCTGCAATTTGCCTTTTGTTTTAGGTACTTTTCATGGTACCTATATAGATCAGCTTTGAGGCAATTGTTTTAATGTAATATATCTGGGAAGGAATTGAGAGATGGCCAGATCATTTGAAAGAAAAGTACGAAAAAACACAGCGCATTTAAATAAATCGCGCAAAAAGCAAGGCATTCAAACCATTAACGGCACAGGTTCTGCAATGGACATTTTCCGTGGCCGTAACATTACTGTGCCAATTATGCTGGCTGGTCTTTCTGTATTGTACATGCTTATGAGTTACTTTTTGACTAAGACTGGCATGCGAGGAATGGATTGGCTTGTATTCGGCCTGTACTTGATGCTGGCTGTTATCTTTTTCATCCGTCGTCCTTATCTGAAAGTGGGAAAGGATACTCTCTATATGCTGAAAGGTGGTAGAGAACGTCCAATGACGGCAGGGGACATGAAAGCCATCAAGATTGAAAAGGGTTACGTAACCGTTGAAAGAAAAGGTAAGGGCGGTAACTTTATTTTTACAAAATCATTGGGTCGCTATGACACGGATGCCATTGCAGAGCGACTTGAGAAGTTTGCGCTATCCAATCAGATACAGGTGGACAAGAAATAACGGATTTAGCCTGTAGCTCTGTAACAAAGGCCGTATGATGTTATTTCATATAACATGCTGCGGCCGCTTGCTTAATATGGGCACACACATAACGATTCAAATGCTTAACCAAGCAAATAGGCGTACATACACTGTGGAAAGAGAGTGGATAATTCAGATGACGATTCAGGCGGTAATGTTTGATCTTGATGATACCCTTTTGTGGGATGAACGTAGTGTAGAAGAGGCATTTGATGCAGCGTGCCAAACAGGCTCCCGTGAAGCAGGCGTTGATCCAAAAACTCTGGAGGAAGCCGTACGTAAGGAAGCACGCGCTTTGTATGAATCCTATGAAACCTTTAGTTTTACTCAAATGATCGGCATTAATCCGTTTGAAGGATTGTGGGCGAATTTTACAGCAGGTGAGCAACCTGAATTCCGTCAACTGGAACAGTTGGCTCCTATTTATCGAAAGGAATCATGGCGCAGAGGACTCCAGCAACTAGGGATAGATAATGAGAAGTTGGCAGAAAAACTGGCTACCCAATTTGCTTCGGAAAGACGCGCGCGTCCACATGTATATGAAGAAACGTTTGAGATTCTAGAACAATTGAAGGGACATTACAAACTGTTATTGCTGACAAATGGCTCCCCTGATCTGCAACAGGAGAAACTGGATGGAGTTCCTCAATTAGCTCCTTTTTTTGATCATGTTGTCATTTCAGGTTCATTTGGTCGAGGCAAGCCTGATCCGTCTATATTTCAGCATGCTTTGGGGCTTCTTGGTATTGAGCCTGAACATGCTTTAATGGTAGGAGATAAGCTGACGACTGATATTCAAGGAGCATTGGCAGCAGGTGTACACTCGGTGTGGGTGAACCGAAACGCTAAAACCAATACCACAGAGATCAAGCCGAAGTTCCAAATCAAGCATCTGTCTGAATTGGATGGAATTATTCAATCGTTAAAGTAAGAAATCCAGTCATTAGAAACGAGTATTAAGAAAACTCCCTTCGCTCGATTGTTACAGAGCAGAGGGAGTTTTTTATTCACACAAGGATGATAAATTCGTAATTATGCTTTAATGAAGGTTGGGTCTTCATACGGTTCGGCAATCCAGCCATTTTCTTCGATGAATAAGCGGACTGCGACGATCTTTTGATTCTCCATTAAAGTGAAGAAGTGAGGTATATTTTCAGGTACGGAGATAACGTCCCCCGGTGAAAGCTCTACGTTAAAATAGCCGATCTCTTCAGGGCCTTTAATGATGAAGATGCCTTTACCAGCGACAATGGCACGGATTTCATCCTCGGTGTGGGTGTGAATTTGCTCAAACTTGGCCAGCAGCTCGTCCAAATTTGGCGTTGCTTCAGATAAAGTGATAACGTCCCATATTTTATATCCGCGACGTGCGGCTAAATCCTTGATTTCGGGTTCAAATGTTTTGAGAACAGCGGACTTTTGGTCATCTGTTAAGGTAAAGTTCTCTTGCAACTCCCCGGACAATTTGGAAGCATCCCAATGTTCATACAATACCTCGTGACTCTCCAGAAATTCACGTACTTGTTCTTCACCGCTAATTCGTTCATTCGTATTACGTATTAAGATTTCGGCCATATATGTATTCCCTCTTTTCCACTTGGATTAATGTTGTATAAAGAATACCATGTCTTGAAACGTTGTACAATACAGGATTTCAACATTTTATAATGCAAATGACTATAGCTAAAGAATGCAGGGTTAAGTACGTTCTATAATGCTACAAACTATAAAAATGGATTAGAGAAGTCATTTTTACAAAGAACAATCTGTATAAAACGTATGTTTTTACTTCAATCTATCTAAATGATACGGTTTCTGCTAAACTAGGATTTAACGTTTTGCGGGGGTGAAGAAATTTGGACAAAGTTAGCTTGCAGGATGCATTACAACGAAGAATACTCCTTCTTGATGGGGCCATGGGCACCATGATTCAACAGGAAGACCTTTCCCCCGATGATTTTGGTGGGGAAGAGCTGGAGGGCTGTAATGAAATGCTGGTCTTAACGAGACCGGATGTCATTCAAGGGATTCATGAAGCATACTTGAAGGCCGGAGCAGACCTAATTGAAACGAATACATTTGGAGCAACTTCCGTCGTTTTGGCGGATTACGATATACCAGAACGTGCCCGTGAAATTAATCTGGTGGCGGCCAAACTGGCGCGTAACGCGGTGGATAAATACAGCACTGCGGAAAAGCCTCGTTTTGTAGTAGGAGCAATGGGCCCAACCACGAAAACCTTGTCTGTCACAGGTGGTGTTACATTTGCAGAGCTGATTGACAGCTATCAAGAGCAGGCCTTGGCGCTTATTGAAGGCGGGGTGGATGTACTGCTATTGGAGACCTCACAGGATACGCTTAACGTCAAAGCTGGAAGCATTGGAATTCGGCAAGCTTTTGAGCAGACAGGCATCGAGCTTCCGCTAATGATTTCAGGCACGATTGAGCCTATGGGAACAACGTTGGCCGGACAAAATATCGAATCCTTTTGCATTTCATTGGAACACTTACATCCAATTTCGATTGGGTTGAATTGTGCTACAGGTCCAGAGTTTATGCGTGATCATATTCGTTCTCTGTCTGAAATGTCCTCTGCAGCTATTAGCTGTTATCCAAATGCGGGCTTGCCCGATGAAAATGGCCAATACCATGAATCGCCTGATTCATTAGCACGTAAAATGGCTGCTTTCGCTGAAAAAGGCTGGCTGAATATTGCTGGGGGATGTTGTGGTACCACCCCTGAGCATATTCGAGTTATGAGTGAAAGTATGGCGCAGTTTGAGCCGCGTCCGCTGGTAGGTCAGCATCCCCCTGCCGTATCAGGCATTGAGCTTGTATATATTGAACAGGACAATCGTCCGTATATGGTTGGTGAGCGGACGAATGTTCTGGGCTCCCGCAAATTCAAGCGTTTGATTGTGGAAGGCAAATATGAAGAGGCATCTGAAATTGCCCGTGCTCAGGTAAAAAGTGGAGCGCATGTCATTGATATTTGTGTGCAGGACCCGGACCGCGATGAAATGACGGATATGGAAGCGTTTTTGAAACTGGTTGTAAACAAGGTAAAAGTACCTTTGGTGATTGATACCACGGATATTAAAGTCATTGATAAAGCACTTCAATATTCACAAGGTAAGGCGATTATTAACTCCATTAATTTGGAGGATGGTGAAGAGAAATTTGAGAACATGGCTCCTCTTATTCATAAGTACGGTGCCGCTGTTGTTGTTGGTACGATTGACGAACGCGGACAGGCTATTTCACGTGAGGATAAGCTTGAGGTAGCTAAACGTTCTTATGATCTGTTGGTAAACCGTTACGGCTTGGCAGCGGAGGATCTAATTTTTGATACGCTCGTATTTCCAGTAGGAACAGGTGATGAGCAATATATCGGTTCAGCTAAGGAAACGATTGAGGGCATCCGTATTATTAAAGAAGCGCTTCCCGGGGTGCACACTATTCTAGGCATCAGTAACGTATCTTTTGGTTTGCCGGAAGCGGGTCGTGAAGTGCTCAATTCCGTCTACTTATATGAATGTACCAAAGCAGGTCTGGATTATGCGATTGTAAACACTGAGAAGCTTGAACGTTATGCATCCATTCCAGAGCATGAGCGGAAACTTGCGGAAGACTTGATCTATAAAACAAATGACGATACTTTATCTGCTTTTGTAGCAGCTTTCCGTAATAAGAAAGTGGAGAAAAAAGAAAAGATATCAAACCTTTCGCTCGAAGAAAGACTGGCTTCCTACGTAGTGGAGGGAAGTAAGGAGGGACTCATTCCGGATCTGGAGCAAGCGCTTGTGAAATATTCTTCACTGGAGATTATTAACGGCCCGCTGATGAAGGGGATGGAGGAAGTAGGACGACTGTTTAACAATAACGAACTGATTGTTGCGGAGGTACTGCAAAGCGCTGAAGTGATGAAGGCGTCCGTAGCTTATTTAGAGCCGTTTATGGAGAAGAATGAATCCTCAGTAAAAGGTAAGATTTTGTTGGCTACGGTCAAAGGTGATGTGCATGACATTGGTAAGAATCTGGTGGAGATTATTCTATCCAACAATGGTTACCATATTGTGAATCTGGGTATAAAAGTACCACCAGAACGCATCATTGAGGCTTACCGTGAAGAAAAGGCCGACATGATTGGCTTATCTGGACTGCTTGTTAAGTCGGCACAACAAATGGTGCTGACCGCACAGGATTTGAAAAATGCGAATATTGATATTCCAATAATGGTTGGTGGAGCTGCTTTAACACGTAAGTTCACTAAAAATCGTATCCGTCCTGAGTATGATGGTCTGGTTGCCTATGCAAAGGATGCTATGGATGGTCTGGATATTGCCAATAAGCTTATGAATCCTGAGTCCCGCAAAAAAATGGCTGAGGACATGGAGGCTGAGCGGGAGGCTGAAGCGGCAATCGTCGTGGAAGCCAAGCCGCTCCCTAAGCTCACTCGAGCTGTGCGCTCTAACATTGCTCAGGATTTGCCCGTCTATATTCCACCAGATACGGATCGTCATGTACTGCGCAACTATCCACTGAATTATATTTTGCCTTACGTGAATATGCAGATGCTAATGGGGCATCATCTTGGTTTAAAGGGTAATGTTGAGCAGCTGCTGGCTTCGGAAGATTCGAAAGCGATTCAGTTGAAGGAAACCGTGGACAGCATCATGTTTGAAGCTGTGACAGACGGAATCATCCAGGCACATGCTATGTATCGTTTCTTTCCAGCACAGTCCCAAGGAGATCAAATTCTGATCTACGATCCGTCGGATGTGAGCAAGGTACTGCACACATTTACATTCCCGCGCCAGCAGGTAGAGCCTTATCTATGTCTGGCTGATTTCTTGAAATCAGTGGAATCTGGGGTTATGGACTATGTAGGTTTCATGGTCGTTACAGCTGGTCATGGGATTCAGCAGATATCTACCCAGTGGAAAGATAAAGGAGATTATCTACGCTCGCATGCACTTCAAGCGGTAGCACTCGAAGTAGCAGAAGGGTTAGCGGAGCGGCTTCACCATATTATCAGGGATAGCTGGGGTTTCCCGGACCCTGCCGATATGACAATGAAACAGCGACACGGTGCCAGATATCAAGGCATACGGGTATCCTTTGGCTATCCGGCATGTCCAGATCTAGAGGATCAGGGGCCGTTGTTCCAATTGTTAAAACCTGAGGATATTGGCGTTGAGCTGACGGAAGGGTTTATGATGGAACCGGAGGCTTCTGTATCAGCCATGGTGTTCAGCCACCCTCAGGCGCAGTATTTTAACGTCGAAAAGGTTTAACACCTTTATCAGATGGGATAGCAAATACCCTCCGAGCTTCGGAGGTTTTTTGCTGGTCAGCAGGAAGAAGGTTAATGTTATGGAATTTTATTTTCTCGGTACAAATGCAGGGGTGCCTACGATTCAGCGAAATGTAACGTCCATCGCTCTTCGTTTGCTGGAAGAACGAAGAAGCATGTGGCTGTTCGACTGCGGCGAAGGCACTCAACAAGAGGTATTGCGTTCGCCGCTCAAACTAAGCAGACTTGAAAAAATATTTATCACCCATTTGCATGGGGATCATCTTTTTGGTCTGCCGGGACTGCTGTCGAGCAGGGCGTATCAGGGGGGAACGACACCACTGACGGTATATGGACCGCCTGGAATCCAGCAATATATCGAGCTATCGTTAGGAATCAGCCAATCGCGTATCAATTACCAACTACATATTGTGGAGCATACGGGCGGGGTTCTGTTTGATGACGGTCAATTCCGGGTGGAGTCAGCTTTGCTGGATCATCGGATCGACAGCTATGGCTACCGAGTTGTAGAGATGGATAAGCCCGGCAAGCTCAACCAAGAGCTGTTGGAGCGATATGGAATCAAGCCCGGCCCGGTGTACGGTAAGTTAAAGCGTGGGGAAAGCGTGGAGGTAGATGGTGGAGTTATTTTGCATCCTCAGGATGTACTGGGTTCGCCGAAAAAAGGGCGTATCATCACAATTTTAGGGGATACGAGACCTTGTCCGAATACGGTAGTGCTGGCTCAAGATGCAACTGTCGTCGTTCATGAAGCCACTTTTCTGCATGAACTGGCAGATACAGCGTACGAGTATCATCATAGTACGGCTCTTCAGGCAGCGGAAGCAGCAAAAGCTGCAGGTGCGGGTCAGTTAATCATGACGCATTTTAGTTCTAGGTATAAAGATCAGGAGCAGCTTCAGCCATTGCTGGAGGAAGCGCGAAGCATATTTCCCAATTCATTGCTTGCAGAGCAGCATGTGTTGTTGCCAGTACCCGATATCGGTTAATATACGATTGAAGAAGATATGTGCATGGGTGCCGGGGCTTGCTCCGGTGCCTTTGTTTTTCACCCGAAATTATTTTCCGGGAAAGCGCAGAATGCGACAAGAGATGAGAACCCGCACACGGTGGTAAGGGATGAATTTGTTCTACCACATATGGAGGCGTGTCATATTCGAGTTTCTATATATCGAATTTAAAGAATTTTATGTCTTGAGTATGACCAGGAAATACAGGTGATTTCCTTTGAGGAAGTAGCGCCTTCGATGGATTTCGACGAAGAAGTGAGCTTATGTCATGTGAAAGCGACGGCTTTTAGCGAGGAATGACGCTATTTTGGACGGTTTACCAGCAATTCGTGGACTTCATAAGCATTTTTGACTTAAGATAGATGAGATGAATCGAGATGGCCGATTTTTTTATGACCTGAATAATTAAGGTGGTTAAATAAGAAGGAGAACATCATTCATGGGATGAATTATATTTTCAATGCTATGATGTGAGTGGATTTGAAGCGGGGGAGGGGATTGCGATAAAATCGTTACTAATTGATCTGGATGGAACCCTTTATCATGGAAATCGGATGATCGAGGGTGCGGATCTGTTCATATCTCGATTGCGTACAGACCAGATACCTTATGCTTATGTTACAAACAATGCTTCACGCACACCCGAATCGGTGGCTGAGCATTTGGTTGGTATGGGAATTGAAGCGGCCAGCCATGAAGTATATACTTCGGCGTTAGCAGCTGCACAATATGTTGCACAGCAAAGTCCTGGAGCTCGTGTATATTGTATTGGTGAAACAGGATTACGCGATGCACTGACAGGAGCCGGTTTGCAGCTTGTTGAGAACCATCCTGATTATGTGGTGCAGGGGATAGATCGTCAATTTACATATGATGCGCTGGCCGCTGCCATGCGTTGGATTCGGGAAGGAGCAACTTTTATTTTGACAAACCCGGATCTCCAATTGCCTTCACATGATGGGCTAACGCCAGGTGCAGGTACGATTGGAGCTGCAATTGAAGCGGCTTCACAGGTAAAGCCTATTGTCATCGGCAAGCCTTCAAGCGTATTGATGAACTATGCACTGAACCGCTTAAACATTAGGGCGGATGAAGCTCTGGTTGTAGGCGATAATATGCTTACAGATATTGCGGCAGGTGCAGCAGCAGGTTGTAAAACAGCTTTGATCCTGTCGGGCGTGACGACCCGCGCTAATATGGACGAACATGTGCGTACCGTTGGAGTGAAACCTGACCTGATGTTTGAAAATCTCGCTGAACTGCAGGACTGGATGAAAGAAGAGCTGAAATAATAGAAAGTAAATATTCTTACAAAACTTGCGAGAATTAAAAGCTATGTAGCTACGAAAGGAAAGATGTTGATATGCCGGAACTTCCTGAAATGGAAAACTACAGAATCTTATTATCCAAACAAATTTTGGACATTCCGATTACTGGAGTGACGGTTAGCCGTGAAAAGTCCATTAATACTGAAGTGGGAACGTTTGAGAAGCAATTGCTGGGAACGACCGTTGTGTATTTAGAGCGTCGAGGCAAGCATTTGATTTTTCATTTAAACACGGGCGGGCGGCTCGTACTTCATCTGATGTTGGGAGGTCTGTTATTTCTGGGAACGGAGGAGCAGCGTCCAGATCGTACAGTTCAGATCGAATTAGATTTTAGTGGAGTAAAGCTTTATTTTATCGGACTGCGCTTAGGTTATCTGCACTTGCTAACGGCTAAAGAAACAGAAGAAGCTTTGTCAGAACTGGGACCTGATCCGTTAGACCGCCGTATGACGTTGGAAAAGTTTACAGCACGGCTGAAGGGACGCCGGGGAATTTTGAAAACTACGCTGGTAAATCAGCAGGTTTTTTCGGGTATTGGCAATTGTTATTCGGATGAAATTGCTTATATCGCCGGATTTACACCGGGTTCCAAAGTACAAAACATTGTACAGTCGCCAGAAAAAGTGGAAAAGCTATATCATGCCACTCAATCCGTACTACGTGAAGCTACTGCGGAAGGCGGGTACATGGAAATGCCTCTAATGGAGGGAGACACGCTAACAGGTGGATTTGACCATCAGTGTCGAGTATATGACCGCGAAGGAGAAGAATCTCCAAGTGGCGGAAAAATTGTAAGGGTTGAACTGGCGGGGAAAAAAGCATTTTATTGCCCGGTACAGCAGCATGATGCCTAAATTGCTCATCGGCTCCCATGTGAGTACGCGTGGTGGCTTTTCCAAAGCCGCTATGCGTGCGCGAGAGCAGGGGGGACGTTCATTTCAATATTTTCCGAAAAATCCTCGTAGTCTGAGGCAGAAGGAATGGAGTGCTACGGATGCTGCTGCTTGCAACGCTTACTGTGTAGAGCACCAGCTTCAATCCATTGCTCATTCACCATATCCCGTTAATCCGGCTCATGGGTCTGAGCGTGGTCAGGAACTTTATGAGCTGACGATTGCTTCATTACGCAATGATCTGGATATTGCTGAAGCTTGTGGGTCAAAAGGGATCGTCGTTCATTTTGGGCATCTGCATTCGTCAGACCCACTAGAGGGCTATCGTAACATTATTAACTGTTTTAATGATGTGCTGGAAGGCTGGCAAGGAAAAGCTAAAATATTGATTGAAAATCAGGCGGGGGATCACGGGCCCATGGGAACCACGCTTGAGGAAATGGTGCAAATCCGTCAGTTGTGCCAGAATCCTGACAGTATCGGCTTTTGCTTGGACACTTGTCATGCGTATGCAGCCGGATTGTGGAACGGTGGAATGGACGAGGCTTTGATCGAAAAGGGGAATCGTCTCGGCTATTGGTCAGCTCTATGCGGAGTTCATTTGAACGATTCTAAGTACCCGTATGGCTCTAAAAAAGACAGACACGCCCGTGTGGGTCAAGGCTACATTGGTACTGAGGGCATGCGTTGGATGACAGATCAGGAGGCTGTAAGAGGTATTCCTATCGTTTTGGAGAGTGAGACGGGACCTGATGGGACACATCAGGAGGATATTCAAATGATTCTAAGTTGGGAGTAAATCGGTCTGATTGATAATAACTATCTTTGAGGCTTGTGAGCTTGCATTTATGGGAAAAAGGAGGAGAAGTTGATGTATTTGTTTATGGACGATTATCGGCCTTGTCCTCCGGGCTTTAAGCTGGCAAGAGATGCGGATGAGTGTCTGCTGCTACTTCATGAATACCCTATTTCAATACTATCGCTAGATTATGATTTGGGTCCAGGTCAGCCTACGGGAAAGGATGTGGCTGCTGTTATCGCAGGGAAACGGTTATATCCACGTGAAATTTACTTGCATTCCTCCAGTCCAGAGGGGCGGCGAGCCATGTATGAGATACTCTATGCGAATAAGCCAGAAGGAGTCACTGTGCATAACGGGCCCATACCCGAGGAGCGTATGCGAGAGATCAGAAAAGGCTCTGAACGATGAAAGAGATCGGACAAAAAGAGGCGCGCCGTGCCATATGGGAGGGATGCAAGCTGGCTTTGTTTGTGTACACTCCCATGTGCGGAACATGCGCGGCTGCCCGTAAAATGCTGGAGGTAGCAGAGCATTTGCTCCCCGAAGGAGCAGTGGTGCAGAGCAACATTAACTATATTCCTGAACTGGTACAGGAGTACCGGATATCCAGCGTTCCCGCGCTTCTTATATATAATGGTGAAAACAAAAATCCTGAAATCATCTACAAAATGGAATCTGTAGAACACTTGCTGAGCAAAATAAGGAGCGTGATGGAATGATATCCATGAAGAGCATAACGTTGCAGCGGGAAGAAAGGCGGATTTTGGACGATGTAAACCTGGACATACGAGAAGGTGAACATTGGGCTATTCTGGGTCGTAATGGTTCCGGTAAAACAACATTGCTGGAAATGATGACAGGGTATATGTTTCCAAGTCGTGGTACGGTTGAAGTGCTTGGGCAAATGTATGGCCAATGTGATGTGCGGGAGGTCCGCAAGCAGATCGGATATATCAGCCAGACTTTGTTGGAAAAGCTGGCGTTAAAAGATCCAGTTTGGGAAGTGGTCGCTACAGGTGCGTATGCCTTTTTGCGCTTTTATCAGGAAATTCCGACAGAGGCAAAAGAAAAGGCCATATCTTTGCTGGAGGGTATGAATTTAGGCGGCTTGATTCATCACCCGCTGGGGACGTTATCTCAAGGAGAACGTAAAAAGGTGATGCTGGCCCGCTCACTGATGGCAGAACCTCGTCTACTGATTATGGACGAGCCTTGTGCTGGGTTGGATCTATTTGAGCGGGAGAAAATGCTGGTCGAGATTGATCGGCTCCGCAAGCGGGACTTATCAGTGGTCTATGTGACTCATCACATTGAGGAGATTGTCCCCCTCTTTACGCATGTTGCATTGATTCGTGATGGTAAGGTTGCAGCAGCTGGACCGAAAAAAGAAGTTTTAACGAAAGAATTGATTATGCACACATATGAAGTTCCGGTTGAGCTGGATTGGGATGGAGAACGCCCATGGATTCGGGTGTGCACTGGAGGGTAATGTTATTTTGGAGGAACTATACATGAGTACAGATGAACAGAGTGAATCTACTTTGTCATCATCAAGATTTGTTTGTACGGCCAATCACGGTTTTGCACCCTATGCTCAAGAGGAGCTTAGAAGAATATTTGGCTCTGTTAAAAGCACGATACTTTTACCTGGTGAAATTTTTCTGGCTACATTACCTGCGGAAGAAATTGAGGCAGTGAGGACAATTACAGGTCAGCCGCCGATGTTTTTACGTCACTTATTTCCTGTTCATTTTCAGGAAGAAGGAACGGACCTGGTTCAGGTGCAAGAGCGGCTGGTTGCGTTCATCCGTAACCGCAAGGAACTGATGGATCAACGTGTTTCTTTACAAGTGCGCAAAGGATCTAATAGCAGTTGGACTGAAAGCGCAGGTGCGCTCAAGCAGGCTTTGAGTGAACAATTAAGTGATCTACCTATGGAGCAGACAGTACAAGGCGCCGATGTTATTGTGTCCGTTTTTGCAGATACAGATACGTGGTATGCAGGTGTATCGCGTCCTGAGGACAATCTATCGGATTGGAGCGGAGGCGCGGTTCGTTTTCAAAAAGAAGATGGACAAATTTCTCGTGCCAAATTCAAGCTATTGGAAGCAGAAGCAACGTTCGGCATAGATTTTGGCGCTTTCCATCAGGGACTGGATATTGGGGCGGCACCGGGTGGATGGACTTCCTTCTTACTGGAACGGGGACTGAAAGTTACAGCGGTTGATCCAGCAAAGATGGAGCCATCACTGATGAAGTACGCCAATCTGACTTTTTTGCGTAAAAATGCAAGTGAAGTCAAATTTAAAGAGAATTCGTTCGATCTGCTGGTTTGTGATATGAGCTGGAGTCCTAAGCAAATGGCAAGGCTCGTTACTGATTTACTATATAGTTTGCGAAGTGGTGGTACTGCTATCGTTACGGTCAAGCTAATGCATAAAAAGCCCTTGGCGCTCATTCATGATGTAATTACTTCATTTGAGGAGTCCGGCATGCAGATTCAGCGAGCTAAGCAGCTATTCCATAACCGAGATGAGATTACCCTGTACATGATCAAGTATGGAAAATAATACTTTACAATAGATACAGGTGTGCTATATAATAAATCCAAATTGTTCCTTAAAAATAATAATCATATTTAAATCAAGGGAAAGCATCCCACGAAAACGATTTTCATGGCGACATGGAAATTTGATTTTGCGGCAGCTTTCTCTTTTTTGCGTTGTCTGCTTAAGAAAGGAGGTAGGAGAGAATGAAGCAACCAACACAGTTGGAATTTGGATCAATTGTCGGTGAGCGTTACCGCATTGTTCGCACATTGGGTTCGGGAGGAATGAGCCGCGTGTTCATGGCAGAGGATTTAAAACTGCCAGGCAAGCAATGGGCGGTGAAGGAGTCGGTTGCCGAGCCACAAGTGATGAAGCTTGTACGTACAGAAGCAGAGATGCTGATTTCGCTAAGCCATCCACGTTTACCGAGAATTGTTGATTTTTTCGAGCATCCCCCATCTGGTGCGGTATACCTGGTCATGGATTACATCGAAGGAATTACGCTGGAAGCATACATGCAGGGCTATCAAGGCTATATTCCACAGGAGCAAATCGTCCCATTCGCCCTACAGGTACTGGATGTGTTGGATTATTTACATACCCGTCAACCGCCAGTCATTTACCGGGATCTGAAACCAACGAATATTATGCTGACACCAGAAATGGAATTTAAACTGATTGATTTTGGAATAGCGAGAAGCTATAAGGCTGAGCTGGATCAAGATACGGTAAAGCTGGGCACAGTGGGCTTCGCTGCACCGGAGCAATATGGATCAGGACAAACGGATGCTCGATCGGACCTTTACAGTTTGGGAGCACTACTGTTGTATCTCTGTACGGGTGGTAAATATAGTGAGTGGACTTCGGGAGTGGAAAGGTATATTCGCGGAGAATTGCCTCGTCATTTGATTCCGGTGATTCGAAAGCTGCTCCGTCAGCATCCTCAGGAACGATTTCAGTCGGCCGAAGAGGTCATTGAAGAACTGCGACGAAGTGCTGATTTTCAGCCTGCACAACAAGGAATATCCGTTAATGATGCCTCAATGGATTATGCAGGTACAAGGGTAGTGGCTGTACTGGGTGTATCTGCCGGCTCCGGTGCTACGCATACAGCAATTGCGGTGAGCCACTATCTGGCTCGAAGGTCCCGCTCGGTAGCTTTGGTTGAGCTGCACAGCACAGCTAAAGCATTTGCCCGACTTCAAGAAGTCGTAGAAGGCACATCCGTTGGACGATCGAGTTCAAGTCGGCGTTTTGAAGTTGATGGAGTACATTATTGGCGGCAAACATCTCGTGCGGATGTCATTTCTTTGTTGGGTGGTTCTTACAGATTTATCGTACTGGACCTGGGGAGTGGGCAGGATAATGAACGTCTGGAAGAATTCTTGAGAGCCGATTATCCACTTGTCGTTGGCTCAGGGGCCGAATGGAGAGTTCAGGATATATCAGGGCTAGCCCGATCTCTTCAGCGTCACCCACAGCACAAATGGAATTACTGCTTGCCATTGGCAACCTCGGAGGCGGTCCGCAGGCTTCGTAAGGAGCTGGACCACGATAAAGTATTTGCTCTACCGTTCCACTCAGACCCCTTCGAACGGGATGATGAGATGGATCAGGTGCTGGACGAGCTGTTTCGCGGAGTCATTCCAGATACCCGGAGAAGACGCTTCGCATTCCTTAAGCGACGGCGCTAAATAGAAGGTATATATCAAAAAGAGGCAGGGGAGAAGTTGTGTGTCCAAGCTAAGAAAAAGCAGTAAACAAAAACTATACGCCGGATGCATTGGCGCTGGGATTGTTGGCATTATCTTTGCCGGCTACCTTATGGTTAATATCCATCAAATGAATGAGGTCAGGAAACAGGCTGAGGTAGAGGCAGAACTGAAATGGAAAGTGTATGAACAGGAGCAACGAACCGCGAAAAAAGGCTGGGTGGTTGTTCGTGACATTTCTCCAGGTGAACAGATTGCATCTAATGATTTGAAGGGAATTAAAGTTCCCGGTTCTCAGGCTCCATCAAATTTGCTGGCAAATAAAAGTGAAGTTTCCGGAACCACAGCCAAGATTGAGCTTAAAAAAGGATCTGTGCTTACATCGGCCATGATTACTGCTGATGAACCCACACCTAAAGATTTACGCAACCGTGAGCTAAAGGTGGTGGTACTACCCAACAGCCTGAAGTCGGGGGACGAAGTGGATATCCGCATTCAATTTCCAACAGGTCAGGATTACATTCTATTATCCAAAAAGAAGATTTCCCGACTGGAAGGTCCAATTGTCTGGGTCACTTTGAATGAACAGGAAATATTATCGCTTTCGAGCGCGATTGTTGATGCCTATCTGCATAAAGCATCCATTTATGCTCTGACATATGTCGATCCCCAATTTCAGCCCAAGGCAATCCCGACCTATCCACCTAACGCGCAGGTGTTAGCGTTAATGAATAGTGATCCGAATTTGATACACATTGCTGAACAAAAGCTGTCTAAGCAGCTGCGGGATTCCCTTGAAAATGCAATTAGTTCATCAAACAATGTGATTTCAACACCTGTGGAAAGAAGTCTGAGTGAGGAAATTGCAGCTCAGCATGCGGATGCCACTATAGAAAACCCAGCAAGCGGGATTAATAATACAAGAAATGAATATGAGAACGAGCAGGATCATCAAGAACAAACAAAGATTCTGACGCAGGACGGAAGCTCTGATCCGTATGCCAAATAAATGAGAGAAAAGGAACGGAAGTATGAAAACATGGATATTTGCCGGGCTTTGTGACAAAAGCGATACCTTGTTATACATCAGCAGCATATTAGCAGCATCCGGCCAGCAGGTATTGCTTGTGGATGCTACGCTGCGGGGACGGTATCGGTATAGCATAGGGATGCTTGACAAACCACTTCCCATTACGCAGTTTAGTGGTTTTGATGTAGCAATTGGATTTGCGGCATGGGAAGACCTGCATATTGGTGTGACGGCTGATCCGAGGGCAGAACAGGCTTATGACATTGTTATTTTGGATGTAGAGTTACCTGATTTTTGTCCAATTTCTGTTTGGAAAAGGGCAGAACTGCGAGTTTGGGTCAGTGATTATAGCCGCATGCTAATGCATGATGGACAGAATTGGCTTGAGCATTTATTCAGTCAACCTGAATTTCCCCAAGGTCTTGTATTTCACAAGCTATTTTTACAGGCCGTGGATTGTAGTGTGGAGGAGCCGTACCTGTGGGAATATATGAACCATTTTCCGGCTTCTTGGCAGCAAGAGCCATATGTACTGCCATGGGATGAGGGGCTGCTTGCGCTGAAACTGGAAAATGAGCATAAAAAACAGCTGCTACTAAAACCGCTATCCAGAATGTATAAGAAAGAATTATGCCGTTGTATTGGGGAATGGATGAGTTGGGAATTAAAAGTGAGTCGTCGTGCGCTAAAGCGTGCGGAAAGGAGTAGAGCATGAGTACCATTTTGTTTTGGAGCCCCATTAAGGGGGCTAGTGGAAGTAGCTCTTTGGCGGCAGCAATAGCAATTACTATAGGCAATCTATATAGAGGAAGACTATTATTGACTCATTTGGGTCGTAGATATACCGGTATTGAATCAGGATTACCTATACAAGAGTATGGTATGGACGATCCAACCCTACAGCTTCAGGAAGGGGGCTGGGATACCGCCGCACGTTTAGTTCTGCGAGGGACACTGACTAAAGAAAATATTCGTAATTATACGACACCTGTACTCGAACATACTTTGGATGTACTTGAGGGAACCTCCAGCTTTGGAGCTGCACCGCCGTTACTGTCTCCAGGGCTTGTACGGGCAGTAATAGATACAGCGAATCAATATTATGATTTAACGCTAATTGATGCAGGAAGTGGAGCAGGGTGGGGGGCTGTACAGCACGAAGCATGTGCACGAGCCAAACTGGCCGTTCTTTCACTCACTCAGAATATGCGAGAGTTAGACGCTTATTTTGAATCCGTGTCTCCATTATCTACCTACTCATCGTTACCCTTATTGATAGTACTTGGGAAATATGATGTGCATTCTCAAGTGAATGAAACGAATATTCGCAGGAGATATGGTTACAAAGGTGCTTTGTATACAGTCCCTTATAGTACCGGATTTATGGACGCATGGAACCGCAGGGATGTGATCGGCCATGTGCAGCGTGAGGTACGAAGTGGAAAAGAGCAGCACCGCAAGCTTTTTATGCCCGTAGGATGGGCGCAGAGTATACGGCATATCAGCAAAGCTATTCTGGAGGCGGCAGAGTCCGATCTTCGGCTCAAGGCTTTGGAGAGGGGCGCTTAAATGCTGTCCGCTCAAATGATCAACGGATTGATTCTTACCTGTATAGCGCTGATGTGCATCGTACTGATTATTGTTAAATATCGAGGGAATCTTCACTCGCGACATTCAACCCTTCGGATAGAAAAAAAGAACGAAGATGCTACCTTCGAAATATTAATAGAGTTTATCAAAAATGCACTTCATGAACTAAGTCATAGCCAGATGGCGGATGCCGGATTGCATGAAGAGGAATATAGACGGCGTATCCACCAAAGGGCGGAACTACGCAGGGCGTTAAAGGACTGTGCCAATGGTAGCAGTGGAGATAAACGTTTTGTTAAAAATCTGATGGCTGAGCTTCTGATTCACGGTTACGGCTTGAACGAGAAAATCGTCGATACTGTTATGCCATTCTCTAGACCTGAGTTGTTTAGCATACAGGATCAATTCGAAATTATATTTTACCAATACCAGCAGAAGTTTGGCGCTGATGCACTATCACGTTTACTGGATACTTATGACTTGGCCGAAATGAGGTATTCACAGCAAGGTGAAGAAGATGGAAGTTATCTCGTTACCGCAGAGGACATTCGTTATATCTATGACTGTGAGTACCGGCCCCTTTCCTTTTTGGAGAAGGTGGATATTATTGTCCAGCGGATTTATCAGCATTACAAAGGCTTTTCCGTCATTGATGATATTCGTGACCAGCGGATCGACGGTGTAAGTGGGGGCGTCAGTGGTATGCCCGAAGGTGGGATTCCTGCATCATCAGACTGGCCTTCGGACGGGTATGTATTTGAAAAGACGTCTCTGCCTGCTGCGAATGGTTATGAGAGCGTGTGGATTTTTTATAAAGGTAAAACGATCCATCTTTCGTTCCTTTCCTTCGGATCTGAGCGTGAACTTAAAAGGGTGTGCCAAAATATTTACAAATACAATTACCCGGGACAGCTTTCCGAAGCGAATGGTTATAAGGTCAATGAAATGAAGGATGGGTCACGGGTAGTGGTGGTGCGACCTCCTTTCTCAGAATCATGGGCTTTCTTTGTCCGTAAATTTGATATTCAAAGCGCATCGCTGGAACAGTTAATTAAGGGACAAAATGCTGATTTTCCAATCCAGCTACTTTCTTATTTAATGAAAGGCAGCCGGATTACTGCTATTACAGGCGCGCAGGGTTCAGGTAAGACGACGTTGTTAATGGCGATGGTCAAGCATATTTATGCTTCGTATACGCTTCGTGTTCAGGAAATGGCCTTTGAACTGCATCTACGCAGCATCTACAGTCGCCGTAACATTCTTACCTTTCGAGAAACGGATCATATTTCAGGACAACAAGGGCTTGACTTGCAGAAAAAAACAGATGGAACCGTCAATATCCTAGGCGAAGTAGCAAGTGATGAAGTAGCTGCCTGGATGATTCAAATGTCGCAGGTTGCCAGTCTGTTCACCATTTTTACTCATCATGCCAAAACATTTCGTGATCTCGTGTTTTCACTTCGTAATTCATTGCTCAAAACAGGAGTGTTTCAGCATGAAGGCATCGCTGAGGAACAGGTAGTTCATGTCATTAACTTTGATGTGCATCTCAAACGTGATGCGGAAGGGCGACGCTACATCGAACGGATCACAGAATGTGTGCCGCGTGACCCGGATCATGCGGATGCAGGCTCCAATGCTTCAACGAGCTATAGTTATCGCCACGTTATGGAATATCGGAACGGAAGCTATATACCGATGGAGCCCTTAACTGCCAAAAGTGCAAAAGAAATGTGTGAGCAGATGAATGTAAAGGATGCCAGAGATTTCCGCAGTTTTTTGACCCGCTATTGGGAGGAAGACTATGAGTCTTAAAGAAATTTTATTATGGATTTTACTAATATCAGGTGGGGGCTTTGCGCTTATATATATAGTTTTGTGGGGGTTGCATAAGCGCAGTAGTCATGCAGTTCGCAGAGGACGAATTCATTCTGTTCAGGAAGGGCGCAAAGGAAAAGCGGTGCTTCAACGTGAGCTGCAAGCCTTACTGCATAAGTTGTACACGTTGTGTATGAAGGTCCCTTTCTTATCCGGGTACATCACGAGTGTACGTAAGCGACTAGCTGGTCAGCATGCCTACGATGAGTACAAGCTTCGCCTACAGACTATGAAGATGACACTGTTCATCTGGGGGGCTTTTGCTTGCAGTGGCGTTGTGCTGGTCATGATGAAGCCAGGAATAGAGTTTGCTATATTGGCCGTTTTATGTGGAGTGGTAATCAACAGTCTTATTTTGGATATGGCCATTAGCCGGATGGAAAAAAAGCTACTTGCACAGATGATTGAATTATTCGCCAATGTACGTCATTATTACCATCAGCACGGCATGGTGGAGGAAGCCATATCCGGAGCAGCCGATTTGGCGGAGGCAGAGGCCGGGAGACACGCACGACTCATCCATGAGGCGCTAACAGATGTTGATCCGCACGAAGCATTGGAAAGATACTATGAGTCGGCTCCTAATCGATTTTTAAAAGCCTTTGCCGGTATCTCGTATATGGTAATGGAGTTTGGTGATCGGGTTGAGGAGGGTGGCTCCATTTATTTGAAGGGACTCGGCAGTCTCGCACGCGAAATTCAGTTGGAGTTGCTGCGAAGAAATAAACTGGACTATCTGTTAAAAAGTCTAAATGTGATCGCACTGGCACCTGTTTTCTTTACCACCCCAATCGAGACATGGGCGAGATCCAGCTTTCCATCCATGGATGAGTTTTATCAGGGGAAATTGGGTTATATCACGAAATTGTCCGTTTATATTGTGATAATCGTATCTTATTTCCTGTTACAGAAGCTGCAACAGACCGACGAGACAGGATATCGTGCGGGTAGAGGACGAAGGGTTTGGGAGCAGAAGCTATACCGTTTTCCCATCATTCGTAATGTGGTGGATTCTTTAATTCCGCGTCAGCATATGTCTTCTTATTTTCAAATAACCCTCCTATTAAAGGAAAGTGGTGCGGAGATTAAGCTGGAGTGGCTCTACATACGCAGAATGGCTCTTTTTATCATAGGATTGGTGCTCAGTATCAGTACGATATTTTTTTTACATGAAGCTGAGAAAACGCATATCCTTCACGCACCGGTGCAATCGGGTCAAATGTTTGGACGTTTAAGTCCGGTGGAGCAAATAGAAGCTTTGAAGCAGAGTGAGATTGATCGCAAAATCATGCATTCGCTGAATATGAGGTCGAACAGCACATACGAACAGACGTACGCTGCTTTAGAGCATAATGCTAATGGAACTGTTACTTCTGAACAGTTATCCACAAATACTTGGCGTATCCTCCAAAAGCTGAAAGATTGGAATGATGAATACATCAAGTGGTGGGAAATACTGATTAGTTTGATTGTTGGATATGCAGCCTATCAAATGCCTATGCTTTTATTATATTTGCAACGAAAAATGCGTCGGTTGGATATGAGGCATGAGGTGTATCAATTTCAAACGGTTATTTCCATTTTACGGGTTATGGAACGAATGTCTGTCGAGGAAATATTGGAGTGGCTGAACAGATTTTCAGTTATATTCAAAAGACCTCTGCAAAAATGTCTGCTTCATTATGAACATGGGCCAGAGGCAGCTCTTGACTTGCTAAAAGAAGAAGCACCTTTGCCGGAATTTCAACGTCTCGTGGATAAGCTTCATTTGTCTTTAGGTAAAATTACGATTCGAGAGGCCTTTGATGATTTGGAATCCCATATGTCCTACTATTTCGAACAAAGAAAACAGGAGTATGAAAAAATAATAGACAGCAAGGCTATCTGGGGAAGGATGATTGGTTTTGCCCCGATGTATGGTCTTATCTTTTTATATTTGGTGATTCCGTTAATCGGCATGAGCTTTGTTCAAATGGATAACTATTATGAACAAATACAAAAAATTCAGTAAGAAAGTTCTACTATGACTAATACAAAATAACAAGCTAGGAGAGAAAAATAATGAATAACGCATCAACAGCTTTAAAGGTAGCCGCTGGGATATTTTTGACCATCGCTCTAATTACGATTGTAGTTATACTATTTATTTCAGCCCAGGAGGCGACTAAAACGGCACAAAACAATTTTGCTGATATCCAGACCGAATTGTCTCAAGCCTCTTTTACGGTATATGACGGCACAACGATTAGCGGTTCCCAGGTGACCAATGCGCTGCGGAAGTTTCAGGGGAAGGACCAATTCGGCATTCAGATTAAAACCGGCAAAAATATGGCAGGCCAGTGGTACGGTAACGCTCTGAACATTAGCCCAGACAGTGAACAGTATGGCGCCGTGAATGGTGGCAGTGATAAGACAGGGAAAATCACGAATACACTTAATGAGAAAGAGAATGAATACGTAAATCCGAGTGGTAAATTTAAAGCTGAAATCGTCAAAGACAAATCGAACGTGGTACGTGGGTTGTTGTTTACCCAGTCCTAAGCACTACAGCAGAGATAATAATCATAAAGGGGATGAGAGTATGTCTGATCACGCTTCAAGTATGCTGCGGCTTGGTGTGTCAGTTATTCTGTTCATAACCGCATGTGTAACGGCAGCAGACTTGTCCAGCCAGCTGGATGGTGCACTGGAATTAAGATCACAGCAAGAGGAGCATTCTGAAGGGCGAATAGCCCGTACTACTGGGGTGGGGTTGCCGGAACGGATTAAAGGAACTCAGGTAATACAGGCAATTCGCATGAACTTACAGGAGGGGATTTCGATTCAAGTCGACGGGACAGAGTATGATGTATTTTCTGAACCATTTGAGCTTGATGTATCGACCATGGATGCTTCCTCTATATATTCCATGTACCCACAGCGGAATGGGAATGGGGACATAACATCTGTACGTTTTGAGAAATTGGGGGAAGACTGAAGTGGTTCAAACAATATCGAAGCTGTTGGGGGCGCTGCTCGCTGTATTGCTTTTGTACATCGTACCCGCAGCACAAGCTGCTGAACGGCAGGATGATATATCCGGGTTAAATACATATCATTCAACAGTACGTTTTGTTGATATGGCAAGAACCAAAGGTTACATTACACCGACGATGTATAACGATTTTATGCGTGATCTGGAATTGACAGGCAATACGTACGAAGTTGACTTGGAACATATGCACAAAAAGTATGTACCGGACTATGCAGATGCCACGAAGCCAGACAGTTTTCTGGGCAATTATGAAACTGTATATGATGGGTACTATAATCCGCAAATCTTGCCTGTACTGTTTCCTGACAATCAGCAGTCAAAATCAGATCAGACACGTCGGTATACCTTGATGGCCGGGGATTATTTTACGGTCCGGTTACATAATACGAATCGGACTCCTGCGGACTTGTACAAATCATGGCTTCTTGGCGGGGCAGATAGTGGCAAACCGGCAGTTACAGCTTCTTACGGGGGCATGGTTCTGAATGAAGATTACTGATTTTGCAGTCATATTTATACTTTTGTTTTTGCCCTTTGGTGTAGTTAGTGACTTACGGGTGCAGAATCAGCGTGAAGTGCAGCAGCTAGAAATGAAATATACGTCGGCTCTCCGTACCGCAGTTCAGGATGCAGGGGTTGTGCTCTCACAGAATGAACGTCAGGAACGCGAGGCCGGATACGGATCGGATAAGTTTTTTCGGGTAGATAAAGAAGCAGCGCTGAAGACGTTCCTGCACACCCTTTTTCTTAATGTAGGCATTGATGGGGATATAGTAGCACAACGTGCATTATTGGATTACATACCAGCTATTGTAATTCTGGATTATGATGGTTATTATGCGTTCACCTCAGAAGCCTATACAGACGAGCATGGACAAGCTGCTATTGGCCACAAATGGAGCGAAAAAAAGCCATATGCCTATGTTGATTCAGTAGGCAACAGTGTCGGGTTCACCTTGGATAATTATGTGCACGCATACGATGCTCGGAATCACAGGTGGGTGGAGGGCTTTCAAAAGGAACTTCAGGATCAGACCGCTATATCTTTGCTGAATAATTCAGAAACTTTTGAGCAAATACGTCGTTCCACCATTGTTCGCAGTGTTCAAGAGGACCTAGCACAAATTATTAATGTTCATAACGAAAAAGCAGCACGTAACGGCATAACTTACTCGTTCACGCTACCGATCATTCCGCAAGAGGAGTGGTACAACACGGTAGATGATGTGGGTCTGATCGCGTTTATCCAAGGCATTCCGGTCGGAGACAGGTATTACAATAACTATGGATTTGGTGGTGGGAGAGTCGTTAGAAAGCAAGACATTATCGGTGGCATAGAACCAGATACTGGAATGAAATATTTTTATAGAGATTCATGCCCAGCTCCCTTTAAAGCGAGTGAACGTTTCACGGATGAAAAATCTGCCGCAGCTGCGGGTTACTTTGAGTACAAATGTTATAATGGCTTAAAATAATCACCCTCATGGGTGGTTTTTCTTTTTTTAGGCAGATCCATACCAAAAAACCTTAAAATTCACTGTTTTCAATATTCCGATATGGATGCAGAATGTGCTACAATAAAGCTTTGAAAGAAACGAAATGCATATGAAATAAGAACAGTCGGCAGTGCCGATGACAATAAGGAGCCAAAAACAGCTTATGAGTTTATTGACTGTAGAAAATGTATCCCACAACTTTGGGGACCGCGCATTATTTAAAAATGTTTCCTTTCGATTGCTTGCGGGGGAACGTGTAGGTTTGGTAGGAGCTAACGGTGTCGGTAAATCGACACTCATGAACATTCTCACTGGAAAATTGCTTAAGGATGAGGGTAAAGTGGAATGGACTCCACGTGTACGTTACGGCTATCTGGATCAGCATACCAAGCTGACACCGGGCAAAACGGTACGTGATGTTTTGAAAGACGCTTTTCTTCCTTTGTTGGAATTGGAAAAGGAAATGATGCAGATTACTGACAAAATGGGGGATGCTTCTCCTGAAGAGTTGGAAGTGCTGCTGGAACAGATGGGTGAAATTCAGGAGCAATTGGATATGGGGGATTTTTACCTCATTGATGTGAAGGTTGAAGAAATGGCGAATGGACTGGGACTCTCGGCCATAGGACTGGACCGGGATGTATCTGCACTTAGCGGTGGGCAACGGACAAAGGTGCTTCTTGCTAAGTTGCTGTTGGAAAAGCCGAATGTCCTGCTGCTGGATGAGCCTACCAACTATTTGGATGTAGAGCATATTGAATGGCTTACGCGCTATTTGAAGGACTATCCCTATGCTTTTATTCTTATTTCACATGATACTGAATTTATGAATCAGGTCGTTAATGTTATTTACCATCTTGAATTTGCCAAGATGACCCGTTATTCAGCTAACTATGAAAAGTTTCTTGAAATGGCGGATCTGAACAAAGCTCAGCATATTGATGCTTATGAGAAGCAACAGGATTTTATTAAGAAACAGGAAGATTTTATTCAGCGTAATAAAGCGCGTGCCTCTACATCAGGCCGAGCAAAGAGCCGTGAAAAACAGCTTGATCGGATCGAACGTATTGATAAGCCTGAAGAAGCCGCAAAACCAACCTTTCAATTTAAAGAAGCACGTGCAAGCGGAAAGACGGTATTTGAGGGTATTGATTTTGAGATTGGTTATACGCATGCCCTTTTGCCTAAAATGTCCATGACGATTGAACGTGGCGAAAAGATTGCAATTGTTGGCTACAATGGTGTCGGTAAATCGACATTGCTCAAAACCATATTGGGAAAAATTCCACCAATCAGTGGAAAAACCTATCAAGGTGATTTTTTGCAGCCCGCTTATTTTGAGCAGGAAGTAAAGGCGGAGAAAATTACACCGATTGACGATGTGTGGAATGAATTCCCGCATTTGAACCAGCATGAAGTACGAGCGCATTTGGCGCGTTGCGGTTTGAAGAATGAGCATATCACGCGTCCGCTATCTGCGCTCAGTGGTGGAGAACAGGCTAAAGTCCGTCTTTGCAAACTGTTAATGCGTGAAAGCAACTGGGTACTGTTCGATGAGCCTACCAACCACTTGGATGTTAAAGCAAAGGATGAGCTGAAACGTGCCTTGAAGGAATACAAAGGGACCGTATTGCTTGTATCTCACGAACCGGACTTTTACGAGGATTGGGTAACCAAAACGTGGAATGTGGAAGAGTGGTCAAGTAAAGTTAACTAAAATCAACTAAATCCAGTTCTGGCAAATTTCACACGAAGTGGGGTTTGCAGAATTAGAAAAATATGCTAAGCTATCTTTAGCTTATACAATAAAATAGTCACACTAGGGGAGCCGCCCATGCGGCTGAGACGGAATAAATGGATTTCGGACCCTTTGCACCTGATCTGGGTTATGCCAGCGTAGGGAAGTGAGCGCCGTACAAACAAGGCAACGCCATCTTTATTTTTGTTTGTGCGTGGGACGATACACGTATACGGATATCATGGTCCGTTCGATTATTGGACGTTCGTTAAACCACTTCCTTGGGGAAGTGGTTTTTTGCGTTTCGTTCATTTTAAGTTGTTCGAGCTTCCGTAGACGATTCACATACAATCCCCTTTCATTCCTGCTGGTAGACGTGGCTGGCTAAGCTTAGATCCTTTAATCCAATGTGAGGTGAAGACAAAATCGAATTACACGCAATTTCGATGGAAAAGGGCACTTTTGCACAAGCCGCCCAAGTGGCTGCTGTGATTTGTCCGTATGTTCATTATGTACACGCACGTTTAAAACAGAATGGTGCCTCTGCATTGCTTTCTTTGACTCGCAGCATGGTGGAGCAGGAAGTTCCTCTGCAACAAATTGTAGTAAATGATCGTGTGGATGTAGCTTTACTTACTTTGGTTGGAGCCGTCCAACTACCAGCTAATGGATTACCTGTTGTGGATGTGAAAAGCCTACTTCCTAAGAGTACACGCTGTGGAGTGTCTGTGCATTCCTTGGAGGAGGCGCAGACTACCGAGCAGGCAGGTGCGGACTATGTACTTTATGGTCACGTATATGAGACCCATTGTAAGCCCGGTATTGTACCGCGGGGGTTAGCTCAGCTTGAACATATTTGCAGGCTGTCGAACATTCCGGTGATCGCGCTGGGCGGCATACAACCGCATCATATCCCGGAGCTTTATAGGGCCGGAGCAAGCGGAATTGCGGTGATGTCTGGTATATGGGAGGCTGAGTCGCCCGTTGCAGCTGCGATGGAATATAGGCGAATGGCAGATCTTGTAGTTCACAGCCTGTAGCGAGAAAACGAGAGTAGAGGCAAGCTGAAAGCAGAAGGGTTTATGGAGAGGAGACACGGAACAAATGCTAAAGATACACACAGAGGCAAGAGCGATAGGACATGCTGAATGCTTGGTCATAGGTGGAGGTGTCATCGGCAGTTCCATAGCTTATCATGTGGCCAAGGAGGGAAGAAGTACGATCATGCTGGAACGATTGATCCCGGGTGAGGGAGCCTCAGGAGCAGCGGTTGGAATGCTGGCAGCGGAAAGTGAAGAGTTCACCGACTCTGAGCTGGCACGATTTGCTCGCAGAAGTCGAGATGCATTCCCTGAGCTTGTCTGTGATCTGGAGCGTTTGTCGGGTATTTCGGTGGAATTCCGTACAGAAGGATTTGTGACCCCTTTCCGTACGGAAACTGAAGGCCAAAAGCGCTGGAAAGCTGCTAAAACGCGAGAGGATGATTGTTCTATCTGGTGGGATGCGAGGGAATTGGCCCGCAGAATTCCTGGTTTGGATGAACAAGCGATCGGGGCAATATATCGTTCAAAGGAGACACAAGTGGCTCCTGTACAGCTTTGCCGTGCTTATGCAGGTGCTGCTGCGGTGCTGGGAGCAACGGTATGGTCTGGTACACAGGCAGAGCAACTGGTCATACAGGATGGTCGTGTTTGCGGTGTCCGAACAGATAGTGGCTTTTTTTCCTGCGATCAGGTCATTATTGCTGGAGGCTTGGATAGCATGAAATTGCTAGCGCAGGTTGGGTTTGAATATCCACTTTATCCGGTCAAGGGCGAAGCGGTAGCGGTCTCCTTGAAGGATCACCCGTTAGAATACACCATTTGTGCTGATGATATTTACCTCGTGCCTAAACAGAATAACGAGCTTTGGATTGGGGCAACGAGTCTTCCGTATCAATATGACGAAGAGGTGACCGTAGGAGGCTTGGAGGGGTTGCTGGCACGTGCCTCTGCCTGGCTGCCGCGCGTTCGTGAAGCTTCTTTTATGCGCGCTTGGGCGGGCTTACGTCCGCAGGCCGCATCAGGTCATCCTTTTATTGGCAGTGTACCTGGGGTCGAGGGCGTATATGCTGCAGTCGGGCATTATCGCAACGGTGTCCTGCTGAGTGATGCTACCGGGCGTGCGATGGCAGCTATGCTTAATGGGGCTGGTGCGGCTGAATTTGGGATAAGTAGATTTTCTTCTGAGCTCCTCAAGGAGGAAAGCTTATGAAGCTGACGATTAACGGCCAGAGCCTGACCTTTTCTAATCGAATCACTCATGTGGATCAATTGCTACATGAGCTTGATGTAAAGGTGAAAACCGTAGTGGTGGAGCTGAATCGGCATATATTGACCCGTGAAGATCATGATGAAGCGGTACTGAAGGATGGAGATTGCCTAGAGATTGTACATTTTGTGGGAGGCGGTTGATCATGTTAACCATTGGAAAAGCATCTTTTACCTCAAGGCTGTTGTTGGGAACAGGAAAATTCTCTGATCTGGATATCCAATCCCAAGCCGTAGAGGCTGCTGAGACGGAAATATTGACGTTTGCTGTACGGAGATTGAACTTGGAGGAACGGGATAAGCAGCATTTTCTCGATATGCTGGATTTGAGCCGGTATACACTTCTTCCCAACACAGCAGGGGCTACAACAGCAGAGGAGGCGATTCGTATTGCCCAATTGGCAAAAGCCTCCGGCCTGTGCGATATGATTAAGGTGGAAGTCATTGGGGATAGCAAGACACTGCTGCCTGATCCTTTTGAAACGTTGAAAGCTAGTGATAAGCTGTTAGAAGAAGGTTTTATCGTGCTGCCCTACATATCGGACGATGTGATTCTAGCAAAGAGGCTTCAAGAGCTTGGAGTACACGCCGTTATGCCTGGAGCATCACCGATTGGTACAGGACATGGTTTGCTCAATCCATTTTCATTAGAGCTAATTATTGAACAAGCGGAAGTTCCGGTTATTGTCGATGCGGGTATTCGCTCACCCGGTGACGCGGCAATGGCGATGCAGTTGGGGGCAGATGCTGTTTTGTTGAACACAGCCGTATCAGGAGCGAAGGACCCGGTAAAAATGGCTGAGGCAATGAAACTGGCTGTTCGTGCTGGAAGATATGGTTTTGAGGCGGGGATGATTCCTGTAAAACGTTATGCTTCAGCAAGCAGTCCGACAGAAGGCATGGTTCAGGCATGAAGGTAACTGACAAATCCGGTGCAGGAGAAACACATCCAAGTGATCGTTATTCCAGACAGGAAAGATTCGCGCCCTTTGGACCGACAGGACAACGCCGGCTTGCTTCCTCTCACGTACTGATCGTAGGGGTCGGAGCGCTAGGCACAGGTATTGCGGAAACGCTCGTCCGCGGGGGCGTAGGTACAGTGAGCCTCGTAGACCGGGATTATGTGGAATGGAGCAATTTGCAGCGACAGCAGCTTTTTCAGGAAAGTGATGCTGCGCAAAGATATCCCAAAGCAGTAGCTGCTCAGCGAAGATTAAAGGATATTAATTCGGAAACGGTTATCCATGCACATGTACTGGATGTTGGGGTGGAGGAGCTGGAAGAGTTGATCCAGGGGGTAGATCTCATGATGGATGCAACCGACAATTTCGATACCCGACTTCTTATGAACGACATGGCACTCAAGCATCGGATTCCTTGGATTTATGGGGGATGTGTGGGCAGCTACGGTGTAACCTACACCATTATACCGGGTCAAACGCCTTGTCTTCACTGTCTGCTGGGAACTGTACCGTTTGGTGGGGAAACCTGTGATACCGCCGGGATTATTCCGCAGGCTGTACAGATGGTAACGGCTAACCAAACTACGGAAGCTTTCAAACTTCTTGGCGGATATCTGGAAGATTTGAGAGGAAAGCTGCTTTCGTTTGATTTGTGGAAAAATGAGTACGTAGCGATAGCAGTAGATAGCGTTAAAAAGGAGAACTGTCCTTCTTGCGGCAGTCAACCGACGTATCCCTATTTGTCCGCCTCTCATCGGCAGAAAACAGATGTTTTGTGCGGCAGAGATACCGTTCAAATTAGACCAGCAAACCCGATCCATCTGAATCTTGCAGAAACGGCAGATAGATTTGCTTCTTTGGGAGAGGGGGAAGTAGAACGGAATACGTTTTTGGTTTCCTTTAGTACAAGCGAGCATCGCTTGGTTGTTTTTGGAGATGGCAGAGCGTTAATCCATGGGACCAAGGACGTGGCAAAAGCAAGAAGTCTGTATCATCGCTATTTGGGTTAAACCAAAAAAGCAGAAAGCCATTCTTCGGAGAATGATTTTCTGCTTTTTTTGTTACAATAATATTAATATGCTTTAATGGCTTATAACACAAACTTGTTCGTATCCAATATGTAATGCTATGTCCAAACCAGGTGGGTGAAAAGATGAGCCCGTTAATTTTACTTGTAGATGTAAATGAAGCGTCTCCCGTAATTGTTCGGCCATTGGAGCAGACAGGTTATCAGGTGGTACATGTTAGCAATACGACGGATGCAAGCTCTTATGTAGCCCATAATCCTGTAGATTTGCTACTGCTCAATATAGAAGATGAACAGACGGTTTCGCAAGGCTTGCTTCGCACATTGCAACAATACCATCCTCATGTCCCGCTATTAGCAATGACTTCATCAGATGAGGAAGACCATATTGTTTCCTGTTTTGAACAAGGAGCACATGATGTAATCGTTCTGCCCTTTTATCCTAGAGTTTTTCAGGCTAGAGTGGCTAATTTATTGCGGATTTTTGGTATTGAACGTGATGTGAAAAGGGCGATCGAGGCAGGTGATATACATATAGACAATGCAAGCAGAATGGTGAGCAGAGCGGGACAAAAGCTGGAATTAACTCCGAAAGAATTCGATCTTTTGCTTCATCTGGCGATACATCTTAACCAAGTTTGTAGCAGACAGCAAATTCTGAAGGATGTTTGGAAACATGATTATATCGTTGATACGAACGTTGTAGACGTCTATATCAGACATTTGAGGGTTAAAGTAGATAAGGGGTATAAGTTTAAAATGATCCGTACGGAACGAGGTATTGGCTATTCACTCAGAACACCAACCGTATCAGAATAGCATAAGGCATATAAAAAAAGCCGGGACTTTTCGTCCCGGCTCACATATTTCAAAATGAGTTTCAAACTACAGCACGCGGCGTGCTTTAATGTATGTTCTTTTCCAGTTGCCAGAGTTCAAATCGGAGATGGTCACGCCAGGTCCGCCGTAAGTGTGTAAAATTTTACCCCCGCCCATATAGACTGCTACGTGGGTAATGTTGCGTCCTGTAGCACGACTACCGCTTGAAAAGAACACTAAGTCACCTTTTTTCAAATTAGACTTGGATACGGCATGTCCTACTTTGGACTGTTGAACAGAAGTGCGTGGCAAATTCACTCCGTATTTCTTGAATATATGCTTCATGAAAGAAGAACAGTCAAAATTGCGCGTCGTGCTTGTGGAAGCTCCAAACTTATAAGGAGTACCCATATATTTTTCGCCGTAGTTAATTACTTTTTGGCCTACTGAAGTAGTAGTGGCAGCTTGTGCCGTGTTTGTTCCCTCAATTGCAAAAGTACCAAAGCCGATCGTGGCTGCGACCCCTGCTATAATTACCTTTTTTATGATTTTCTGCATATTCATGTTGTAAGTACCTCCAGAAATTGATTTGTGCAATATTTTGCTGAGTTGCTAACTAACTGACAGCGTTGAGTATAACAGTTTTGAAGCCACCTAATAGTTGGAAAAGAACGCTCAAATGCTTGAGGGACAAGACTTACACAGTGATTATTAAAAAACGATTAAAAATTACAATTTGTTAAAAATATATCGGTTCATAGATCTCTACAAACGGAAAAACCCTTGTTAATCAAGGGTTTTGAGTGAAAAACAATCTATACAATAGTTACAACAATGTCATAATTAATCCTTGCTTTGAATAACGAGTAGTAGACCGCTTTTAATAGAAATCGTACCTTTTGAAGCCGTTAGCTTATTACTGACAGCACGCGATTGTCCCATTTTGAGGGTGGCATTATGGAGCGGATACATAAATCCTTCCAGTTGTATGCCTGTTACTTCGGCGGTCATAGGAAGCAGCGATGTATATGTATAGCCCATAGGCTGGATCTCAAGCGTTGATCCGGTGAGCTCAATATAATTATGTGCGTCCATAATAGCGCAGCTAATATGATGCTGCATTGCGCGTATCAATATTTGAACATTAGCCAATGTGTGGTCCATCCGGGTGCCAGTCACACCAAGCATCAGTACATGATCTGCCTGTTCGTCCATAGCGATTTCTAAAGCAAGCTCAGTATCTGTTAAGTCTTTAAGTACTGGATCGCACGCAATCATACGTTGGCTTGCTGATTCTACCTTTTCTTTTTCCTCTGGTGTGATCGAATCAAAATCTCCTACAGAGATATGTGGTGTAATACCGTGCTCGATCAGGAAAAGAGCACCTTTATCTGCACCTATAATAAAATCATCGGGTTGTATTTGATGTAAATCTTCTTCATTAAGACGACCGCCTGAAAATACAATCGCTCGTTTTTTTGTCATAATCAACATCCCTTCTTTCTGATACGATCCTATATATACCATCGTTTTTAAGTATACCGCGTTAAATATGGCTTGCACAATTTTGGAGGACACGGCTACAATGAAACAGAAAAAAAGGAAGTGTAACGTGTAATAGGAAGGAGAACGAAATGATTAACGTTTTGTTTGTATGTTTGGGCAATATTTGCCGCTCTCCGATGGGGGAGGCGATACTGAGACATAAAGCGCAGGAACGGGGATTGGGTGCAGAAATCAGGGTGGACTCGGCCGGGACAGGCGACTGGCACATCGGAAATCCCCCGCATGAGGGAACACTAAAGCAACTTAAACTGCATGGAATCAGCGAACAAGGCATACAGGCGAGGCAAATAACGGGCCGCGATTTTGACGCGTTTGATTATATTGTGTGCATGGATGACTCCAATGAACGAAACATGCGTAAGATTGCAGGTGGAGTGGAGGCTGATATTCTAAAATTTATGGATTTGCTCCCTCAAGAAAAATTAAGAGAAGTACCCGACCCATATTTTACAGGGAATTTTGAAGAGACCTATCGATTAATGGATGCAGGGTGCGACGCCTTGCTGGACAAGATCATAGAAGAAAAGCTATAATGTGAACGACAGATGACGGCAATCATTGCCGTTTTTCGTTATACACTTTTGAAAGCGTAACCAAGTTATGAAAAAGAGGAAGGAGCTTTATGACCTATTAGGTCAATGCTCTCATTCCCCTTAGTTACCTGGAAGAATATTTACTCAGGCGCGATCCAAAAAATACATTAGCGCGTCAGGCAACTCGTTTTGCCAAAAGCCCCACAAATGTTTGCCATCCTTTTCACGGTAAGAAATTTCAGCGTTCCGTTCGCGCAGCAAATCTGCGCATTGACGGTTAAGCTCTACAAAGTTGTAAATGCCAGTATCACTCTCAAATGCATCTTCCTGAAGGCCAACCGTCATCCACACCCGCAAATGAGACAGATCTTTCTCACGGGCAATGATTTCCTGCGAAGCTTCATAGTAAGCACCTGAGAGGCTGATAATGCGGTTGAACAGCTGAGGATACATCAAAGCCAAATGCAGAGACACACTGCCTCCCAGTGAATCTCCCGCCAAAATGCGGGACGCTGCATCTTTTCTTATAGGATACTTTTGCTCTACATAGGGAATAATCTCTTCTGCAAAACAGGCGGTATACGCCTCAAAACGATTGCCAAAGGGAGCATACTCCTGCGTTCTGATTTTGGTATTCACTTCCACCCCTACAATAATGAAGGGTTCGACGCCCTCATCTAAAATGAGGCGGTTGGCGTGAGTTGCAATGCGGCCAAAATTGAAAAATTCTTCTCCGTCCTGACAGTATACGACCGGGTAGCTCAATATTTCATTATAGCCGGGCGGCAAATAAATCCGGAGAGTTCTGGTCTCGCCAAGAAAGCGGCTGTCTACTTCGTCTTTAAGGATGGTTCGTTTTAAATACCGAGAATCCGTCATTTTTCGTCACCTTTCTTGGGTATTATTTTGCATTCGGGATCACAATAAGTTAAGATTACCCTGATTGCAATAGATGTTTAAAATTTCAATCATGTACTAAGCTGTTATAGTAAAAAACATGCCCTGTTACACACACAAAAATGTGACAAACTCAAAAAAAATAACTAAATCTTTGACGCGAGCGATATAACAGGTGTATAATAATCCTATAACAGCGGAACTTGATATTCAAATTTTTTTGTTGAGGTGAAGAAAATGAGCAAGGTTCCTTATGAAGTTTACACAGAGGAAGTTGAGGCGCTGTCCGTACTTTCTCCGGATGGTGAAATTATCAATAAAGATATGTTGCCTAAACTTACAGATGATCAATTGAAAGAAATTATGTATCGAATGGTATTTACACGTACTTGGGATGACCGTGCCGTTAACTTAGGCCGTCAAGGACGTCTCGGTTTCTACGCTCCGGTATCCGGACAAGAAGCAACCATGATTGGTAGCGAATATGCGCTCCAAAAAGAAGACTTTATTGCACCAGGCTACCGCGATATTCCGCAAATCGTTTGGCATGGCCTGCCATTATACCAAGCTTTCTTGTATTCCCGTGGTCATCAACACGGCGGCCAAGTGCCGGACGGTGTTAATGTACTGATGCCGCAAATCATCATTGGCGCGCAAATTTTGCATGCTATGGGTATTGCTATGGGTTACAAGCTGAAAAAACAAAAACAAGTCGCCATTACATATACAGGTGACGGCGGTTCTTCCGAAGGTGATTTCTACGAAGGCCTGAACTATGCTGGTGTATACAAGTTGCCAGTTATTTTCTTTGTGCAAAACAATGGTTACGCGATCACGACTCCATTCTCAAAACAAACGGCTGCTCTTTCGATCGCTCATAAAGCAGTAGCTGCTGGTATTAAAGGCGTGAAAATTGACGGCATGGACGTGCTTGCAGTTATTAAAGCCGTTCAAGAAGCTGCAGAGCGTGGACGTAATGGTGAAGGTGCTACATTGATTGAAGCCGTAACATACCGTTTCCGCCCACATTCCCTTTCTGATGATGCAACAAAATATCGTTCTAAAGAAGAAGAAGGCGAATGGAATGCGAAAGATCCAATTGCCCGCTTTGCGAAATACCTTGAGAAAAAAGGTCTTTGGACTGAAGAAGATACAGCTCGCGTAAAAGAAGAAGCTAAGGCAAAAGTGAACGAAGAGATCAAAAAAGCCGAGAAAACAGAAAAAATGACAATTCCTGGCCTGATTGATAGCATGTTCGAAACAACGCCTAAGCACTTGGAAGAACAAAAAGCTGATTTTAAATAATTGGACTTGAAAGAGACCGGGCGGTAACCCGATCCGGTCTGCTTTTCGATTGACCTGAACTGAAATTGATCTGTCAATGTTTAAGGAGGAAATGAAGCAAATGGCACAAATGAACATGAAAGAAGCGATTCGTGACGCACTGCGCGTAGAGTTGAAACGCGACCCTAACGTCCTGCTTTTCGGTGAAGACGTAGGTCATGTAGGTGGCGTATTCCGCGCTACAGAAGGTCTGCAAAAAGAATTTGGCGAAGAACGTGTATTCGATACTCCGCTGGCGGAATCCGCAATCGGGGGTCTTGCTGTGGGTCTGGGTATTCAAGGCTTCCGCCCTGTAGCTGAAATCCAGTTCGTAGGCTTTATCTTTGAAGCACTCGATCAAATGGCAATTCAAGCATCCCGTATGCGTTACCGTTCCGGTGGACGTTACAATTCTCCAATCGTATTCCGTACACCTTTTGGTGGCGGTGTTAAGGCAGCCGAGCTGCATACAGATTCCTTGGAAGGTCTTCTGGCTCAAACACCTGGTATCAAGGTTGTTGTTCCTTCCAACCCTTACGATGCAAAAGGTCTTATGATTGCGTCTATTCGCGACAACGATCCAGTATTTTTCATGGAGCATTTGAACCTATATCATGCATTCCGCGCTGAAGTTCCTGAGAATGATTACACAGTTGAACTTGGCAAAGCTAATGTAGTTCGTGAAGGTTCCGATGTGACGATCATTACTTACGGTATGATGGTACACACTTCGATTAAAGCTGCTGATGAGCTGGAAAAAACAAAAGGTATCAAAGTAGAAATCATTGATTTGCGCACCATTAGCCCGATTGACATTGATACCATTGTTGCTTCTATTCAAAAAACCAATCGTGCGATCGTTGTTCAAGAAGCGCAAAAGAGCTCCGGTGTAGCTGCTGAAGTTATTGCACAAATTAACGAAAAAGCAATCCTGCATCTGGAAGCACCCGTTCTGCGGGTAGCAGGTCCGGATACCGTTTATCCTTTTGCTCAAATTGAAGATACTTGGTTGCCAACGCCAACACGTATCATTGATGCGGTTAATAAAGTATTGGAATTTTAATTAAAGCACACCGTAAATTTGGGAGGTTTTAAACGTGGCTAAATTTGAATATAAATTCCCGGAGCTAGGTGAAGGTCTTCACGAAGGCGAAATCATCAAGATGCACATCAAGCCCGGCGACAAAGTAACTGACGAAGATATCATCATGGAAGTGCAGAACGATAAGGCTGTAGTTGAAGTTCCTTGTCCGGTTAGTGGTACAGTACAAGAAGTATTTGCCAAAGACGGCGACATCTTTAACGTAGGTCAAGTCGTAGCTGTAATTGATGCAGAAGGTGAACTTCCTGAACAAGAAGATGCACCGGAAGCACCAGCTGCTAGCCCTGAGCCAAGTGCTGCTGCACAAGGCGGAGCTGCAGGTGTAGCTAGATTTGAATATAAATTCCCAGAGCTGGGTGAAGGTCTTCACGAAGGCGAAATCATCAAGATGCACATCAAGCCCGGCGACAAAGTAACAGATGAAGATATCATCATGGAAGTACAAAACGATAAGGCTGTAGTTGAAGTTCCTTGTCCGGTTAATGGTACAGTACAAGAAGTATTTGCCAAAGACGGCGACATCTTTAATGTAGGTCAAGTTGTGGCTGTAATCGCTGCAGAGGGTGAGCTTCCTGAACAAGAAGAAGCACCAGCTGCTGCTAAACAAGAAGAGGATGCTGCAAAAGGCGGAGCAAACACGAAACCAGCTGCAACTCCTGCTGCTTCTAACAAAGACGTACTGGCTACACCTAGCGTCCGCAAATTTGCTCGTGAGCAAGGTGTAAACATCGCTCAAGTGAGTGGCTCCGGCAAAAACGGTAAAATTACCAAAGAAGATGTAGAAGCTTTCAAAAATGGTGGAGGTCAAGCGGCTGCACCAGTAGCGAAAGAGGCTGCAAAAGCACAAGAGCCTGCTAAGAAAGAAGCGAAAGCTGCAGCATCATCCGCACCAGCAGTAGATGCGCGTGCTGAGGAAGAGCGCGTACCATTTAAAGGTATCCGCAAGGCTATTTCCAATGCTATGGTTAAATCGGCTTATACGGCTCCGCACGTTACGATTATGGATGAAGTAGATGTGACTGAGCTGGTTGCTTTCCGTACTCGTATCAAACCAATTGCTGAGAAGAAGGGCACAAAAGTAACATACCTGCCATTCATCGTAAAAGCTTTGGTTGCTGCTTCCCGTCAATTCCCGGCTCTGAATGCCAGCATCGACGAAGAAGCGAACGAAATTGTCTACAAAAAATACTACAACATCGGTATCGCTACAGATACAGACAACGGCTTGATCGTTCCTGTTATCAAAGATGCTGATCGTAAGAGTATCTGGATGATTGCTGATTCCATTCGTGATCTGGCTGTGCGCGGTCGTGATGGAAAATTGGCTGCGAACGAAATGAGAGGAAGCACAATTTCCATCACTAATATCGGTTCTGCAGGCGGTATGTTCTTTACTCCAATCATTAACTTCCCTGAAGTTGCGATTTTGGGTACTGGCCGCATCAGTGAAAAAGCAGTCGTGAAAAACGGTGAAATTGTAGCCGCTCCAGTAATGGCTCTTTCCTTGAGCTTTGACCACCGTATTATTGACGGTGCAACTGCTCAAAACTTCATGAACTATATCAAACAGCTGCTCGCTAACCCTGAGTTGCTTGTTATGGAGGTGTAATCAATGGTAGTAGGAGACGCTTCTCTGGATATTGACACATTGGTTATCGGTGCGGGTCCTGGCGGCTATGTAGCTGCCATCCGTGCCGCACAATTGGGACAAAGCGTATTGATCGTTGACAAATCTGAGCTGGGCGGTGTCTGTCTGAACCGTGGATGTATTCCATCCAAAGCTTTGATCTCTGCAGCTCATCAATACGAAGCAGCTAAACATGGCGAGTCTTTCGGTATTACGGCTGAAAATGTAAAAGTGGACTTCGCTAAAACACAAGAATTCAAAAACGGCGTTGTTAAGAAAATGACAGGCGGCGTAAGCGGCTTGCTCAAAGGCAACAAAGTTGAAGTTTTCAATGGTGAGTGCATGTTCATCAACGAAAACGAAGCGCGTGTATTCAACGAACATGAATCACCACGTTACCGTTTTAAAAATGCAATTATCGCAACAGGTTCCCGTCCAATCGAACTGAAACCATTCCCGTTTGGCGGACGCATTCTGTCTTCTACAGAAGCATTGAACCTGCCTGAAATTCCGAAAAGCCTGATCGTAATCGGTGGTGGATACATTGGTGCAGAGCTTGGACAAATGTACTCCAAATTCGGTTCCAAAGTAACGATCATTGAAGGTATGGATACAGTGCTTCCTGGTTTCGACAAGGATATGACTTCGATCGTTGCGAAAAGCATGAAGAAAACTGGCATCGAAATCTTCACTGGCGCTAAAGCGGAAAGTGCAGAGCAAACAGATAAAGACGTAACGGTGAAATTCTCCGTTAACGGCGAAAGCAAAGAAGTAACTGCTGAATATCTGCTTGTTACTGTTGGACGTCGTCCAAACACAGACGGTGAGCTGGGTCTGGATCTGATCGGTGTAGAACTGGATGAGCGCGGAATGGTGAAAGTTGACCACCAAGGACGTACTAGCATTCCTCATATCTTTGCAATCGGCGATATCGTAGCTGGTCTTGCTCTGGCACACAAAGCTTCTTACGAAGGTAAAGTGGCTGCTGAAGCAATTGCAGGCGAGCCGTCTGTAGTAGATTACAAATGTATGCCAGCTGTTGTTTTCACAGATCCAGAATGCTCTAGCGTAGGCTACACAGAAACACAAGCCAAAGAAAAAGGCTACAATGTCAAAGTTGGCAAGTTCTCTTATGGAGCAAACGGTCGTGCCGTTTCCCTGAACGCTGCTGATGGCTTTGTAAAAATCGTAGCTGACGCTGATACAGGTCTGGTACTGGGTACGCAAATCGTAGGTCTGGAAGCTTCCAACCTTATTGCTGAGCTGGGTCTGGCGATTGAAATGGGTGCTACACTCGAAGATATCTCCTTGACTATTCATGCTCACCCTACATTGGGCGAAATCGTTATGGAAGCAGCGGAAGTCGTGCTGGGTCATCCAATCCATGCACTGGCACCACGTCGCTAATACCATTTTCATTATCTCGTTTTTGGTTTTCATACATGACAAAGAGAGGCAAGGAGCGCTATATTTGCGCTCTTTGTCTCTTTTTTTTCAAACTTTAGGATTTTCAGGACTACCATGAAAATTCACACAGTACATGGCCAACGAAGCACCGTACATGATAAACTAACTATAGATATTGGTGCAGAAAGAGAATTTTAAAGATTAGAATTTGGCGATGCCAGGTTTTAATCATGCTCAAAGGAGAGGAATAACGTGCGTAACTATTTGGAATTGCTGGAGGATATTTTAGAGAATGGAGTGAAAAAAGAGGATCGTACAGGGACGGGAACACTATCTGTTTTCGGAAGACAACTCCGTTTTGATCTGGCCAAGGGCTTTCCCTTGGTGACCACCAAAAGAGTACATTTGAAATCCGTTATTCATGAGCTGTTATGGTTTTTGCGAGGAGATACCAACATTTCTTATCTCAAGGAGAACGGAGTTACCATTTGGGATGAATGGGCGGACGAGCAGGGGAATCTGGGGCCTGTATATGGATCACAATGGCGCTCGTGGGAAACAACAGATGGGCAACATATTGACCAAATTGCGAATGTCATTGAGGCTATTAAAAATAATCCGGATTCACGTCGACATATCGTCAGTGCTTGGAATGTGGCTGAAATCGAATCGATGAAGTTGCCGCCATGTCATTTTGTATTTCAGTTCTATGTAGCTGGAGGGAAGCTTTCCTGTATGTTAACGATGCGTTCTGTGGACACCTTTCTAGGGCTGCCGTTCAACATCGCAAGTTATGCATTGCTAACGCATATGGTTGCACAGCAGTGCGGTTTGGAGCCCGGCGAATTTATTTGGTCAGGCGGCGATGTGCATATTTATTCAAATCATATGCAACAAGTGCATACGCAGTTGGAACGTGATCCTTATCCGTTGCCTCAGTTGAAAATTCTGCGCAAGCCGGATTCGATTTTTGATTATATCTACGACGATTTTGCTTTTGAAAATTACGAGTATCATCCAGGGATCAAGGCGCCTGTCGCCATCTGATTAGAGGAGGTGGAAAAATGGGCATTTCAATGATATGGGCTATGGCACAAAATGGTGTGATTGGCCGGGATAACAAGCTTCCCTGGCGCCTCCCTAGAGACATGGCCTTTTTCAAAGAGCAGACGATTAATAAAACGGTACTCATGGGACGCAAGACGTGGGAATCCTTTGGAGGAAAAAGTCTGCCAAACCGACGTAACGTCGTCTTGACTCGAGATCAACGCTATCAGGCGGAAGGTGCAGAAGTGATTCATTCATTGGAAGAAGGACTCCAATTAGCCAAGCGGGATGAGCTAATGGTCATTGGGGGAGCGGAGATTTATTCACTGTTTTGGCCACATGCTGATCGGCTGATTGTGACTCGGATTGAGGAGTTTTTTGAAGGCGATACAACGTTCCCTGAACTGGATTGGAACGGCTGGAATATAGTCAGTGAGACCCCGGGTATCAAGGATGACAAAAATCCCTATGAGTATCGTTTTGTTGTTTACGAGAGAACGGAATAAGAATAGACTGTATCCGACTCCCCTCATTTGAAAAATTAATAAACCATATAAAAAATCCTTTTGGCTGTTGATGCAGAAACTTGCATAAGTTTTCATCACTTTTACGCTGTATTGTGATACAATAAATCAAATTCAACGAGAACAGACCCTTTCATAATACAAACAGACAAATTCGAATTTGACTTAAATTCTGAATGGATGATCGGGGTTCATAAGCGAAGAGATGGGGGAACGTAACATGTCTACACCAACTGGATTTATGGAATACACACGACAGCTTCCTACAGACCGGGACCCGGCAGAGCGTATAAAGGATTGGGAAGAGTTCCATAAGCATATGTCTGAAGAAGAGCTGCGTACCCAAGGGGCGCGTTGTATGGACTGCGGAACTCCTTATTGTCATTCGGGGATGGATATCATGGGAGCAACTTTAGGCTGCCCGGTTCATAATCTCATTCCGGAATGGAACAATCTCGTATATCGTGGTTTGTGGAAGGAAGCGCTAGAGCGGCTGCACAAAACGAATAACTTCCCGGAATTCACAGGTCGTGTCTGTCCTGCGCCATGTGAAGGTTCGTGTACAGTCGGCCTGATCGGACAGTCTGTTACAATTAAAACCATTGAGGAAGCTATTATTGAAAAAGGCTTTGAGGAAGGTTGGGTCGTTCCTAATCCGCCAGAAAAGCGTACAGGCAAACGAGTGGCTATTGTTGGTTCGGGTCCGGCAGGTTTGGCAGCAGCGGCTCAGCTTAACAAAGCAGGGCACAGCGTGACTGTGTATGAGCGTGCTGATCGTGTGGGTGGATTGTTGATGTATGGAATACCATCTATGAAATTGGATAAGAAGGTTGTCCAGCGGCGTGTGGATTTGCTGGAGGCTGAAGGTATTCAATTCATCACCAATACGGAGATTGGCAAAGATATCCCTACCGATCAGCTGATTGCTGAATATGATGCGGTTGTCCTATGTGGTGGTTCTACGAAGCCAAGAGAATTCAACATTGAAGGTAGCGATTTGAAGGGTGTTCATTATGCAATGGATTATCTGAATGGTACCATCAAAAGTTACTTGGATTCCAACCTGGAAGATGGCAACTATTTGTCCTCCCAAGGTAAGGACGTTATTGTAATCGGTGGTGGTGATACGGGGTCGGACTGTGTAGCTACTTCTTTGCGTCATGGTTGTCGGAGTGTCACTCAATTTGGCACTCACACCAAAGCGCCTATGGAGCGTGACCCGATTGCCAATCCTTGGCCGCAATTTCCAAACGTGTATTCTCTCGATTATGCACAGGAAGAAGCGAAGGCGTTGTTTGGAGAAGATCCGCGTGAGTTCTCCATCATGACGACCAAATTTGTAGGTGATGAGGACGGTAATCTGAAAGAGCTGCACACCATTCAAATTCAACGGATTGTTGATGAAACGGGTCGCAAAATCTATCAACCGATTCCAGGTACGGAGCGCGTATTCCCTGCACAAATTGCTCTTATTGCCATTGGATTTGATGGTCCTGAGCAAACGATTGTAGAGCAAATTGGTTTGGAGACGGATCGTCGCTCCAACGTTAAAGCACGTTATGGAAAATATGTTACCAATGTGGATAAGGTTTTTGCTGCAGGTGATATGCGTCGCGGACAAAGTCTTGTCGTGTGGGCTATTAATGAAGGTCGAGAAGCTGCACGAGAGGTTGATAAATACCTCATGGGCGCTACCGTTTTGGTGTAATTATAAATTTTATGTTACGGATTAGTCAAAGCTCCATCTTCGGATGGGGCTTTATTGTATTTCAAGCTGAGTCTTCCAAAAGCGAAAAATGAATCAATGATTATTGAACTGTGAAATATTGCGAAATTCATGTTAGGTAATATAACTTAAAATTAATCATCTCACCATATATTTCTTATCTGCATTGATCATAACATAAAAAAGAGCGTTTGGTGTAGCTTTTTTATAGAAAAAAGAATTATTTCACAAGAAAATTTGATGAAATCTGATATATATGTAATATAAATTAACATATACATAACTTTCATTGACTGTTTAAAATCAGTACCTGAGAGAACCATGGTATCTATGGTATAATACACGTATATTGTTGAAGCGTTTGACTAAATGAATTTACAAAGGAGCTTTCGTCGGGAGAAGGCTCCTTTTGCATGAGGCCGGGATACCTGTGTTTTCATTAACATTCCATGTATATGTATGATTCATGGAGGAGAAACAGAAGGCCGTCAGGAAGGAATGGAGTATGAATGAAGACGTTGATTATTGCTGAGAAACCAGATATGGGACGGACGATTGCCGCTGTTATGGAGCCGCGGGCTAAAAATAACCGTACCTATTTGGAAGGGGAGAAATACATTGTAACCTGGGCGATCGGACATTTGCTGGGTTTGGCTGAGCCGGATGCATACGATGCTAAGTACAAACGATGGAATATTAAGGATCTTCCTATTATCCCTGAGCAGTTCAAAATTGTACCAAATCCGAAAACAAAAGATCAGCTGAAAATGATTGGTGAACTGGCAAAACGCTGCAATGCCATCGTAAATGCTTGTGATGCTGGACGGGAAGGGCAATATATTTTTGCGTTGATTCAGCAGCAATTAAAGTTGCATCAGCCAGTTAAGCGACTGTGGATTTCAGACTTGACAGCGGAAAGTATTGCGACAGGCTTTGAACGATTGCGAGATGCTTCGGAGTTTGAATTTCTGACTCAAGCTGCGAGAGCACGAAGTGAAGCGGACTGGCTGATCGGAATGAATGCTTCCAGAGCGTTCACAACACGACATAACACACTGCTGTCGGTAGGACGGGTGCAGACTCCCGTGCTGGCACTGATTCATGACCGGGAAAAGGAAATTGAGGCATTTCAGTCTCAAACCTTCTATGACGTGTGGGCTGAGTTTAAGCAAGATCAGATCAAGTACAAAGGTGCGTGGCAGGGGGATCGGCTGACGAAGTCAGAGGAAGCTGAGGAAATCGCTGCGGCGGTTCGTGGAAAAACAGGTAAAATCACCAAATATGACACGAAGCAGACAAAAGAGTATCCTTTTAAATTGTACGATTTAACACTGCTTCAACGCGAGGCGAATGCCAAGTACGGTTATTCGGCCAAAAAAACACTGGATGTGGCACAAGCGCTTTATGAGCGTCACAAGGTCATTTCCTATCCGCGTACCAATTCTAACTATGTGACAGAGCAAAATATAGACGGCATGCACAAGGCATTACGGATGCTGGGGACAGGTCCTTATGCTGATCTGGTCCAACAAGCCAACCCCAATTTGGTTCATAAACAGAATAAATCGGTCTGCAATCCATCTCGTGTCGAGGATCACCATGCTATTTTGCCGACGTTAAAAAGGCCAGGAACACTAAGCAAGGAAGAGCAAAATGTATATGACCTGGTTATTCGCAGGTTTTTGTCGCATTTTTTTCCGCCTGCTGAATACAAAATGCATACCGTGATGACACAGGTGGACAAGCATCTGTTTAAAACAAATATTAAGGAGCTTCTTTCCTTGGGTTGGAAAGTAGTTTTAAGTAAGATTGATCAGGATAAAGGTAAAAAGAGCAAATCACCGAAAAAAGAGGATGAAGAGGAGACGGACGAGTGGACGGACAAGAAGTTTGAGATTGATGCGGGACGTCCCGTGGATTGTGTTCGCGCCGAGATGAAAGAAAAGGCGACTCAGCCCCCTAAAAGCTACACGGAGGGTACATTGCTTAAGGCGATGGAAAGCGCGGGTAAACAGATGGAGAATGAGGAATTGCGTGAGGTCATGAAGGATGCCGGTTTAGGCACACCTGCGACGCGGGCCGCCACAATTGAACGATTGAAAAAGGTTGGCTATATTGAAATGAAGGGTAAAAAGATTATTATTACGGAAAAGGGAAAGATGGCTATTGACCTGATCCGTCATGCCGGGGTTGATCTATTAGCCTCCCCGGAGATGACAGGTCAATGGGAACGTCGCCTGCATCAAATTTCCAAGGGTGAGGCGGCTCAGGAGAAGTTTATGGAGAACGTTAAAAGATTTACGTTGTCCATCATTGACAAGGTGAGGCAGCAGCCACCGGCTCCGGCAAATGCCTTTGGTGAGGAAGCAAGGGGGAAGCGTGCGGCTGGAAAAGAAGGCGCACGTAGTGCGCGTGCGAGCGGACGCACCGCCGCCAAAGGGGTAGGGCGTGCTACATCAGGACGCGGTGGCAGCGCTGGAAGCGCAACTCTGGAGCAAGCAGCACCACCAGCACGCAGCTCTTCCGACGGATCCTCAGGCATTTCAGTGAGCCAAAGGCAAGCTTTAGGTAGTTGCCCACGCTCTAATTGCGGCGGAAGCATTATTGAAGGCCGCAAGGGGTATGGGTGCAGCCACTACAAGCAGGGCTGCGGCTTTGTCGTCTGGAAGGAATATGCTGGCAAGCAGATTACGGGAACGATGCTCAAGTCTTTGTTGACAAAGGGACAGACGCAGTTGCTATCTTTTAAGCGTAAAGATGGATCGACCGTCAAGGCGCGAATTGTTCTGAATGAACCAGGTACAGGGCAACTTAGCGTTCGTGAGGAAGATTGATACAGGAGGAAAACTGATACAGGTAGAAAACAATGTTTTCAAAGATAGATAAAATAAGGATTTTTTTAGCCGTCATCAGGTGACTTCTGAATTCATCAGGAGTCATCCTTTTTTATATTCAGCACACCAAAAATCCCCATTAGAGATGTCTATATAACATTTTATTAAACATTTGTAAGCTTTCAACCGATAAAGAAATAGGGGTTATGCAAAAGTAAATTTTCCAGGTAGTTAATAATGAAAACTCTATGCGTAGCGTTCAAAAATAACTTCACTTAACGAATTGAACAATCAGGAAGTAAAGTTATGCGTTTTAAAACGAGAACTCAATCGTTTGACCAGAAAACTTTTTTACGGAAGATGGTGGAAGACCATGGAGGAGAAAACGGTAGCTGCAGCAGGTTTACAGCAATTACGCAAGCTGGGCAATTCAGATTTAAAGCTGTCCCCGCTTGGGCTCGGCTGCTGGCAGTTTAGCAACGGAAAAGGGATAGTCGGGAAATTCTGGCCGGTGCTGCGGCGGGAGGATATACGGCAAATCGTTCGGACTAGTTTGGAAGGTGGGATTAATTGGTTTGATACCGCTGAAGCATACGGTGGCGGACAGTCTGAGCAGCTACTGGCTGGCACGCTGAAAGAGATCGGAGGATCGCTCGCGGAGCAGGCGAATATCGCTACGAAATGGTGGCCTGCCTTTCGCACTGCAGGCAGTATCACAGCAACGATTGATGAACGTATTCGCCACTTGGATCAACGGACGATTCACCTTTATCAAGTGCATTCGCCTTACTCCTTTGCTTCGGTCGGTGCCGTGATGAATGCGATGGCTAAACTGGTCGAGCAAGAAAAGATTAAATATGTGGGTGTAAGCAACTTTTCCGCGCAACAAATACGTGAAGCTGATCGTGTGCTGCGAGAGCACGGCCTTCGCCTGGTTTCGAATCAGGTGAAATACAGCCTGCTTGACCGGAGAATCGAGCAGAACGGAATTCTGGACACGGCCAAAGAGCTCGGTGTGGCGATCATCGCCTACTCCCCGTTAATGCAGGGAATATTAAGTGGAAAATTCCATAAAAATCCCTCTCTGGTCAAGTCTATCAAGGGACCGCGCAAGTGGACAGCGGCATTCCGGGATTCGGGCCTGCAGAGATCGAAGCCGCTGATTGAGTTGCTGGAACAGATGGCTCAACAGTATAATGTGACGCCAACGCAGATTGCTCTGAATTGGCTGATTAACGCCCACGGAGAGAATGTATTTGCGATACCTGGGGCTTCAAAGGTACATCATGCCGAGGAAAATGTGAAGGCGATGCAGTTTACCTTGACAGCCGGAGAGATTGAGATAATCAGCAACGTTTCCAATCAAGTGCTGAGATCGAAGTAATCATGGCTAAAACAGTGAAAAAAAAGGGATATCGCCTCTTCTTCTGACGATGCTGGACGGCAAGGGCATGCTCCTTCCTTGCTAGAGATAAGCGGGACGTTTCTTGTAAGGACGTTCTTTTCTCCGTGGCGGCTATGCCCTGGAAATATTCTCCGCAGTAAGCTTGCTTGTTACTGATCAGTTGTGCAGATGGATATCTCGGAATCTCGGGGGGTGGATGAGGGGAATAACAAAATAAACTTGAGTTGTCGAACTACAGGAATTTGATGGATCACTGAAGTATCCCAATCAGCATCTAACAACGTATTGAAAAGATAAATAAAAATAAAACCTTCAGTTCACAAGGTTATCACCTACCGAATGGTAGGGAGAAGAAGTGCAAAAATATACTTATTTATTCCCGTTAATCGTAAACACCTCGAAAGTGGTGGACACAAAGCCATGGGTCTAAAGCTGCATTAAACAGCTATGATTGCCAGGTTGCCGAAGGAAACCGGACGAAATCTGCTATCTGTTTCTGTGTTTTTTTTATGGGAACAGACTTCTTTTAGTTGCAGCGGGAAAGCATTTGGGCATATGGAGTAAAAGGCATGGATGATTAAGAACAGGAGGAATTTTTATGGAAACGAGCATAATCACTATTAAGGAGTACCCGTTAAGCTCCTATCAGAAAGACATATGGTTCGAACAATGCATGCACCCTGGAAAACCTATTTACAACATTGGTGGATATGTTGAGGTTAAAGGAAACCTGGATTTGGCTATCCTTAAGGATTCCATGCAATTATTAATCAGGCAGAATGATTCCCTCAGTACCCGTTTTATTAATAAAAAGGGAGAACCTTATTTAACATTCCTGCCAGAAGTTGAATATGAAGTTCCGTTATATGATTTTTCGATGAATGAAAATCCAAATTCTTTTTGCATTAACTGGATGAAGGAGGAATTTTTAAAACCTTTTCAATCGGAGAACTATTATTTTCAATTTGATATATTGCAAGAGGCCCCGAATATATACTTCATTTTTCTTAAAGTTCATCATTTGGTGATCGATGGATGGGGATTTGCTCTCTTAGTCAGTCAAATGTTTGACAATTACAACAAATTGACGCAAGGAATTAGTGAAATGAACAGAACTGTCTATTCCTATGCTGATTTTATATCAGATAATCAGGATTATCTGAATTCTCCGGCCTTTTTAAAAGACAGGGAGTTCTGGAAGAACAAATATCAGACCATTCCCGAGCCTCTGTTGAGCAGAGGAGCGGACATTGATGATGGTGATGGCAATTCTGTTTGGAGCGATCGGCGAACCTTAACTATAAACAAGACCTTATACAATCGAATGATTGAATTTTGCAAAGAGGAAGGATGCTCATCATTCCATTACTTTTTAGGCATAATGTTTCTTTATTTCAGTAGGGTTAGCAACAGGAATGAAATGGTAATCGGCGTCCCGGTTTTTAACCGGGGTAAAGCGAAATATAAGCAGACTATGGGACATTTTGCCAACGTGCTGCCGCTGCGGATCAGCCCCGAAGAAGATATAAGCTTTAAAGGGCTGATAAAGAACATCAAACGTGAGCTTATGCAGTGCTATCGGCATCAGAAAATGTCTTTCGGTGAAATCTACCGGACGGTTTACGAGAATGTCCATGAGAAAGGGAAACTATTTGATATATCGCTTTCTTTCGAAGAACAGGAAAACAGAGAGAGCTTTATCGGCACAGCAACCCGGATTGTAAGCATGCCGCATCATCATGAAAGGAATGCACTCAATCTCCTGATATGGGGACAAGAAGGAGAAACGGATGTAGCCGTAAATTTTGACTATCAGATACAGGCTTTTGAAAGATTCATCCCCATCGAGAACGTGATCCGCCATTTTGAATATTTATTCGCACAAGCCATGGAGCAAAGTGAAACTCTTATTTCGCAAATTGGGATCGTACCTGAGGAAGAGAGCAGTGTGCAGCTCCATGATTTTAACCGCACAGCGGCTGAATATCGGAAGGAACAAACGATCCATGGGCTGTTGGAGGAACGAGCGGAGCAAAGAGCAGATCATCCGGCTTTGGTCTGGGGTGGGCAAACACTGACCTACCGGGAACTGAACGAACAGGCGAACCGA